>DAINAR010000011.1:0-73956 GCA_036733345.1 Deltaproteobacteria bacterium | reverse complement strand
CCATGAAAGAACCTGGATCCAGAAGCTTTTCAATGCGCTCCCTGGCAGTAAGCCACCCCCTGTCATGCTGCCTTTTTACCTTTTCAGGTCCGCCCATCTGGAGAAATCTTTTGCGTCTCTCCTCCAACTGGTCGAGTGTTTCTTTGAAGCGCATTCTTTCATTCTCCCTCTACTAATAAAAAGGGTACCAGTCTTATAAGAACTCAAAAAAAATCAGTTATTCCTCATTTTTAATCTGTTCAATCCCCAATCGCTAATTGTTTCGTATCTGTTCGTTTTTGGGTTTGCTCTAACCAGACACATTTCCGATAAAGGGCAGTGATCATTCTTTGAGTAAGATATTTTTCCTGTAATACCGCCAGTGTCAAAGTTTTTTATTGATTCAACTTGACGTACGAAATTCTCCCTCGTTAAATCATCTCCGCACATTTCTATTCCTTCTACAATTATCATGGCACAAACTTGGGAAAGAATATAATATCGAGCCGGAAGAGTATCGGGAGGATTATTTTTATACCAAATCTCCATAAGTCTTTTCATGCCCGGACATTCGTCGCCTGGGAGGGCAGTGTATTCACCTGTATAGAAATTTGCTGCAGCATCTCCAGCAACTTTGATTACTTGTTCAAATCTTGTATTATTAAGAGCAATTATGGGAATATTTAAGCCAACTTTTCTTGCTTCTTTCAAAAGCAAAATTGAGGTGGAAGGAACAGTTGATGCTAAAATGTAATCCGGTTTTGCGGCCTTTAACTTGTGAACCTGTGAGCTAATATCAATCGATCCCCTACCATATTTTTCTATAGCCACGACATTAAGATTATATTTATCAGCTGCCTTTTTGAAACCCGTAAGGCCTTCTATTCCGAATTCGTCATCCTGATAAAAAAAGGCGATTTTAGGAGATTTTTCTTTCAGATTAAATAGGATATATTCGATATTAAAAATCATATTCTCCGAATAATACGGACCGAATGAAAAGAGATGCGAAGGAGGCTTCGGATAAAAAATACTGGCTGCCGAAATTGTAGCAAAGGAAGGCAGTTTTTCTCTCTCTATACTAGCAGTTAGTGCTGCAGTAATAGGTGTCCCGGATGAAGAACTAAGGACAAATATTTTATCCTTGGCAATAAGTTTTTTTAGGCATGCCATTGCAGTAGGCGGTTCATATTTACCATCCTCTGCTATAAATTTTATTTTTCTCCCGTTAATACCCCCTTTCTCATTTATATAGTTATAATAATCCCTTGCTCCTTCGGCAATTGCAGTTCCAACCATAGCGATTTGACCTGTTAATGGAGAGATACAACCAATTTTGATTTCATCCTTTGTTACTCCCGGTGTCTTGTCTCCGGCAATAACCGTTCCTATACCTAAAAACGTTATTAGAAAGAATGACAATAATGATACGATGGCGACTCGATTTTTCATTGTTACCTCCTTAACTTAGTGCGTTTGTATTATGCCCCCAAAATATTGTGAGCTCTCACTTTTTTATAAGGTTTTTCTTTTAAAAACTTTTTTAGTTAATTTTACGGAACTCTATCTAATTCCATCGTTCCAAATTCATCTGATTATCAAAAAACACTCGATACAAATGAAAAAGAGTTTAACAAGGATCCTATAATGTTTCCAAATTTCCAATGATAACCGGGCTCCATTTTTTTGCCTGTTACAATAAAAAACATTTTAGTGCATATAAGGCCACATCCTCCAATAAACCTTTGTATTATTCCAAATACCATATAGCCCCTTAGGCTCGATTATGACAAAAAGCATTATAATAAGTCCGTAGAGCATTAAATTTATGTCAGCAAATCTTTCTATAATCAATGGCCAAGACTCTCTAAAAATGTCTGGTAAGTACTTTAATAATTCTGGTAAAATAGTCATAAAAACAGCTCCAAATATTGAACCCAATATGGAACCTAAGCCACCAATAATAATCATGGCCAGATATTGAACAGAGAGATACAGTTCGAAATGAGTCGGGCCTATGAATTGCATATAATGAGCATATAGGGCACCTGCAATACCAGCATAAAAGGAACTTACAGCAAACGCGTAAAGCTTATACCTGGACAAACCTATGCCCATCGTTTCAGCCGCCAAATCTCTATCTCTTATTGCAACCCAAGCCCTTCCCATTTTTGATCTTATCATATTTCTTCCAAACAAAACGGCCAGAATGGTAATCGGAAAAACTAGAAAGAAAAAGCTACGATCAGTATCAAAATTCACTCCTAAAATACTTGCAGGTTGGACCATCATTCCATTTGCGCCATTTGTTAGGCTGACCCACATATTGGCTACATGCTCCACAATATAACCAAAGGCAAACGTCGTAATAGCCAAGTATAAGCCTCTGAGTCTCAAAGAAGGTATTCCGACCACAAAACCACATGCAGTGGCAATAAAGCCTGAGATAGGAAGTGACAATAATAATGGAAAGCCATTTTTAACCAATATGGCACTTGAATATGCGCCGATCGCCAGAAAAGCTGCATGGCCGATAGATATCTGTCCTGTTAGCCCAGTCAGAATATTAAGGCCTAAAGAACCAATGGTTGCAATTGCACATAGATTCACTATGTATATAAAATAATTATCAGCTACCGAGACGAAAGAAATTAGAGCAACAATAAAAAGCCCTACCCATACCTTCACAAATGAAGTTTGAAGTATTGCTATTTCCTCTTTATAAGTTGTATGATAATCCCCACTTCTCATGGTGTCTCCCCCTCATTAAACTCGCTCGATTTCCTCTTTTCCAAACAGGCCATAAGGTTTAATCATTAATATAGCAATTAAGATAACAAACGAGGTAATTTCCTTTATATCACCTCCTAGATATCCTCCGGCAATATTTTCCAGAATCCCAATTATAAGCCCCCCTACAATTGCACCCGTAATACTATCTAAACCACCTAATACAACGGCTGGGAATACCTTTATGCCAACGCCACTCAATGTTGGATGCAAATATGTGATATTGCTTAGCAATATACCTCCAATACCAGCGACAACACCTGAAATAATCCAAGCCGCTCCAAAAATTTTTCTCACACTGATTCCCGAAAGTAGAGCGGCGTCCTGATCATTTGCAACAGCCCTCATGCCGATTCCCATAGATGAAAATTTGAAAAAGACTGCAAAAATAACGATTAGGATTCCAGTAACTACTATAGTGACAATATGTCCAGGAGATATCACCAAGCCGGCTAATTGAATAGGATCCTCCGAAACGAAGGGGGGAAATCTTTTATAAAAACTACCCCAGGAGAGACCAATAAGCCCTTTCAAAAATGTACTCAATCCTACTGTCACCATGATTACCGAGAAGATAGGTTCTCCTACCATGGGTCTAAAAAACAACTCCTCAACGGCCAAACCGATAAAAGCTGTTGCAACAAAAGTAAGCAAAAAGGCCCAAATAATGGGGATATGTAATTGAACAATGAAAAAATAACCCATAAAGGCGCCAAGGGTCATTAACTCCCCTTGAGCGAAATTGAAAATATCTGTTGCCTTAAAAAGAATGACAAATCCAAGGGCGACAACTGCATATATACTCCCAACCGCGAGCCCGCTTAGAGTAAGCTGGCATAGATTTGTAAGACCATCAAAAAACATAATTGCCTCCTAATAATGCGCCTAGTACATTTTCTCAATAAGATCTTTATACTTCTTTTCGACTATACTTCTCCTAACCTTTTGTGTCGCGGTCAATTCATCATCATCCTGATCCAATTCCTTATCGAGAACCGTAAATTTTTTAATGGTCTCGACTTGAGCAAATTTTTTATTTACGTCATCTGTTATTTTTGATACCATTTCAATAACTTGTTTTTTTTGAGATAAATCTTTAAAGGTAGTATAAGCAATACGATTGTCTTCAGCCCATTTCCCCACGTTATCATATTCAATCAAAATCAATGCTGTTAGATACTTTCTTGCATCTCCAATTACGACGGCATCTTTAATATACGGACTCGCCTTGAATTCGTTTTCAATTTCTTGGGGCGATATATTTTTTCCACCAGAGGTTATAATAATATCCTTTTTTCTATCTGTAATTTTCAGATGACCAAATTCTGTCATTTCTCCCACATCTCCGGAATAGTACCATCCATCTTTAACTGCTTCAGCGGTTGCATCCGGATCTCTATAATATCCCTGAAATACACCATCCGTTTTAAAAATCAATTCACCGTCTTCGGAAATTTTTAACTCCACGCCGGGGGCAAGAGGACCCACTGTATTGATTCTTATATCATCCCCCTGATGGACACTGCAGATCCCTGTACATTCAGTTGACCCGTAGAGGTTACGAATTTTTATTCCCAGACAATGGAAAAAAATGACCACTTCAGGAGGAGTGGGTGCCCCTCCTGTGTAAGCATATAAAACTTTGTTTAACCCAAAGTGCTTCTGCAGCGGGTAGACGTGTATTAAGTAGCATATGGATTTTATGAGCTTCCAAATGGCACTGACTTTATTCCCATTCGTCTGCATATCGAAAATACGCCTCTCTTTTTCTAAAGACCAGCGATCTACCAATCGCTTAAGCCATGTTGAGTCACGCATTCGCATAACGTGCCCAGATTGCATTTTTTCCCAGATTCTCGGAACAGCGAAAAAAACGGTGGGTGCAATTTCCCGGATGTTATCCTGAATAGTGTCTATACTCTCGGCGAAGTTAACGGTGATCCCCCCGACCAGTAATGGATAAAGAACTGTAAAACTTCGCTCAGCAATATGACAAAGCGGCAGATAGGAAACGATTGTATCGTTATCTTTGAGAGGTGTGGCTTCTAATAAATTTCGAGCACTTGCGATGGCATTGCGCTGGGAGATCATAGCACCTTTTGGTTTTCCTGTAGTCCCGGAGGTATATACCATGAGCGCCGTATCTGCCGGGCTAGTTTTATCAACCAGTTCATCAAAAGAAGTGGCTTTATTCTTGTCTACAGTCCTACCAAGGTGCAAAAGCTCATCAAAACTCATAATTAATGGGTCTTTGTACTTTCTCAACCCTTTCATATCAATTACAATGATTTTTTTGAGTTCAGGAAGTCGATCTTTCACTTCTATAACCTTGTCTGTTTGTTCCTGATCTCCGACAATAACGAATTCAGACTGAGAATGGTCCAAGATATATTCAACCTGTGAAGAAACATTGGTAGGATAAATCCCTACTACGATTCCCCCGACCGATTGTGCGCCTATGTCAGCGTAGAGCCACTCAGGGTTATTTTCAGAAAGCACTGATACCTTATGACCTTTTTTCAATCCGAGAGATAGCAACCCCAGCCCTGAATATTTTGCATTTTCATAGTATTGCTGCCAGGTAATATCTTGCCAAATGCCCAAATCTTTTTCTCTAAGAGCCACTTTTTCTCCAAATTTATGAGCTGAGGCCCTTAAAAGTTTGGGGATAGTCAGGTTTTCCATGTGTTAACTCCTACAGCTTGCATGAATCAAGTTCTTTTATGCTTCTTCGCCGAGATATGCTTCAATGACCTTTGGGTTCGTTTGTATTTCTTCAGGCAATCCATCAGCAATCTTTTGACCAAAATCAAGGCAAATTATCCTTTTTGAGATATCCATAATAACCCTCAGGTCATGTTCAATCAAAACGATAGTTGTTCCAAATTCATCATTAACATCCAATACAAATCTAACAATATCTTCTGTCTCTTCGAGGTTCATACCTGCGGCTGGCTCGTCTAAGAGCAGGAGTTTGGGATCCATGGCCAAAGCCCTTGCAAGTTCCACTCTTTTTTGAAGCCCATAGGCAAGTTCTCCAACAACCTTTTTGCGAATTGATTCGATCTCTAAAAAATCTATTATTTCTTCAGCTTTTAGACGGTTTTCAATTTCTTCTTTGCTGGTTTTTCCAAGAAATATACCGCCTGAAAATAGGCCACTATTCAGAAAATTATGTCTTCCGAGCAGTATATTATCCAACACACTCATATTCTTGAATAATTCAATATTCTGAAAAGTTCTGGCCAAACCCAAAGTAGCCCTTTTATCTGGACTTAATGAGAGCAATTCAGTCCCTTCAAAAACAATCCTCCCTTTCTGGGGTGTATAAAGTCCACTTATGCAATTAAAAATACAGGTCTTTCCTGCTCCATTTGGGCCTATAATTGAGAAAATATCACCTGTATTTACTCGAAAATTAACATCTGACAGTGCATTTAGGCCACCAAAGCTTAAGGTTAAACCCTCAACAACTAATTGAGCATCAACCTCAAGGGATTCTTTATGAAAGCCACCTTTTTCTTCTCTTATAGTGCTTGACTTCTGCAAAGCTTTTTTTACCCCCTTCCTCTGTGATACCTAAATAAAACTCCATAACATCTTCATTTTTTAATAGCTTTTCACAAGGATCATCCATGACAATCCTTCCATTTTCCATAATGTAGCCATGCTTAGCAATTTGCAGCGCCATATTTGCATTCTGTTCAACCAACAAAATAGCGATAGACATTTGAGCATTTATACGCTTAATAATCGAAAAAATATCTTTCACGGCAAGTGGAGCTAATCCCAATGATGGTTCATCGAGCAGTAAAAGCTGTGGTCTACTCATCAATGCACGACCAATGGCCAGCATTTGTTGCTCACCCCCACTGAGATATCCCGCCCTGATGTTTAACCTCTTAACTAAGGGAGGAAAATAAGTTAAGATCTGCTCAATGTCATCCTTAACCCCTCTACGATCTCTTCGAGTAAATGCTCCTGCCCTTAAATTTTCGTAGCAGGTCAAATCGAAAAATGTCCTCCTGCCCTCAGGAACCTGACAAATTCCCATTTTTACTATCTTTTCCGCACTTATTCCCTTAAGGTTCTTACCCTTATACGTTATTTTCCCACTTTCAATTTTGCCGTCCTGTGACTTTAATACCCCAGAAATTGATTTCAATACCGTACTTTTTCCTGCTCCATTTGCTCCAAGTAAGGCAACAATCTCGCCTTCTGGAACTTTAAAGGAAATCCCTTTTACTGCAAGAATAACATCATTGTATGTAAGCTCAACATTATCAACGCTCAGCATTTTTATTCGATGCCTCCAGAGTTATATCTATTATCAAAATTGGCAGATATTCAATTCATATGAAAAACTTTAAAAACTATTTTTTAGTTACATTTGGAAAAACGCTTTAGAGATTTATTCAAAAAAATAAGAAGGTTGTTCGCTGTGGAGCACAAACATACTGAATTTCTCTTCGGAGACTATTCCCTTACAGCTTTAACGACCTCCAATCCTGACGTGTGTGAAATCCAATTAAAATTGATATCCGGTTGTTCGTCTGACATGTCTATCACTGCAAGAATTTTACGGTACTGTTCGGAACGTATGTGGCGTTCAAGGTCAGATTTGGTTTCCCAAATTTCTTCTAAGGTAATTGTATTCTCGTTTTCCATATCCTGATATATATGGCAATTGATACAGCCTGGTTTAAATTGGGTCAGTTCTGTTACAGAGTGCAAAATTTTCAAAGCCTCTTTTTTCTTCTTATGCATTAAAACAATCCTTACGGTTGCAATAACCATCTCCGTTCAATCCTTTTTATCTTTTCTCCAGAAACCATTATTATCGCTCTTATAAAAATCAATATAAAAACAACTTTATTCTTATTAATAAAAATGAATAATCTAGTTTATTTTGCATATGATTAAAATGTCTTTTTACTATTGTTCTTCATGATTCGTGCCAAAGAAGAAAAACCAGCTCGAAAATTGATGTATGTTATTATAATAACTTAGGTTATTTAATAAAAGGAAGGGATTGTATCTAAAAAAGATGGAGAGTGTTACAGATCGACATATCGCCCATCGGACGATATATCGTCCGATTTATCATTAGGCCTTACCCCTAATTTTTTCATCTTTGAATGCATAGTAGATGGATTAAGCCCTAGTATTTGCGCGGCACCGTTCTTGCCTTTAATTCGCCATCCTGTTTTTTCCAATATTTTAATGATGTGATTTCTTTCGACGGAATCTAGTCTCAGGTCAATGTGTTCAATTATAGGACTGTGTGTCTTAGGAATCTGCACATTGAGAACTCCACCTTTGCTGATTATCATGGCGTGTTCGATCACATTCCTAAGTTCCCTGATATTTCCAGGCCAATGATAGGATTGAAGAGACTTCATACTTTTTTGACGGATTGTCTCAATCCTTTTTCCCATTTTTTCTTCAAACTCCCTGATGAATGTTCTTACTAACATTGGTATATCTTCCAAACGCTCACGTAGGGATGGTACAAAAATTGGGAATACATTTAAACGGTAATAGAGATCTTCCCTGAATTTTCCTTCGGATACCGCACTCCTGATATCATGGTTGGTAGCCGCAATTACACGCACATCCACGCAAATTGTTTTAGAGCTTCCTAACCGCTGGAATTCACCCTCCTGAAGAACCCGGAGTAATTTTCCCTGCAATTCCAAAGGGAGTTCTCCTACTTCATCCAAAAAGATTGTGGATCCATCGGCTATTTCAAAACGACCTTTCTGTTTTGACAGGGACCCTGTGTAAGCGCCTTTTTCACGACCGAACAATTCGCTTTCTATTAGGGTTGGCGGCAAAGCTGCACAGTTTACCTTAACCATTGTCATGCTTTTACGCTGACTTAAGTTATGAATCATGCGGGCAATCAATTCTTTTCCGGTACCGGTTTCACCCATTAGGAGTACAGTAGAGTCTGTTTCGGCAACCTGCTCCACCTGCCTCAAAACAGATTTAAGTCGATCAGATTTACCAACTATACCCTCATGTTTGTATTTAAGCTCAATTTCCTCCCGCAAATATATGTTTTCCACCTCCAGGCGTTCCTTCAGCTGCTTTATATTCGAAAATGCAGTTTGAAGTTCCAGTTCCATTTTTTTACGACGCGTGATATCCGTAATCACCGCAAAAGAACCCTTAAAATTCCCATCGCCATCAGTAATTCGCATACTTGACACAATGGTATGTATCTTCTTTAGCGTTTTGGATATAAATGAAGCTTCATAAAATCCCTTTTTTTCACTCTTTTTTCTCAGACCAAATTGTTCTTTAAAAATATTCTTGCTGGGATCATCAAAAAATTCTATAAGTCCTCTTCCCATGAGTTCATCTTTTTCATATCCTAATAATTCAATAAATCTATCATTTACGTAACAAACCAACCCATCTTTGTCTATTACCGCGAGACTATCATTCATGGTTTCAACCAATTTTCTGTACTGCTCCTCACTCTTTCGAATTTTCTCTTCAGCCTGTTTTATGGCATTAACATCATTTTTAATTCTTCCAATCATATCATTGAATGCAATTACCACCTGGTCTAATTCATCTGGTTTTCCTTGTCGCAATTTTTTGCGATTAATAACCAAATTCTCATGCAATTTATCAAGATTTAAGCTTCTCGCAAAATTTACGAACCTGCCCAAATGACGAGTTAACATCAATTGTAAAATTAAAAGGATGCAAAATGACGCAAAAAAGGTTTTCACAGTGTTTGTTAAAAGAAGAACGACGGACCTCTCCCAAAAACGCTTATAAACGCCCTCTACACTCGCCGTAATTTTTATAGTGCCAAGAGGAATTATTTCGCCAGATGCAGTATGATGTTTTACTGGGAATTGTTGAGAAATACCCTCATGAACATTTGGATTTCCCTCTAATGCTAAGAATTCATTTGAATTCTTTATCGATGTGATATCGATATATTCAATATTTTTTAGTTGCAGCGCAGCAAGGAGCAAAATCTTTAATTGCTTATCATCATTCAAATAAATGCTTTCCGCAATGTCTGGAATGTAGTTTTCCTTGATAAATTCGATATTGTTCTCTACGGGCCTTAAATCTGTCCGATAGAAAAAATAGAGCTGTATGGCGCTTGAAAACAAAGCAAAAAAAGAGCTACAGAGTAGAATGTATACCAGCACCCGATACGCCAGCAGATGTTGATTTTTGTGGGCGAGAATAAATGAAAATGGATTCATATCTCAGTACATTTAATTTCTTCAAAATCCCATCGATAAATTTTAGATAGGATAGTCTTACGTTTCTTTCACTCTTAATTTAACAGCCAAACTAAAAAAGGAATGTATTCTTTTTTAGTCACCACCATGCTATGTGTTTAGCAAAGATATGGCCTCCCGGTAAATCTAAGGGATCATATTTTTATTTAAAATTAGTAATGTTAGGTTTTTTATTGAATATTTGTCAACAATTTTTCTGATTATTCTATTATTTCAGATAAAAGCCCATCGAATTTTCACTTAGATGATTGATAATCAGCTGATTAAAGGTAGAATTAGTTAGCATGAAATGTTCACGCTGCGGGCGTGAATTTAGAGCGAATAGAATGCGTGAGCTGACAGTTCATCATAAGGATCATGATCACGACAATCACGCGCACGATTGCAGCAACCGGGAATTGCTGTGCGTTTATTGTTACGACAACGAACATTCAAGGCATTCAGTTGCTGAGTGGAATAAGTGAAGAAGACAAGTGCATCCATCAGGCAAGTCTGATTGCCTTTCATCAAAAAAGCAGCTTAAAATGCAGGTTTTTCCCAGTCCGGAAAGAATGCAGGCCTCAAGGGATCCCACCTTCCTACCAGCCTGTCAAGTGCAGGATGAGGCAGTGTCTTTTTGAAAATTTTATAATAATAGAGCTCTTCAACAGATGAAAGCAGGGGATTCCCCGCCTGGCTGTTGAATGTTGCAAGTTCCTCTTCGGAGATGACCTTTTCAGCCTGCTGGCGCATGATATAAGCCACTCCGGACCCCTGTGCAAAAAAACGTTTTGTCTGATAAATGATATGTTCAGGAAGACAACCCTCGAATGCCTGGCGCACAATCCACTTCCCTGTCTGTTCTTCACCAAAAACCTTATGTTCAAGAGGGATCTTCAATGCAAAATCCATTACCTTTGAATCAAGAAAAGGTGTTCTGCTTTCATATGAGTTGGCGGCATTAAGCCTGTCCAGCCTTTGCAAAGCAGTGTTGTGGGCAACATTGATGAGGTTGTCAATAATACTGGCAAGTTCTTCGGGGTTGTCTGCCTTTTTGTACTGCCCGTCATATCCGGCAAAGAATTCGTCTGCCCCTTCTCCGGTAAGAACACATTTTGCCTTGCCGTTTATGAAGCGTCCGGCCAGAAAGTTGGCGATTGCACCGTGAACACAGCTTTCTTCGTACATTTCCTGGTGGTGAATAGCAAGGGGTAGTATCTCATTTATTTCTTTTTCACCGAACATCAGGATGTGATGTTTTACCCCCAGATAATCAGTAACGTCTTTTGCAAGAGGAAGATCCTGCCCGCCTTCCATACTGACGGTAAAACATTCGATATCCGGCTTTATCTCGTGGGCCATCCAGGCGATAAGACTGCTGTCAAGTCCTCCGCTCAGCAGAACTCCAGTTACAGCATTGTCTTTCATCCGTTTTTCAGTCGCTTCCATGAGAAGTTCCCTGACGACTTTCCCGGCCTGGTCAAAATTCTCGAATTCAGGGGTACCAACTGCTGCATTATTATATTTTCTGAAGCCCAGCTCCCGGGAATAAACATAACCAGGAGGAAATTCTTTTACATCACTGCTGATATCTACAAGGGCCTTGGCCTCGGATGCGAAACACAAATTTCCATCATGGTCATGTCCATAATACAGAGGTTTGATGCCTGCCCAGTCACGTGCAAGTATAAGTTTATTGCCGTCGCTTACGGCACAGGCGAAGTCGCCGTCTACCTTTGAAGCAAAATCAACGCCATACAGTTTATAAAGATCGAGAATCATGGAGGCATCACTTCTGTCTTCCATTTGATCATTATAAACACGGCCATCCAGTATGACCGCTCTTGAACCATCTGATGCATGGTGTGAACCTTTATGTCCGCTGCCGCCGACATTCAGTTCATTACACCCGATATAGGCATTACTGTTTTCATGTTTCCATGTTTCATCAGGGCCCCGGTATTTAATCCTTTCCAGCATCAAATCCAGGATATCTCTTTTATTACCTAAAACGCCGGCAATTCCTGCCATAACAAATAAAACCCTCCATTTCTCTTTTTAATCGCCTGTTATGCTGCTATGTAAGAATCAAGGACTCGAACCGCATTAAAACCGTCGGGACAGTAAGCATCTGCTCCAATTTCCCGCGCGAATTCTTCCGATACAGCGGCTCCGCCTATCAGTACCTTGACGGATTCCCTGAGACCTGACATTTTCAGCGCTTCTATAATCTCTCCCATGACCAGCATAGTAGTGGTCAGGAGTGCCGAAAGACCAAGAAAGTCAGGTTTATTCTCACGAACGAAATCAATAATCTTTTCGGTGGGGACATCGATGCCGAGGTCAACCACTTCGTAGCCCGCTCCTTTTAGCAGGATGGCCACAATATTTTTCCCGATGTCATGAATATCTCCCTTTACCGTAACGATGGCAAACTTGCCCTTGGCAGAAACATTTTGCCCTTCGAGATAGGGTTTAAGTATATCCATGGCTTCGCTGACAGCTTCGGCAGACGCCAGCATATCAGGGACATAAAATTCTTTGGCATTAAATTTTTCTCCAACGATTTCCATCCCGGCAGTGAGACCTTCGGCAATGATATCCTTTACCGGGATCTTATTTTCCAGTGCCATCTGAGTCAATTCGACTACACCGGGGCCGGTCAGTGTATCATCTATGCCTTCGTCATCCTGAGACATTCGACCCTGAATTACATTTTCTCTCAGTTGCGCAATAATAGCGTCCATAATAATCTCCCTTATTTATAGGTGTTAAGCCTTGGTAACAGGCCTGGTATTTCATTAAATATTCTTAATGTTTTTTCACGGTCAATATGATTGACCGGTTTGGCTAGAAGTTCATTCATGCGTTCATAAGCAAGTTGAAAAACAGTGTCGTTTTCCCTGTCTCCTTCAAATGGATACATGGGGCACAAAAGACCACTTCTCATGACCTTGCGGATGTACCCTATATAAAGCTTCTGTGGTGTTGAGAGCACTGTTCTTATCTGCTTGAGACTTTCTTCTATTTCGCCTTTATCGATCCTGGGAGATTTGAGAAAATATTTGATCATGGTAAAATGTGCATCATCAAGCACCGCCTGAAACGGAGAAAAAACAGCGTTGCAGTCAAGGAGCCCATATGCACAATGGAGAAACTGAGGGCCGCTCATCGTCACCGTGATATTCGAAAAAAGGCGCTCGATTGATGACTGCTGTCCCGGAACCTTTGCATCGCTGACACCCGATGTTGAATAATTTGGTAGTCCATAAAACCGGGCCAGTTGAGTGCAGTCGATGGTGTACTGGCTGGTTTCAACGGCTCCATATGAATCGCCGAGTGTATCCAGACGGGTTTTAACTGGAACTGTTCCGTACAGAATCGGCGTGCCTTTGTTAATGAGTTGTCCAAGCGTTATTCCTGCAAGGACTTCCGCATTGATCTGAGCCAGAATGCCCGCTTCTTTTATAGGAGCGGTGCTTCCCGCCTGTGGTGAGGAGGAAACTACCACGGGAAGACCTCGCATACACATTTCCATAAAGGCCTCTGTTGTATCATTTACGAACTGGAGAGGACTTTTGATAAGGCAGCAGATAAAAGAGATAATTGGATTTTGTTTCAATGCTTCTTTTCCGCCTGCAATGATCTCCGCCATTTTTGTCACATTATCAAGCTGACTCAGGGTGGTGAGACCAATCTGAACGTGTTTAGTAGTGTTATCAAGGGAGGCAAATGCTTTATTTACATCTTTATTCTCTTGAGTGATATCCTTATCCTGGATATTGACATTTCTGATAAATCCGTCCAGGGTATCAAGGTGCTCAGATAAATGAGCGGATGCACAAAGATCAGCTACGGTGCCCCGGCGGGGAATAAAATCAGGGATCTTGATTTCGACTGATGAATCAGTTTTTTTCGAATAAGTCTGTAACTCCGTATCAAGCAATATATTCGGTTCAGAGCCCGTTATAAAATAAACTCTCGGTTCATACCCGTTCATTACAAGGGCATTACCGGGGTCCCTGGCACCTAGAGTTATTGTCTTTGGTGAGCTTTCGATTGCCTCGCTGACGAGTTTTTCCGGTATTTTTACAATCCAGTGAGGTGGATCACTTTTTTCAATAAATGAGACATCTGCACCTGCTGAGGCAAAGATATCTGCTGCTTTTTCATTGTAACAGATAGTGCCGGGGTCCAGTAATATTTCAAGAGACGCCCGATGAACTGTTTCTATCTGATCCAGGCTCAGGCGTTCATATGGATTTTCTACCAAGATACCTTCTCGTGGCATCTTTAAACCTCCTTATCGTATTCACTGTTATGATTAGTCGCTGATTAACCCTTTCCGGTGAGCCCTGATAAATCCCTTGCAAAAAGGGTCTTTATTGGTGAGCATGTCTGCTGCCCTGACGAGACTCATCAGTTTTTTATCAAGGGGATTTAATATTGCTGCTTCCAGTCCTGCTGAAGCGGCCATCAGCATGAACGATCGGTTGACAATACCCCTGTTCGGAAGTCCGTAGGAGATATTGCTCAGCCCCATCACTGTTTTGGACTCTGGATAGCGCTTTTTAATCTCTTCAATGGTTCTTAATGTGACAAGTGCCTGTGTAGTATCTACTGAAATTGGAAGCACCAGCGGGTCAAAATATATCTGGTCCTCTCTGACTCCAACCTTTGCAAGATGATTTACTATGATTTCAGCAGCCTGTAGACGTTCATCAACAGTTCTGGGTATGCCACCTTCTTTCATTACTAGGGCAACAAGTGATGCCTGTCGTTCTGCTGCAAGACTGCCAATAGCTTCAAGCTTTTCAATTTCGGCATTTACAGAGTTTATCATGACCGTTTTACCGCGGTACCTCGCAAGCGCAGCTTCCAGAACGGCCTGGTCATCGCTGTCAATACAGAGTGGTTTTTCGACCACGTCCTGCACCAGATCAATTAACCATTCTATTGTTTTTGTTGCACTTTCCCGTGCATCCTGCCCTGCACCAGCATTTACATCGATTAAATCGGCGCCTGCTTCAGCCTGATCTTTTGCAAGATTAATCAGGAATTCCTCATTCTTATCTGATATTGCCTGTCCGACGGATTTGATGGATGCGTTAATTTTTTCTCCTATTATTATCATAGCATTTTCTCTCAGGCTAAAATTAATCCTGGTATCTCTTTTATCATTAGTTCTTTCATCTCTTCCGGTATAAAAGATCGGGGTTTACTGTTAAGCACCTGTCGAGCCTTTTCCGTGGCCCTGACCAATGCATCTTTTGATCCGTCATTTTCCCACTGGAGCCGATCTTTATTGTCACTCAATTGCGTGAAATACTGTTCTGTTCGCATGAAATGGCGCGTATGACGTGAAGATACATAGTGACCTCCCGGTCCGGTTTTCTTTATCAGATCGAAAGCAAGGGTTTCATCATCTACTTTTATACCTTCCACAGCTCGCATTACCATGCCTATAATTTCATTATCTATAACCAGTTTGTCGTAGGAAGCTGTCATGCAGAATTCGAGAAATCCGGCGGCATCGTGGATAAAGTTCCCACCCGCGAGTGCTACCATCAGGTTTGTAATGGCTGATTCATATCCTGCCTGGGCATCATTGATTTTTGAATCGGACATGCCTGCAGTTGCGTAATAAGGAAGATTATAGAATTGAGCCATTTGAGCTGCAGCGGCGTTCAGGAGGCCCATTTCAACCGCGCCTGAAAGATATTTCAGTGTTCTAAGATCTGCAATTGATGAGACAGATCCATAAAGTGTCGGAGCTCCCGGATTGGCAAGCTGGGCAAGCATTACTCCTGCCAGTGTGTCCACATTTTGTACAACCAGGTTCCCTGCAAGTGTAACAGGTGATGTTGCGCCGCACAGGGGTTCAGCCGGGACTACAACAGGAATTCCGTTGCGAGCCACCTCAATGGTAAGCTGTGAATAATGTTCATCAAGCCGCAGGGGACTTACCACGCAGGTTACCATGGAAATAAATGGCCTTTCCTTCAATTTGTTGTGGCCGCCTGCGATATATTCCGCCATTTTGATGACATTTCTGACACCTTCAACAGTATAGACCCCCCCCATTATATGCTTCCGTGTATAATTCATTGCAGTTCCGAATCGATTGACATCTACATCTTCAACGGGGAGTTCATTCGGATACACATTAAGCATGAAAAAGTGAATATTATCAAGAATATCAACGAGACGGGCCATATCCATAATGTCTTCAAGCGTTGCGCGCCGTGAATCATTTGATCCGGGGTCCTGAACATTCAGTGCTGTTCCACCTGTACCCATATAGACTTTTTTCCCACCGATTTCGCAGTCCAGTTCATTATTTTTACCGCGACCGCACAAGGTAACAAAAGACGGAGCCTGGTCAATCAGTTCTTCCACAAGCCCCTGAGATATTTTTACAATGCAATCCGTATCGTCGACATTCGCGCCCGCCTGACGAAACAGTTCACGTGCTTCCGGCAGACTTACTAATATCCCGATCTCCTCGAATACCCTGAGAACCGTCTGATGTATTTTTGCAATTTCATCATCTGTAAGGGGTTTATACTGCCCCCCTGGCAGTCCTGTTCTTGGTTTCATCTTTAGTGTCCTTTATATTTCCATAACTTGATTATTGAACGATTTTATATTAGAAATAGTAGTCCAGTCTTGTTTGCTGAATAATTATATACTGCTAATCCTTACAAGGCATTATTTTGCAGTTCATGTGACCTTTGCTGGTATTTATGAATTAGTAAGAAAGACTCTCCTCTCTTTACAATTCTTTTTACTGCAATCAGAACAAGGATTATAAGGAGAGACAGGAACATCTTCATTGAATAAAGGATGTATGCCAAATATTCCTGAAATGGACTTGCGGGGATTCATAAGGCAGGAATCAGTAAGGGTAACATCTGTCTGTCCTGCATCAAATAATTGATCAAACAATTTTTTCTGTTCTATAATTGGCCAATCACAATAGCCAGGGCTAAAACGAATAGTTATTCCCTGGCCCAGGGTATTATATCTTGTTTGCATGTTTTTCCAGAACTCTTCAGCCATGTTTTCTACGGCCATTGATCCCATTGAATCAATGAGATATGCATCGAAGAGTCGATTTTCATGCGTCAATCTTGATATTTCTTTATCAACTTCACTTCCGATAGTTGCTGTAAAACAAATTGCACTTTCACAATGTTTCATAACTTTTGTGAGCTTTATGCTTTTTAATTCCACGCCTTTCTCGAGACAAACTCTTCCGTTGCCGGCCGAGGCTATTTTATAGTTTCGATAGTATAATCTTGGCGCAATAATTGAGTTGAAGATATCGAGAAGATCATCCGATTTGTTGTTGATGAAATCGGTAAATCGTAACGATTCCTTTCCGCCAAATATAGGAGATAGATCGATTCCTTCGCAGAGATTAGTGTTTTCTATTCTTTCAATATTTTGCATGATTTCGTTTTGAATAAATTCCTGTTTAAATGGATTTTGCTAATATATTATCACCAGAGATAATTAGTACTGAAATTAATAGAGCAAAAAGCTTTGTTTGTCAAGAAATTTGATAAAAATACTTTATCAGGACATGTCAAAACGTATGAAATATAATGGTTTTCAGCTATAATATAAGAAAGTCATGGAATAAGATTGATCATTTCAGAGGTATTTGATGAAATGCATTGAGGTTAAGGCTTAGTCATATATGGCAGCCTGCAACAGATATATGAGGGTAAATGAGCCGCTCTTCTGCTTCTCTCTTATCCGTGGGCATGTTGTCCAGCTTAGTATGATGACTTGATGGTGATCATAATTGTTATATCCCTGATGTCTTTATTTGCCAGGGCCGGAAGCTGACGTTTTTATAATGGTGTCTGAGATTCATCATTTGGTTGATCAAATACTAAATCCTGGGCATCTAACATTTGGGTAAGTAATTTAAGATTCTGGATAATTTCCTCTATTTTGCTGTTGGGAAGCCGTTTGACACCATCAACAATTTTTTGCTGAATGGGCGAGGGAGCGTTTTCGGCAAGTGTTTTGCCTTTGTCAGTCAGTTCAATATTAATTACGCGGCGATCGGGTGAATTTCTTGTTCTTCGTACCAGGCCTTTATTCTCCAGACGGTCGATTATTCCTGTTACTGTGCTGGATTTAACCATAATATACTTGGCAATTTGTGAGGGAGGGAGTGGACCAACTTCGTATAGGGTGAGAAGGCAATGAAGCTGAGGAGCGCTTACCTGATAGTTTCTATCTAATTCTTTTGTATATAATGATCCTGCCTGCATAAGCCTGCGGATCTGATAAATCAGATCTTTTATTTGAATATGCGGGGGCTCGGAAACTATTTTTTCACATGAATTCATATTATTATTCGTCGCTATTTCTTTTTCTATTGAAATTATTTGTACTGAAATATTCCAATTCTTAACATATCATGAAGATAATCAGAGAGCAATAATATTTTTGTATTTCGGGTTTTTTAATATGATGCCATTTTTTTATTTTTTGGTATTTCCTATTTGAACCAATTGTTATAAAGTTTTTGTTTCTGAAATTTTTATTGACATATATACTTAACACAAGATGAAATAAAAAGTTAAATAATAAGATGCAGATTTCGATAATTTATGACAGAGAGATAAATATTGTTCACATTTTCCCAGATAATTGGCCAGGAAAAGGCAAAAGGCTTTTTTAAACAGGTTCTGGCAAGGGACAAAATACCTCATGCATATATCTTTTCAGGGATCTATGGAATAGGAAAGACATCGACTGCCATGGCCCTTTCAATGGCTCTTAATTGCCTTTCCCCGGTAAACTTTGATGCATGTGGGGTCTGCAGGGCATGTCGCCAGATGAAAGGAGGAAATTATCCGGATTTTATCTTTCTGATGCCTGACGGTAAAAACATCAAGATAGATCAGATACGGGAACTGAATCGAAAACTCAGCTTCGCACCGCTGGCCGGTAAATACAGAGTGTGTGTACTTCATCAATCCGAGACGATGACATCAGAGGCGGCCAATTCCTTTTTAAAAACACTTGAGGAACCACCTTCAGGGACGATATTTATCCTGAAGACTACTGAATCTCTTAATCTACTGCCGACCATCATTTCACGCTGTCAAAGAGTAACTTTTCAGCCACTCCATGTTCAGGATATAACCGACTGGCTTGTAAATGAAAAGGGGCTAAGCGAGGATTCCGCAAGGATTTTGGCAAAGGTTTCGGGTGGAAGTCTTGGTCTTGCAATTAAAATGAATGAAAATGGATATCTTGAGAAACGGCAGGAATGGTTATTAAGTCTAATTAACCTGCCTGCAATATCTGATGAAAAAGCTATTGAGATGGCCCTTGGATATGCGGGAAGTAAAGCAAAGTCACTGAAAAATACATCCGTTAGCGAAGAGATCGGAATAATGGGTATTCTCTCTATTTGGCAGAATTGGTACAGGGATCTTCTTTTTGTAAAGGATGGTTGCCAAAAAGAGTTGCTCATAAATTCAGATTTTTCGCATCATTTGAAAAATGCTGCGAAAAATTATAAGATAAAAAATCTTATAGATGGCCTGATGATAATAGATCAGGCTCAGATTGATATAATGAGAATGAGAAACAGCAAACTGGTAATGGAACATACTGTGCTTTGCCTGCGGAAGCTTGCATTAAAAAGAAATTAAGCGACATTCTGTTGGAAGAAGTTTTTCAGAAACTGTGATTGAATACAAGGTTTAGTTTAAATATGAATAAAGTAGTTGGTGTTCGGTTTAGAAATAGAGGGAAGATACATGATATTGATTCGGGGCACTTTGTCCTCAAAAAAGGGGACAAGGTTATAATTCTAATGGAAGATGGCCCGGAAATCGGATTTGTTTGCTCCAGCATGCATTTGGGAGAAGAAATTGTCTCCAAACGTTGCCTCAGAAAAATTTCTCATCTGGCAACAAAGGAGGAGATTGAAAGGCAGGAAAAATGCGCCGATATTGAAGAAAACGTATATAACTTCTGTTATGAACTAATTGCAAAGAAAGCCATCCCAATGTCTCTTGTATCTGTTGAAAGGCGTTTTGATGGGAGTAAGATCGTCGTTTACTTTACGGCCGATGGAAGAGTGGATTTCAGAGAGCTCGTAAAGGATCTGGGGGCTAAATTTCGGACAAGAATAGAAATGAGACAAATCGGCGTACGTCACCAGGCAAAGATGGTTGAAGGTCTGGGAATTTGTGGGCGCCCTTTATGCTGTGCGTCTTTTCTAAATGATTTTGCCCCGGTAACGATTAAAATGGCAAAAGAACAGAATATTTCACTTAATCCGGCCAAAATTTCAGGCATGTGCGGTCGCCTGATGTGCTGTCTCAATTTTGAGTATGAGAATTATGAGTCAATAAAAAAAAATCTTCCGAAGATAGGTAAAAAAGTAAAAACAAAAGATGGAGAAGGCAAGGTAACACGTCAAAATATCCTGAATGAATCAGTGACGGTTTTGCTTGAATCCGGTAATGAAATTGATGTGTTCGTTAAGGATTTTATACATGAGGGTTTTTTTAGAAAAAAATCAAAAAGGAGTAACCAACCAGAAAATTGACCAGACAATTTTATATCACAACACCCATATACTATGTTAATGCTGAACCTCATATTGGCCATGCCTATACTACTATCGTGGCTGACGTGTTGAATCGTTTTTATATGCTTAATGGAGCAGAGACCTTTTTTCTCACAGGGACAGATGAACACGGAGACAAGATTGTTACTTCTGCCAAAGAGGCCGGTCAGTCTCCAAAGGAGTATGTAGACAGGATCAGCATGCTCTTCAGGCTCCTTTGGCCGAAGTTGAATATCACCAACACCGATTTCATTCGAACTACTGATAAAAGACATATTGAAACGGTTAAACTGATCCTGAACAGGGTGAAGGAAAAGGGCGATATCTATTTCAGTGAGTATGAAGGGCTTTACTGTTTTGGTTGTGAACGTTTTTATACTGAAAGAGAGCTCGAAAATGGAAAATGCCCGGATCATCAGACAGAGCCGGTAATTATCAAGGAAGCAAACTATTTTTTTAAGATGAGTAATTATCAGGACTGGCTTATAGATCATATTCGCAGGAATCCTGATTTTATAAGGCCGGAAAGATATAAAAACGAGGTACTTTCATTTTTAAAAGAGCCTCTGGAAGACCTTTGCATCTCCAGGCCGAAATCCCGTCTCCAATGGGGCATTACCCTTCCTTTTGATGAAAATTTTGTAACTTATGTTTGGTTTGACGCCCTTATTAATTATGTCTCCGGACTTGGATATCCCGATGGTGAAAATTTTAGTCGGTTCTGGCCCTGTTCTCAGCACCTGATTGCGAAGGATATACTTAAACCGCATGGCATCTACTGGCCCTGTATGCTCAAGGCAGCTGATATTGAACCTTATCAGCATCTCAATGTTCATGGGTACTGGAATATGAACATTGGCAAGATGTCCAAGAGCTTAGGCAATGTAGTAAGCCCCCTGGATCTTGTAGATATATATGGACTTGATGCCTTCAGGTACTTTTTACTGCGTGAAATGACATTCGGGCTTGATTCCGAGTTCAGCGAAGAGGCCCTTGTGGGCAGGATAAATGCTGATCTGGCCAACGATCTGGGAAACCTTGTCAGCCGAAGCATTACGATGGTTCATAAATATTTTAAAGGAGAACTGCCTGAACCTGGAATTTCCTGTGATGAAGATGAAGAACTCAGGACCAGTTCGCTTGAGCTGATTGACGCCTATGAGACCTTAATGAAGGGACTGCAGTTTCATAAGGCCCTTATAGCAGTATGGGATGTAATCGGCAGGGTTAATAAATACATTGACACTATGGCTCCCTGGGTCCTTGCCAAATCAGACCCTGACAGACTTTCCACTGTCATATTCCATATAATGGAATCCATCAAAATCATATCAGCACTGGTATGGCCATTTATGCCGGAGTCAGCTGAGAAAATTCAGGATCAATTGGGTCTTGCCAGAAAAGGCATGAATTTAAATATCGAAAAGATTCGGATCTGGGGAAAAGAAAGGCCTGTCCGGCTCATGGCAAAAGCGCCAGCCTTATTTCCCCGTATAGAGATCAATAAGGAGGAATTGCAATTGGAACAAAAAACTGAAGAAAAATCTGATTTTCTTTCTATAGATGAATTTCAAAAAGCGGATATGAGAGTTGGGACTGTAATAAAAGCCGAAGCCATTCCGAAATCCAAAAAACTCATCAAACTGGAAGTAGATATAGGTGAATTAAGAACGGTTGTCGCCGGGATTGCAGGCAGTTATTCCGCCGAGGATCTTACTGGAAGGCAGGTCGTGATAGTCGCAAACCTTGAACCTGTCAAACTTATGGGTGTGGAGTCAAAGGGGATGGTGCTTGCTGTTGAAGACAATTCCGGCGTACATCTGTTGAATCCTGACGCAAAGACTGTTCCGGGCAGCAGGGTAAGATAGAAAATACCCTGCCTGTAGTATTTTTACGAGCAGGTTTGTTTCATAAGTCCGTCAAAAATTATATTCTCCTCTAGAACTGTATGAGAAGGTAGAAGATGCATTGAAAGGAAATCTGGAGGTATGACCTTTAAATTTGCGACATTCAATACCAACTCGGTGCGTACCAGAATCCCGGTTATCCTGGAATGGCTGGGAAATGAAAGTCCGGATATCCTCTTTTTGCAGGAGACAAAGGTCCAGGACAGGGATTTTCCATCCGATTCGTTTCCAGCTGCCGGTTACCAGGCTGTATTTACAGGTCAAAAATCCTATAATGGTGTGGCGATCATAAGCAGGAATCCTTTAAATGATGTGCGGCTGAATCTATATGATGATGCTGAGGAACAGAGACGCTTTATAAGTGCACGTGCAGGGAATATAACTCTTATAAACGCTTATGTCCCCCAGGGATTTGAGGTCGGAAGCGATAAATTCAAATACAAGCTTCGCTGGATGAGAGATCTTTTGAGGCATATTACAGACAATTATAATGCTGATGATTCTGTTCTGCTTGCCGGTGATTTCAACGTTGCTCTTGAACCGATAGATGTTTATGATCCTGAAAGACTTAGGGGGCATGTTGGATTTCACCCTGACGAGCAGTCTGTTTTAAAAGAATTTTTTGAATGGGGTTTTGTTGATGTGTTCAGAAAGCATCAGCCGGGCAGTGGCTATTTCACATTCTGGGATTACAGGGTCCCTAATGCCCTCAAACGCAGAATGGGCTGGCGAATTGATTATATCATGGCCACAAGGCCTTTAGCTGAAAAATCCATTAGTTCATGGATCGACACAAAACCCAGGATGCTTGAAAGGCCTTCTGATCACACCTTCCTTGTGGCCGAATTCGACGACATTGTTCTGTAGCTGCAGATTTATTGAAAGATCATCAAGAAAAATTATAAGGGCAGAGCCCTATGACTGCACACTTATCATGATCAGGCTTTTTGGCCTTACAGACTTCTCTCCCATGATAGATCATAAGATCGGAAAAACGGCGCCATTTTTCCCTGGGAAGAAGTGTCTCAACATCCTTTTCTATCTTGTCCGGGTTATTGTTTGCTGTCAGGCCAAGCCTCTGTGAAAGCCTTTTTACGTGAGTATCTACAACTACTCCCGGGATATCAAAGGCTGCACCAAGGACACAGTTAGCTGTCTTCCTCCCCACGCCGGGCAGTTTCAGCAATTCCTCCATGGTGGAAGGAACCTCTCCAGAATAAAGCTCCAGAAGCCCTTTACAGCAACCTTTTATGGATTTGGCCTTGTTTTTGAAGAATCCGGTAGGCCGGATATCTTCCTCTAAAGCTTCAACAGGAGCAGATAAGTAATCCTTTGGGCTTTTATATTTCTTAAAAAGGGTCTCGGTTACTTTATTTACCTGCTTATCAGTACACTGGGCCGATAAAATTGTTGAGATAAGGAGTTCAAAAGGGGTTCGATACTTGAGAGCGGTCTTATCCTGAGTATATAGTGGGTCCAGTATTTCAAAGATAAGCATCACACGATCCCTTTTTTCTTTCAGAGTTTCCATAATGACTCCTTTATTGTCTTTAGTTGCCAGCCATGAATCTCCTTAATCTTTTTCAACATTCCATGTCAATACGTCAAGTCGAAAATGCATATAAAACAATCAAAATGTATACACAGAGATGCATCTGGACTTTACAGGACAGCTTAAGCAGTAAAATAAGAGTTCAGGATAAACTGATAAATGGATAATCCTGGTAGGATTCGTCTTGACAGTGCCCTGTTTTAGTCTATCATTATGATATTTGAACAGGATTGTTAGACAAAGATTTCTATTAGCAGAATCAGATTTCAAGGAACTAAACCAGCCCAGTATGAAAGGAGTCGGCATGACCGGTAAAAAGGATTTGACTGAAGAACAGGGGAAGTTTCTCCTCTCCGTGGCACGAAAGATAATTGAAGAAGAGCTTTTCGGTCAAAAAGAGCAGGAACAACCGGATGATCTGGCACCGGTATTCAGAGAGAGGCGTGGCACTTTCGCCACATTGACCATAGATGGCAACCTCAGGGGCTGCATAGGTCACATAATCCCACAGGAATCTTTGATCGAAGGAATCAAGGTTAATGCCATTAATGCAGCATTCCGAGATCCGCGTTTCCCTGCCATGTCACAAAAGGAATGGGACCGTGTAAAAATTGAGATCAGTATCCTGACCGATCCTGAACCCCTTTCATATAAGGACGCAAATGACCTGCTGGCAAAACTGCGGCCGGGAATTGATGGGGTGATTCTCGGCAAAGGGTTTTATCAGGCCACCTTTCTGCCCCAGGTCTGGGAGCAATTGCCCGAAAAAGAGGAATTTCTGACTCATTTGTGTCTTAAGGCTGGCCTTAGAGGTGATGCGTGGAAGAAAGGGGATCTTGAAGTCTCAACCTATCAGGTCCAGGCCTTTGAAGAGTAATGCCCGTTCAGCATGACGGGCTGGTAAAAATAAACTACCCCGCCGCAGAGCAGCGGGGTATCGTAAAAAGCATTGAACGCCCCAAGGGGCGGGGAATCGAACCCTCGTCCGCCTCTGGCGGATTGAAAATAGACTGATATGTCATTTGCCTTTATTGCCTTTGCCTGACCATCAGGCAGAGCTTCACTGCTGCAACCCAAAACAGAAAGAATAATAAAAATTGTCCCAAAAGGAATATATTTTTTAATAAATATCATTGATAATATAATAGTCCCGGTTTGGTACGGTGTTTATAATAACCCAAGATTAAACAAATATCCTGATTCACCACACAAGCTGATATAGTCTATACTTTTTAAAGTATTATTAAGCAGGACGTAATAATAGCAGGTCAGAATAATTAATCAAATCTTTTATTAATCAACATAAAAATGTCTTTATGGAAATTGATATGATCATATGTTTGTATTCTTATTGTAGATTCATTTCTGGAATTTTGGTCGACAGAGGAATGCAACGGGCGCAAACTCCAGCATCTAGCTGATTTACAGGAAAGGCTTTCATACTAAAAGGCATCCCATCCGATATTCTATATTATTTCCATAAATCATATTTTCGGTTTCCTGAGGTCAGATCAGTATGGAGCAGGTTGCACACAAAAATAGATGAGCCCCGTAATCGTTTGAAGTTAGTCTATAAAGTAATTCTTGGACGCCTTTCTCTTTCTTTTATCCAGAATATCTGGATTCTAATCCCCAAATTCTCTGTTTCGTCGCATCTCCTTTGCCTGATATTTTATCGTGATATATGATTCGGATAAAACTTAAGAAGACAGCTATGAGATCACAAATATTAATGAGTCACGTTTTAAAAATCGGAGTTATGCTATCCTCTCTGCTTTTCATTTCTTTTTCCGTATCAGCCAATGACTGGCATGAATTGACTGAAATGGATCACAAGAACTTGATTGAAAAAATTGATGAGTTGCAGAAGGAACTTGATCAAGACACTTCCGATTATGAAACATTAAAAGGCCTTGGCATCGCCTTTCATACGATGGCCAGAAATGATGCAAAAGCATATGCATCTAAAGCGGTTAAATTCCTGTCAAGGGCCAGCGAAGCAGACAAAGGGGATTATGAGGTCATGTGTTACGAAGGAAGCGCTTTGACTATGATGGCCAAAACGGCCTGGAATCCTATTAAAAAGATGTATTATGTCAACAAAGGAACCTCGCTGATGGATAAGGCGGTCAGATCGGCTCCGAATAATATTACAGTAAGAATAACAAGGGCTGTCAATTCAAAATCTCTGCCTTCTTTTCTTGGCAGGGGAGATATAGCGTTTGAGGATTTCGAATATCTGAAGGCCCTGGTAGAAAGAAACCCCGATTCACTTAAATCAATCAAGAAAAAGGTCTATTCAAATCTTGCCGAATTGTATGGCAAGGCAGGAGACAAATCCAAGGCGGATCATTATCGTCGGCTGGCTGAAAGCATTACAATATAGTTTACAGAAAGGAGAATCCTATGTCTCTGGCAAAAGTTATTAATGTTAAAAAGGATTATTTTCTGGGAGAAACAGTAGTTCATGCCCTAAGAGGCGTTGATCTGACCGTGGACAAAGGGGAATTTATGGCCGTCTGGGGGCCTTCCGGTTCAGGCAAGACGACCCTGTTGAATCTTATCGGCGCTATTGATGAACCTTCTTCAGGAGAGATTTTTATTGAGGGTCAGGACCTGCTTTCCTTATCAGACAACAAAAGGACCGAGCTGAGGAACAGGTTTATCGGGTTTATTTTTCAGGGGTTTAATCTGATTCCTGTTCTTTCGGCAATAGAAAATGTGATGCTTCCCCTTGAAATAACAGGGACATCAGCATCAGAGGCTAAAGAAAATGCGCGTCGTCGTCTTGATGAGGTCGGCTTGTCTGAATTCGCTCAACACAGGCCGGATAAATTATCCGGCGGACAGAGACAGCGTGTTGCAATTGCAAGGGCGCTGGTGACTGAACCATCCCTGATTATTGCGGACGAACCTACCGCCAATCTGGATTCGGATACATCACACAAGATAATTGAATTGATGCGTTATCTGAATGAAAAGGAGAAGACTACATTTATATTTTCCACTCATGATCAGAGGCTTCTGGACCAGGTGAAGCGCCTTATCAGGCTTGAGGACGGAAAGATAATAGACGGAGGTGCAGACAGATGACCAAGTGGATGAAGATAGCACTGCGGAATATCTTGAAAAACAGACGCAGATCTTTCGTGACACTACTGGCTATAGCTATGGGCTTTGCCTCGGTGAGCCTGTTCAGGGGATACACTCATAACACATATCACGGACTCAGAGAATCGGCAGTGAGAGGTGAGGGCCTTGGCCACCTTACAATATATAAACAGGGATGGATTGAAAACGGAAAGACTGATCCTGATAAGTATATGTTTACTCAGGCTGAACAAAAGCAGATAACAGATATCGTGGAAAAGGAAGATGATGTTATCCTGGCAACTCCCCAATTATGGATCTCCGGTCTTGTCTCAAATGGTCAGACTTCTACAATATTTCTCGCAAACGGCGTTATTCCGGGAGATGACAGGACAATAAAAGGTGCCTGGGCAGCCTTCCGACCGGTAAAAGGTGAAGGACTGAACGGAAAAAAAGAATACGGAGTGGAAATGGCAGAGGATCTGGCAAGGCATCTGAAAATGAAACCGGGTGACAATGGGGTAGTCATGGCGACCACTCTTGATGGCCAGATGAATGCACTTGATATTGAGATTGCAGGAGTTTATGACTCCGGCTCGGATGCCACAAACGACAAATATATGAGGGTTCCTTTCAAGTTCGCTCAGTCTCTGTATGAGACTGAAAAGGCCGACCGGATCATAGTACTGTTAAAAGATTGGAAAAAAACGGATCTGGTTTTAGAACGATTGACAGCAAACTTGTCCAATGCGGGGCTGAATTGTGAAATAAAGCCCTGGTATAAACTTTCCTTATTCTATTCAAAGGTAAAAGGCATGTTTGACATGATATTCATGTTCATATTCTGCATTGTGTTTATCATCGTGGTTATGAGTGTTGTCAATACGATGGGCATGGCTGTACTTGAGAGGACAAGAGAGATCGGAACGCTGAGGGCTCTTGGCCTGAAGCGAAGGGGCGTAAGCCTTCTCTTTGCTGTTGAAGGAGCAATGCTGGGTTTGCTTGGAACGATTGTCGGAATTCTGATAAACATAGGCGTATGGGCAGCCATAAGGATTGCTCAACCAAGTTATATCCCTCCAGGTGTCTCGACTCCGGTTCCTCTGATTGTAAATCTGGTTCCTCAGTCTATGATGATCTTAATGATCTTTCTTATCTTTTTATCGCTGATTGCCGCTATCCTGCCGGCCAGGCGCGCAGCCAGGCAGAATGTTGTGGATGCCCTGGGGCATGTATAATAGGTGAGATTAGTAGCTCAAAGCTGAAAGCTCAAAGGTGGACTGGTAACTGGCAGTTGTTGAGTGACAGGCAAAGAAATTGGTATAAAGTGCAAGGTTAAAGTTCGAAGGAAATAAAGTCAGGGAGGGTACATATGAATAAAATTTTTTCAGTTATAATAATGACATTGCTGTTTGGCATTGCATATTACTGCGGCCCGGCAATTGCTGAGATGACACCCGGAGAGATATTGGTAAAAGCGGATAGTGCGAGAGGTAATGTGGAAGGTGTTGAGTGGGAAATCAACCTGGAATCTGTCGAACGTGGCCGCAAACAATTCAGGACTCTGAGGATAAAGGCGAGAGATGTCAATTCCCTGGCAGAATTTTTATCCCCTGCAAAGGTAAAGGGGAACAAGATATTGATGCTTGACCGTAATATGTGGTTTGTAAAGCCGGGTCTGAGAAAACCTGTTCCAATATCCCCGAGGCAAAAGCTGATGGGAGGTGCCTCAAATGGTGATATAGCTTCAACAAACTATGCAGGGGACTACGAGGCCGCAAGCGTATCCTCTGACAATATTAATGGCGAACCATGCTATCTGTTTGACCTTGCCGCAATAGATAAAAACGCCACATACGATCAAATAAAATACTGGGTATCAAAAGACCGTTTTCTTGGGCTGAAAGCCGAGTTTTATACGGTGTCAGGCAAGATGTTCAAATGGGCAACCTTTGAATATGGAAACAGCGTTATTATTAATGGTAAGCCTCAACCATTTGTTTCAAAAATGGTCATCAGGAATGCTGTAGTAGAAGAAGATATTACCACCATGGAATATAGCAATGTTGAATTGAAAAATATTCCGGATTCAGTGTTCAATATTAATTTGCTTTTGAGATAGAGAAGACTGACGAATTCGAAAAGGCATCATTCCGGCACTGTATTGATGCGGGTCCGGATGGCGCAAATTATTTAGCCAGGATTTATGCCAGACTTAAATGATGGATTGTGTTCTATGAAAATAATCAATATTGCGTATATCATAATAATATTCTTGGCGTTAGCATCATCTCCTTCCATTGGCGAAGAGTTTGGAAGAGAGAGTAAAGAAAGCGGAAAGATATGGTCTTCTGCACTCTATGAGGAATTAAAAGATGGTTTTGACCATGATCTTAGATTTATCGTTTCCGGCACATACCAGGATGTGGCTGAATCTTCTCAGAATCCACGAAATGATTTTTTTGAGATACCTCAGTACCTGACCGAATCGCAAGTAAGATTTGATGCCCGTTTAAGATTAATGCATCTTGATTTCAGCATCAAACCCCGTCTGAATATTGAAAGAAGGCAATGGGAGGATGGTCAAAGAGAAGGTGATTCAGAGTGGAAAAGCGACCTGTACATTAACGAATGGCTGGCAAGGACAAGAATGGCAGAGGGGCTTTTTATCTCATATGGCAGGGAAAATCTTCAATGGGGACCATCCTATCTTTTTTCTCCCTCAAACCCCTTTTTTCGGGATAATGGCAGGAGCAACCCAAAACGGGAGGTGCCTGGAATGGATTTCGGCCGTCTCGTATGGATTACGGATGAGCTATGGACATTTTCGCTCATAGCCAATTTTGATAAAGGCAGGCAGGACTTTGGTCTCTTTAAGTTTGAAAAGACATATGCGCTGAAGGTTGATTATGCAGGCTATGTAGCATATATGAGTTTAATCCTTTCCCACAGGGAAAAGGACAGAACAAGCTTCGGTGCATTCGGCGGGTGGACTGCCTCAGACGCCCTTCTGCTTTATGCGGAAGGGATGCTATCAAAGGGTACAAATGCACTTTATCCGACAGATTCAGCCAACCCATTCGGCGCGTCTCTGGATCCAATAAAGGATGAAGATTCATCGCTGAATGGCATTATCCTGGCTGGCGCCTCTTATACTCTTGAAATAGGCCCTACCCTGACGGTAGAATATATATATAATGGACTCGGATACAACAACGAGAAGGCAAACAGATACTACAGTCTTAGAAAAAGGGCTTCGGATGCATATTTCACTATAGGGACGATGAGTTCTCTTTCAAAAATGATACTTGGCCAAACGGCTGATCCCAATTTGAGGTTCTTGAGGCGCAACTACATCATGCTTCAATATCTACATAATGATATAAAGGATGTGCTTAATCTGACATTTCGATGGACCCGCAATATTGATGACGGATCTGACCAGTTTGTATCCATCGTGGAATACTATCTGGGAGATCACATACAACTTTTTTCAATTGGGACGGTAAATTCCGGATCCGGAGATACCGAGTTCGGGACTACTCTAAAATGTCAATGGATGCTTGGACTGGAATATGTTTTTTGATTTTGACGGCTCTATAACATCTGAAAGGTATCCAGCTTAATGCATTTCTATATTAGGTTTTGAGGTCTGAATATAAAACTGATAAGATAATTTTATGCATATAAAAAAGACACGAGTAAATAGAAGATACGCAATCATAAGCCTTTCCTATACCGTCTTATTCAGTTCCATTATTGCTATATTTTTATCGGCCGTAGGATATGGAGGGGATTTTATCTCCAATCTTATAATCTCTGAATGCATCGGCATTTCCATGTGTTCGTCCGTTCTGACCGCAATGTTTCTGTTAAAACCCGATGCCTCCCCCCTTATCCAGCTTGCCTTTTTAATGGGAGCGTTTATTCTGGGCTCAGTAATAGGAATCATTCTTGGTTCTTTCGTCACCGGACAATATAGCTGGTTTTTTCACGATAATTCCGGGAGGTTTTTTCAGTCAATTTTTCTTGCTATATTGTTTGGATCTGTAATCTGCTATTTTTTTATGTCACGCGAAAAGATATCCGCGGCAAAGACCCTGATTCGTGAAGAAAGACTGAAAACCTTAACAGCAGAAAAGGAAAAGGCCGAGACCAACCTGAGGCTTCTTCAGGCCCAGATCGAGCCGCACTTTCTATTCAATACCTTATCAAATATACTAAGCCTGATAGATACCGATACAGGCAAGGCAAGATCCATGATGGTTGATTTTATACAGTATCTAAGGATGTCCCTTTCAAAAACAAGAGAAGACATAACTACCATTGGGCAGGAACTTGATATGATACGTGCTTTTATCAACATCTTCAAGGTGCGCATGGGTGACAGATTGAATTTCAGGTTTGATATCACGGATGATATTAAGGGATTTCCGTTCCCTCCGATGCTGATACAGCCCCTGGTGGAAAACGCCGTTAAACACGGTCTTGAACCTGGAATTGAGGGGGGGGATATACTTATAAAGGCAATAAAGGAGAATGATGTATTCCGCCTGGAAGTTGCAGACACAGGCCCGGGTTTCCGCGAGGGTAGTGAAGCCGGCATAGGGCTTTTGAATATAAGAGAACGTTTGAGTTCATTGTATGGTGACAGGGGACGTTTAATCCTGGAAGACAATAAACCCTCAGGTCTTAAGGCAATTATTGAGGTGAAAGATGAGCCAGTTCAGGGCGATTATCGCCGATGATGAAGAGCAGCTGAGGACATACCTGAAATCCAGGTTGAATGAGGTATGGCCGGATCTTATTTTATGCGGCGAGGCAAGAAACGGGCTTGAAGCCCTCGAATTAATAAAAAAACAAAAACCTGATATAGCATTTCTTGATATAAGAATGCCGGGAATGTCAGGTATAGACGTGGCTAAAAAGGTTGCCGAATCCTGCTGGGTTGTTTTTATTACTGCTTATGACCAGTATGCGATTGAGGCATTTGAGAATGAGGCCGTTGATTACATTTTAAAACCGATAACACTCGAACGGCTTGAAAAGACGGCAAAACGACTTAAAAAGCAGATAGCATCTTCGTCAGGCTCTCCCCCTGATCTCTCCGAAATAGTAGATCGACTTGTCGCAGGCTTGCCTAAAAATGCGGCACAAGATTATCTGCAATGGATCAGAGTACAGCAGGGTGATGGAATCCGGCTTATTGCGACACAGGATGTATGTTACTTTAAGGCTGGTGATAAGTACACAATTGTTGTGACGAAAGAGGGTGAGTCTCTTATAAGAAAGCCTATCAAGGAACTGGCAGATGAATTGGATCCTGAACATTTCTGGCAGATTCATCGCGGTACCATTGTAAATGCTGATCACATCTCAAGGGTCAGCCGGTCTATGACAGGGGGAGGCGTATTAAGACTAAGGGATCGACCTGAAACCCTTACTGTGAGCCAGCGTTTTATTCATATTTTCAGGCAGATGTAAGACAGCTGGTTGATTTCTAACAAGAACCTGTAAAATAAAAGAAAATTCGCTTTACACTGTAAACGTACAAATTATTTAAGAAAGACAGAGGCAGGTGTGGGGCTTATTTCAAGAATCGCAAAAAACCGCCTTCTTACATTTGCCGGCAGGTTGGATCCGAAATTTTGACCAGCAGAGCTCTTCCAAAGGCTCCCTTCTTAAAAGTATTGGATTATCTGCCTGCGTTGTGTATAGATGGAAAAAACCTTGGGGCGCTGAATTTGCTAAAGAGCATGTTGTGTTGAGAATTTGTTGAAATAAATCCATCCGCCGTCTCTTATTTTGGAGTTTATCTATGACCGACAAAGAACATTACAAAAAATTGGAGCAGATGTATGCATTCGCTTCCTGCAATGAATATTACTCCCCGGAACTTACCGTATCAGAGGGAACAGCAGAGCTGATTATACCTGTTCAGAAAAAGTTTTTTCATGCTGCAGGAGCAACCCATGGGGCAGTATATTTCAAGGCGCTTGATGATGCCGCTTTTTTTGCATGCAACTCAATGGTCAAGGATTTTCTGGTATTGACTGTAGACTTTAATGTATACCTTTTTCGCCCAATATCATCAGGCCATATGAGAGCCGTTGGCAGGGTCGTTTATAACTCGAGAAATATGCTTATCGGGGAGTCTCAATTATTTGACTCAAAAGAAAGAGAAATTGCACGGGGCAGCGGTACCTTTGCCAAAAGCAAAATCAGGCTTTCCCCTGAATTAGGTTATGTGGTTCCTGATATTAAAGACTAATAATGCCCTGTTTTTCTACCAGAATTTATAAAAATGATGGACCGGACCATGACCATATCCAATCTGGTAATCCGAGCCTGCGCGGATTGCCTCTGAAATATATTTCTTTGCATTTTTAACTGCCCTTTCAATTGAATCTCCCCTGGCCAGAAAAGAGGCAATTGCAGAAGAGACAGTACAGCCGGTTCCGTGATCGTTCCTTGTATTGATGCGTTCGGCTTTGATCGTTATGTAACGGTTTTCCCTTCTAATAAACAGCAGATCATTGCTTTCGTCAGCATCCAGATGGCCGCCTTTAATCAGGACACTTTCAGGCCCATACAGAGATAGCTCTCGTGCAGCCTGGTACATATCTTCAGGTTTGTCAATGTTGCGATTCATCAGTATCGAAGCTTCGGGAAGGTTCGGAGTAAATACTGTAGTCAAAGGAAGCAGGTGTTCCTTTATTGCTTCTGTAATTCCTTTATCTTGAGTTAGTTTATCTTTACTCTGAGAAACCATCACAGGGTCAAGGACAATGTTTTCCGGATTATACTTTTTCAACTGCCCGGCAACCGCCTCAACTAGTTCCGAAGAGTAAAGCATGCCAATTTTTACAGCATCAGCACCTATATCGGTGAATATGGCTTCCATCTGCTTTCCAATAAAGTCCGATGGTATGGCATGAATGGCATTAACGCCAATTGTATTCTGTGCAGTTAGTGCAGTTATGACCGACATGCCATAGCATCCAAGTGCTGAAAAGGTCTTCAGATCGGCCTGGATTCCTGCGCCGCCTCCGCTGTCAGAGCCGGCGATTGTAAGCACTCTATGGTATCTCTTTTTTATCACGAGTAAGTCCGTAGCAAAGGGCGGAACCTTGATGCTTTCAGAAAAATGGATTAAATTGCTTTTCCCTGCCCACTGTCGATGCCGGCCCGTGACCGGGAAGCACAATTGTGGAATCCGGAAGAGTAAATATCTTTTTTCGAATATTGTCGAGTAGCAGAGGCAAATTTCCCCCTGGAAAGTCGGTACGGCCTATGCTGCCTGCAAATAATGCATCGCCACAGATAACCAGCTTTAATCTTTGTCTGCCGTTATTAAGTTCAAGTTCTCCCTCGAAGACAAATCCAATGCTTGCGACGGAATGCCCTCGCAGGTCCAATACCTCAAAGATAATGGAACCAACGCTAAAAGAATCCCCTTCTTTGAGGAACTGAGATGCCTCAGAGCCAGGTGCACTGCTTCCGTAAACCGCAGCCCTTTCGTTAACGCCGGGGAGAGAAGCAGCTTCATCCTGATGGGCCATAATAGGCGCGCCTGTTGCATCCTGAAGCTGCTGGTTCCCTCCAACATGGTCCCAGTGTGCATGGGTATTAACGATGTATTTTACCTTCAAGTTGTCTTCTTCAAGGGCCTTCAGAATCATATCAACATTTCCTGCCGGATCAAAAACAGCGGCCTCCTTCGATTCTTCATCGGCAACAATATAGCAGTTAACCATAAGAGGCCCGACTTCCAGAATTTTCAGAATCATATGATTTCCTTTTTAAGATAATATGCCTTTTTAAATGCTGTGAACATTAATTCAGGATTGGTCCCAGATCAATTGTTATATAGTGGGGACTGTCATCAGCCTGCTCATTATATACTATTCGACCGCGATATTCATCCTTTAGCTCAAATTCCCCATCTTTTCCTTTACGAATAAACTGATCAAAACAGGATGAGCATATCGGGCCATGTTCTTCATTACCCTCGTAAAAAACTGACACCCACTTATGATCAATTGAATCTTTAACCAAGTCAATAGAAATTCCGCATATTGCACATTTCATAATTAGTGCCTCTTTTCTTAACTGCGATAACAGCATCTCGCTAAAACTCAGGTTAACCGGGACTGTAATCCATCTTAAAAGCGGCAGGCTGAGTTACAATGAAAACGTATAAAAAAATAATATAGTTATCCGGTGGCGAATGTTATGATTTCTAAAAGGAATCAAGTGCCTCCAGGTCCAGTAACCATTCTATATTGTGTCTAAGTAATGATTGATATTTTTGTTTAACCGGGTATATATATGCATGATGTTTTACTGTCAAAGGAATTCTCAAGGTGTCCTGCCTGATAATGACATGCGTTAGGACGAAAAATTTTTAGGAAGGGGATCAAAGATGACTGCAAAATTAATAAAAGGTATAGAGATCAGAGAAGAAATTCTTGGCGATATTCGGAAGGAGGTTCAAAAAATTAGTAATAAATACGGCGTTATTCCAGGCCTGGCGACTATCCTGGTTGGCGATAATCCTGCCTCTGTATCCTATGTTACTTTGAAGGTTGAAACCGCAAATCGTCTCGGATTCAAAGAAATACAGGAAAACCTGCCGGAGGATATTTCAGAAGAAGAACTTTTTGCCTTGATTACCAGATACAATAAAGACGATATGATTAATGGAATACTTGTGCAGTTACCACTCCCTGAACATATAGACGAAAAAAAGGTGCTTTATGCAATTGATCCGGATAAGGATGTTGATGGATTTCATCCTATAAATATAGGACGTCTGATGCTTGGTGGATCAGAGGTTAAATTTCCGCCATGTACTCCTGCCGGGATTCATGAGATGATTATTCGTGCCGGGGTCAATACGGATGGTGCAGAGGTTGTTGTTGTCGGCCGCTCAAATATTGTCGGCAAACCAATTGCGAATATGCTTCTGCAGAAGGATCCGCAAGCAAATGCAACGGTGACTGTTGCTCATACGCACACAAAGGATCTTGCTGCACATTGCAGACGGGCGGATATCCTTATTGTTGCAGCGGGTGTCCCCGGGCTTGTGAGGCCCGAATGGATTAAGCCTGGTGCCTGCGTGATTGATGCAGGGGTTAACCGCGTCGGAGAAAAGATCAGCGAGAAGACAGGGAAAAAAGTAGCTGTACTGCGAGGGGATGTGGATTTTGAGGCAGTCAGTAAAATAGCAGGGGCAATAACGCCTGTGCCAGGAGGCGTGGGCCCCATGACCATTACAATGCTTATGCAGAATACACTGAATTCCCTTAAATATAAGCTTGGGATTATGCAGGTATAGATCCTCTTATATCATCAGAATAAGGCCGGCCTGTTACCGCCGGGCAATCGTCTACCTGCCTTCAGCTGATACGAATTTTCCTGAAATGATCATTGCATAGATTATTATCATAACTATCTCAAGGCCAAGAACTGCCAGCCAGGATTCAAAAAATCCCCAAACCATTGCTCCAAATACAAAACCGGGCACAATCATAACTATTCCTATACCTATTTTCCTGAAGATATCCATTTTGTTAGCTCCTGAAATTTTTTTATAAAGATTAATTTCAATATTATTGCTTTTTGTTCGGGAAAAAATTATAAAGGCAACCATATTTCAGGTCAAGAGATTAGTAAAGACAAAATTGACTTGTTTTATATCTGAAAATAGGCTAACTTCAATACTTCATCCAATCTTATTCGGGGCGTGGCGCAGTCTGGAAGCGCACCTGCTTTGGGAGCAGGGTGTCGGAGGTTCAAATCCTCTCGCCCCGACCATCATAAAAAACTTTCATATAATGGTTACAGTATACATTCTAAAAGGTGAAAGCGGAAAGAGATATGTAGGAATAACCAACGACCTTGCCAGGAGGCTTAGAGAACATAGACTGGGAAAGTCAAAAGGGAGCCAGATCATAGGTGACTTTACTCTCATTTACAGAGAAGAATTTCCTGATCATAAATCCGCTAGAGCAAGAGAAGTGGAGCTGAAGAGTGGTAAGGGAAGAGAATGGTTGAATTATATTGAGCTGAAGTCGGAGCCCGCCCAGGCGGATAAAGCAAGCCCCCTGTAAAAGGAGGCTTGTGCGCCTCAGGCGCATTCAAATCCTCTCGCCCCGACCATCATAAAAAACTTTCATATATTAGAAGAGATGTTTTTGGCTCTATTTGACGATTATTAGACATGAGCCAACCCCAACTATCCGCTGTTTGATGATATTAATATGCTTTTTTGGCAGACATATAGCGTATAAGCTGATTATGTTAACATCCAACACATAATTATCCTGAAATATGACAGGGTGTTTATCTTATAGGAATTCCACGTATTATGCCAACCTGTTCCGGTTTTACCGCCTTTACTTCAGGTGGTTTCACGACTTCATTCCATATGACACTGGCAATCTTCCAGGAGTTATGCGCATGCTTTTTTAGAACCATCATATAATGAGCGGAGACATTTCTGATTTTTCCTCCCCTTTTTGGTTTATCAATTCCGCTCCAGTCAACGCTTAGGAATGCCTATTCGCCGCACAACTGTAAATGGCCGTCTTTGAGTTCAAACTTTGAACTAAAATTGGAGAAGACTTTTGCATAGCAAGACTGAAGAATCCTTTGGTAATTTATTTTAGCGAATTTCTTCTTGACAAGCATTTAACAGCGCAGGTAACATTTTTAATAAAGAAAGATGTTAGCCATGGAGTTTTCAAAAATATGAACGTAAATTACGAAAACATCGATTACAAAGATCTTAGACGGCACCCCAGAATCGAAGCAATCAACAGCGTGCGATATGCCCAGTTTGATGACAATGGCAAAAGAATAGCAACAGGAAAAGGGTATACATTAAATCTGAGCCAGTCCGGGACATTGTTAAAGACAAAAGATCCTATTCTGGGAGTGTTTGTTGTCCTTGTTACTATTGATCTTGATGGCAAACAAGTAAAGGTCAAAGGTCGTGTCAGGCATACTCACAGAGATGAATCTTCAGAATATTATTTCACAGGAATTGAATTCATGGGGCCTAAAAATGAACAACTCCGGGCCATTGTCTCTTTTGTAAAGGCCTATCAACATAAAAAAAATATAACTGAAACGAGTCATTTTTCCTGATTGTTTTCTAACTGAAATCGCCTATTCCTCAATTAATCAGGAAACAACATGCCGAAGGAAATAACGCATTGGTTTGTAGCGGAAAGGACAGCTGAAAGGTTGTGCGGAACCTGTCTGGGAGATTCGGCTCTCGGTTGTCCTAATGCTCTGAAGATGGGTGCGGTTTTTCCTGATATGCCTTATTATTTGACCGGTACATCGAAGCTTGCTGAAATGGCAGCTATGGTGGCAAATGAATACCACGGCATGCACGGTGAGGATACCTATGTTTTACTGCGTACTCTTCTCGCATGGTCATCGGACCATGTTCACCCGGCTCATAAGGCTTTTTTAACGGGTGTGGTCAGCCATCTCCAGACTGACATTGTCTTTCATCCGTGCATATTTTTCATGACCGGCAATTATCATGATACTGATCCAGTAAAACGGACGCGGGCAGTGCGAGACCATCGCCGTTTCGAAGTGATGCTGGATTTTCATGTGTGCAGAGCACTGGGGCAAAAACCGCAGAATTTCAAGGCCAGAAAATTTTGGAAGAGTCTGGAATGTCGGCATTTGTTGGGATGGTCCGAAGAGGATAAAGAGCGTTCTGAACTTGGCATCATGCTAAAAATGGCCGTCAAAAAGTTTATGACTGCACAGGGTCTGTTCCCCAATTCAATAGCCTCTCTTATTGCAGATGTTTTTGATCCTATTCTGCCAGATACATTGAAAGAATTAACTGCCCTGTTTTACAGGCACCCCCCTGAATATCTAATGGCACGTTTATCCGGGAGTCTTGAGTATCAAAATCCCGTGTCTGGAGAGATCTGCTTAGCCAGAGTGGATGAATTGCTTGAACAGGCAGTGGGAAAAAGCATCGCCCTGTGTAAATGGCTGGAATCAGTCTTGGCCGGCAAAAACAATGCCAGCTTTTCTGAACGAGGGCCGTCACTTAATTTCGGTATAATCGGGGCAGATATTTCACTTGCCCGCTATTTTGCTATACCCTCGTTTTTCGACAGCCATGAAGAGAGATAATATGCAATACCTCATTCATAAAACCTATTCTTAATGGTTTGGATATAAAAGGGATTGTTATTGGCAAGTTAATCAAAGCTTTGAGTGTTTTTTTGATCGTAATATTATGACCTGGATCTGCGGAGTTGGTCAAGGTTTAATTTTGGGATGAGTCAGCAGTATTATTGAACCGATTCAGAAGGTCTGCATAGAGTGAAAAACTTGAAAAAAAGCCTATTTATCGGGATGTTTGCCTGCCTGGCTTTGTCGTGTCCTTTGCTTGCAGAAAATATAGCACATCATCCACTTGACGCCCATCTTTCAGAAGCTTATACGGAGGATCTTCCTGGCCTGATAAAACGGAAGTACATCCGGGTGCTCACCACCATGAACCGTACAAACTTTTTCTTGGTTGGCGCAAAAGCTCGTGGATTTGAGTATATGCTTCTAAAAGAGTATGAGAAGTTTCTCAACCGGGATATTAAATCAGGAGAGCTAAAGATTACCCTTGAATTTATTCCTGTTTCAAGGGACCGCCTAATTCCCTGCCTAAAAGAAGGATTTGGGGACATTGCAGCCGCCAGTCTGACAATTACAGAAAACCGCAAGAAGATTGTTAACTTTACCAGTCCATATCTGACTGATATCGAGGAACTCCTGGTAACCCACAAGGATGTGAAGCCTCCCGGCAATTTGAAAGCTCTGTCCGGGAAAGAGGTTTTTGTGCGCAGGAGCAGCACTTATTACGAGAGCCTGATGATTATCAACCGACAGCTTGAAAATGTGCACCTGCGTCCGGTTAAAATAGTCGAAGCAGACGAGAATCTCGAAACAGAAGACATTCTGGAGCTGGTCAACACCGGGGCAATAAAGCGGACAGTAAGTGACAGCAACATAGCCAGGATCTGGTCAGAAGTATTCAGCGATATCCGGGTCCACGAAAAAGTAGTACTGCGCAGGGGGAGCCAGATTGCCTGGGCGGTTCGAAAAAATGCCCACGAACTGAAAGAGAGTCTGGACCTTTTCCTGAAAAACTATCGCAGGGGTACTCTTCTTGGAAATATCTTTTTTAAACGATACTATGAAAACACCAGTTGGGTAAAGAATCCCTTAAAAGGCATTGGAGGTAGAAGGATCGATCAGTATAGACGTTATTTTGAAAAATATGGCAAACAATACGGCTTTGACTGGCGACTGATTCTTGCGATGGCCTACCAGGAGTCCGGGCTTAACCAGAAAAAGAAAAGCAAGAGGGGCGCGGTTGGTGTCATGCAGATTCTGCCTACAACGGCTTCAGATCAGAATGTGGGTATAGAAGATATTTATAACCTTGAAAACAATATTCATGCTGCGGTCAAATATCTTGCTTTTCTTCGTGATCGCTATTTCAGTGATAAGAATATTCGGCCCAGAGACAGGGTTCGTTTTTCTCTGGCAGCCTATAATGCAGGTCCGGCCAGGATCTTGCATGCAAGGAAGAAGGCTGTTGACATGAGTCTCAACCCCAATCGGTGGTTCCGGAACCTGGAAATGGCCGTGTTACGGATTGTAGGCAATGAGACAGTAGAGTACGTGAGCAATATCAATAAGTACTATGTGATTTACCAGAATGCTCTTGAAAGAGAGACGGCACGGGAAACTGTGAAAGAGGAGATACTATGAAAAAATGCGCAGGAAAGGAATTTTAAAGTTTTATGCTGGAGCTTCAAGATTAAGAAGAAATGATTTGATCTCCAGCCCCCCGCCAAAGCCTGTTAATGAGCCGTCATTACCGATTACCCTGTGGCACGGGATAATTATTGGCACAGGATTAAATCCGACAGCATTTCCAACAGGCCGAGCCTTTTTTCTGTCACCTAAACGTCTCGCTATTTCGCCATAGGTAGTTGTTTGCCCGTAAGGTATTTCAAGAAGTAGTTCCCATACGGATTTTTGAAAGGGTGTTCCCTCCACATCGAAGGGTATATCAAAAGCCTGTCTTGTGCCTGAAAAGTATTCGATTATTTGGTTTTCTGTCCGGCAGAGTATTTCATTATCTGCTGTTTTTTCAATGGATGTCAGGATTCTGGCGTGACGTCTGCTTGTTTTTTCAAATAAAATTCCCTTGAGTACATATTCTGTTCCCAATAGTGTCAGCATGCCGATTGGACTTTTAAGGATATTGCGGTAGAGTTTATCGCTGTTTTTAAGGATTTTTGAAAGATTTATCATGGTATTTTCTCTATTGCCATTTTAAGGCGATCGAGTGCTTTTTTTAGAGTGCTTTTTGGGCAACCGAAATTAAAGCGGATAAATCCGGGGCCGCCAAAGTCTTTTCCATCACTGAAGCCCAATCCCTCATTTTCGAAAAAGCCAACAGGATCATCAAGGCCAGTCTGATTTGTATTGATCCATGCAAGATAAGTGGCTTCCACATGTCCCATATAAAGGCCATCGATGTCTTTTATAGCAGTTTCAACCATGTTCCTGTTGGAGCGGAGGTATTCCAGCAGGGCAGTATGCCATTCAATGCATTCAGAATAGGCAGCAAGTGAGGCTGTATAGCCAAAAGCATTGACATGAGGTACGATGCCTGACTTTGAGGTAATAAAGTTTTTTCGGAGCTGTGGATCTGGAATAATGGCAAATGAGCAACCTAATCCTGGAAGATTGTAGGTTTTGCTCGGTGCCATCAGGGTGATAGTGCGTTTTGCAATCTCGGAATCCAGCGAGGCCATGGGTATATGGGGTTTGCCGGTATCCAGAAGGAGGCCGCAATGTATTTCGTCCGAACAAATAATTATATTGTGCTTTTCACATATGGAAGATAGAGCAATAAGTTCTTCCCGTGTGAAGATACGACCCACAGGATTATGGGGATTGCATAGTATGAAAAGACGAGTCCGGTTTGTAATACTTGCCTCAAGAGCATCAAAGTCAAACGTCCAGATGCCTCCCTTTTCCATGAGATTCACAGTTTTAAGATTACGGCGCGAGTATCCTGGGGCTGTTAGAAAGGGCGGATAAACAGGCACTGCCGTCAATATGTCATCTCCGTCATTTCCTGCGGTGCGGCAGGTAACGTTCAGGCCCGTAACAAGTCCCGGCAGCCAGACTATCCATTCAGGTTCAATAGACCAGGCGTAGTTCTCAAAAATATGATTACAGATTACATCCATGAGTTCTTCATTTGGCTGGGTATAACCATAGATACCGTGTTCAACACGCTTATGGAGGGCTTTTATAACTGCGGGGGGCGACTGGAAATCCATGTCGGCAAGCCAGAGAGGTATAACGTCAAGGCCCCTGTATTTATCCCATTTTGTACTGCCGCTTTTCCGCCGGTCAACAGGCGTATCAAAATCAAATCTCATGACACAACTTCCCTCTGTTTAAAAAAAAGCTTTGGGCTGACAACTACAGTGTTTTGAACTATGCTCAATTTTAAGAAAAATGCAAGTTTTTTAAAACCCAATTTTATAATGGCACTGAGAAAGTGAACGGGTAATTTTTAAAGTAATGGAATTACTAACTCTGGCTTGCATTTGCCAGGTGCTTTTGTTAGTATCCAGCACTGATTTTACGGCCATGTAATAAGCAGTTGCAGACTTTTTGGACACCGGTTGAATTTTATCTCGCACTTGATGCGCGTCTGTATTGACGTCTTTTTACTAGTCCTCCAAATATTGAGAAAAATAATGGAAAATAGAGTAGAAATTGCAGTAGCCAAGTTTATGGAGGGTTATAATTGTGCTCAGGCAGTACTTTATTCTTTCAGCGACGAACTATGTATTGAAAAGGACACCGCACTAAAAGTTGCCTGCGGTTTTGGGGCTGGCATGGGGCGAAAAGGAATAGTTTGTGGGGCAGTCAGCGGCGGAATAATAGTTATTGGTCTTAAATATGGCAGAGGAGAAAAGGAATATACGAGCGCAGTTGAAACGACCTGCCGGAAAACACAACATCTGACAGATCGTTTTAGTGAAAGACATTAGGATTGTTTTCTGCAAGGGCCTGCTTATGGGATGTGATCTGATGACAGAAGAAGGCCAGTCATATTTTAAGGAACATGATCTTAAGAATAAAAAGTGCAGATATTGTGTGCAGGATGTTGTTGAAATACTGGAAGAGATATTATGATCTGAAGCATCCCATTCTTTATGAGTGCTATGCAGAACCATATTTTCAAATTTAAAAGGATTCCAATGGCTGAAAATTACAATGAAAAGATCGCAAAAGAACTGAATCTGGAGGAAACCCAGGTAAAGGCTACTGTTGAACTTCTTGAAAACGATTCCAGCGTTCCATTCATAGCACGGTACCGGAAGGAATTAACAGGCGAACTGGATGAGGTTGATATATTTGCTATCCGGGATCGTATGGAACAGCTCAGGGCCCTTGACAAGAGAAAAGATGCTATCCTTAAGTCACTTGAAGAGCAGGGAAACCTTAGCGATGATCTGAAATCCAAAGTACTTGAAGCAGAGACCCTTGCAATCCTTGAAGATATCTATCTCCCGTACAGGCCTAAACGCCGCACCAGAGGAATGATGGCAAAAGAAAAAGGTCTTGAGCCTCTGGCATTAAAGATATTCGAGCAGGGCGATATGGATATTGAGACGGAAGCTGCAGCCTTTGTTAATATTGAAAAGGGCGTTGAGACAGTTACAGATGCACTTGCCGGAGCCCGTGATATTATTGCCGAATGGATTAACGAAGATGGAGAATCAAGGGCGGTGCTGCGAACTCTCTATACTGAAAAGGCCATTGTCAGATCCAGAGTTGCAAAAAATAAGGAAGAGGAGGGGATTAAATATAGAGATTACTTTGACTGGGAAGAACCAGCTGCCACTACACCTTCACATCGTATGCTTGCTATAAGGCGTGGTGCAGAAGAGGGTTATTTGATTTTTCGTATTGTGCCTGATGAAGATGAAGCTGTAATGCTGTTGGAAGGGCGGTTTTTGAAGGGTGAAAACAGGGCTTCGGAGCATGTACGCCAGGCCCTTCGAGACAGCTACAAGAGGCTTCTTTCGCCCTCCATGGAGCTTGAAATAAGGCTGGAACTAAAGAAGCGGGCAGATGATGAGGCCATAAAAGTCTTTGCCGGGAATCTGCGCGAATTGCTTCTTGCGTCTCCGCTTGGCCAGAAGGCCGTTCTGGGCATTGATCCAGGCTACCGTACCGGCTGCAAGGTCGTATGCCTTAATCCTCAGGGCAAACTCCTGAATAATAAGACAATATATCCCATTGAGCCCCATAATAAGAAGGAGCAATCGGCCGATATATTGAAAAGCCTGGTTTCAAAATATCAGATTGACGCTATCGCCATTGGGAACGGGACAGGCGGCCGTGAAACAGAAGCCTTCTGTAAAGAAATTACTTTCGACCGGCCTGTTGTTATTTTAATTGTAAATGAAAACGGGGCCTCGGTGTATTCCGCTTCTGAAGTTGCAAGGGAGGAGTTTCCCGATCATGATATAACAGTCCGGGGAGCTGTATCGATAGGAAGGCGTCTTATGGACCCGCTCGCGGAGCTTGTGAAAATTGAACCTAAGTCAATTGGTGTGGGACAATATCAGCATGATGTTGATCAGAAGGCCCTGAAGGCATCCCTGGATGATGTGGTTTCGAGTTGCGTTAATGCAGTGGGCGTTGAAGTCAATACTGCAAGCAAAGAGCTTTTAAAATATGTGTCAGGGCTTTCGGAAAGACTTTCGGGAAATATAATCAGATATCGTAATGAAAACGGCCCATTTATTTCACGTATTAGCCTGATGGATGTTTCCGGAATGGGACCCAAGGCATTTGAGCAATCCGCAGGATTTTTGAGGATCAGAGGTGCTGAAAATCCGCTTGATGCATCGGCGGTTCATCCGGAAAGCTACACTATTGTGGAGACTATGGCGCAGGATATGCGATGTTCAATTTATGATCTTATGAATAATGCCGCTTTTAGAAGTAAAATTAGTTTGGAAAAGTATGTAACCGATAAGGTGGGAATTCCAACATTGAATGACATAATGAAGGAACTTGCAAAGCCAGGACGTGATCCGCGTGAGCAGTTCGAGCCATTTTCATTTTCAGAAGGGATCAACCATATCTCTGATCTCGAGATCGGTATGCAGCTTCCGGGTATAGTAACGAATGTAGCTGCTTTCGGAGCTTTTGTTGATATAGGCGTTCATCAGGACGGGCTTGTCCATGTGAGCGAGATTTCTGACCGGTTTGTCAGGAATCCAAACGATTTTATCAAGGTCAATCAGCGGGTTACAGTGACAGTAACTAATATTGACAGCCAGCGTAATCGCATTTCTCTTTCCATGAAAAGCCGGCCCTTTGAAAAGCGCATAAAGGTATCGGACAGCACAAATTCAATTGATAGGAAAAAGGTATCTTTATCAAAAGGTCATGAGAAAAAGAAAAAAGAACCGGCAAATCCATTTGCAGCAGCCCTGAAGGACTTCAGAGTCCCGGAGTAATAAGTCTCATTATCAATGAGCAAAAAAAACCAACCGCTCATTAAGAGCGGTTGGGGTAGGAGGAAAGAGTGATTTTTCAATCTATGCTTTATATTAATGCAATTTCCTTGCCAATAATATCCCGGCACCCTGTTTGTCCACATAACTATTTGTAATAAAAGCATTATATGCTATCAGCTTAAATGCTTTCCGGTAGTTTAGCTTGCCCCAAAAAGTACAAAATATTGTACCCTAAAAATATCAAACTTCATTCATTATCACATAACCCATTAAATTTATTGCAGTATATCAGATACAAATATTTGAACTTTTAAACCGATATATTGTACTTCTTCATTTTGTGCTGTATCAGGCTTTTGGTAATTCCGAGCCTTTTTGCTGCATGGGACTGTACATTCTGACATTGTTCCAAGGCTCTTCTTATCAGTTTCTCCTCTATCTGTTCAAGTGCCTTTGATAAAGAGACATCAGGTGGTATAAACCTTTCCACCTCAAATTCAGTTTTTTTCTCGATCATTTCTTCAGGCAGATCCTTGGTAGTTATTATACCCCCTGAATTAAGTACTACAGCCCTCTCAATGACATTTTCCATTTCCCGGACGTTGCCGGGCCATGAATATGTATAGAGCAATTTCCATACCTCTGGACTCAATTCGATCGAACCATTTCCTTCGTCCATTCTGTATTTTTCAACAAAATGTCTGACAAGCAAGGGGATATCATCTATCCTTTCACGCAAAGGTGGAACTTCGATATGGATCACATTCAGTCTGTAAAAAAGATCTTCTCTAAACGAACCGTTAGCCACATCCTCTTTTATATTCCTGTTTGATGCGGAAAGTATCCGGACATCAACGCTAATAGTCCTGGTTCCTCCAACCCTCTCAAATTTCATTTCCTGAAGTACCCTTAGAAGTTTTACCTGAAGTGATGCTGGCATGTCAGCAACTTCATCCAAAAACAATGTCCCTTCATCAGCCAGTTCAAATCGGCCTTTTTTCATTGCTATGGCCCCGGTAAAGGCACCTTTTTCATGGCCAAAAAGCTCACTCTCCAGCAGGGTTTCAGTCAGGGCTGCACAATTGATAGAGATAAAGGGGCGATCTTTTCTGGGCCCGCCATAGTGAATCGCCTTGGCAATAAGTTCCTTTCCAGTTCCTGAAGGACCTGTAATCAGTACAGATGCCTTGGATTGTGACACCTTATCAACAATATCATATACCCTGCGCATTGGCTTGCTTTTGCCCACCATATTGCCATATTTGTATCTATCTGAAAGTGCTTCACTAAGAAGCCTGTTTTGTTTTATTAACCTGTAGTTCTCCAGGGCTTTCTTGATAGTAAGCTTCAACTGTTCATTCTGGAAAGGCTTTGTGATATAATCGAATGCACGTTTTTTCATCGCTTCCACAGCCATTTCTATTGTGCCGTAGGCAGTCATCATAATAACCGGGAGATCAGGCTTAATCTTTTTGCATTCCTCCAGAAGCTCCATCCCGCTCATGCCCGGCATCTTCATGTCGGTAATGATGAGGTCAATGTCTGATTCTCTAACTACTTTAAGTGCATCGGTTGCATTTTCAGCTGTCAGCATTTCATAACCTTCTGGCCCAAGTAATGCTTCAAGAACAACCAGATAGTTTTTCTCATCATCTACAACCAGTATAGTTTCCATAAAAACCCTATTTCTTTTTTGGCAATATAATAATATTTTTTGTTCCGGAGGGCTTTCCTCTTGAAGGGTCTTCAACATTGCTTTCAATTCTAATAGAACCTTTATGTGCTTCAATAATATTTCTTACAATTGAAAGGCCAAGGCCACTCCCTTTGTCTTTTGTGCTGAAAAAAGGATTAAAAATCTTTATTAAATTTTCTTCCATGATACCTGATCCAGTATCTTCAATAATAATTATAAAATGGTCCCTTTTTTCTTCGACGCTTATAGTTAGATTGCCTCCACCACCATTTATTGATTGAATTGAATTAATGAATATGTTTAGAAACGCCCTGTAAATTTGCTGAGGATCAGCCTTTATTTTAAAAGAGCGTCCATTTAAATTATCATTAACCATTATATTATTTTTTAAAAATTCGGGTTCGAGGAACTGAAGATTTTTCCTTATTATCTCTTCCAGATAACAATCTTTAAGATCTGGATTCATAGGTCGGGCGAAGTCCATAAATTCGGTTACAATATTATTCAGTCGACTTGATTCCTCAACAATGACCTCGGACAGCTTCTTTTGACCCTCCTTTGAATCCGGCATTGCTCCCAGCAATTCGGCTGTGCTTCGAATAATACCGAGAGGATTTCTGATCTCGTGTGAAACCCCTGCGACCATCTGTCCCAGGGCGGCCAGACGTTCTGCCTGTTCCAATTGGGACTGAAGTTCTCTTTGCTCTTCAGCCCTTTGCTCAATTATTCTTTCAGCCTTATGTACAATTAATAAAAGAGCTATAAATATCATCCCCATAATTACGATAGATAGACTGAAGATAAGGTATTGAAATTTAACTATTGATTGATATTCCTTTGAAAGGTCCTGTATTAATTCAAATACACCCAGGACATATCCTTCTCCTGTAAATGGTGCCACACCCTTAAAGGGGATATATGTCCTGAATTTCTTTTTTCCTCCTATCCTTTCTATTTTAAAGCCCCAATTTTCATCTGCTCCGGATAACAGCCGTGAAGAAACCTCGCCTTTAACAGCCTTTTTGTACTCAAGGCTTTCTGTGACCTCCTTTCCCAGCAAATTGGAATCTGTGCTATAGGCAATCACTCCCTTGCGTATATCATAAATATTTACAAGCTCAATATTGAAGCCATGTATTGTATTTCTTACAATTTCATCCATCCATTCATACTGTTTTTTTTCTCTCAGCCTTATTTTACCTGCTCCACTGGTAACAGGAATTACAAAATTCTGAAATACCTGATAGTTCAGATTTTCACCCAATAATCGTGCATAATTCTCATAGCTTTTCATTAAAATATCTTTAGCTTGTTGCGAGATAACAACTGAAAATGGAAAACTAAATATAATCAATACTATAAAGCTTGTATAGGCAAAGAATTTTACCAGTCGAAATTGCCTTCCTTTTATTTTGGAGCTTTTTATATTTTCTGACATAATAAGGAAATTATATAACTTTAGGGTTTTAAATCCACGAGACATTATTATAGGATATAATATAAATAATATTCTATGCTCAAAAAAGGAGAAACGTCAACATATTAGCTTATAAGTTTGATGAACCCGCAAAAAGTCAAAAATGCTCTCTTTCCTTCATTCCGGCCCCGAATCAAGTGCAGGTTAAATCCGCCACAAAAACTGGCGGATAAATCCTCCACAAAAACTGGCGGATAAACCCGCCAAAAACATTGGCGGGTAAACTCCAGCCTGTCCCGGATTCCTGTTCGGGGCCGGAATCCAGTCTTTTCAAGCACTTATGAGGCATCTGCCTCCCGTTTTCACCGGGGTTACGACTTTTTGCGAGTCCGTCAAGTTTGGCTTGAATCCAACTATGCTGAATTATAGGTTGTAATATTCCGTAAAAGAGAGTTAATTTATTTCTCCAGTCATGTGGAGATGATTTTTATGATGTCTCTCTTGATGAATTATTGAAAAGCATTTTACGAATTTATAAAAATACGTTTCTGGTTATATATCGTGTGCTATGAATAATACTGATTTAAAAAGCCTTCCTTTTCTTCTTTTTGCGGATGATGAAGGTATAATATATGATCATCCATATTTTCGGATAGCTTGCTTTTCCGGTAAAAAACCCGTTGTGCCGAAAATGGATGATCTTATTCCAATGCCGGAATTCAGCAAATTGTTTTATATTCCAAAATGCCCACCCATAGGCCTTAATCCCTATACGGGGAAATATGAAATCGTTACTGATGTCGAAATTAACGGAAGAAGAATTAATTGTTATGCTGTAGCTGCATTTCTCGAACCTGGCTTGGTAAGAAGCTATCTCCCTGCAGTTGATTATAGTTTAAAAGACTTTATACTGCCAATGTGGGCTTATACTGCAGTAGGTTTTAAGGATGATAAATACTGGGCTGCGGGATTCAGAATTGAGTATAATCACACTTGGGATCCCAGAAATTATGATGACAGGAAATTAGTCCCAGCAATAAAGAGATATAAGAAAATGCATACGTGTGGCTCCCTTATTGAACACCTCGTTAACTGTGCCACCAAAAACCACTGTTTTGCTGCTAAAAACCTTTTCTTTGAAAGATGGGAAGCCCCCCTGCCTGTCAGCCGAACATGCAATGCAGCCTGCCTTGGCTGCATATCACTTCAGTCCGATGATTCCTGTCAGGCTTCTCATCAGAGGTTGTCTATCAGACCTTCTGTTGAAGAAATTGTATCTCTTGCGGTGAATCACCTGAAAAAATCTCCAGAAGCGATTGTCAGCTTTGGGCAGGGTTGTGAAGGAGAACCCCTGACAGAGTACATGCTTATTTCCGATAGTATTAAAAGAATCAGGAGTCAAACATCCATGGGAACCATAAATCTTAATACTAACGGAAGTTCGCCTGAACGAATCCGTAATATTATAGATAGTGGACTGGATTCAATTCGAATAAGTTTGAATAGTGCAAGGCCTGATTTTTACAAGGCCTATTACCGTCCCAGAAATTATAATTTCGAAGATGTTGTATCCTCCATTGCGCTATCAAAAGAAATGGGAATATACACCATGATAAATTATCTGATCTTTCCTGGAATCACGGACCAGCAAGAGGAGATTGATTCATTAAAAGTACTCATCAGAAAAACTTCTGTTAATTTTATTCATTTTAAAAATCTTAACATTGATCCACAGTATTATCTTGACAATATGCCTCTGTCCAGCTCTCAGGCCATAGGAATAAAACAGGGCGCAGAGCAAATTCGTAATGAGTTTCCGGATGTGGAACTGGGCTACTTTAATCAGCCAGTAATATGAAAATATATTTATTGGATTCTCCCGCTTACTCGCACATTTTAGAGGATTGAACCTGGCTAAGGTCTAGTATAAGCCGTCTGATGCAACCCTCATGTGATTCAGGACCTTTTGCCACTTAGGCTGACAGATATTAGATCAAAGCCGGAAGATATAATACCTCCGGCTTTGAGAATGGCGGCATCAGCTGCCTGGTTCATTTAACAATCTTTACTGCAATCAGACCTGCATTTATTCTTTTAATAAGGAGCAGGGCAGGGTCCCCTTTCTTTATTTTGTCCAGCTGATTTTTATAGTCCTTCAAATCAGCCACAGTAACATGGTTGATCTCTTTGATGAGATCACCCCGCTGAATGCCTGCTGTCTCTGCTTTGCTTCCCGCCTCAATATCAATGACAACGACTCCCTTTTCCTCGTCAGAATAGCCTGTGCGCCGAGCGAGATCCGGAGTGAGTTCCGCAAGTTTAAGTCCAAATTTTCCAGTATCTCCGGGTTTTTTATTATCTGCCAGCTCTTCATCATTTCGTTTGGTGAGCTCCACATAAACGTTCAGATTTTCTCCATTACGGATCAGGGAAATAGCGACTCGCTTTCCAGTTCCAGCCTCTGCAATAATTCGGGACAGTTCACGGCTGGAAGAAACGGCCTTCTCATTTATTGCGGTAATAATATCTCCGGTTTTTATTCCTCCCTTATCAGCAGGATCTCCTTCATATACATGGGTTACCAGCACACCTTTTGTGTCCTTCAGCCCATAGTATTCGGCCAGTTCAGGCGAAATATCCTGAATACCTACACCCAGCCATCCCCGTTTGACTGCTCCACCGTTCTTTAGCTGCTCAATTATTCCCTTGGCCAGATTGACGGGGATAGCAAACCCAATACCCTGTCCATTTGCGATAATTGCTGTGTTAATACCTACAACCTTTCCTTCCATATTGATGAGCGGACCACCAGAGTTGCCTGGATTGATTGATGCGTCTGTCTGAATAAAATCGTCATACGGACCGGCCCCAATAGTCCGTCCTTTGGCACTCACTATCCCGGCAGTAACGGTCTGTTCAAGCCCAAAAGGGCTTCCAATCGCCACTACCCACTTGCCAACTTCAAGAGTATCCGAATCTCCCATTTCAAGGGCTGTTAAACCGCCGGATGCTTCTATCTTTATCAATGCCAGATCTGTCTTGGGGTCTCTCCCTACCAGTTTGGCATCATACTCCTTGCCGTCAGCAAGCTTTACATTTATCTGATCTGCGCTTTCAATAACATGATTGTTTGTTACTATGTAACCCGCCTTGTCAACTACAAAGCCGGAGCCTAGACTCTGCTGTTTGAAATCTCTAGAAGGCCCTCCCTCCTGGAATGGAGAAAAAAAATCCTTGAAAGGATCATTTTTGCCAAATGGATTTCCAAAAAAATGCCGATATACGCGACCTCCATCTTTTACTGTTTTGACTGTCCGGATATTAACAACTCCTGGTTTTGCCTTTTGGGCAAGTTCACTGAAATTTCCAGGAACCATCTGGGTTGATGTATTTTTTGATGCTGTTGCCAGCTGAGTACTGAATGCAAATAAGCTCACGAAAATACATAACACAACCATAGCTCTCATAAATTTGTTTTTCTTTTCCATAGCATTTTGCCTCCCTATTTTTTATATACAGTTTTCACCTGTGACTTTACCGAATATTATAAAACAGAGAGTTAACCTTACTATGATCCAAAGATTATTAAATTGTAATGTTTGACTTCAGATTATTGTATGATCACAATTATATTATCTAGCTGGGAAGATCATGGGAATGCCTACAGCATGCAGCAGGAGTGAATATTTATTTATATATTGCCTTTCTGGCATCTAGGATTATTTTAACAGGATTAAAGAAATTTTAATTTTTAATATGCTTTCAACGATTTTTATTTTGCACAGTTTTTAATTTCTTAAATGATAAAAAACCAAAGGAGAATCAAAGATGAAAGTTGTCGGTATTACTGGATACAAAAAAAGCGGAAAGACAACATTGGGAGTAAAGCTGTCTCAGGAACTATCTCAACAGGGAATTAGTGTCGGAATTCTTAAACATGTTTCCGGTGAAATGAATTTTCCTGATACAGACTCCTCCAGATATAAACCTCATGTAAAAATGATTTGGGCTGTTTCTCAAAACGAGTCAGAAATATTGCTGCAAGGCAATAAATCAGTTGAGGATATGCTTGCTTTATTTGATTCGGATATAGTATTTATTGAAGGTTTTAAGAACGAAAAGACATTCCCAAAGATCGTATGCTTGAGAGATAAGAACGAAGAAAATGAATTATTAGATGGGCTGCAGGTAGCTACTGCCAGTTTCAAGGAAGATATTGCTGATTTTCAGATTAATAATCAAGAACATATTAATAAGATTGCATTCATTGCAATGTCAGAAGCTTTTAAGTTACCTAATTTAGATTGCGGCGCATGCGGATATGAAACTTGCTATAATCTTGCAAAAGAAATAGTAAGCAAGAATGAGTCAATTGACAAATGTGTATCGCTGAATCCTCCTGTTTCAGTAAAAGTTGACGGTATTGCTTTACCTCTTAACTCATTCACATCTGAAATGTTTAAAAACACAATACTTGCAATGATATCGACTTTAAAGGGGACAAAAAAAGGGAAAGTTCAGATAGAGATTTGACTATGATTTGAAATTGCGAAAGGATGGCTCTGCTTGGGTTAAGGCATTTCTGAGCATGACGTATTTAAAGTGGTGAGAAGGCAAAGATATCCATATGAGGCTTAGAGAAAAATCAAAAAAATAATGCCTTGTATTGGAACGCGACTTCGCCCCAATCAAGAAACATTCAAATAATTATTCATTAATAGGAAAAACAAGAGATTTTACTGTAACCGGAAATACCTGACGACCGACTAAAGGTTCACTGATATCAATCCAATCTCCATCATTCAATGATAATTCATCCAGTGACAGCAGATTCCTTTTTAAACTGGTTTCACGCCTGATTACATTTCCCACGCTGCATGCTATGTCCTTTTCGAAGATGAGAATAACCAGGGTCTCCCTTGCAATTGAATTGCTTAGCGCTGTTTCAATAGATTTTGCAAATAACTCTAAATCAGGGTAGTTAACCCGCACCGGGTCCTTAAAATAGAGGGCAACAGTCTCCTGCCCTTCGATTAAATCAAATTTTCGAAATGCGGTATTTATCTCTGAAATGATATGTTCTGCACTGAGTCGTGATTCCTCAACATCCACCCTGAGCACGGGGATATTCCTTATGGGAAAAGTAAGCTTTTCGTCCATAAACCCGGATGAACCTGAAATGGATAATGAGTATGCCCCGGCTCCTATAACGGTTGCTCTAATTTTATTAACAGGCTCAAAAACAGGCGTATTTAAAGTGGGTATCAGAGCAACTATATTATCAGCAAGAAGTTTTCCAATATCATTGTAATCTCCCTGGCTCCCATATATGAACTCTGCTACTCCTCCTGAGAAAACATATTCATCAATTGTTTTCGGAAAATTCAGGTCCTCAGTCACCATAAGTTTCTTTGCAAGAGAGGAATTTGCCGGACCCGTCATAACCTCAAATAATACTTCAGACAATTTTGATGTAATTTTTTCAAGATCCTCTTGTGGGATTTTATCTCCAATTTTGTAATCCAGGCCAATTTCCTTCATAACATGAATTGCCGGATCATTAAGCCGGGTAATTTTTCCCTCCGAATCCAGGGCAATCAGCCTGCCTCCTACTGAAACGCAGCTTGTTGAGAGAACATCACCATTTTGGGATATGGCAAGGTTTGAAGTGCCGCCACCTATATCGCAGGATATTATTGTTTTATTAAGCTCTTTAGATCTTGCAGTCGCGCCTGAACCCATTGCAGCCAGAAGGCTCTCGAAATTTGGGCCTGCTGTCGCCGCAACAAATTTACCTGCATCATTGGATAATGCCTCTGCTATCTGTGGAGCATTCTGCTTTTTGGCCGTCTCCCCTGTGACAATCACCGCGCCGGTCTGAATATCATCAGGGTCTATCCCTGCATTATTACATTCTTCCCTAAAAAAGGTGGTTAGTCTTTCAGTATCAATGGTTTTGTCATCAAGTAAGGGTGTATCAATTATTTTTCCCTCATGGATAATCTTCCTTTCCCTAATCAGGAAACGCTGAGTGGCCGATTTGGTGTCCCTAATTAATATGAGCTTTGAAAAGGCCAGGTGACTGGTCGAACTACCTACATCTATTCCTATAGAAATTAATTCGATTCTGTTTATTTCCATGGCTGATACTCAAAAAATATTCAGTCGGCCAGTATCAGGAGTCTGATTATTCTCATTATCCAGCAATTGCATACTTAAGCAAGATCCTAAGCTGCTTTCATTCCGGAGTCAGACAAGATGACAAGAGGCCGGCTGTTGAAGACATAATTTTAAAGTTTTTCAGGTGAGTTTTCTATCTCAACCCAAAATTTTATGGGATGTCATTTGAAACGTAAGGAATTTTACATTTTATGTCAAACAAAATATTGAATTTTCAAGCCCAAACGCTCCTTGTAATCACCTGTTTTCTAAACATTATTGATTTGTTTTTATCTTCTTAAGTGCCTTAATAATTTTAGATGATTAGCCCTTTACAGCTTGACCATTAATTTTATATCGCTTATCCTTTTTAAAAAAACGAGCGGTTATAAAAAGGAAATTAAGGGTCAGATTTTCTCCTAAAAATATTTCCAGCATCCGTTTTTGTTTTTGCAGGAGGTTAATAATTGTGAAGTACCTAAAATTAAGGGCATGGAGCTGGAACAGAAAACAGATGTTTGAAGTTCAACATATTGATTTTATTAAAAATGAAATTTCAGGTATTTGGTATAAAGGTAATCCTCAAGAAACAGGCCTCCTGAAACTGGATTCGTGTGAGGTTCAGCAATTTACTGGATTGCATGATATGAATGGATATGAGATTTATGAAGGTGATATCGTAGACGATACATGCGGAAGGATAGGAATTCCGCAATCGACACATATTGTCAAATGGAATGAGAATGAAGCAGGTTTTTGCGTCTATGATTACAGGGGAATTCATTTGCCATGGAAGCCTCATCTCCTCGTCGTGATAGGGAATATATATGAAGACTCGGATATTCTGGACAAATAAAGTGTTTCGTTGGTTAAAGTAGTAAAAATCCATTTGGTTTAATTAGGGAAGTCATACTAAGCAAAAGGATGTTTAAAGAGGTTTTTGTTTCCACCATATAAGAATGACATGTCGTTATTTTTCTGCATTTTCCTTTGAGCAAATTAAGATTAACTCTAATATTGATTTGTATAAAATCGTGTTTATTTTTACAAAATAGTTTTGTCTATTATTGGAGTATTTATGCTGACTAAAAGGGAGAGAGAAAGATATGATAGACAGATCCTGATCCCAGAAATAGGGATGAAAGGTCAAGAAAGGCTTAAAAAAGCAAAGGTATTAATCGCAGGATCAGGAGGGCTGGGCTCGCCGGTTTCTTTCTACCTGGCCGCAGCTGGAATAGGCACAATACGGATTGTTGATTATGATGTGGTGGACATAAGCAACCTAAACAGGCAGATACTACACTGGGACGGGGATATCGGCAGAAAAAAGGTGGATTCAGCATTTGACAAACTCTCAAGACTTAACCCTAGCATAAATATAGATACCGTCAATGACAGGATAGATAAAGATAACCTTTCTAAGGTCGTTGAGGGATGTGATATGATTGTAGACGCCATGGACAATTTTCAAACCAGGTATCTACTGAACAGAGTAGCTATCAAGCGAAAGATCCCTTTCTTTTATGGGGCTGTCAGGGGTTTTGAGGGAAGGGCCATGACTGTTATTCCGGATAAAACTGCATGTTTGATGTGTATGTATAAAGGTCCCGTACCTGAAGAAAAATCTCCGGTAATGGGAGTGGCACCTGCCGTTATTGGTGCTATCCAGGCTACAGAGGTGATTAAATATATAACAGGTGTGGGGCAATTATTGGAGAACAGGATTCTTCATTTTGATGGATTAGATATGACCTTCAAGGAGTTCAAAATTAATAGAAATCCGCAATGTATTCATTGCGGTAATATAGAAAGAAAGGAGTAAACTTTGGGTGTAAAAGTTCATTTACATCAATCCCATGTTCAATATACCAATGGTGAACGCATAATAGAGGGTGAAGGTAATACGGTAGGAGCATGCCTCAAGAATATTGCCGGGAAATACCCTGAATTTGGAAAACATATCTTTGATAAAAAGGGTAACTTGAATCATCTGTTCGAGATCTATGTGAATGGTGAAAGCGCCTATCCTAAAGAGCTTGAAAAAGGGGTGAAAGATGGTGACGATATTTATATTACGCGTTTGCTTTCAGGAGGATAGAATTCAATTTAAAATTAATCTGTTTGAAGATGCTGTTATAATAAACATAATGAAAAGAGGGATTCGGTTTAAACCGAATCCCTCTTTTTTAATTTGCTAATAAATTCCGAACAGGCAATTTATCAAAGTTTACATTTCTGCAAAAAGAGTTGCCGCCTCCTTAGTCGCCTTGGACAATTTTGCCGCAGCCTCCCTCTTTTTATCGATGCTTACATCTGTGGCTTCTACATAGTCAATAGCCTTCATATCGCAGAAGCGAACACACTGGGGATCACCACCACAGAAATCGCACTTGAATACCTGGTTGTCGATAATGTTGTAGGACATGGCCCCGAATGGGCAAACTGCCACACAGGATCTGCAGCCGATGCAGATATCGTAGTCTACTGTGACAGCACCAAGTTCTTCGTCCCGGTAAATGGCTTTAACCGGACAGACATTCATGCAGGGGGCATCCTGACAATGATTACAGGACATCGGGATATAGAGACCCTCGGACTCCCATTTCATGACTTTAACGCGGCTTCTGGCCGGATTGGATTTGCCGTCATGGAACACGGCGCATACGAGTTCACAGAGCCGGCAACCGGTACATTTCTGATAGTTTATCTGTAAAAATTTAGACATTTTTTTCTCCTCTCATTTCAAATTACAGCATATGGGACGGCTCTTTATCGATGCCGAGTCTCTTCAGGGTCTCGGGTGTGGGAATACCGTTTTCATCCCAACCCTTGTGCTGATAAACTTCTGCACGCATTTGGAGGAATTTGTCCTTTTCTATCACCCTTCCGACAACTTCCGGAGCACCACGTCTTGTAGGTTCGTCATGGTAACGATGATTGAGCACGTCTCCCTTTTCAGGATCATCCCTCGTCAGTCCTTCGCGCAGGTTAAAGAGTCTCTCCATGTTATTGCATCGCTCGGCCACATCCCATATATCCTTTGGAGTCATTTCAATACCGGTATTGTAATAAAGTACCTTGGGCCAGTCCTCGAAGTTGGGCAGGGTGGCGCCAAGGAATGTGGTGTGGTATTTGCAAATTCCCAGACAGTCAACAGCCATATAGCAGTTTTCCTGCCAGAATACCTGCCATGGCTTACCAACGTATTCAGTATGCTCGGAACTTAAAGGTCCGTCATAAGGAACAGGGGTGCCGTAAATTTTCCTCAGAACATCTTCGGGCAGATGATAGAGGTCGATAGCCGGACGGCTCCTAAGATGATCAGAACCCCTTGATGAGAGAGCGATATTAAGAGCAAGGCCTGGAGTCCCTCTTTCATCCGAGTGGAGGTTGCTCATGCCTTTGACCTGAATAAGGTAATCAAAGGAGTTCTTTCCTATTACCTTGGAAGCCTGTACGCCTCCCTTTGCAAGGGTATCACCAAGCCATCCCTTGCGATAGCATATACGATCTATCATTTCTATAACAGAATCATCGTTGCCCCAGCTTAAATCAAGACCGTCTGTCTGCTTTTTGTCTATAATGCCGAGTTCATATAGTTCCATGGCCCAGGATATAATACTTCCTGTCTCCAGATTATCCATACCGTACTGATCAACAAGATGATTGCCGACAAGAACGGTCAGGGCTCTGGGAGTATCTGTCTCACCGCCGAATGCCCCCTGGGAGGTATATTCCGGACCTTCTTCATATCGACCTGCATAAGGGCCGGATGGGATCTTATACTGGGCGCGGCAGTGAACCTGACATGCGAAGCACCCTGTCATATGGTATGGCCCCATTGTCTCTTCACAAATTTCATCAATGCGTTCCGGCTCCATATCATCGGCATACTCACATTGATTGTACTGGAAGTTTCTGCACCGTATACCGCCCCAGGAGTTGGTGGCACCCCAGATAAATGGAGTTCCAAGTGCTCCCTGGGTCTGGTTGACCTTTGCACTTGTGATATGTTCAATGAATTTTTTGTTGAACTCAAGTGCTTCTTCCGGATGTGCTATATCTATATCCATAGTACCCCTGGCAGCAACCGCCTTCAAATTCTTGGAACCCATGACGCATCCCATTCCAGTACGACCGCCGGCATTCTTTATACCGGTCATGACATTGGCGAAGGCAACGAGGTTTTCACCAGCAGGTCCGCAAACCATACTTTTTACTTCCTGATCTCCGAGATCGTCCCTTATGGCCCACTGGGAATCTGTAACGCTTTTACCCCAAATATCCCGTGCATCGCGGATTTCAATTTCACCATTGTGAATATATAAATATACGGGGTGCTTGGCCTTACCTTTGATGACAAGGTGATTAAAACCGGCCCAGGCCATCTCAGGTGCGAAAAAACCGCCCATATTGCAGCTGCCCAAAAGTCCTGTCAAAGGTGATTTTGCCATCACGTGCGTTCGGGCTGTTGCGGATGCACAGGTTGCACAAAGAAAACCGCCGCTCACCATGAGTGTATTATCCGGACCAATCGGATCACAACCCTTTTTGGTGTGATTATAGAGCAGATAAGCATCTAACCCTCTGCCTCCGATGAATTTTTTCCTGATATCAAGAGGAATAACCTTGGTTTCAATATCACCCGTGGAGAGATCTATATAAGCAATCTTTCTTTTTAAAGTCATATTACTTTCCCTCCTTATTATCTTTACCTTTATTATCTTTTAGTGCTTCTTTTTCCATAACTTCTTTGGCCTTCATCTTTCTTTCGAATGCTTCTTCAGCGACTTTCCTATTCACTTCCCAAACCGGGCCTCGGATTCTTGGAAAGCCATCTTTTACCCATGCAACCCGGAATTCCATGCCGCATGTAGGGCATTTGATTGTCTTCTGGCCCTTTTTGGGCTCGAGTCTTTCCATGCATGTCGGGTTATGGCATCTGAATTTGCCATAAGTCCTTGTAGCTCGCAAAGATTCGATAGTTGATCCTACTTTTTCTTGTTCCATAACATTCTCCTTTCTATTCTATTATAAGAGAAAAATTTTATGCTCTCGGCCTTCATTGGATAGTGGGGTAAGTGCGGTAAGGCAAAACAGTAATTTAGCCCAACCTTTATTAGATGCTATATAAACAGCGTTCATTATGACGAACAAGGAGGGCTGCATAAACTGTATAACTTACACTTCCCCGAGCCAAAAAGGCTTAGCCGGTTCATTATTATGAACTAAAGTAAGCTTAATAACTCACTACCCACAACACATAGGCACGCAAGCTCTATATGACAGGCAAGCTGTTCACTACCGTGAACTCCATTTTTAAAATTTTAGACTATTTCATTTATTTGTCAAGAAAAATATTCTTTCTGTTTTTTATGGCATTTTAGAAATGCATAATCTGTTGAATGTAATACATGAAAATTATCTTGTAATGTAAGGAGGATAGTTGAAGGGTAATGTGATTTGTCTTATATTTTTCAAAATATAAGAATGGAAAATAATTGAAGTTTAACTGAAGATTAAATAAATGTTCTATTCAAATTTCGGTGAGGTATGGCTTTTCAGTAGAATGAATTGTTAGCTTCATATTGATTTTATAAACCTTTTAGTCAATAAAATTATGAGCAGAGTGTCTATTCATTCTGGATATCTTTTAAAGATCCTCTCAAATTCAAATAGAGACAAGAAAGGGATACGAAAAATGGCTTTACATAAGCCATGCAATATGAAATCTATTTAAGTATATATAAAAACAAAATTAGTATCGAAGTTTATTTTTCATTCATAATTGGCACAAATTGCATATCCTTAAATTAGAGAAAAAAATATGACTTCAATCAGTTCTCCTGTAAATCGAAAAAAGATGGTCATTATATCCGCTTATGTGGATGGTGAATCCTATGGTCTACTGGGACCACAGATGTCGGCGACAATTATTGAAGAAAACACCCAATATGAATGTATTGTAATTGCAGTAACAAGGGAAGACGACAAGTCTGTTTTAAAGGGAGCAATCAATGAAGTTTTATCAAATGATGATCGAGTAGTAGGTTTTTCATGCTTAAATGGTAGAGAAGATTTATTCTCATTTGCAAAGGATCTTACAGAGGAGGGATGGTTCACCATCCTGGCAGGTCCTCAGGCTGATGTGGACTTCATAGGTGAAAAAGACCATTTTAACTATGAACATCGATTTAAGGGGCTTTCCACTCATTTCTCCCTTGCACTTCATGGCCCGGCTGAGCAGGCAATCAGTCTTTTGAATAATATAAACACCGAGCAAATGTATGAGACCTCAGGCTTAATTTACAGGGGAAAAAATGGAGAGATAATTAAAAATCCCAAAAAGCCATGGGATGAGAAATTCCTTAATACAATACAGTGGGACAACATATATCGTCTACGTGAAGGGTCACTTGTCAAGATGGAAATCACTACTGGTCAGGTTTTGCAGCAAATTGGTTGTCCCTATGCATCACATGAGCTGGAGTTGGAGATAGACTACCCTGTCTTCTTAGACAATGGCAGGGGACTTAAGGTAAATATTTACTCAAGAGGTTGTAGCTTTTGCGATGTGGCTGTTGATAAAGGCTTTCATGGAGTGCTAAAAATTGATACCGTAATAGATCAGATAAAGAAACTTCCGGAGATGCTCGATGGAAGAAAGATTCCATTTGAATTGATAAATGAAAATCCGCTTCCTGGTCTTCCGGCACTTTTAGATGCAACGATTGAACAGGAAATAGCGTTGTCACAGATTAATTTAATTCTAAGGGCAGACTGGTTAGTATCATCTGAGAAATATCTCAGGATATCACTGAAAAAGGCCAGACAGATGCGTTTGGTCATTATATTGACATCAGTTGGCTTCGAATCTTTTAATGACCTGATTCTAAAAAATCTCAACAAAGGAACAGACCTTGAAACCAATATCAAGGCCATACAGTTAATGAGGAGGCTGAAGAAAGAATTTCCTTTTCAATTTGGCTATTCAAAAAGCGATGGAGCTGTTCACGGGTTTATTCATCCGACTCCATGGGATAGTGATGAGATAATGGCAGGCATTAATAAGGTAATATCTAGGTATGACCTTGTCTACGATATTCTTCCGCCACACAGTGTACCCCTGATAATACATCATGCTTCAGCCCTGGGGAACGTAATCAGAGAAATTGAGGTTCGGGAAGATGTCAAATACAAAAGGTTTGATTCAGTGATAGGATGGTGGCAAATGGGTGACAGGTTCATTTTGGATCAAGGGATGAAAGAAGGTAATTACAGGCATTAATAACACAGCAGTATTTCAAAATACAATATAGAATTATTCTGGAGGTACTATATATTATGGAAATAACATATTCGTTTGCATCTGCTCAGGGTGATGTCCTTTTAAATAAGGAGATGCTTGAACGTCCTTTCCTTCTAAATCCATTTCAACCTCATCCATTTATGCTGCTGGAAGACTATTTTGCTGCTATAAAAAATTTCATTCTTCAAAAGAGCGGTGCCTCAATAATCAGAATACTTGGCAGGTTATGGCGCAGGGATTTGGAAATAAGTGATATTGAAAGGATTATTATACGTTATGAAAAATATGGAACATTATATCAGATAGGGAGTGTTGAGATCTTTGGCGGTGGAGATAATATAAAATTAGGCACCAGCATGGCCCTTACATCCGAAGCTAAGGCCCAGATGGCTTTAGAATATGAGACAATTGAGAAGCTTAATCAGGTGCTAAATCAGGATATTAATTACATTCCTGATATGTATCTTAAGGGTGTGATAGGGGTAGAGAGAGGAGGAATAAATGACACAGTTGTGATTTCCTTGTTCGAATGGTTTGAAGACTATCATGAATGGCATGTAAAGAAGGATGACGACGGAGGAGAACGAATAGTTATATGGGATTTACAAAGCGGGTACAGGTTTGCAACTGATAAACAGGCTTATGGCGTTATAAAACATGCCAGCAAGATCTTGACTTTATATTATAATGTTCAGACATATGAACAAATCTTTCCCTGGCACAACGGAGCTGGTGATTTTGTTGCAAAGTTCGAGGAAAATAAAGCGGATGTCAGGCTAATTACTGTAAGAGGATATGGTCCTCTTGTGCTTTCTGATGAAAGAGAATTCATTGATCCATTAAAGGCCCTTGTGCTTTTTTTTCTTAGCATTACGTTCAAGATGCGTATTGACAAAGATGAGGGTATGGGAAAGCCCGTGTGGGCTGATTCCATAACGCCTCTACCTGTTGTTGAGGGCCTTCTTGAAGGCCTAAGAGTTCAGGAGTCAAAAGGTATGTGTCCTCCTTATTCGAGAGATATGGTGAGGCATGTGCTCAAGGGAATGGAGCTCAACGAGATAAATACTATGCTTAACTCACAGTTGAACAGTTACAGATATATTGATCCTGTTGACTCGGAAGTTATTGCTGAACATCTGGAACAGCATGCGAATGAAGTGTTTCAGGCTTTAAAAGAGATCTAATGGTATGAGTAGAAGTCTGAACGCTGAACATGAAGTTATATGTCCTAACATCTGGCCTATAACTGCAAAAATGTGTCTATTGCTAATTGTAATTTAATTAAGCAGCCTGTTTATTTGATGATTTAGATTTGTTATGCCAGGGCGATAGAGTTTTAATATAGTCGCCAATGTTTGCTTTTCTGCAAATAGGGCAAAAACGTAAATAGTCATTCTCAAATGTCTTGCCAACTTTCTCCATCTGAGGCACAGGGGCAAAGAGGGCACCGCATCTTTCACATGCCTTGAGATCTACTGCCCTAATTTCCTGCTTTTTCCCTGTCTGAAAAAATCTTCTGATACTCACCTCATGTCTCAATTCTGCCGCATCTTCCGGGCATGTTTTCACACATTCGCCACAACAAATACACTGGTAATGGGAATATGTAAAAATGCGCTGTTTTAATGTAATATCGTCCTTTGTTTCAAGTGTTCCAGTTGGGCATTGTATTTCACATGAGGCGCAGCCCACACATTTTTCTGTATTCATGCGAGTTCTGCAAAAGAGAAACGCAGCCATAAGTATCATTGCCTCACCGGTTAACATATGAATTAACGTAATATTTTCACCAAAAAAAGGTATTGAATCTATAGTGCCGTGTGTCAGGAAGTATCCGGTCAAAAAAGGCAAGGCAGTGATTAGTATGATGGTATAGTCTCTTGCTGAAGATTTTGCTCGAATTTCTTTGAAAAGAAAACGTCTAATGATAAACCATATGGCAAGGCCTATTAGTACAATGGTCATCCAGTCTGCCAATTCGTCAGGTATTTCGGTCCACGAAATTTCGAGTCTGGAATCCTCCCAAAGGCTTATATGTCCGCTTAACCATATTGGTACAACAACGAGACATACATGAAATATGTAGCGAAGTGCAGCGTATAAAGGCATTTTCAGGGTTCCCTTGTGATAAGGTGCAAGGGATCGTACTGATATGGTGGCGATATATCCAAATTGAGAATCTTTATGTCTGGCGCTTTTTATGATGGAATAGAAGAAAAATGATAGTCTGCAGAAAATGGCAACTGCCAGAATTATAAAAACAGCCCATAGTAAAGGCTCTTCTACAAATGTGTAAAAATCCATCTCGAGTCTTCCCCACAAATAAAATAAGTTAGAATGCTTTTTCTAAGATTAGGTTTTCAGAAAAAAGCGACCAGTTCGTTATTATGAACAGTATATTTCGGCAGTTTAGCATAAACACTACCATTGTCAAGCGGAAAATAACTCTATCATAATAATGCTATACTATTATCAATTAACCAAGCACGTAAATTTGTATTGACAATGGGTAGAGAAAAATTTTAGGATTTAATAAATTATTCAATATGGTGAACAATGGCGAAAAAATATGAAGCACCTTCCGTAAAGAAGGCATTCCAGATATTGCGGCTCATCTCCGACAGTGAGGATGGTTTAGGGGTAACCGAACTCTCACGGGGATTAAAGATAAGTAAAAGTACTGTTCATGGAATAACCTCAGCCTTGGAGGATATAGGCGCGGTCGTCAGGGATGATGGCACGAAACGCTATAAACTGGGTTTTACACTTTTTGATCTGAGCAGAAAGGCCTATTCTCAAATTGATTTGAGAGATCTGGCAAGGCCAATTATGGAAGACCTTATGGACAGGACTCAACAGTCGGTATGCCTTGGTGTATTAAACTCTGAACACGTTACAATACTCGATGTAGTAGAGTCAAGGCAGGACCTAAAGATCACTACGCCTGTTGGGACAAAGATACCTGTCCTTGCCGGAGCGACTGGAAAGGTATTTATGGCGTGGATGGCAGATGAACAGGCCAGGAAATTCCTGTGGGGAAAAGGACTTCCCCGATATACAGAAAATTCAATTACCAATCCTGCAGAATATCTTCAGGAAATAAATAATGTAAGGCAAAATGGATATGCCACCGATGATGAGGAATATATCCTTGGTGTAAGGGCTGTCGCTGCTCCTATCATAGGTCACAGAAGACTTCTTTCTGCTATTTGGGTTGTCGGATTTAAGGCAAGCCTGGATGATGAAAAAATGAACACAGTTATTAAAGAAACTAAGGCGGCAGCAGAGGCTATAAGCCAGATTATTAGAAAGCAACCTGTATTTTAAGGTTTTTATTGAAATTAAAAATATGTCCGCTTCCGTACTATCCACCTATACTGCTCATATTCCTCGCACATTTTCTTCGTTCAGGCGCCATTAATTCAGGGTGTCCGGGTTTATTCTCTCCAGCAAGCCTGAACAGTTTAAAAAGATAGGAATCGCTTTTGCCTTCTCTTAGCGGCGTTTTGATATCAATCTCTTCGTCAGAGAAAAGACATCCCCTGAGCCGGCCTTCGGCAGTTAATCTCATCCTGTTGCATTTGTCGCAGAAATGGTTGCTGAGTGCTCCAATAAAACCAATTTCTCCCTTGCCCCCCTCTAAAATAAATCTCTCTGCAGGGCCATCCAGGGCTAATGACGTGACAGGTTTCAAGTCGCTTAACTGCTTAATTGTATCGTAGATTTCACCTGTTGAAATGAATCTGTTATAGCTCCATCCAATTTCTTCTCCTACGGGCATGAATTCAATAAAACGGATGTGGTAAGGCTTATCAATGGTTAACCTGGCAAAATCAAGTATTTCATCATCATTAAATCCCTTTATTGCTACAACATTAATTTTAATGGGATAAAAGCCTAATCTCTCAGCCTCCCTTATTCCTTCCCAGACCTGTTCAAAATAGTCACGTTTGGTAATATAAAAAAAACGTTCAGGCTTCAGGGAATCCATGCTCACATTTATACGCTTAATGCCACATTCCTTTATATCGGCAGCGAATCGTTTAAGCAGCACACCGTTTGTCGTGAGAGTTATTTCTTCTAAGCCTTCAATTTTATTTAGTCTTTTGAGAAAGCCAATAATGCCTTTGCGAACCAAAGGCTCACCACCAGTAAGTCTAACTTTTCGGATTCCAGTGGTGACGGCAAGTTGAACAATATATAGCATTTCTTCATATGACAAAATATTACTGTGCGGCATAAATTTAAGTCCTTCGCTGGGCATGCAGTAAATACAGCGTAGGTTACAACGATCAGTGACTGAAAGCCTTAAGTAGTTAATAAGATGCTTATTATTTTTACTGGTTGATTTGGCAGGCATAACATATTTAACTTTCTGATGAATGTACGTTAAATTACATGATTAAAGAATTGTTTGTATTGGAAACTTTTGAATTTCAGTCGTTTGCTGAACAGGGAATGATGTTTCGTTATCCATGCTCAAGGTAATATAAGCAAAGCTCTTGACTTTTTAAACAAAAGTTAATTATATCGAACAGGGTTCAATATTTGTTGATATTATACTCATTTGGTTGATAACATAAACCTGTTAATAAATTATGATTTGCTTATGCAGTAACAAAATTGTATTCTTAAAACTAAGATGTATATACATTCTCATGTTTAGGTAAGTCAATGAAACAATAATATTTTTCTGGGAAAAATTATATGATGGCCATTCAAGACGAAATAAGGAATCTGCTGCACAAGAAAAACGCAATTCTGTTATGTCATAATTACGAACCACCTGAGGTACAGGATATTGCAGATCTATGCGGTGACTCACTCGAACTTTCTATCAAGGCTTCACAGACCGATGCAGAAGTGATAATTTTTTGCGGTGTCCATTTTATGGCGGAGACCGCTTCTATTTTAAGCCCCAACAAGAAGGTTATACTACCTGTATTAGAGGCAGGATGCCCAATGGCCGATATGATAACGGCAGAGGATTTGCAGAAGAGAAAAAAAGAAATGCCGGATGCCGTTGTAATTAGTTATGTTAATACAACCGCTGATGTTAAGGCTGAAAGTGATTTGTGTTGCACTTCGGCTAATGCAATTCAGGTTGTTAATTCTGTTGACTCATCTGTAAAAATTCTGATGACGCCTGACAAAAATCTTGCAAGGTATACCAAAAGAAATACAAGCAGGGATGTGAATTACTGGGAAGGATATTGCCCCATACATGATAATTTAACCGTTCAACAAGTCTTAAAGGTTAAGAAGGATTATCCGGAAGCAGTTTTTCTTGCCCATCCTGAATGTTCACCCCAGGTCCTTGATCTGGCCGATGAAGTTAAGAGTACCTCGGGCATGTTAGCCTATGCTGCAAATTCCAGTAAAAAGGAATTTATCATTGGCACAGAGGCAGGGATCATTCACCCTCTCACAAAGGCAAATCCAGGCAAACTATTTATTCCAGCCGATCCGAATATGATTTGTAAAGATATGAAAAAGATTGGATTGAAGGATATTCTGCAGGCCCTGGAAGACCTTAAACCAGAAGTAAAGGTCCCGGAACAGATTAGGCTCAAGGCAAAGAATGCAGTTGAGCGTATGCTGGCTATTCCTTTAAAGTAACCTTACCCGGCTAAGCCGTGATGCAGGGAGCCTAAAATTTCCGGAGAGGCCTTTAGAAATAAGCCTATGATTGATACATACAAAAAAGTTGACACCAACCTGGAATATCTGAAAAAACTGTTTATCATGCCGGATTCACCTGACAAGTTTATCGAGTTCGGGCATCAGCTTCTTGAAATTATACACCATCTATTCCAGGAAAGAGGCGGCATTCACAGCAGCATAACATTGCCTCAACTCAGCATGATTTTTGATCAAACCTCAATCCCTGATAATCCCAAGTTGATCAAGGATGTTCTCATAGAGATAAAAGATAAAGTTATACATCACTCCGTAAAGGTTGGCAGTCCTTATTACATAGGTCACATGACCAGTGCCATTCCTTATTTTATGATCCTTCTTGAAATGATTATTGCTGCTCTGAATCAAAATCAGGTCAAAATTGAAACTGCTAAGGCTTCCAGTTTTGTCGAAAGGGAGTTCCTTTCCTGGCTTCATCGCCTTATTTTTCAGCGAACGGATAGGTTCTATGAAAGGAATGTTCAGAACCATCGTATTGCGTTAGGGAATATCACATCAGATGGAACAATCGGAAACATGACGGCACTTTTGGTTGCTCGAGAAAAGGCCTTCCCTCAAAAAGGAGGTTTCCCCGGATGCCGCGTTGCCGGGCTCGACAGGGCTCTTAGTTATTATGGTTACTCAAAGGGCGTAATCATCGTTTCAGCGAGAGGACACTATTCCATAAAAAAGTCTGCTAATCTGCTTGGTATAGGAGAAGAAAATGTTTTGAGTATCCCGGTAGATCTATGTAATCGTATTGATATCAAAGAACTCCGGAAAACAATAAAAGACCTTGAAGAAGATAAGAGCAATGAACGTACTAAAATAATTGCTATTGTTGGCATTGCAGGAACAACAGAAACCGGAAATATTGATAACCTTGATATCCTGGAGCAAATAGCAAGAGATGTTGATGCTCATTTCCATGTTGATGCCTGTTGGGGTGGGTCTGCCCTTCTGGTAGAAGAATACAGGTCTCTTTTCAAGGGAATTGAGAGGGCTGACTCGGTATCTGTAGATGCACATAAACTGCTCTATTGCCCTATGTCGATGGGTATTGTTCTATTCAGAAGCGAGAAGGACTTAAATTATATCAGACATTCCTCTCAGTATGTAATCAGAAGGAATTCTGTGGATATGGGACGCTTCACTGTTGAAGGCTCCAGGTCTTTCGCATGCCTCAAGGCCTGGGCTGCACTTAAGATAATTGGCCGCCAGGGATATGCCCTTCTCTTTGGCCATGCTCGAAAATCGACGGATTATTTAAAGCAAATACTTGATAAATCGGGTGATTTTGAAACTTTTAGCCAGCCTGAGCTTTTTATACTTACCTATCGTTTTATTCCAAAAGCCGCTAGAGAACAACTGAAGGAATGGTCCAACATTTCTACAACTTACTCTAAAAAAGAAAAATCAAGAGAGGCAAAGCAAAATATTAGAAAGATAAATCATCTTATCAACGGGCTGAACATTAAATTGCACAAGGCCTTGCGAATGGACGATACTACGTTTGTATCAAGAACTGTCCTCGAATCTACCCAATACAGACCCAATAAGATTGTTGTTTTAAGGGCGGTTCTAATTAATCCATTGACAAACGACCATATCCTTGACGAAATTTTAAAAATCCAAAAACGTATTGGTCTTCAGATATGGCAAGGTTTTGAACCGGCTTACCAGAAGATACTGGAAAAACTGGTTAATGATAGTAGAGTAAAATCAAGAGCAGAAATGTGACGGAGAAATGGAAAATCGGGACATCAGGCTGGAATTACAGGCATTGGAAAGAGCTGTTTTATCCTTCAGGGCTTCCTGTCTCCAAATGGCTTGATTTTTATTCCATGCATTTCACCACTGTAGAAGTGAATTCAACTTTTTACAGGCTTCCCAAGCCTGAGATATTTGAGAGATGGCACGATGGGAGTCCACAAAACTTTGTTTATGCTCTAAAGGCTAGTAGATTCATCTCACATATTAAACGCCTCAAAGATTGCAGAGATTCCCTGGAAATCCTTTATTCCAGAGCTTCGAGATTAAAAAATAAATTGGGGCCCATTCTTTTTCAACTCCCACCCAACCTTATTTTTAATAATGAGACCGTTTCCATTTTTTGTAAACAGTTAGATCAGTCATATCGGCATGTTTTTGAAATTCGTCATCCTTCATGGGTTGAAAATAATTTTTTTGAGATCCTAAAAGCAAATAACATAGCATTCTGTATTTCAGATAGCGCAGGAAAATATCCATATAATGAAAATTTAACATCTGATTTTATTTATATAAGACTTCATGGCGGAAAAAAGCTGTATTCATCTGAATATTCAGAATCAGAATTGCAGGAATGGGCAAATAAGATTAGGGGCTGGGGCCTTGAGGGATACATTTATTTTGATAATGATTTTAGTGGATTTGCAGTAAAAAATGCCAAAAGACTTCAAGAAATTTTTTATCCTGTTTGAAATTAATATTAAAAAAAGAAAATACGGAAATTATTTATTACTCTTTATTCTTTCTCATTTTTTCCAGCTGTTCAGAATACCAGTCAATCTGACGACATATTCCCCTTATAACGAGAACTTCTCTTGCCCTTAAAGGCATTCTGGACATAAAACGACGAAGGTTAAACATCCAGTGTTCCGGGTTTTGGGGGTTAATAAAACCAATTTTCATTAGAACTTCTTTGAGATGTCCATACATACCTTCCAATTCAAATTGATTTGCAAGGCGGGGAAGGGATTTCTGTTCTGTATCGCGGGAAGCAATAAAGATTTCATAACAGATTATCATCACTGCCTGGGCGAGATTTATTGAAGAGAAGCTCGCTGTTGGTATATTTACAATATGATGGCAGTAACTGAGCTGCTTATTTGTAAGTCCCCTGTCTTCAGGACCAAAAATAACAGCAACTTTGTTGTTTTGTGATATCCTGATAAGATTTTGTGCCAGGCCGTGTGGTTGACTTTGTACAGGGCGATGAGAACCAATTCTGGCCGTAGTTCCAATTACATATTCATAAAATGAAAGGGCTTCTTTTAAATCTTCATAGATTTCAATATGGTTAACCATATCAACTGATGCATGGGTTGCCGTTTTCAATACACGCTGGAGATCATAATTTTTGGGTTTAACCAGAATAAGGCTATAAATCCCCATATTGTTCATGGCACGTGCGACAGCTCCAATATTTTCAGGGATCTGTGTTTGAACAAGGATTATTGAAATATTGTCAAGGTTGATTCTATTTTTCATGCTGCAAAATATTTAAAATTTGTGCTGTGAGTTCCTCGCTGTCGAAAGAAAACATCACAATCCCATGTTCAATATCAAAATTGACCAGATTGCAGTTATATTCTTCAGCAACCTCTTCCAATATCTCTTTAAACTGGACAACATAGGGATGATCCAGGCTGTTAACATCCTCGGGGAACATATCAACCTCTATAATGCCATATGAATTGGACATATTTAAATTTTCCTAAAATAATTTTTTTCAGCCGAAAAAATCGAGATGATTCATTATTTTTGCAAAGTACTACTTAAGCGCTTTATTTTCCTGCTGACACAAACTAAACACTATTGTTCCGATAATCAGGACTGTTGCACCTAAAAAAAACATAGTTTCAAAAGAAAAAAGAGAGATTGATATTCCCGCGAGAAGAGGACCGGCCAGCATGCCTAGACTGTGCGCCAGAGCGAGCAACCCCATAAGGGATCCCATTGCCCTTAATTTACGACCTTCAATCACCCCTAAGGCCATAATGGCAGGAAGAGATATTCCTCCTGCCAGACCTATAAATGCATTTGCTATTATAAGTTCAAAAAAGGTTGAAGCTATGTTCATATAAAGTATGGCCATTGTCGCTAATATACCTCCGGTCAGAGTGAGTATCTTTTTACTGAAGCGATCAGCAAGGTACCCCATTGGAGCCTGAAGGAAACCTGCCAAGAAAACATTTATCATTACAATGAATCCTATGGCAGTACTTGAGAGTCCGAGCTTGACGCTTGCCAAGACAGGCAGAAAGGTCCAAATAATGCCAATGCATGTAGTAAAACATGTCCTAAAGGTAAAAAGCGAAAATATCAAAGGATTACTAATAAGTTTAATGTAACTTATGGACTTGTTACTGTTCTGTCTATATAAATTTGATTTTTCTTCGGCAGGAAGAAATATAAGGCATAGAAAAAAACCAGAGAGTGTTAAAAAAGACATGCACATGAATGAAAAATAAATACTGAACCAATCCTTAACTATACCGCCTAATAACGGGCCTGCACTCAGGCCGCCATAAATTGATATGTTAAACAGGCCCATTATCAGTCCCTCTTTGTTTTCAGGTGTTATCATTCCTATATAGGCTTGAGCAACAGGAAGTATCATCGCGGATGCGAATCCTTGTCCGAGCCTCAGTAGAATTAGTATTTCAATGCTGTTTGAGAAGATAAATAATATGGAAACCAGGAAATAGGTGAAAAGACCCATTACCAGAAAAACCTTTTTGCCCTTCCTGTCAGAAAGCTTCCCAAAATAAGGGACAAAAATACTCCTGGTCAGTGAAAAGGCTGCAAAGATAAGACCAATCTGGAAGGCTCCTGCCCCAAGCTCGTGTGCATAAACAGGGAGCAGCGGAGTTACAATTCCAACGCCTACAGTGGTTACGAAAACAGACAAAAAAAGTGTAAAGAATATCTTTATATTGATAGACATTTTTTTTGAAAATAATATTTCTTATATTACAGAATGCAAAATGAATATAACTTATTCAATTTACTCTATTTATAGTTTTTTCTATTGTCTTTTTACATATGGCAGAATTAAATACGACTACTTTAGAAAGATATATCTGCAGTTGAATATTGTTTTTAAGAATTTTTTTGGTGCTTAAAGAATATAATCAATTCTGCATATCAGAAATGTTCAAAAAGGTCTATGTGTTTAAGATACTGGTAAGTAATATGATTTATAGTCGCATTTGAAGGACATACGTTTTTCAGGGAAAATACAAAAAGCTTGACAGCACAAATATACTTTGTTACATAATCCGCTGGTTTTATTGAAACGGCATAAAGGGTGCGATTTTGAGCTAATTTTATTTTTATATTTATAATTCAGGAGGATAAGAAATATGGGTTATGAAGTAGTGGTTGATCCTGAAAAGTGCATTGGTTGTGAAGAATGCGTAGAAGTTTGTCCAGTGGATGTCTACGAGATGCAGGATGAGAAATCTGTGCCGGTTAATGCAGAAGAATGTCTCGGATGCGAAAGCTGCGTTGAAGTATGTGAGCAGGAGGCAATTACCGTCACGGAAGTCTGATCAGCTCAACGAATCACTCAAAGCGTCGATTTGTCATTAGCAATGATGAATAGACGCTTTTTCTTTTTTATTTTAACTCAGGCGAAGGAGGTTTTAATTTTCAATTTTTTTGGGTTGTTAATTGATGAACTCGCAAAAAGTCAAAAATGCTCTTTTTCCTTCATTCCGACCCCGAATCAAATGCGGGATAAACCCTCCACAAACATTGGCGGGTAAACCCTCCACAAAAACTGGCGGGTAAACTCCAGCCTGTCCCGGATTCCTTTTCGGGGTCGGAATCCAGCGTTTTCGAGTAGTTACGCAGCATCTGGACTCCGTTTTTCAACGGAGTGACGGCTTTTTACGAATCCATCAATTATTTCTTTTTCAATAATCGCATATTCCAAAATCATCGGCCTGCGACAAAAAAAGCCGCTTAATTCAAGAAAAAGCGGCCTTTTTGTAATCCAGAATATTTATATATTAATTAAATATCTAAGATTTTATGTGACATTTTGTACACTTTTTAAAAGGCGCGTCCTTGGATTTACCGGATTTAACCAATTCCTTGTGACAGTCTTTGCAGTTCTGGTGATATG
>DAINAR010000010.1:0-82122 GCA_036733345.1 Deltaproteobacteria bacterium | reverse complement strand
TTAATTTTAATTAGAAATGAATATTTCATTCCCGAAGTGAAAGGTCCAGGATCGCAGGTGATGCAAGTGAATATGCGCCTGCCCTTGACTCTTGTTTTTCCTGGAGATTATGAGCAGGAGCCGCCTTGACCCCCAAACGTTAAATGGAGTTCAGGATGATAAGACCAGATCAATTCCGCGTAAATGAGGCATGGATAGCGGTTAGAATTGAGGATATAAATGAACAGTACACTGTAAGAAGACAAATAAAAAATTTCGACACTGTTTTATAATGGTTTCACAACCCTGCCAGGTGGCGGGCAGGTATGAAGGTTTTAAGGAAATGGAGAAGTGGCTGATATTTCATATCCCTGGGGTAATCTGCGGCAAAATCGCGGCACAACACCTCAAAAATGAGGAAAGAACAGGAGGAGATTATGTCCAAAAAACCATCCAACCTTATTTACGGCGTGGATGAGTCGCCAAAGTTTTATGAAACTGTTGTCCTGGGCTTTGAACACATCTTCATTATAGCGGTAGCCTTTATTTTTCCCGTCATAATAGTCCAGGAGGCTGGCGGCACACTGGGGCAGGCGGCTGCAATGGTGCAGATGTCCATGATCGCAGGGGGCATAGGCACTATTCTTCAATCCCTGAAAAGGGGTGCTGTGGGTTCCGGATACCTGTGTCCACAGTTATGCGGGCCTTCATTTCTGTCCGCATCCATAATGGCAGGAAGAACCGGTGGCCTCGGTGCAATCTTTATCGGCACATTCATTGGAGGTTTTTTTGAGGCAGTCTTTTCAAGGTTTATAAAACACCTGCGGGTTTTTTCCCTCCTGAAGTAACAGGAACAGTTGTGGCAATGGTAGGCATCACGGTTATTCCTTTTGCAATGCCGCGGTTTCTCGGATTAACAGAAACCAATGCAGGTATGCGGTGTCTTGATATAATTGTCGCGGTAATAACACTTGCAGTCATGTGTTCAGCCACCATATGGGGAAAGAAAAAACTCAGGCTGTATAATATCCTCATCGGCATGTGTGTTGGATATCTGCTTTCCTGGGTTTTCGGGATATTTACCCCCGAACAGATTGAAAGCTTATCTTCAGCCAGATATTTCGCTGCGCCAATACCTGTTTTTTATTCGTGGACATTCAGCTGGGGACTGAGCATACCCTTTGTCGTAGCCTCTCTCTGTTCATCATTGAAAACCATAGGGGATTTAACAACCTGCCAGAAAATCAACGATGCTGAATGGAAACGGGTGGATATGGAATCAGTAAGCGGCGGTCTCCTGGCCGACGCGGCAGGCGCCATGAGTGCCGGGATACTGGGAGGCATGGGACAGTCGACTTCATCCAGCAATGTGGCCATGTCAATCGCCAATGGGGCCACAAGCAGGAAAATCGCCTGGGCCATTGGTATTTTACTGTTCATACTGGCCTTTATGCCCAAAATCGCAAACATTTTCGTTATTATGCCCATTCCAGTGATGGGTGCAACACTGGTATTTACTGTAAGTTTCATGATTGTAGTTGGATTTCAGATCATTACCTCCCGCATGCTGGATGTGCGAAAGATGCTTGTGATCGGCATTTCCATCATCCTGGGATTGAGCGTAGATATGCTTCCCGGTGTCTACGATGGCCTGCCGGCATGGATTGCACCGGTGTTCAGTTCATCCCTGTCCCTGTCCACGATTTCAGTCATTTTGCTCAATATAATCACAAGGATCGGCATCGCCCAGAAAAAGTCCCTTGTGCTGAAACCCCGGAAAGATGCCGACGATACCATTTACAAGTTTATGGACGAACAAGGACGGCTTTGGGGTGCCAGGCAGGAAATCATCGACCGTGCTTCCCGTGTTATCACGGAATTTGTTGAAGTCTCAAGAGAGATTGGTTTGGTGAAGAGCGAAATTCAGTCAACCGTCTCGTATGATGAATTCAATCTTGATATCGCGCTTCAATATCAGGGGCGGCCAATGGATTTTTCAGGTACAATACCAACACCGGATGAAGTGCTTGCTGATAGATCAGCGCTGTATCGCCTGTCAGCGGTAATTATCCAGCGAAGTGTAGATCGAATGGCATGCGTAGAAAAAAATGGCGTTGTGACCCTCCAGCTCCATTTTGATCATTAATAGCATATGGAGCATGTGGGGCCTTAAATAATAAAACAACTTAATCGTCCAGACAATAACCTGATTCTTTCGCTGACTCTTCTCCCTTTTTTCCTGAGCAGCTCACGGCTGCAAGAGTAGCTTTGACCCTTACCGCAGGTGCTTTTTCAGTATCTCAGGCAGTTCTCTTGTACTGAAGGGCTTGGGAATAAAACCGTCCATCCCCGATTCTTTGATGCGGTCTATGAAGTCCTCGTCGGACAGCCCCGTGACAGCCAGAATGGGATCGCTCCGAAGACCGGGAGAGTATTTGATTATCTGTGCCGCGCTCCATCCGTCCATATCGGGCAGGGTTATATCGGTAAGAATGATATCCGGTTTCTCTTCCCGGGAAAGCGCTGTTACTTCCTGTGCGGTGCCTGCTTCTACTACCCGATACGGTTCTGATCGAAGTGAGTTTACGATAAGCTTTCGGATCAAACTGTCATCGTCGATGATAAGAACTGTTTTTCCTTCCATAGTGAATTCATTCCCACGCGTGATTGTTTGTGTTACACACATGGAAATGTAACGGTCCCTCAGCCTATTTCAATTCCGTTTACCGGGATAATAAAACTAAAGGTGCTTCCCTTCCCTTTTCCGCCGCTTTCCGCCCAGACCTTGCCGCCGTGGAGTTGAACGAGATTCCTGGTGATCGAGAGGCCCAATCCTGTTCCACCGAATTTCCTGTTTTTTGAACCGTCAATCTGTTCAAATGGGCTGAATATCCGTTCGAGATCTTCCTGTGACAAGCCGATTCCAGTGTCTATGATACTGACCTTGACAGCGGGGACCTTCTCTCCTGTTTCTTTGCCGGCAACAGCGGTATATCCGTCCGGCATTGTTACGGCTGTGACGGATATATGCCCCCCTTCCGGTGTAAATTTGACGGCGTTGGAGAGGAGATTGTACACTATCTGTTTCAGTTTTCTCTCGTCGGCGGTTATTGAGGGAGGGAGATCGTCTATATTTGTTTCCACGCGAAGCCTGTGTTTCAGCGCCTTCTCCTTGATCATGACCAGGCTGTTTTCAATGAGCGATTTCAGATCAACCTCGTTGGGAATGAGCTCCTGTCTCCCCGCCTCCACTTTTGACAGATCAAGAATATCATTGATGAGCGAAAGGAGATGCCGGCTGCTCTGCAGGACGTCGTTGAGATACTCTTCCTGAAGGGAATTCAGGTCTCCGAAGCTCTTGTCCACGATAAGTTCGGTGAAGCCGATGATATGATTGAGGGGGGTTCTGAGTTCGTGGCTCATGTTTGCCAGAAATTCGCTCTTAGCCTGATTGACCGCCTCCGCCTTTTGCATGGCGACCTTCAACTCGCGCTCCGCATGTATTCTGAATCGAACCTCCTCTTCAAGCCGGTCCACTGCCTCGGTAAGGTCCCCGGTACGGAGCTCCACCAGCTCTTCAAGCCGGCTTCGGTGTTCTTCCAGTTCTTTTTCCCTGCCCGCGAGCAGCTCTATCTTGTGTTCCAGCTCCTTCTGGTATGACACAAGCTGAATATTCTTTTCGTCGAGCGTTTCAAGCATGGCGTTGATATTAAGGCCGAGCTGCACCACTTCGTCATTTGTTTTTTTTGCTGGAATATAACGCGCGGCGGCATCTCCCCGGTGGACCCTGCGTGCCACCTCGGCGATCGCCCTGATGGGGGAAACAATCCGAGCCGACAGAAAAACGAAGATGACGAGGAAAATAAGCATGCTCAGTGTGGAGGAGAGGACAAAGGCCTTTTTCTGCCCTATTCTCATGCTTTCGGCGGCCAGAGACTCCTGTTTAAGGGTCTGTTCCGCTCCCTTTGCCATGATCCAGAAAAGAATCGACAGACTTTCCGTCGTCCTGTCGGAGCTTTCGAGGAGAGACCGGATAGCCTGTTCCTTTGCGTAATCGTCCGAGAGGAGCTTCCGGTATGTCTCCATGTAGCCGTTGATCCGGTCGTCCATCAGTTTCGACTGGATCAGCCTGCTCTTAAGCGAATCGAGGACCAGATTGAGGGCCTGGAGTTCCGTATCCCGGTGGCCTTCCAGGTATTTCTGGTGAAAGTGGGCGAGATTGAACAGGGGTTTCAAGAGGCCGCTTTCGTCGCTCATAAGGATGGTGGAAACCAGGGACTGGTAAGTGGAATCAAAGATCGTCCGAATCAGCCGTTGTTCCGTCTTGAGCTGTATAATCTCATCGAAGTCGTTTTTGTGCTGGTTCAGATCGCTGGATATCCGGTCGATAATATCCCTCATATCTTCGCTGACGGGCATGCTGCCGAGAAAGGCTATTTCTCCCCTCATCTGCTTCATGAGATCCCCGAGGGTCTTCTGCGGTTCGGGACGGTCCAGTGAGATGAGGGAGGTTTCGCGGAATCGCATTGTGTAAAAGAGAGTTTCCAGACCGCTGACCGATCGTTCGATTATAACCGCCTGCCCGCTCCTTTTAGCGCTTTCTTCCGATTTGTTGAGAAAATGTGCGAGCTGAATATATTCCAGGAGAAAAGTAATGCCGAGAAGCACGGCTATTATATAGAATCCTCTGGTTACGCTTCCGAACATGAAAACCCCGCTGTCTATTTTTCTACTACTTTTAAATCCACCAGTATTCTGGAGGGAATGGACTCTCCCCGGAGAAGCCGGACGGCGGTTTCGGCAGCGCGATATCCCATCTCTTCGGGCCGCTGGGCGATGGTGGCGTCAAGTTTCCCATTCTGAACCGCGGCGACCGCCTCTTTGATGGCGTCGAAACCTACGCAGACTATGGGTTTCCCATAACCTGCAGAGTGAACCGCATCGAGGACGCCGAGGATCATCGAATCATTGTGGGCGAAAACGCCATCGAAATCAACGTCTTTTTCCAGAAGGCGCGCCATTACCTGCCGGGTTTTCGCCCGGTTGAACCCGGCGGTCTCCCGGGCCACGACAACAATCCCGGGCTGCGTTTTCATGAACCGGTTAAATCCTGCTCCCCGTTCCTGGGCCGCTGATGTCCCTGGTATTCCCTCGATCTCGATCACCTTTCCCTTTCCCTTCAGGAGACGCGCAAGGGTTTTTGCTGCAATTATGCCGCCCTTCTCATTATCCGATTCGATATGGCAGGCGATCTTCCCTTCCGATACTTTCCGGTCCACGGTTATCACCGGGACCTTTTTCCCGTTGGCAAGTTCAATTCCTGGAACAATGGTCGCCGCGTGTGTCGGGTTGACGATGAGTATGGAAATACCATCATTCAGCATCTTGATGATGTGGCTCAGTTGCTGGGCGTCGTCGTTTCCCGCTTCGGAAACGACCGGTTCCGCCCCCAGGAGTGTCAAAGCGTCCACCAGGCTTCGGGAGAGGGAGGCAAAGAATGGGTTGTCGAGGGTCGAAATGGAGATTCCGATCTTTTTTCCGAACGCTTCCCATGTGATGAGGTCGAGGGGTGTGGGGACGTAATCGGGAATCGTCTTTCCGTTCAGCGCGTTCCATGCCAGGTTGACGCCGTAGGCACCCATGAGTTCGGGATGCTGTTCGATCGTCGCAGCCATACGACCGTTTCTCATCTCGTTTCGAGCTGCTTCAATGTTATCATATCCGGCAACGAGGACGGTTTTTTCCGTGTCCACAATATCGAGCGCCTTGATAACGCCCATAGCCATGGCGTCGTTGGCGCAGAAAATGGCGTCGACATCCCGGTGTTCATTGAGCAGCCTCACCGCCAGCGAGAACGCCTCGTCGGTATGCCAGTTCGCACTCTCGGCCGCTACGATTTCAATGGCACTTTTTTCAGTTGCCGCTTCAATAAATCCCGCCTTTCTCAGTTCGGCATTTTCAACTCCCCGGATGCCTTCAATGACGATAACCTTTCCCTTTCCCAGCAATTTTCTCTTTACATAGTTTCCCACCATCCCGGCCCCCGCCCGGTTGTCCGATCCGACAAAGGTAATGGAGATGCTGAGCCGGGACATGGTATCTTTATGGAAAGGATTGTCGATGTTGATGATAACAATCCCTTTTTCCATGGCCTTCCTGCAGACGGGAAGCAGCTTTCTCGAATCAGCCGGAGCAATGACGATCGCCCCGTATCCCCGTGAAATGAGATCTTCCACAATACCGATCTGCCGGTCGATGTCTGTTTCCCGTTCGACGCCGAATACGTCAAGAAGAATGTTATTGTCTCTGGCAAACTGCTGGGCTCCTTCTTCCATCTTCGAGAAGAAGGGATTGCTGAGTGCCTTCATGACAAGGGCGACCTTCCTTCCGCTCTGTGCTTCGGTGGCGCAGATCATTCCGGGAGACAGAATCACGCAGATTGCTATGAATATAACGATCTTTGTAAACAGTGTAAGGATGAAAGTCCTGTTCATCATAAAACTTCCTCCTTTGTTTCTCCCGATACCATGGAGCAAGCCTTTTGTATCAGTTCATCTGTTGTCTCTCCGTCGTCAGGATAGCATGAGACTCCGAAGCGTACCGCGATCCCGCCGGAGCGGAATGGCTGTCCTGGAAGTGAGCGCCCGCTGAATGCCCGGCGGAGCCTTTCGATAACAACTGAGATACCTTGTCGATCTGCATAGGGGAGCATCACTGCAAAGTATTGATGCTCATAGCGGGTCGCACGGTCCACTTCCCTGATATTATTTGTGATAATCCTGCCTGTTTCATGGAGCAGACGATCTGCCGCCGGGCGGCCAGCCGCGGCCTGCACGGCCTTAAAATCATCGAGGACGATAATGACAAGCCCTATCTGATAGTGCCGGTAATGGGTCCGTTTTATCTCCATATCGAGAAGTCTGTGAAAACAGGCTTGATTGTATAGCCCGGTCAGGTCGTCGGTAATCCCGGGAAACGGGGATGCCGGCACCGTTTCCCGTGTTCTCCTGTGTCCTGGGGGGGCCGTCCTTACGGGAGGAGGCGTTCCCGTTGCGTATCCCTTCATGAATTTTCCGATCATGTCCAGGAACGTTTTTGTTTCTATCGGTTTCGACATGTACCCATCACATCCCCCCTCGAGCACCCGTTGCGCATCCCCCTCCATGGCGTATGCGGTCATGGCCACGACGGGAATATCTTTGATCTCGGGGTTGCTTTTGATGATGCCCGTGGCGGTCAGCCCATCCATTCCGGGAAGCTGAATGTCCATGATGATAAGGTTGGGCCGGTGGTTCTGAAGAATCTTCAGACCCGTTTCCGCGTCTTCCGCTTCAAGAACATGGTAATGGCCGAGACGGAGCAGGCTCCTGAAGAGCTTCAGATTCAACGGGTTGTCTTCGATTACGAGAACCGTCTTTGTTTCCATGATCAAGCCTCATATTTTAAGCCGATAAGGTGATTGACCGCTTCTTTGTCCAGCAGTCCTGCATCGGCATTTTCTGTGAGCAGGACGAGTGCTCGTTCTTTCGACACGGCAGTCCGGTACGGGCGGTCGGTAATCATGGCATCGTAAATATCGACAACGGCCATGATCCGGGAAAGAAGGGAAATTTCATCACCTTTGAGACCGTCGGGATAACCGCTGCCGTCAAGTTTTTCATGGTGGTGCCGAATGATATCCAGGGCGGGACCGATGGTTTTTTCCAGGGGAAGGCATATGATGTGCCCCACAACGGGATGCTTCTCCATGATCTTCCGTTCATCCCCGTCGAGGCATCCCGATTTATTCAGCACCTTGCTGGGGACGACTATCTTTCCGATATCATGAAGAATCCCTCCGAGTCTCAGTGCATCGAGCTCTTTCATGGAAAGCCCCATTTTCCTTCCCATAGCCAGGGCAAGATCGGCCACGCGCCGCGTGTGTCCCTCCGTATAGGGGTCCTTGGCTTCCACGGCGTTGGCAAACGACATCAGGACGTTTTCGATGCTGATCAATCTTTTGTTCAAAGCGCTGACTTTCAGCAGCGAACGAACCCGTGCCATAAGCTCCGCCTTGTTGGGCGGTTTCGTTATAAAATCCTCCGCACCCGCTTCTATGCCACGGACACGTGATTCCATATCATCCAGGGCGGTGACCATGACGACGGGAATCGTCCGCATCGCCTCGTTGTTTTTCAACTTCCGGCACAGTTCGAATCCGTCCATTTCCGGCATCATGACATCGAGAAGAACGAGATCGACGTCGGTTTTTTCGATCATTGAAAGAGCCTCGTAGCCGTTGTACGCGGCGAGCGTGTCATATCCGGCGGTTTTCAGCAGGGCTTCCAGGTATTTCACGTTCCTGGGTTCATCATCAACGACGAGTATGTGTGTACGGTCTTCCGGTCCGACAACCGGCTTTTTCTGAAAAAAGAATGCCCTGTTTCCTCCAGCGATTTTTGACTGAAGGAGGGCGTCCCTGGCGGCGCTGACAAGAGCGTCCAGGTCAACAGCGTCTTTCATGGACGAGGCCAGGCCTGCGCTTACCGTCAGGTTCCCGTTCGTGAATGACTCCACAGCGCTGCGAATTCTCTCAACGGCGTTGAATGCGTCCCGGCTGTTAGATTTAACCAGGATGAGGGCGAAGACGTCGCCGGCATACCGAGCTGCCATGTCGGACCGTCTTATGTGCGCAGTTATGATCCCGGCGATGTCCCTGAGCATCCGGTCCCCCTTTATGGGTCCGTTGTGCTTGTTATAGAGGCTGAAGGAATCGATGTCTATGAGGGCCACTGTGAAGGAGTCGCCGTATCGCAGCGATTTACTGACTTCCATTTCGAGAAATGTATTAAAAAATCCGTGGTTGTACAGTCCCGTTAGGCTGTCGGTAAAAGGTGCGTCCGTTTCCTTTTCATATTGTGTGAAGATCATTTCATCCATAGGTGTCACCTTGCTGTTACCCGTGCATGATAAAACGGATCGTGATTTCCTTCCCTGTTCCTTTTGATAAATAGCATAAGATTGTCCAGTTACAAAACAATTTGTAAAAAACACAACATGGATTGCAGGATAAGTCAAGAGATTTCAATATAATCAAATCCACCATGTCTATGCTAGTCCGGGGTGGGATAAAGCTGTCTTATAGATATTTAACCAATGTTGTTTCAAAAACAGGCGCTGTTGAACTTTAAAAGGCTGTTTCTGTTGAGAGTTGATCTTACCGGTATCATTGTCGACTACAACTGCTATATGAATGAAAAATATTTCTGATGGGCTGAGTAGCACCATGGATTTTGAACGCTGAAAAAAGCCTGTTTTAAAGGCTGAATGCGGGTATAGTGTTGGGTATTGAAAGAATGAAAAGAAAAAGGGTTACATGAAAGCCATGTAACCCTTTGATTTTATTATTGGCGTCCCCAAGGGGATTTGAACCCCTGTCGCCGGCGTGAAATGTAGTTTAGGGACGTCCATAAGAAACTAATTAACTTATTCGCTCAGTTTGATTTTTTCTTTATTCACAATTTTATTGCCGCGATCTAAAGCGTATCCAACAGCAGGCTGTGTCAACCCTAATTGCTTTGCCATGCTTGTCATGCTTTCCCCAAGCTCCCTCACACACCAATAACAAAAAACACTCCTGGCCTCCGATACAATCTTTTTCCTGCACCCGGAATACAGATCCTCCTTTTTAATACCAAATATGTCTAAAACTCTTTGCTCGACTACCGCTATATCATAGCCCTTACTTTTTAGTATGTATCTCCGATCAAATGCCTCTTCTGCTTCGGCAATTACCTGTGTTACAAACTCACTGTCTCCCAGTATCCTTTCATCGCTTTTAATACGATCATTCTTATTTAATCGGTTTGCCTTCACCTCAGCCCATCCGCCAAGGCTACGTATCAAACCACCGCCAACCAGTTCCGGCCTTCGGCCTTGCTCAATCCCTTCATTTACATACTCCAGGTACCCATTCCTAGCCTTTTTTAAAGTCTTCCCAAAATATGCCAATACATATTTCTTATCCACCCATTCGTATTTAAAATGCCCCATCAAGGCGCTGTGCCCGGAATATGGGTAATAGTTTAGTTGTTGAATATCCTGGACTATGTTCACCCTTAAAGGGTTGAGGTGAATATATCGAACCAATTCTTTTAGATAAGTATCTTCCTGACAGATAACTGACTTATAACGGTTCTGAAATAGCTGTCCGTGTCGTTTATATCGGCGGTTAAATCTTACAGCGTATCCAGTCAAAAGCCTGCTCATTACCTTTGCTATGCCGGACTCACCACTTCTAAAAAGGAAATGAGCGTGGTTTGACATAAGTGACCAAGCATAACAGGATGTATTGGTTTCCTCCAAGATAACGGAAAGACGTTCTATGAAATCATCCCGGTCTTTATTATCTCTGAATATCTTACGACGCTCTATTCCCCGGATCATAATATGGTGCAATACTCCGGGTGCGTCCAATCTGGCTAATCTAGGCATAGCGCTAATAATAGGCTAATGGTCCTTCCAATGTCAAGTTAATTAGTTTTTTATGGACGTCCCTCACTCACTCATAAAAAAGCTGGAAGATATTTTGGCAAGATTCAAGACTTGAAACCATGTCTTTCCCACTAGTCTAAAAAATTTTTATGGGCTTGGGAATTGGAAAAAAATGAAGGGAATCGCCCATATTCGTCTTTTATCGGGAAAAGTCAAGTTAGCCAAGCTTCATTGGTATGAGACTCATGGTATTGTTTAATAATATTCAGAGTCTTCAAGCAAACAATCATCATCGTATGTTAGAATAGTATATGTGAAACCCTCGTTCAGCAATATCGTGCTCACGTACACCGACTCAAGACAAATACCTTTTGATCTTGGATTAATCCAATCAGAAGCATCTACAGTTTCAAAATCCGAGGGGTAAGCCTCTTCTTTTACGTTCACTGCCAAATCCTGCTGATCAGACGAAAGCGGGGATCTTTCGATAAAAAAATCAAAGTTTGAAGGCACAAAACGCTTAAAAGCACCATTTTCGTGGATTATAAGAGCGGTGGGTGAATTGTCTAAACCGCTCAATCGTCTATATGTTGCTTCCAGCGAGGCATCGCACATTTCAGAAAGATGGTAAATATTTTGCCAGGTTACATCTCCATTAAAGTGCGGAGAAATGAGCCGCTTAGGCATAAGTAACCCCGAAGCAAAGCCATTTGCCTCTTTTTCAATTGGATCATTAAACTGGTTATAGATTTCCTTTTTCCCACATTCAAATGATAACTTTTTTTGATGCATTATATGCATGCAAACATGCCCAAGCTCATGGGCGGCTGTGAAATTTTTTCGTCGCTTATCAGATATATTTGCATTCACGTAAATAAGGGCACCCTTGCTATTCCCTTGAGCCTTGCCAAGGATACCATCTGAGTCAAATTCCTTCTCTTCAAGGACGAGTCTGAAATTCGCACAATCAATCAATGCAGCCACTTCATTAGGGATGATTGGTAACGAATCGAAACTCAGCTCTTCTATCAACTTTTCGGCTTCTTCTGCGCCTCTTTGCTCTTCAAGCATTTATTCTTCCGTAATAGTTTTTAGTCTTTCTGCCATTCCCTTCAGCAATTTCTGATCTTCCGGGGATAAGCTTTCGAGTATATCCCATTTCCTATAGAACTCACGATTGCGTTCACTGGCCTCAGAAAGATTTGGAGGCTCTTCACCCGTGATTTCATATGGCTGAACTTTTAATGCGGAGGCGATTTTATTAAGAACAACAATTGTGGGAACACGGCCATCGTCTTTTTCAATCTTGCTTAGGGCCGCAGCCGTAATACCGGCCTCACTTGCCAGCTTAGATTGATTCCACCCCAGATTTTCTCTTAACTCTTTGATATTTCGGCTAATTATTTTGGCTTGGTCGATTTTATCTGGCATAATTTCAACTCCTATTAAAAATTATATTAACACCGGTTGACAAATGTGTCCAGAGGAATTATATTATTAACTAATGTTGATTTGCACATTAACCGCTGTCAACTTTTTGTAAAGGAGAATTGTTATGGCTACCAACCCACCAAAAGGTGATGGACACAGAAAAGGGGCCGTTCGAGGCCGATCACAAACAAAGACCCCTTCAGGGAATTACGTGAAACGAGACACAGAAACAGGGCGTTTTATGGATGTTAAGACATCAGATAAAAAGCCTTTCAAAGGCGTAAGAAAAGAAAAATAGCGATGCCAAATGGTTTGACTCATTCAGTTGTTGGAGGATTACTCGATGCTGTGACCTCCAGATCATTGCCGCTGATGGGAAAAATATAGGTAGGGGATGATAATGGTTAAAGAGGTCACACGGTACATATCAAGTTCAGTAGAGCGCGAACTGTGGGCGCGGACAGCAGGCAGGTGCCAGTTTAGCGGGTGCAATAAGCTCCTATACAAGTCCGCCGTTACTCAAGAATCCGTCAATTTAGCTCAGAAGGCTCATATTTATTCCTTTTCCGATAAAGGCCCGCGTGGTTGGGGGCCGTTTAAGTTAAATACAGGACATCTTAACGATATCAGCAACTTGATGTTGATGTGCCACGATTGCCACAAAAAAATTGATCAGGATGTTAATGGTGAAAGATATTCGGCGGAATTGCTTATCGGATGGAAAAACGATCATGAGCGTAGAATTGAAATCGTAACTGGCATAAAGGCGGACAAGAAAAGCCACGTAGTCCTGTATGGCGCAAACATAGGCTCTGAAAAATCCCTCATTGAATATCTTTCTTGTGTGGAATCAATTTTCCCTCATTGGTATCCGGCAAATGAAAGGCCGGTCATCCTCTCAATGAACTCAGAGCTAAAAGATAGCAGTCCGGAATATTGGAACGCCGAATATGCCCATCTCTACAGGGCATACGAAAGAAATATTGCACCTCTCATTGCCCAGGATTCTTGCAAGCATTTTTCTGTATTTGCGCTGGCACCACAACCGCTCCTGATACAGCTTGGTGCATTACTCACGGATAAAATATCAGTGGAAACCTACCAGTTGCACCGGGAACCTAAAGGTTGGCGCTGGCAGGAATTGCCTGAAGAATTCGAATTTATTGTGCACAAGCCTGACAATTTTGATGGAGTTCCGGCGCTATTGTTTTCGCTTAGCGACCATGTTGCATATGATCGCATTACCCGCGTTTTAGAAGGGGCCAATATCTGGGAAGTGACTATTGAAAATCCTCATAACGATTTTATGAAGTCAAAACAGCAGCTTTCGGTTTTTCGCAAATGCGTAAGACAGATGATGGTCGATATTAAAAACAAACACGGAAATGATGCACCTGTGCATATTTTTCCTGTAATGCCTGTTTCATGTTGCGTCGAGATAGGACGGGCAAGAATGCCAAAAGCCGACATGCCATGGATCATTTACGATCATGATGTTGGAACGCAGGAGTTTATTAAATCCATAGAATTACGAGGTGATATCCATGCTAGATAAGAAAAGCAACGCAGTATTAGCCAAATTATTAGAAAAAATCGAACTGCCGGAGGGCGCCTACGAAAAAGCAGAAAGGCGTTATCAGGACATTGGTGAATGGCTTCATAGGGATGATTCAAAGTGTGCAGACTTTGATCCGCACGTATTCTCGCAAGGCTCTTTTCGGCTGGGAACGGCAAATAGACCATATAAGGGTGAAGAGTATGACCTTGATATGGGATGCAATCTTCGTGCTGGATTGTCGAAAGAGGTCATTACGCAAGCGCAGCTAAAAGTTTTGGTTGGCGATGAATTGAAAGAGTACAAGCAGGCACGTAATATAAAGGAAGATTTGGCTGAAAAAAAACGTTGCTGGAGATTGGAATATGCTGATGGCCTAAGCTTTCATATGGATATTGTGCCATGTATCCCTGAAAGTGATTTAACAAGAACTATATTGAAGGACAGAATGATTAAAGTCGCTCAGTTGGAGGAATCACTTGCCTCTGACGTATCGAGCTTGGCTGTTTCGATAACTGACAATACGGACCCTGGTTATAAAGCAATAACTAACGATTGGAGAATTAGTAACCCAGAGGGGTATGCTCGTTGGTTTGAAAGCCGAATGCGCACAGCCTCTGACTATTTAGCTGAACGTGAAAGGGTCTTTAAAGCCAGTATAGATAAAATCCCTTACTATCAATGGAAAACACCGCTTCAAAGTTCCGTCCAGCTTTTAAAACGACATCGGGATACGATGTTTAAAGGCAATGAAGACTCTAAACCAATTTCGGTCATCATCACGACTTTAGCGGCCCGCACATATAGAGGAGAAAAAGATTTGGCTTCTACCCTCTCCAATATATTGAATAATATGGAAAAATACATACAGCCAAATGTACCTTTAGTTCCTAACCCAGTCAATCCGGCGGAGGACTTTGCAGATAAATGGTACTCTGAAAAACATGCTCACCTAAAGCTAAGGGATAATTTTTTCAGATGGTTATTTCAGGCAAAGGCCGATTTAGCAGCAATTTGTTCAAAAGATAACAGCCAAATTATCCTGGAAGCAGCCGACCGTGGATTTTCTGTTGATCTCGACCAAATTGCCATCGATCAGGTATTAGGACTCAGTGCCGCAGTCATTACTTCGCCTACGCGCGTAGAAGCTTCTGGTCCAAGGCCATGGTTTAAAATGTAAATGTCAAAGTGGTATGAGCTAAAGCTACAAGATTTTTTATCATTGCATCCCACGATGCGGCTTATAGAATTATTAGAAGAAGAAAGAGCTACTATAGAAGGTGAATATTACCTCAATGCTCAAATGGACGGCTATGAGGCCATCCAAGAGACCTACAAGCTTCGAATAATTTTTCCGGATCGCTATCCTAGGTCACTTCCCCAAGTCACCGAAATTGGAAATCGCATTCCAAGAAATTCCGACCATCATACTTACGAAAATGGGAGTTTTTGTCTCGGATCAGAAATAAAACTTAAATCTATTCTTTTTGAGCATCCATCAATAATTGATTTTATCAAAAGGATACTTGATCCGTTTCTATACGCTATTAGCTATAAACTTCGATACGATTTATATCCATACGGTGAACTGGACCACGGGGAAGATGGTTTAATAGATGATTATCAGCGTTTTTTTAATGTGGCTGATAAGGCTTCAGTTTTGCAAGTATTGAGAGCTTTGGGGATGAGAAAGCGTGAGGCAAACAAATTATTATGCCCATGTGGATGCGGGCAGCGTATAGGTAAATGTGATTTTCGTTTTAAATTGCAACGTTGGAGACGTCTTGAAAGACGACATTGGTTTAGAGAGCATCTTTCAAAATTCACTCTGGTAGAAGTAGATAGAAACACGAAATTAAACTAATGGTAAGGAAAATGTTCCGCGGTCCGCTTATGACAGGATGAGCATGCCGTGTTCGTTTTTAAGCAGAGGTTTCTACTGATCCGGCAGAAGTTCTCTTATAGGGATTGTCATAAATATGTTCCGTTTAATGACATCTACTTCAGACTTGATTCCCCCAATAGCCGGTTCTATTCGGAACATTATCCTGATAACAGCTATAAACCCTCTTGCCGTAACCATCATAATTTGCCTTTGAATGTGCGATCCAGGATGCTGGGGAGCATAACATCCAGTGCAGCGGCTATTTCAACTTGTTGGGCTTTTAGGTCATCTAATTTGGCTTGGAGTCTATCCAAGCAACATGCGATTTCAAGCTGTTCTGATTCGGAAATGGATGGAAATGGAAGCCCTGAAAGAATTTTCAGGTTGATGTTCTTTTGAGCACTTTGTGGGGCAACCTCCTCAAGGTGTGTTCTTAAAAAGCCAAGATAATGATAGACAAACTCGCTATCAATGCCTGGCTTCGGGGTGGCCGCAACAATGCTGTCTGGGATACAACACTCAAATCCCAAGATGCCAACTGCCCCTATGGTCGCTGCAATGCTTATCAATACTGTTCCTTTTGAAAACTTTCGGCTGATGGCGAGCCCTTCATCATTGAGTGTTGTATTCCAACTGGTAATGTATTTGTCAGATGCTTCAATTTCACCAATCTGAATCCATGGATGATCCCCATCAAAAAACTGAGGGTCGTTCCTCGGGCGGTGAGAAAACTTCCCTCGTTCAAAAAGGACGGCTTCCGTTATTGGAATCTCACCTTTTGACAGGCACTCCCTGATTTTTTCTGCACGGTAAGAGACAAATAAACTGTTTGTGACATCATTTAGTGTGGTCCTTAAACCTCTCGCCTCTTCGAGCTTCCCAGCTATCTGCTCGATTTTTGCCACGATACGGCGCTGTTCGGAAAGAGGGGGTAGAGGGATTTCCAGCGACAGAAAATGTTTCTCTTTCAATCTATTGCGACTGGTCGGTGTAGCCCCGTAGCTCAATCCAAGCGCTTCATTCCATGACGATTCGCGGCTAAAATAATGCCATAGGTAGTTGGCATCTATCTTTCCAGAATCGACCTTGAAACATGGAAACTCGTTCGAGACAAAACATCCGTCATTTTCTTCCGTCGCAACTGCAAAAGATCCTTTCCATGCGAATAGGCGATTGTAAACGAAATCGCCGTAATCAACACGGTAGAGGTTCGATGCCTTTATCGCCGCCCCCTGCTTTACCTCTTTGATATAGAGGCCCTTTGCGTACCAGTGCGCTCCTAAAAGGGTATATTCGGAAGCAGGGTCAATCTGTGTTGGTCTCGATACCTGCGTCAATAGATCTGCAAGGCGAGCTCTTTTCCAATATTTATCAATCATGCTTACCACCACCGAGTTCAGCTGCGATTTCCTCCATTATCTCGATGATTCGCCGTTCTTTTTTGAGGATGTCGGCCGCTAGCTTCTCAGGGGGAAGGTGTTCCAATGCATCGGCGCTGTTGGGGTTTTTCATGTCAAGGTTGCAGGACACCAAGTTGCCATCGCCATTGTATTTCAAGACATCTTCGGCCTCAACGTTCCACGCATAATCGTTCTCATCCCGGCGCTTCTTTTTGAACCAAGCAATACAGTCAGCAAACTCCTCGAACTGCATAGGCTTGGTCTTAGTGTAGTTCTTACGCCCTTCCGGCAGTGGGACTTCGTAATACCAGATGGTTTTTGTCGGCCCTGATCGGTCAAAAAACAGCAGGTTGGTTGGAATGCCGGTATACGGCGCGAAAACACCATTGGGCAGCCTGACTATGGTATGGAGGTTAAATTCTTTCAAAAGCCGTTCCTTGATGCGTGCACAAACGCCATCACCAAACAATGTACCGTTGGGCACTACGACAGCCGCACGGCCCGGCTTGCCGTTATTTTTCTCCGGTCTTTTGAGAAGGCGCATGTGGAGTTGGAGAAACAAAAGTGCTGTTTCCGATGTTTGAAGGTCATCAGGGAAGTTGGATTTAATGCCCGCCTCCTCCTCACCGCCAAACGGAGGATTGGTCAGAATCACATCCACACGATCCCTATCACCGATCTCCTGAACCTTCACATTCAGCGAATTATCATAGGTAATGCGAGGATATTCAAGCCCATGCAGTAGGAGGTTCATTTGACAGAGCATATACGGCAGCGGCTTGGCTTCCTGGCCATATATGGAACGCTCCTGTAACATTCGGCGGTCTTTGACACTATGACATTGCTTTTCCAGGTGTCTATATGCCTCAACGAGAAACCCTCCGGTCCCACAGGCAGGGTCCAACACGGTTTCACCAAGTTTCGGATCACTGACCTCCACCATGAATTGGACAACAGGACGGGGAGTGTAAAACTCGCCGCTATCACCAGCAGCGTCCCGCATTTCCCGAAGCATCGTCTCGTAAAGATGGCTGAGCGTATGGATCTCCTCGGACGAGTTGAAATGGATACCGTTAACCTTATTGACCACATCACGAAGCAGGTAGCCGCTGACCATTCGGTTTTGGATGCCTCGGAACACATTGGCAATGACATCACGGCGGCCATGGCCGTTGGCTGATTGCAGCGAGCGCAGATATGCCAATAGCCCCATGCCCTTCTTGCCATCGGGCCGTACCACCTCATCCTGATTGACAAAGCGAATCAGGTCTTCACCCGTGAAGCCGTCCTCGGAAGAGGCCCAATCCCGCCAGCGGTAAGGCTTCTCAATGTCAGGTTTGTATTTCTCCCCGGAAAGCATTGCTTCCTGTTCCCGGAGTTGCTCCATGTCGTCCAGAAATTTGAGAAACATCACCCAGGTAAAAAGTGGCAGACGGTCCAGGTCGCCGTTAAGACCCTTGTCCTTGCGCATGATGTCTCTAGCGGATTTGATGAGAGACCCGAGTTGCTGGGCCGTGGTCAATGGTTGGTAGTTGGTTTTGGTTTTTCGTCCTTTTGGCATTCCCTGATCTTGCTCCTGGTTCGGTCAACAGTCATTTCTTACGCCGCATAGAGTTCCTGTTGGAGTTCGGCCACCGCATCCCGAAGGATTTCAGGCCCACCAAACAGTTGAATAATTTCCCCGACATTACCACGGTTTGATATGGGAGGCCCTTTCAAGACATCCGGCAAGGTAAACTCGGCAACGCCATATTCCGTGTATTTGTCGAGTAGGTCCTCCAGCACGGCACGGGCTTCCGGACCGTACTTATCAAAAAAGTCCTTACGGTCCTTTCGCAACCGATCTGCCCTTTCCCGCCTGGTACGAAGCGGTGCATTGAAGGCCACATGGCACAGCAGGTCAAAGGGATCTGCTTCAGGCTTGCCCGTCTGCTTCATGAGTTCATCAAACTCAATGCCCCGCTCTGCCAGCCCCTCTATAATTTCCTTTCTGTCAAAAGGATTAGCCCAGTGCTGGCGAAGTTCCGCAGCCGTTGGGTAAAGCGTCCGAACCTTTTCCGCCGTGTAATCCGCGTATTTGACGACTCGCAACTGTTTGCCGTCAGCGTCGAGTTCATATACAAGCTGGGCAGCGATTTCAACGGAGCCAGTATCCACATAGAACTTTCTTCGGTAATCTTCGCCGGGTGGGTCTGCGATCTGTGGTTGGTCCACGATGGATCCGAGGTCCGTTTCAATCGTTTCCGTGGGCTCTTCAGGCTGGACCACCTCGACCTCCGTGGTCTCACCATGCTCATCAATAGTTTCTTCCGTCACCAGAGCCGGATCGCCGTCAAAGTCCGAGTCCGCAAAATGCCGGGTCGCCGTACCAGTATAGTCAAGAATGTTGAAGAAATATTTTCCGTAATCGTCCCGGACGCGAGTGCCACGGCCGATGATTTGTTTGAACTCAGTCATAGAGCCAACCACCCGGACCAACGCCACATTCTTTACCATGGGCGCATCCACGCCCGTTGTGAGCAGTTTGGACGATGTGAGGATGGCAGGGGTCAGCGTCTCCAACTCCTGGAAACGGCTCAAATGCCCCCGACCGATGTTGCCCTCATCCGCCGTCACCCGGCACACATAATCCGGGTTGTCCTTGGCAAGGTCCGCGTTCAGGTTGTTCAACGCACGGCGCATTTCATCAGCGTGCTCCTGGTCAACACAGAACACCAGCGTCTTTCCAAAGCGGTCGCCGGACTTTTTAAGAAAGCTGGTAATGTGCTTGGATATGGTTTCCGTACGCACCCTAAGCGCCACGATCCGCTCGAAGTCCTTGGTCTGGTACTCCTCATCTGGGATTTCACGCCCGTAGCGGTCTAACTCACCTTTACTGGGCCTCCATCCAGCAGCATCCACAGTGGTCACCACGCGGTGCACCCGGTACGGAGCCAGAAACCCATCAGCAATTCCGTCCCGCAGGCTGTATGTATAAATCGGGTTGCCGAAGTACTTATAAGTGTCGCGGTTATCCTGACGCAGAGGAGTTGCTGTCATCCCCAACTGGTGAGCAGGCTCAAAGTATTCAAGGATCTCACGCCAGTTGCTTTCATCACTGGCGCTGCCACGGTGGCATTCGTCTACGATAATCAGGTCGAAAAAGTCGGGGGCATACTCACGATACAGACCAGGACGGCGTTCGTCCCTTGCCAAGGACTGATACAGAGCAAAATACATCTCACGGCTTTTGACCACTTCGCCGTTTTCGATCTTGTGGCGGGCCTCGCCAAACGGTGTAAAGGTCTTGTCCTTGGGATCATCGACCAGAACGCTCCTATCAGCCAGATAAAGGATCTTCGGACGCCGGTATTCCCCGTTCTGATTCCATCGGCTGGACCACAGTTTCCAGCAGATTTGAAAAGCCACCAGCGTCTTGCCGGTTCCGGTCGCCATGGTGAGCAGGACTCGCTTTTTGCCCTGGACAATCGCCTGCACCACGCGGTTGATGGCTATTTCCTGGTAGTAGCGAGGTCTACGATTAGCTTCCAGATAAGAGGCCGTTAGGAGCCTTTCCGCCTGTATATCGTTCAATCCTTGACTGCTACGCTGACGAGTCCACAGGTCGACAGGGCTTGGAAATGCGTCAAGTTTCTTTTCCTTGCCAGTAAGGAAATCAACCTCAATGATTTCTTTGCCGTTGGTGGCATAAGCAAAGTTCAGGCCCAGTATCTGAGCGTATTCCTTGGCCTGCTGGAGGCCATCCCCGGCTGATCTATAGTTGGCTTTTGCCTCGACTACGGCAATGGGAAAATCACGGGTGTAGCGGAGGAGGTAATCGGCACGCTTCTGCTTGCCACGGCGGACTTTGCCCCCGGACACAATGATACGGCCATCAGTAAAGGTGCGCTGTTCCGTGAAGGAATGGGGTTCTGTGTCCCACCCTGCGTCAACGAGTTTCGGCAGGACGAACTTTCGGCAGGTATCGGCTTCAGTTAAACCTGTCATAAACTTCCTTAAATGGCCATAGAGATAAAGACGTCTGATCGTGCCTAATGCATTAAGTATTAATGCAAATTAATGATAATTTTGTATTAATTCCTTAACATACCAATGAGGAAAGAGCCATAAAATAATGTTTACCAAATAAATTTCTGACTATAACCAAATGAAATTGTTATTATTAAAAGATGAGGGTAGCGGGAGCCGAACTTCAACCTATGCAATATTTCTGGTAAAATATGTGCTTTAAATAGTATGAAAATGTTTGGTGTGAGGGCTGTGTAGATAAGGAATATAGGCATGAGAATACTTGTCCTATTCATAAAATATTTTGTCCTGATGGTTTTTTATGAAGTCTGTCTATAGTTCGGTTGCGAGTTTGCCGCAATTCGAAATGTAACTAAAACTGGTTCCAATACCTAAAAATTTTTTTGATAGGAGGTGGAGAAATATGTCTGATTTTGCTGATTTTTTTAATCCTGGAAAGTGTTGTTTGGCTGATTCAGGCGCAGAGAAAATGGTTGGTGCTGGGATTGATTATGAGAATCCGTTAGAGGTGAGGGATTTGATGGCGAAGCATCTTGCAAAGATTTTTATCGCCACGTATAAAAGGAAAATCGAAAAAGAGCTGAGCAGATTAAAGGAAGAAAGGAAGCCGAAACAGCTCGACATATTCCAAAGAAAAGAACCTTTAGGCTGAGCGTGGCTTCCGATATTTAATGCTGCCCAGATCATTGCGTTTCAATACTGCCTTTACTGTGTTTGGTGAGATCTGGGTGCCTTGTTCTTTTAGGGTGCGGCTGATTTTCTTTTTTCCAAAACCAGGATTCTTTCTGAATAAACGCAAAACCGCATCTTCAACATCATCAGATACACGGTTTTTGAAGTTCTGAGAACTATGGAGTTTTGGGGCCAAACCCTCAACCCCGCAATCCTCATAAGCCTTCTTGATCTGGTAATACGTTTTCCGACTAACTCCCATATACCTACAGACAGCGGAAACATTTTTGCCAAAAGCCGCCATCTCAAGCAACATCAACTTCTCTCGAATCGTCAACTTCGACTCCATAAAAAACATAATAAACCAAAAAAAACCTTCAGCAAAGAAAAAAAGTGTTACCCTGAATCTTGACCCCTACACCAAAAAAACAAATCAGCAAAACAAAAAAATAGGCACCAAAAAGGCGCCTAACACACTACACACATAAAACCGTAATCAATTGAATTTAAACCAAATAAACAGGAAACAGCCCTGACCACACAACAAAACACAAAAAAAAAGGGCGGCTAAAAAAAGCCGCCCTTAAACATATAAAATGGCGTCCCCAAGGGGATTTGAACCCCTGTCGCCGGCGTGAAAGGCCAGTGTCCTGGACCGGGCTAGACGATGGGGACGCTATCGGAATTTCCAGTGGTATCTGGAAATTTTATACCTAATAGCAGAATGGTTGTCCACCGCCGAGGCATTCGCCTCAGATGGGCCCTCTATTAATGAATTGTGCTGGTGGGCCGTGCGAGAATCGAACTCACGACCAACGGATTAAAAGTCCGCTGCTCTACCAAACTGAGCTAACGGCCCGACCGAAACTTACTGTCTAACATTTAAAAAAAATTATGTCAAAGTATTTATAAGTAATATCTTGTGAAGTCTTTTGAATTATTCGATCCTAAACAGATTCTGGCTGATCAGAGAAATTTCCTCATCATTGGGAAGGTAAGGATAGTTCCACTGATTAACATCCGGCATGCAATTTCCGAATGGCCTGTTGCATGCCACCTGGCCATCAGGCCCAAGGCAGCCGGTAGTCATGAAAGGTATCCCCAGCTTGATAACATCATCCAGCTGGCCTGGAGTAATACCAAAATCAATTATGTGACCTTGTGAATCAAAGGCCATATTTTCGTAACTGCTGATTCCCTCTTCAATAAGGTATCTGGCCATTTGCACCCTGAGATATGTAGGCCAGGGAGGTTGTGCCCTATCAGACAATCTTGAGCCTTCTTCGGCAAAAAAGGAAAAAAGGTGATTGGCCACACCCATGCCCCATAGCTGGTTCATAATTGCAGCCATCTCGTTCTCAGTTTCTCCCATTCCCACCATCAGATGGGCGCCAACATTAAGAGGCCCGAAGATATCGAGGGCAGTCTCCATAATTTCCCAGTATTTTTTCCACCTGTGCGGTCCTGAAACACCTGTGCCACGGAATTTGTCAAATAAAGCAGGCGTGGCGAGGTCAATTGCGACTCCAATCTTATCCGCACCAAATTCTTTCATCTGAACAAGATCCTCTTTATCCAGGATAGTGGGACTGATTAAAAGGGATATGGGAAGACTTGTTTTTTCTTTCAGATTTTTTGTTATTTCCAGTGTGTGAAGCCGGCATTTTCCGTTTGTTATCATTGAAACACAGGTTCTTTTGACATATGAAGGGGCATTATTTATAGCATCGATAACTTCATCTATATGGAATACAGGCCACTCCACGTGGATAAAGCTTTTTTCCACGTATTCTCCGGGACGCTTTTTTGCCAGTCCGCAATAGGCGCAATTGGCCGAACAGCCTTCAGGGTAATGAACCAGAAGGTTAACGCATTTGTTGACAGCACCTCTGTACATCCTTCCCCTTATTAATCCGAGAGATATGCCTGTAGCATGACTCATTTTTACATATTCGGGACTTTGTTCTTTTTTCATTCTCAATTCTTTATAAATATTAAAAAAGGTGATTATTTAATAATAACAGACTCGTAAAAAGTTCAACAATCGTTATTCCGGCCCTGAGTCAAGTGCGGGATAAATCCGCCATAAACATTGGCGGGTAAACCCGCCATAAACATTGGCGGGTAAACTCCAGCCTGTCCCGGATTTCTGTTCGGGCCCGGATTCTATAAGTGACTGAAATTACCGGACCCCGGCTTTCGCCGGGGTGACGAAAAAAACAATTTATGACTTTTTGCGACTTCGTCAATAATAAATCAGTAAAAAACTGTTTTCAGCCAAATCTGCCATTTCGAGTGCTTATATACTTCGGTGTTTGTGGCGGGACATATTAATTAGTTAAGATTACCCGTCCAGCAAAGCGCACGGTTTGAAATGACAAACCATTTGGTCCTGTCAGGATTAATACTGAATACCAGTATTCAGCTGGCTTCTACAGCCTCATCTGATTTTCCTTGGCCTTAAGAATGGCATCAGTCAGGGTCGGCACATCCAGATTATAAATAATATCATCACGCCAGACGGAGTAAAGATTTTTTTCTATACTCTCCCTGCGGGATGATGTCCACTTCAGGGCATTTTCCAGTCTGTGTATATCTTCTGTAGTGGAAAAGAAGTCCCCAGTAATTATGACACTTTCAATGGAAGCCCCGGCAAGCATAAGGTATATCTCAAGAAGGCCGGCCCTGGTTTTCAATTGCCCGATACCCATCCTGGATCTTGGATGCTTATGAGAGAAGATCCATTCATCGGTGGTATATCTTTCACTTATAAGACGGTTAATTGAATTTATTTCCCATTCATCCGGGGAATCTTCCTTGAAAAGAATATTAAATTCCTCTTCAAATCCCCTTGAAATGGCATTCATTACATCCCCTACCGAAACATTTCGCCCCAATTCATGCATTATAGTGGTCATGCGCTGACTGAAGCAGTTATATCCCTTGTCCCGGATTTTGATTAATGGTGTATTCATAATATCGGTCATCAAACCGATATCAAAATCCACCAAAAGGCTTGTATGAAACAGGAGGCTTGTTCCCGTTTCGGAAGAGGCCGAAAGACCGGCAATTTTTTTGCCGTTAACCTCCAGGTCATTTTTCGGCTGAAAATATGCCTTTATGCCGAGGCTATTTAATGCCCTTTTTAAGGCCTGACTCATAGACTCAAATATGCCACCAATACCCCTTTTCATACCCGGATAGTCCACATTGATACCAAGACCGAGTGAAATAACCGCAGGCCCCATAATCACAGTCCCTCCTCCTGTACTCCTTCGGTTATACTCGATTCCTCTTGCACGGCACCTTTCAAGTTTGAGCGCTGCTTCAATATCCTGATATTTGCCTACAATTGCAGAAGGTATAAAGGTGTACAGATTTAAAATTGGAGGGGACTGGTTATGTGCAACTGCCAGGGGCAAGGTGTCATCCACCGCCAGTCCTTCAGCGGTGGATACAGACCTTTCCAGATTTTTAAAAAGACGCCAATAAACAGCCATACTGGTTAATACTTACTAATTACCTGCCTCAGCCTTAGCCTTCTCTGCTTCGGCAATTTTTACTTCTTCTTCAATAAAACCAACAACAGACTCGCCGTGATAGAGACTTCCCAGATCTTCATCCAGATTTGAGGCTTCAATCACAAGAATCCAACCTTCACCGTAAGGATCCGTATTGATCAGACTTGTATCGTCTTCCAGATCCTCGTTTATTTCAACAATTTCTCCGGATACCGGGGCGACCAGTTTGCCAATCCACTTTCTGGACTGGATTTTACCGCAAACCTCTCCCTGCTCAACTTCATCTTCTTCTTCCGGGAGATCAACAAATACAATATCTCCCGATTCCTTCTGAAACATATCATGCATACCCACTGTAACCCTTGTTCCTTCGACTCGAGCCCAGCTATGGTCCTTATGATAATAAAGTTCATCTGGCATGTCGTATCCAAGAATGGTAGCCATTTCCTTTATCCTCCTTTTCTGTTTAGGGTAAAAATTTTTATTATTCTTTACCAGTAATTATTTCGGGAATCAAGCCGAAATTTACATAAATCTTGCTTTAACTGCTTTCGCGTGAATAGGCAGGCCTTCAGCTTCAGCCAATGTGACAACAACATCTTTTAAATCAGCCAGTCCTTTTTTGCTCAGATACTGGAATGTGGGCTTCTTTATAAAATCATCTACAGACAATCCGGAAAACATTCGGGCGCACTGACCGGTTGGGAGGACATGGTTGGTACCCGAGGCATAATCGCCGACAGGAACCGGTGCATAGGGACCCATAAAAATTGATCCTGCGTGCTTGATCTTATTCAGTGTAATAAAGGGGTCCTCCGTCAGTATTTCAAGGTGTTCGGCAGCATATTCGTTCGTAAAGTCAATGGCCTGATCAATACTGTCGGCGATCAGGACATGAGAATGTTTGAATAAAGAAGAATCGAAGATTTCCTTTCTTGGCAGGCTGCCGTAATCCCGATTGATGATATCACATACCCGGGAAGCCAGCTTTTCGTAATCAGTTACCAGAACGGCAGCAGAATCAGGATCATGTTCTATCTGTGACAGGAAGTCCAATGCAATCAGTTCAGGGTCGCCGGTCTGATCGGCCAGTATAAGTGCTTCACTGGGGCCGGCAGGAGAATCTATGTCCACCTGGCCATATACCAGCATTTTTGCGGCGGTTACGTATTTATTTCCCGGACCCACAATCTTATGTACTCTTGGCATGGTCTCCGTCCCATAAGCAAGTCCAGCGACTCCCCATGGGCCTCCAACCTTGAATATCCGGTCGCATCCTGCAATATCGGCGGCTACAAGTGTTGCTGGATTGGCAACCATTCCTTTGCCCGGAGGAGTGACAGCAATTATCTGTTGTACACCGGCAACCTTAGCGGGAAGGACTGTCATAAGAATGGAGCTGGGATAAAAGGCAGTTCCGCCGGGGATATAGCATCCTACTACATCCATGACCCTTGTGATGCGCCCGGCCAGTATACCATCACTGACTTCTATGGACCACATATCACGTTCCAGCTGAGCGCGGTGAAATTTCGTTATATTTCGGGCTGCTACCTTGAGGCTCTCAACAATCCTGGCATCAACAATACTGTAAGCTTCTTTAATCTCCTCTTTGGTTACTTCAAGATCGGCCGGAGAGATATTATTTTTATGCTTAAGATAGTGTTCCAGTGCAACTGCATTGCCACGATTTTTAACATCTTCAACAATTTTCCGCATGTCTTCAAGGATAGAAGAGACATCTTCCATCGATCTTTGCATGATTGCATCATATTTTTCCGGGCTTAGGTTACTGATTCGTTCAGGTTTTATCTTCATTTTTAAAATCTTCTCCTTTTTCTATGCCGAAATTGTAAAAAAGAGTCTTTTTACACTGTGGGAATACCCTTGACTGAACCAACAAATATCATTTACTCTTTATTTAGGCAATACTATTTATAGCTGATGGCTGAAACTTGATCAACCATCAAGAAATCAAATGCCGTTAGACATACTCACAGCCCTTAGAAAAGCCGAAAAGCTGCACTATACTCCTGCTGCAAAAAGGGCACGGGCAAATGATCAGGACTTCTTTTATCCTATTTCTTTCAAATTTGATAGCGATTGGCAATTAAATGCTGAATTCTTCGAAACAATTTATTAGGTATAAAATTGAACAGGCTGTCAATAGTATTGTAATTTTTCAATAGAGAAATGAGTGATGACCGATAGTCATTTCCAGAACGAATTAAATCCCGACATTCTTCGAAAGGCACTTCCTGATGAACCCGGAGTTTATCTTTTTAAAGAACACAGCGGACGAGTGATTTATGTTGGAAAGGCAAAAAGCCTCAGGAAAAGAGTTCTATCATATTTCAGAGCTTCTGGAGATATTTCCCGAAAAACATATCTCATGATGAAAAAGGCCTGCGGGCTGGACTTTGTCATCACTGCCACCGAACAGGAGGCATTTATACTTGAAAGTAATTTTATCAAGGAATACATGCCGCGCTACAATATTATCCTCCGGGATGATAAACAGTACCCGTGTCTCAGGTTAGATATCAAAGAATCCTATCCTCGCCTTAGAGTTGTAAGAAAGATCAAAAAGGATGGGGCATTATATTTCGGTCCATTTTCATCAGCCTATTCTGTGAGAAGCACTTTGAGAGTAATTGACCGTGTATTTCAACTCCGGAAGTGCAAAAACAGCAGACTTCCAAAACGGACAAGGCCCTGTTTGAACTACCAGATGGGCAGATGCCTTGGTCCATGTACAAACAGTGTAACCATATCGGATTACAATCATATTGTTGATCAGGTAAGGCTTTTTCTGGAAGGACGTAACAATGAATTGATCGACCGACTGAAGAAGGATATGTCAGTGGCTTCTGATCAACTGGATTTTGAGCAGGCAGCCAGGATAAGAGATCAGATCACTTCAATCAAAAATACAATAGAAAAGCAGCATGTGGTGTCACAACGATTAGACGATAAGGATATAATCGGCCTTGCCTTAAAAGAGGACCTTTGTATTCTGGTAATTCTTTTTCTTCGAAAGGGTTATATCGTTGGCAGTAGAAATTACACCTTCAAGGGGATTTCTGAATCAGCCTCCCAGGTAATTGAATCTTTTTTAAAGCAATACTACTCACGCGGGATTTTTATACCAAAAGAGATACTGATATCAGATAATATTGAAGATCTGGTGCCACTAACAAAATGGCTTTGTGAATTAGCCGGGAAAAATGTTGTCATCAAAAAGCCGCTTAGAGGAAATAAACTTCAATTAATAAACATGGCCCAAAAAAATGCCTCAAATCTAATCTCTGGCCATTTACCACCCCAAAAGGAAGATACAATACAAATGATGAAATCCGTTCTCAAGCTTAGAATAGTTCCGAGACATATCGAAGGTCTTGACATATCAAATCTTGGAGGGGATATGGCGGTTGGAACAATTGTTTCATTTATTGATGGAGAACCACACCGTTCAGGATATAGAAATTACAGAATAAGAAGCGTGGAAGGGATTAATGACTATGGCATGATGGCGGAATTAGTTCAAAGAAGGATTTCAAGTGGTAATTTGCCGGACCTTTTCCTGGTGGATGGAGGAAAGGGTCACCTATCTTCAGTTGAAAATGCACTGGTTCGCAGAGATCCTGAAAAAGTCCCTGCAGTAGTATCCATTGCAAAGCCGGATGAGTCCAGGCAGGAAACTTGTGACAGGCTATATATCCCCGGAAGAAAAAATCCTGTCACACTCAGGCCGGATCATCCCGTATTGCTAATGCTGATGCAGATTAGAGATGCAGCACATGGTCGAGCAATAGCTTATCACCGTATGTTAAGGTCAAAAGGCCTCATCAAATCAGAACTGGATGCAATTCCTGGCATTGGTAAAAAGAGAAAAAAGATTTTGTTAACATATTTTAATGATATGAATATGATATCCAGTGCGACAATTGGCGAATTAACTCAAATCCCTGGAATCAGCATCTCTTTGGCTGAGAAGATATATTTATTTTTTAGAGCTGGAAACGAATAGAAGAGATACAGTATAAATATTAGGATAAAGCAGGGGTTGACACTTTATTGTTAAATATGTTAAATGAAAAAGTCGTTTTTCATTGGTCCGGTAAGATGGAAACAAAAAAGATTTACAGCTAATAATGAAAAGTGGCCCGGGATTTAGTCATTAATCAATAGCGAGGTTTTATAGTGGCTTCCAAAAAGGTTACTCTGTTTTTAGTCCCTGATGGCACAAATAAGATAAGGCAGTTCTCTTTCCCAAAATTTCTTCCAGTTATACTCGCTGTTATAATTGTTTTTTCTTCAGCTTTTTTTACCTGGCTAATAATAGATTACAAATCCTTGAAAGTCCAGATTCCCCGCTTGGCCTGGATTGAAAAGGAATATGAGAAAAATAAGAATCAATTCATTCACCTCGCAAATCGCATTGACCAGGTAACGCAAAAGGTAGGTAAATTAAATGAATTTGATCGCAAATTAAAAATAATGGTTAACCTTGAGACTGGCGATGAAAAAGATCAATTCCAGGGGGTTGGAGGCTCAGAACCAATTTTTCTGAATTCTGATGATGCCGAATCCAAGTCGCATAAAGACCTTGTCCGATCAATGCATCGTTCATTAGACAGGCTCGAAAGCGAGATTTATATTGGAGAACAGGATAAAAAGCAGCTTCACACATTCCTCGAAAATCAGAAAATGGTGCTTGCCTGTACCCCATCCATCTGGCCTACAAAGGGCTGGATGAGTTCTTCTTTCGGATACAGGAAATCCCCCTTTACCGGTGAAAGAGAGTTTCATAAGGGTATTGATATAGCCACAAGGATGGGTGCACCGATCCTTGCACCTGCGGATGGATTTGTTTCATTAATAGAGACAGACCGTGGATACGGCAGGATGTTAACCATAAAACATGGTTATGGATTAATGACAAGATATGCCCATCTCAAGTCAGCCCTTGTGAAAAAAGGTCAGTATGTTAAGCGAGGTGAAACAATAGCCCTGGTAGGCAATAGCGGAAAATCAACAGGACCCCACCTGCACTATGAAGTATTCCTGAACAACGTGCGAATAAACCCTGTTCACTATATCCTTAATTAGTCCAGTTCTACAGATGGGCATTTTTTGCAACGCCTGTGCCTGATTCTATCCAGCCTGAGATAGATTAATCCGTGAAATACTTAAAAGTATGATTACATTCTCCTATAAATTCACTGTCGGGAGAGAATACTAATTTCTTGATTTTTTATCTTCAAAGTTTTTTAATGCCTAATGTTTGCCTGATTTTTAAGTTTTACAGAACTGCCATATTTGATTCATCAGTAAAAAGCAAGATTCGGTGAATATGTATTTACAGCCCCTTCGCTTCTTTAATATGACTATATTTACTGGGCTTTGTTTTTGCCGGGCGAGGGATCGAGGTTTCATGTCCAGTACAGGCTCCAGGAGCTATCTCATTTATTAAATGTATTATGATTTATTAAAAATTTCTTCTTTTACTTGAAATGCTATTCTTAAGAGATCTTTTACGGTACTGAAACACCTGGAAGGAAACAAATGATTGGAAGATTTATAAAAGGAATTTTCGGCAGTAAGAATGAAAGAGAATTGAAAGCAATGGTTCCGTTGGTTGATCGGATCAACAGTTTGGAACCGGATTTTCAGGCACTTTCCGATACAGAGCTTCAGGCAAAAACTTCTGATTTTAAGGAAAGATTGTCAAGGGGTGAGTCTTTAGAGGACATATTGCCTGAAGCCTTTGCTACTGTCAGAGAGGCATCTGTCAGGGTGCTGGGAATGCGTCATTTTGATGTACAGCTTATAGGGGGAATCGTACTGCACAGGGGAAAAATTGCTGAGATGAAGACCGGCGAAGGCAAGACTCTGGCTGCCACACTTCCTCTTTATTTAAATGCATTGCTTGGAAGGGGTGCACATCTGGTGACTGTGAATGATTATCTGGCACAGCGAGATGCTGAATGGATGGGAGGAATTTACAAATATTTAGGTTTATCTGTTGGTGTAATAGTCCATGGAATGGATGATTCAGAACGCAAAAATGCATACGGCTGCGATATAACATACGGAACCAACAATGAATTCGGTTTTGACTACCTTCGAGATAACATGAAATATGATTTTGCTGATTTTGTTCAAAGAGACTTCTATTATGCAATTGTTGATGAAGTTGACAGCATTCTCGTTGATGAGGCAAGGACTCCATTGATCATCAGCGGGCCAGTGGAGCATAGCGAAAACAAGATATTTATGGAGGTAAAACCCCTAGTAATAAATTTGAAAAAGAAGCAGAATTCGGTGATACGGTCTCTGCTTAAGGATGTACGGCAAAGCATTGAGGCAGGGGATTTAAGTGACAAAACTATTGAAACACTGGTTCAGATAAAGAGAGGCGATCCGAAGAATCCTGTTTTTATGGAGATACTGGCCCAAAATCAGGCACTGAAAAAGCAGATAGAAAGAATGGAGAGTCTTTTAAGTGCTCAAAAACTGCTTCCTGAACTGGATCAGATCCTTTACTGTACCATCGATGAAAGAAGCAATTCAGTGGAACTGACCGAAAATGGAATAAAGCTGACCGGAAGCAGTGGACTGGGTGATTTTATTCTGCCTGATCTTGATGATGAGGGCCATTCAATTCGAGAAGATAAGCAGCTGAGTGAGCAGGAAAAAGCTGAGCGACTTAAGGCGCTCGAAGATGAATATAGAAGAAATTCGGATCTCCTTCATGCCACACAACAGCTTATCAAGGCTTACTGGCTGTTTGAAAAAGATGTTCAATATGTTGTTAAAGACGGCCAGATTATGATTGTTGATGAGTTCACGGGCAGGATGATGCCGGGTCGCAGATGGAGTGATGGATTGCATCAGGCCGTTGAGGCAAAGGAGGGCGTGAGCGTGGCCGGGGAGAACCAGACCCTGGCATCAGTAACATTTCAGAATTTCTTCCGTATGTACGAAAAACTTGCGGGCATGACAGGAACGGCGGATACTGAGGCGGCCGAATTCAACAATATCTACAAGCTTGACGTTACAGTGGTTCCTACAAACAAAGAAATGATTCGTAAAAACTACCCTGACGTGATTTATAAGACTGAAAGGGAGAAGTTTATTGCAGTTGTTAATGAGATAAAAGAACTTTATGAAAAAGGACAGCCAGTTCTGGTCGGTACTATTTCTATAGAGAAATCAGAGATGCTGAGCAAGATGCTTAAGAGAACAGGAATACCTCATTCCGTACTTAATGCCAAGCATCACCAGAAAGAGGCAGAAATAATAGCCAATGCAGGGCAGGAAAAGACTGTAACCATTTCAACCAATATGGCAGGCCGAGGTACGGATATTGTCCTGGGAGAAGGAGTTCGAGAATTGGGAGGCCTTCATATACTGGGCACTGAAAGGCATGAAAGCCGCCGAATTGACAATCAGCTCAGGGGACGCTCTGGAAGGCAGGGTGATCCTGGCTCGTCCCGTTTTTATCTTTCACTGGAGGATGATCTCCTAAGGATATTCGGCTCAGAAAGAATTTCTTCCATTATGGATCGTTTGGGGATGCAGGAGGGTGAGCCGATTGAGCATAATCTGATTTCAAGAGCTATTGAAAGTGCGCAAAAGAAGGTTGAGGCTCATAATTTTGATATAAGAAAACACCTGCTTGAATATGACGATGTAATGAATAAACATCGAGAAATTATTTATTCGTTGAGGAAGGATGTTCTTAAGGGTGAGGGCATAAATGAAATTATTGAGGAAATGATTGATGAGAAGATTGATATCCTTGTAGAGAATCATGTTGATCCCAAAGAGTATTCGGAAAAATGGGATATCGACGGGATGGGAGATGAGTTTTTCAGGCTGTTCGGGTTCAGGCCAAAGATTGGACCAAAGGATATTGGAGATGAGGCTTTTGATCAGCTTAAAGCAGAAGACTTGAACGACTTGCTCAAGAAGGAGGTCCTGAAAGCGTATCGGGAAAAAGAGGGGCTGATTGGAAAGGATGAACTTAAAAACGTTGAGCGATTGATTATTCTCCAGATTATAGACAATCAATGGATTGCCCATCTTCAGGATATGGATCATATGAAGGAAGGAATAGGCCTCAGGGGCTACGGGCAGTTAGATCCGCTTAAGGAGTATCAAAAGGAAGGGTTTGCTCTTTTTGGAGAGCTTATGGATAGGATCAGGGCAGAAACCCTGGGAATGCTTTTTAGAATTCAGATTGCGAGGAGGCCTGAAATTTTACCTGAGAGGAAAAAAAGAAGCATGAACCTCAGCCATGGTGATGATTCAGCGATTGCGACATTTAAACGGAAGGAAAAAAAGATCGGCAGAAACGACCCATGCCCATGTGGAAGCGGCAAGAAATATAAAAAGTGTTGCGGAGCTAATGCGTGAAGGTTTAACAGCATGAAGTTAGCTTCCAGGTCCTATTTTTTCGAAGTTATCAGTATATTTTAAGGATTAAGATCTATGCTTGAAAAAGAATTTACAGTTAATGGATTTAAGGCAGCTGCAGTGGCGGCTGGTTTGAAAAAGAATGGGGGCCTTGATTTAGCCCTGATCTTTTCGGAGAAAGAAGCCACGGCCGCAGGTGTATTTACAACCAATAAAGTAAAGGCAGCCCCGGTTATACTGAGCCGCGAATTTCTTCAGAAAGGAAAGGCTAGAGCCATAATAGCCAATGCAGGAAATGCTAATGCCTGTACTGGAATTGCCGGATTGGAAAATGCCCGGAAAACCGCCGATATTGCGGCAAGGACGATGGGAGTTCAGGCTGATGAGGTGCTGACTGCATCTACAGGAGTGATCGGAGAGCCTCTCAGGGTAGATCTTATTGCAAATGCATTGCCTGGACTGGTGGATAAACTCTCCGATAAAGGTTTTGATGAAGCTGCCAGTGCGATCATGACAACCGATTCGTTTCCTAAAATTCGTTTATTTGAAGGTATTGCCGGAGGCCGACCCTACCGTATTCTGGGTTTTGCCAAGGGGGCGGGCATGATTATGCCAAATATGGCTACCATGCTCTGTTTTATTCTGAGTGATATAGTGATCGATCCAGAGGAATTGAAAGATGCTCTGCTTGCTTCAGTAGATACCACATTTAATCGAATTACTGTCGATGGAGACACCAGCACAAATGATATGGTACTGGTTTTGGCCAATGGCATGGCAGGGAATAAGTCTCTGTCAAAGGCGGAATACAGTGATTTTAATATTGGACTGAAAAGTGTAATGGGAGATCTGGCGCGCATGATCGTGAGCGATGGAGAGGGTGCGACAAAGGTGATTGATATCGAGATAAGAGGGGCGCATAGCTCATCGGACGCCTTAAGTGCAGCAAGAACAGTCGCAAACTCCAGCCTGGTAAAAACCGCATTTTACGGCCAGGATCCGAATTGGGGCAGGATTATTGCCGCTCTTGGAAGATCAGGCGTTGTGATGGAAGAGGATAAGGTTGATATTTGGGTTGACGATATTTTGATTGTTGAAGGGGGCCTGGGGAAAGGCATTGGCCCGGAAAAAGATGCGGCAGCAAAGATGTCCCAGAAGGAATTCAGGCTTATGATTGATCTCAACAAGGGAAGATATGAAGACCGGATTGTGACATGTGATCTTACTCACGAATATGTCACAATCAATGCAAATTACAGGACCTGAGGAGTCTAATGCAATAAAATATTTTTCATATTATAGACTTCGTTTTTGTGGATACCTTTAGCACGATCACAGAGAAACGTGCAATACAGTTATAATCAAACTGTTAAACCGACTGTAACTGGCTTTATACAAGATGAATGTTTTGTAAAATGTATGGAGAGTTAGATGTTTTCTGTAATAATGGCGGGCGGTTCAGGAACACGATTCTGGCCTGTAAGCCGTAAGAAAGAACCAAAGCAGTTTTTAAATATAACCGGCAAGGAGACAATGATTGTTGAGACCTGTGACAGAATTAAGCCACTGGCTCGAGACGAGGAGATGATCATAATACTTGGCCGGGAACACCTTGAAAAGGCAAAAGATATTTTCAAGGGCCGTAATGTAAATATACTTAGCGAGCCAGTGGGACGAAATACTGCCCCATGTATCGGTCTCGGTGCAATTTACGCCCGCTATTTGGGCTGTAATGGGCCTGTTGCATTTCTGCCTGCTGACCATTTTATCGCAGATGTCAGTCCTTTTTTAGAGATGCTTGATTTAGCTGCTGATCTGGCTGATACAGGGGGCATTGTGACCCTGGGTATTGTTCCTGACAGGCCTGAAACAGGGTACGGATATATACGCAGGGATCAGGGCATTGTTTTTAAAGAGTCTACTGTTTACAGTGTGTTGGAATTTGTTGAAAAACCTGATTTCGATACGGCACGTTTATATTTGGAGAGTGGTGAGTATTATTGGAACGGAGGAATTTTTGTAGCAAGTCCTGAGACTATCCTTAAAGAAATAGAAGAGTTGATGCCGGACCTTTACCTCGGATTACAGCAGATAGACAAAATGTCAGGCAAAGAGGGATTTGAAAAAGAGCTTGAAAATGTATATATGAAGCTTGAAAGCACATCCTTTGATTACGGGATCATGGAAAGGACAACTGAAAATGTCTATGTTATACCATGTGATTGCGGATGGACCGATGTAGGATCATGGGAATCATTGTATGAACTGAAGTCGCTGGATCATGATAATAAAAAGAATTTAGTCGACGGAGAGGCTCTCCTGATAGATTCTGAGCGGAATTTTATTTCCTCCAGAGGGGGGCGCCAGATTACATGCCTTGGACTTAAGAACTGTCTGGTGGTTGATACCTCTGATGTGCTGTTAATTGCAGATTTGAGCTGCTCTCAGGATATTCGAAAAATTGTAGAAGAACTGAAAAGAAATGAAAAGGAAGACTTGATATGAATTCTCATATCTTTAGAGAATATGATATTCGCGGCATATACCCGGAAGAATTAAAGCAGGAAAGTGTTAGTTTGCTTGGCCGTGCAATAGGAACTTACTATCTGGAAAGGGGCGCGAGACGGATTTCCATAGGTCGTGACTGCCGCTTGAGCTCTCCAGATATCTCTGAATGGCTGATTAAGAGTCTAATGGAAACAGGGATTGAAATTGTGGATATTGGATTAGTCCCTACACCGCTGCTCTATTTTTCTTTGCATAAGCTTGAAGTGGATGGTGGAATCCAAATAACCGGAAGCCATAACCCCCCGGAGTTCAACGGGTTTAAAATCTGCCTTGGGGATACTTCAATTCATGGTGAGGAGATCCAGAAGATAAGGAAAATCGCTGAATCGGGTGATTTCAAATATGGCAGTGGAAAGATCGAGAAGTCAGATCTGTCCCAGGCTTATATTGATTATTTAAATAATAATATCAAGACTGGCCAATTCAAAAGAAGGGTTGTTGTTGATGCCGGAAATGGTGTGGGAGGCATGATTGCCGATAAAGCATTTACGCGTATGGGATTTGAGGTGGTGCCGATTTTCTGTGAGCCGGACGGGAGATTTCCGAATCACCATCCTGACCCAACAATTCCCGAAAACCTTGAGGCCATGATATCAAGAGTCAGTGAGACCTCTGCCGATCTGGGAATTGCATTTGATGGAGATGCCGACCGAATTGGCGTCACTGATCAGGAAGGCAATATTATATGGGGAGACCAGTTGATGATTATTTTTTCAAGGGAGCTGCTTTCACGGAATCCAGGCGGGAAGATAATCGGAGAAGTCAAGTGTTCCCAGGTCCTCTATGATGATATTGAGAGCCATGGAGGAAAGGCAATTATGTGGAAGGCCGGGCACTCGCTTATCAAGAGTAAAATGAAAGAGGAGGGTGCCCTCCTTGCAGGGGAGATGAGCGGGCATATCTTTTTCAGTGAGAGGTATTTCGGATTTGATGATGCGATTTATGCAGGAGCCAGGCTTCTTGAGATACTTTCCAATTCGCCGAAAAGTTTGAAAGAACTGCTGGATGATATCCCAGGAATGGTAAACACTCCTGAAATTCGAATAGATTGTCCGGATGATAAGAAATTCATGATCGTGGCTGAATTAGTTGAGGAATTCAAAAAGGATTATGAAGTAATAGATGTTGATGGTGCCCGGGTCCTTTTTGACGGAGGATGGGGATTAGTCAGAACTTCAAATACTCAGCCTGTGCTGGTGCTTCGTTTTGAAGCAGATAATGAAGAGCGTCTTGAGGAAATCCGCAGTATTTTCATGCAGAAGATTGAGAAGAAGATATCGCAATAAGAGGTTTTCTGTAATAAGCCGGTTGGAAAAAGGCAAAACGTTATTCTCGTAAATTAAGCTTATTCAGCCGATACCTCAAGGATCTCATGCTTATCCCTAAAAGTTCGGTTGCCTTCTGTTTTGAACCTTGGGCCATTTTCATAGCACTCTGGATATATTCCCTTTCAATTCTATTTATGACCTCATCTAATTTAATTCCGTCCGGTCCAAGTTCCTCCAGTATGCCCTTTTTATCTGCATCTTCATTTGAATCTGAAAATCCAAGACTATCAGGCAGTATAATATTTGAGGTTTCCAGAGCGACACTTTTTTCAATTATATTTTCAAGTTCTCTGACGTTTCCGGGGAAACGGTACTGCATCAAAAGTTCCATTGCATATGGAGATATATTCCTCAATTCTTTGCCGAATTCCTTTGAGTATTTTCGAATAAAGTACTCTGTCAGTATGGGTATATCCTCCTTCCTGTCTCTAAGCGCCGGGATGTAAATTGGAATTACATTCAGTCTATAATATAAATCCTCTCTGAAACTCCCATCTTTGACTTTTTTTCTTAAATCCTGATTTGTAGCTGCAATTATTCTTACATCCACCTTGATATCTTTTGAGCCTCCAAGTCTTCTGAACACCCTTTCTTGAATTACCCTCAGAAGTTTAACCTGAAGAATTGTCGGTAATTCAGCAATTTCATCCAAAAAAATAGTTCCTCCGGTTGCTACTTCCAGCAGGCCGGGTTTGTCTGCAAAAGCGCTGGTGAAAGCACCCTTCATATAACCAAACAATTCACTTTCCAGAAGCTCTCCGGGAATTCCACCACAATTTATTACTACAAAAGGATTGTTTTTTCTCGAACTGTTCTCATGAATAGCCTGAGCTGCGAGTTCTTTACCGCTTCCGCTTTCACCCAGGATGAGGATATTAGCTGTAGTATCTGCTACTTTGTTTATAAGAGAGTATAGCTTGAGAATTTCCTTGCTTCTGCCTATCAGTTTCCCAAAGCTGACCGAGTCTTTTATCCCTTTGATGAACAGTGCGTCATCCTTCTTTAATCCTTTTTTGGCCAGCGCCTCACGGATTCTTTTTTTTAGGTCTTCAACATCAAAATTTTTTTCTATATAGTCATATGCACCTTCCTGCATTGCTGTAACTGCGGTTTCGCCGGATGCATATGCGGTAATCAGAATAACCATTGTCTCAGGTGAAATCTCTTTGATAATTTTCAGGAATTCGATTCCGTCAACTTTAGGCATCTTTAAATCAGTAATGGCCAGATCGAACTTCCAGTTTTTACAAAATTCAAGTGCTTCTTTTCCTTCTTTAGCACATTTTACGCGGTAACCTTCCTGAGTTAGCATGATCTCCAGGAATTCTCTCATTCCTAGGTCATCATCTACGACTAGGATATCAGTCATTTTATATATTCTCCTGCAGAAGTTTGATGCAAAAAGTTATAAATCGCTGTTAAGCTGAATAATGCCCTCCAAATGGAATTTATAGTGGTGTTTTCCAGAATCTGATTTCTTGGTACATTATCCAAAGGCCATAAAGGGGGCAAATTCTTTTCCAGATTCTTTTATTCTGCCAATGATCTTTTCCCCTTCTGTGGCAGAATGATAGTACAGCTTGTCCCCTTACCTAATTCACTTGAGATATCCAGCTTACCCTTATACCTGTCTGCAATTCTGTGGGCTATGGTCAGACCGAGTCCTGTTCCACCCTCCTTAGTGGTATAAAAAGGTGTAAATATATTGGATAAATTAATTTGATCAAACCCACAGCCGGTATCGCTTATTCGAATTTCAATATATTCATTTCCATCATTAGTGCAGGTTGTACCGGTTTTAATTGTCAAATTCCCTCCTTCAGGCATTGATTGTACAGAATTCAAGATAATGTTCGAGAGCATCTGTGTTATTTCTGTCATGTTCCCATAAAGGTTTATTCTGTCAGTTGCTTCTCGTATCAGCATTATATTTTCATTCCAGTCAGGGTTGAGTTGCATAGACTCCAGGATATTATAAATGATCTCATTAATATCAAAAAGATCTTCCTGATTATTCAGGTTAACACGTGACAGAAGGAGGAAATTCTTCACCAGATTTTCAAGCTGGTTTCTCCCCCTGAGCACAATTTCCATCAGTTTTTTATTGATATCATCCAAGGTAAGATTAAGTTTCAGGAGTTGGATAGATCCGCTAAGTGATGCAAGGGGGTTTCTTATTTCATGGGCAAGACCAGCGGCCATTTCACCTATAAGCGCAAGGTTTCTGCTTTTTTCTATTTCTTTTTCAAGTTCTTTGGCAAGAGTCAGATCCTGAAATATCACGATGTAGCCTATCTTATTGTTCTTACTGTCAATAAGGGGAGATACTGAAAAACCCAGGGAAATATTTTTGCCGTCTTTTGTGGTAACTAGAGCTTCGTGCCTTACGGCACAAGATTCTTTTATTGTTTCATTTTCAGAATTCTGCAGCATTTTAAAAAAATCAGTAAAAATATTGTCTATACTCTTGTTCTCCACATCTTTTGATGAAAAGCGAGTAATTTCCTCAGCAGCCCTGTTGAAGGACTTTATCCTGCCAAGCAGATCAATAGTAGTTATGCCTGCATTTACAGATTCAATAATTCTTCGGTACAACAAATCCAGTTTATAGAATTCACTCTCTTTTTCAGCAAGAAGGTCCCTTGATTTTCTTTCCTGTTCAACTACAAAACTTATAAGCAGTGCAATAATATAGAAGGATACAATATGTATAAATATTCTCGATAGGACATATCCTGCATTGGCCTCATAATTCCATGGAGAAGCATGGAATTGCGAGACAATTCCATAGTACTGCAGATCAAGCAACAAACCATAGAGTATGCTGCTTGCAGAGGCAATAATAAGCCCCCCTCTTCTTTCAAGGAAAAGGCCTGAATATATTATGACCAGCGAATACAGTATAGAATAAATACTTCTTATTCCACCGGTTAAATAGACGAGAACTGTTATAAGGAAAACATCGCAGAGGGCCTGAATATATAGATTTATTTTCAGGTTTTTTATTCTTTTTGATAACAGGAGATAAAAAAATGATAGGAAGTAAGTTGCTATAATTACAGAATAAACCCAGCTAATTGATATTTCAGGTAATGATTTTGTCCCTTTTATTTGTATAAACGCAGCTATGCCGAGCAGAAAGGTCGCTATAACAACCCTCAGAAACATTAACCAGCCAAGCCTGTGATGTACTTTCTCTCCTGATATGTCTTCTGTCATTGAACACCCCTCACTCATGAGGTTTTATTATATTAGATTATACGACTGGTGAGAGAATATCAAGAGAACAAGGGATATGATAAAATACCTCGAGGCTGCCTCGGAGTTGTGAGAGTTTGAAAAGAGTAAATAAATTGATTTAAAAAAAGTTCAGTTTTTACTTATATGCCGTTTTGTTGATAAACTTAATGTTCCTTTTCCCAGATAATTCCAAGAACCTGCAGGCATGTCTTGACAAACACAAATGTCAATCCACAGCCTATAATAAAAAGTGCAGCATATAAGAGGCCGAAAAAGATAAAATAATCAGATGTCCAGGACCATTCAAAACAAAAAGGAAACATGTTCCAGCTCCTTTAGATGATTTATTGAGTTGCGGGATTCAGTTCTCTCTCCCTTGGGAATACAGGTAAGTACCTGTAAGAAAGTGAAAAAAGTAAAAAACCATAACCTATGACCGCCATAGAAATGCCCCATTCCTGCCAGGTTGGAAGATAGCTTGTGAAGTTATCAAAGGGCATGACAGGTATTGCAAGTGTTACAACAGTCAGAACAAAACGATTCAGGACAATGCCCGTGCAATTCATAAGACAGCCTATAATCAACCAGCCGTTATTTCTTCTGGCTTTGGGGATTAACAGTATAATTGCAGGTATTATCCCGAAAATAACTATTTCACATACCAGCAGCCATACTCCATAAGGCCCCTCTTTGAAAAAATCCGAAAACATCAGGCCAGCCCTGGGTATTACCCCATAGATCCAGCCAAGGGTGTCAATGATCTTCAAAAGAATATAGAAAGCCAGGAGCCAGCCTGATATTTTTGCCAGGGTCTGAAATGCACTGTCATGTACAAGTTTCTTCCGGGTAATCCATTGAGCAAGTTTTGTACATAATATAGTAAAAGACGGCCCGGCTGCTATTGCAGATAATATAAAAAGAAAAAATGTCCAGGGCCAGACATAAAATCCTTCCCTGAAAGCAAACGGCCTTGCGTACATAACTCCATACATGCCGCCAAGAGATCCCTGGTGAAAAAAAGACAGGAAGGTTCCGGTAGCAGCAAAGACTGCCATGATCTGATGAAGATTATGACCAAAAAAGTGAAATTCCGGAACCTCGTTCAGCTTTCTGTTTTCAAGGATAAGCGGCAGATATTCAATTGTCAAAACGCCGAGATAACAAGTGATGCAGAATGAAACTTCTGTTAGCATTGAATGTACATTGGCATGCCAAAAGATAAACCATCCCCGTATCGGCTGGCCTATATCAATGCCCAGCATGGCTACGGCACCTGAATAACAAATAAACCCGATTATTACCGCTGCGTTGATTATATCCTTAAGCTCTTTTTTCCCAATGATATATGTCAAAAAACCAGTAAAAAAGGCTCCCGCGCCGAGTGCTATTACTGATAGATCAAATACAATCCATAATGCAAAGGCAAAATAATCCGTCATGTTGGTCTGGTTCAGACCCTTCCACAGGCAAAGAAAGGCCGATACTGCTCCCCAGACAAGAAGACCTATCCATGGCAAGGACCAAAGTAGAAAAGTCTTCAGGGAACATCTCTTAACTCCTTCCGGCATCAACGCTAAATCCATCTTTTATCCTCCTGAAGCAGACTCTGTTGACTGATCAATCAGATCCCTTAGTAACAGGTTTGAACTGGTCTGGACGATAGTTGTCAGCCATCTTGCGCACCCAATCCTTGGTGGAAAGATAGTAGACTTTCGGTTCCGTACCAAGTCGTTCTAAGAGTCTGAATGCATTAGGGCTCTTTGCAAGTTTTGAGACCCTATGGTTCGGATTATTAAGGTCACCGAATGTAATAGCCTGAACCGGGCATGCCTCAGTGCAGGCTGTTATGTATTCATTTTCTTCAAGCTCTCTGCGATCTTCTGAATAGGCTTTATTTCTGGCCCTCATGAGTCGATGATGGCAGAAAGAGCATTTTTCAACAACGCCTCTCATACGGGGAGAGACCTCTGGAGAAAGATAGCGGTCAAGACCTTTGTCTTTAGGAAAATAGCCATCCCACCAGTTAAATGTTCTGGCATGGTAAGGGCATGCAGCTATACAGTACCTGCAACCTATGCAGCGTGTATATATCTGACTTACAATACCCGTATTTATATCAATTTTCGTTGCTGTTGCAGGGCATACAGAAACACATGGAGGGTTTTCATCACAATGCATGCAGGGTCGTGGAAAATAACTGAATTCCGCGTGAGGAAAATCTTTTTCATTAGATATTTTATAAAGACGCATCCATGTAACGCTTCGTTCTTTATCTGACTCATCGGGCCTGACAGAAACATTGTTTTCCGCCGCACAGGCAATCATGCAGGTGCCGCACCCGGTACATTTGTCAAGATCTATGACCATACCATATTTGTTTTTGCCTTGGTCATGTCCTTTTTTCATCATCTACCTCATCTAAACCTTGATTAACTTTACATGGGTATTCCACCACACTGCATGTCCGCTCAAAGGATCTTTGAGGGCATAAATGATTTGATTGGGATTAACGCCTTTTCCTCTTATAAATTCATCATAGGCGCTGTGTCCCAATCCGAATGGAAGGTACACAATGCCCGGCATTGCACCCTGTGAAATGTTTACACGCACCTTTGCTTCTCCCGCAGGAGACTTTACTATAACCCTGTCACCTTGTTTTAAGTTAAAATCTTTCGCTGTTTTTGAATTTATGGAAGCAAATGATTCGTCCTTTTTTAACTGGTTATCAAAGAGTGTCTTGTACAGAAAAGGAGGGCTCGGCACCCAGCTGCTTGAGATATTGATCATATCATATGGAAGCATCAAAAGGGGGTATTCAGCAGAATCACCTTTATTGTCAGCCACTTCGTAATGTGGCATAAAGACTTCATCTCCTGTACCATTGATTTTCATATTAGCAAGGGCATTTTTTTCGGTAGCTGTTTTTGCATACTCCTTGACAGCAAGTTCAATTTTTGAACAATAAAATTCAAATTTTCCCGAAGGTGTCTTAAACAATCCATCCCATCTTTTATAAGGATATGCCGGGCGATACCAAAAACCTCCTGATTTTATCTTTTCCCACATTTTATCAAAGGAGTTATATTTAGATACCTGACTTTCTGATTTATTCTGTTGCTTCCAGGGTGGAATGCTCGGGTTATAGGTAACAAAACCGCTTCCTGACTCATACAGGCCTTTCGCCCTCTGCTTCAAAGCTTCTTCAAAATTTTCCCACGGAAAAGCTGATGCAGCGGATTGGGCCACCATTTTTGCAATATCAATTATTACATCACCGGTATTTCTTGTATCATAAAGGGGTTTAACCGCCGGTTTAGAAAGCCCATAAAACTGATACTGCAGGCCGTCAGGACAAACCACGTCGTCTGTCTTTTCAAGGTATATGTGGTCAGGAAGAATAAGGTCGGCCATTTCAGATGTTTCATCCTTAAAAGGTGAAAAACTTACAGTAAAGGGGATCTTATTTATGGCCTCTTTAAAGGCTCCTCCGTCAGGAAGTGTAAAACACGGATTTGCTGAAAAGATGAGTAGTGTGTCAACAGAATTTTCGCCTTCTTTTATAACAGTCTGAGTAAAATTGTTAATCAGACTGCGAGAGAAAGGAAAATTCACAGTGCCGGCCTGATCAAGACGCGGCTTCTTAAGAGATGACTTTGCAGCACTATCCAGGTTTAAATCAGGGAACTGAGTCAATGGCAGGCTATCAAACATTATTACTCCGCCAGGCTTGTTAAGATTCCCTACAAGGGCATTGAGACAATGCACGGCCATAAATTCATACAGGCTGCCGTTTAAAGAGTCTTTCCCCTTGCCGTATATAGCAACAGGGGCCTTTGATCCTGCAAAATGTCTTGCGAGTGAAACAATATCATTGGGGTCCAGGCCCGTAATATTGGATACCATGGCAGGAGAATAATTATCGAGGATAATGGTTTTAAAGCCCTTATGCTCTTTGCCGTCCGCAGAAGTCCAATCTTCAAAACCGAATGAGTATTTATTTACAAATTCGCGATCAAAAAGTCCTTCCTTTATAATGATGTGCGCTATTCCCAGGGCCAGTGCAGCATCAGTTCCGGGCTTTGATGCTACCCATTTATCCGCTTTTGATGCAGTATTTGAGGCCCTTGATTCGACCTGCACGATTCTGACTTTTTTGCTGCCGGGGTTTTCATGCCAAATTCCCCATGCATTCATAATCCGTCCCGGTGCGCCCCATCCCTCCAGAAGACCACATCCGAAACTCAAGATATAATCAGCATTCTCAAGGTCATAGCCCATGGGCCCTTCGTTGCCCTGCATAAGGATGTTTCCCATTGAATATGTGTCTTCTATCGTAGGTATTTTGATGTAGTTCGGGCTTCCAAGGGATGTGAGCAATCTCTCAATCATGACAGCAATAGTTGACCTTGCAGGGTTTCCGTCTACGGCAACTATAGATGCGGCTTTTCCCTTTTTCTGTAAATCGGTAATTCGTGAAATGAGGATATTAAGAGCTTCATCCCATGTTATTTTTGAAAACTGGCCTGAGCCCCTCTCTCCCACACGCTTCATAGGGGAGGTGTATCTTATTGATTCGTCATAAAGCAACTGGAGTCCACCGGCACCCAGAGGACAGATACCGCCGGGGTTTATTGGATAGTCGGTTCGACCTTCAATTTTAACAGCCCTATCAGAGACTTTTCTGATCTCTATTCCACATCCCCCCGGACAGAGATTACACACGGATTTGATATCCAGAAATTCCCCTTCAGGCGGGACCGGCACCCAGGGCCAATTCTGGGTCCATATGGCTATATCATCAGTAAGTTTCCATGGAAGCGGGGATAAAGTGGTCCCCACCACTCCGCCAACTAGAAATTTGATGAAATTTCTTCTATTCAATTCCATGGTTATTTTCCCCTTATTTATGGCAGACAAAACAGGCGTTATTTTCTTCGTGCCCCATTTTGGTGTGACACTCGCCGCAATCATCCATTTTCATACGATCCCAGGTGTTTGTTTTATACCCACAGATACGTTTTCCCCATATATTTATACTGTACCCTGTCAGGCGGTTTTTCTTGTACACTGGAAGGCTTTCGCTCTCACCATGGTCCCCGTGGCACACACTGCAATCAAGCTCCCCCATTTTGACGTGGGCTATATGAGAGAAGTAAACACAGTCAGGCTGTTCAGAATAAACAAGCCATGGTATTTCATTCTCATCGGCTACATATTTCTCCATAAATTCAGCCTCTTTGGGAGATTCTCCAAGCGGACTTTCAGGGTCATCATGGCATTCTGTGCATTTCTCCAACCTCGGTATGCCTTGAAAGGTTCCATCATCACGGAATCCATGGCAATACTGGCATCTTTCTATATCCGTTTCTCCTTCAATACCGAACACCCTTTCCGGATCAAGATGCAGGGCATGGCTGAAATCCATGGGTTGATCATGATGGGAATATAAAACCATAGGAAAAACAACCCACCCCACTATCAGGGAAAGGATTAAACCTCCAAGGAAAAATATCCATCCCCCTTTGGAAGAGGTTTTAAGGGATTCTGTGGAATTTTTCATATTGTTAAGCCTCTCATCCATTGAGTTTGAGGTTGTACTAAAATGCAAATTCAATGCATTATCAATAGCTTGAATCAAAAAGACCTAATATTATATACTTCCCTTTTCCAGCTCAGGCCTAAAAACAAGGCCTAATAAAGCATCAACAATTGCAAATATATACCTATTTCTTCCCCCTTTTTGTCAAGAAAAAAAGTAATAGATGTCTATGAAATTAAAATAAAGTACATCAGCAGATGGAGGTTACTCCTGAACATGCCTGGCGGTCTGTAAGCAAAAGTAATGAACAGGCGGAAGATAAATGTTTCCCTGTCCGGGATAAATTGACTAAGCTTTATTTGGAATTTCAGTGAATGCCATTAATAGTGGCTAAAAAGGGCTTGGGATACTGTATTTTCAGGCCCTCTCTTTTATTTATAATATGAGAGGGCCCTGGTTGATGGCGTGAATTAGAATCTTCTCATCTTTTTTCTGCGTCTTTTTGCTGCCTTGGCCTGTTTTTTCTTTTTGGCTACGCTAGGCTTATCATAAAAACGTCTTTCTTTTATCTCAGAGAAGAAACCTTCTTTGGTCAACTTCCTTTTCAGATCTCTTATGGCCTTTTCAATCTGATTGTTTTGAACAATTACTTTCATATTTTCACCTCAACATTAGGAAATAAAAAAGCACCTCAATTTTTCAAAGAGATGCTTTTCCTTGCCTTCAAAACAGGGATATTCCCTGTAGCATTTTCTTTTAGCCTGCTAAAGGATGGTCATTGTATTCAACCTCTTCATTTTTGTAGAAGGTAAGGAAGCACTCATAATCATTAAATGGGTATCAGGGATTTCTCTGACCGAATTCCCTGGCTGACTGCCAGCCAGTTCATATTATAATTTCATACGGTCAGATTTAATCACCCCCTTTTTCCTAACTTCACAATCCCCTTTTAAAAAAAGGGGCTCCACTTTTTTACAAATTTACAAACAAGACGGAATTCTATTTAAAAGAGAAACAAAAATATCATAATCAATTATTTTGTCAATTGTTTTTTCTCAGGTGCAGTTTTGCAGCTGCTTCAATGTGGTATGTATGGGGAAACATATCAAAGGGCTGAATTTCAATCAGTTCATAATCTGAGATCATTTCGCCGATATCCCTTGCCAGAGTAGCAGGATTGCAGGAGACATAAATGATTTTTTCAGGAGACAAATTCATGACCTGCGAAAGTACATCTTTATGCATGCCCTGGCGAGGCGGATCGATAATCATCAGATCAGGTTTGTATTTAATTGAAGACAGGCTATTTCGGATATCTCCGCATATAAAACTGCAGTTCTTGATACCGAATTCAGTGCAGTTTCTGCGGGCATCTGCTACAGCGCTTTCAGTTATTTCGATTCCTGTTACGGATTTTACTCTCTCCGCCAGAAAGACTGGAATTGTTCCGGTTCCGCTGTAAAGGTCAATCACCCTCTCATTTCCGTTAAGTTCTCCAAACTCGACCACCTTCTGATACAGTTTTTCAATACTCAGGGAATTGGTCTGGAAAAAGGAATTTGCCGATATCTGAAATGTGAATCTTCCTATCCTGTCGCTGATGATCCCTTCTCCTGAGAGTACTATTTCATTTTCTCCTACAGCGATGGATGCCTTCCTGCTGTTAATATTGTTCACTATTGTTTTGATCTTACTGAAGCTCCTTTTGAGAAAATCTGCAAGAGGCTGGACAGCTTCCGGTCGTTCTTCAGAGGTGACCACGTTAACCATCCACTCATCAAATGCGGTTGAATATCGGAGTACCAGGAACCGCCAGAAGCCCTCATGGGTTTTCAATCCATATACGGGTATACCTGAGTTTTTCACATATTTTTTTACCTCGTAAAGGATTTGATTGCCCGCTTCATGCTGAAGCAGGCAGGTTTCCATGTCAATAACCTTATGATAGGTTCCGGGCACATGAAGGCCCAGGGCGAAGTTGTCTTTGTCCGAATCAGGTAATTCTCCGGGCATAAGCCAGCGGCGGTCTGAAAATGAAAACTCCATTTTATTTCTGTATCCGAATACTTTTTCGGAAGGCACCACATCCTTAACCAGAGGATCTTTCAGGCCGGCTATGTGTTCTATGGATTCCCTTACATGTTCTTTTTTATACTCGAGCTGTTTTTCATAACGCACATGCTGCCACTGACAGCCTCCGCAGTAGCCGCTGTAGGGGCATGGGGCATTTATCCGGTGCGGTGAAGGCGACAGGATGTCTACCAGGGCCGCCTCAGCATAATCCTTTTTTTTTCTGTAAATTCTAGCTGTTATCCTGTCGCCCGGGACAGTACCCCGGACAAAAACAACCATGCCGTCTAAACGGCCAAGTCCATTTCCTCCGTAGGCCATCTTATCGATTTCAATTTCAATAATACTTCCTTTTCGAAAACTCATACTCTTCAAATCCTTATTTCCTCACTTTGCCGGGAAAGACATGAATGAAGATGTCAAAACGACTAGATCTTATTCAATTGCTTGGTCGAGCAAATCACTGGAAGATATCACCCAGGAGGATTTACGTCAATACCGGCTTTGCTGTCAAAGTGAATTGGGATGAAGCGAAGTGGCACCTGTATTCAGGAATCCGGTATTTTACAGTATTATCTACTATTGCAAAATAATGGTTGACGAAGCCTCTCTAATAACTCTAGATCACAAATTGTGGGAAAATTTTCAGCCTGTATAGGTCTCCCTCAGCATAGTTCAACATCACAACTTCAAGAGTCGACATGAATAACGAAAGGAGAAGCAACATGACTTTTCTCCAGGATGCCCGGATACTTATCAATGCCCTCGATGAATATTACCGGGATTCCGTCTCGGCAGAAAAGCCTGCTATCGCTCAGCAGCCGCTGGAAAAAATTATCACAGATCTTAAGCTCGCATTATACTCACATGAAGGAGGATTGACCGGGGACCGCCTCGCCGAATTTATAAGAGACTACCTGCCCACAACAACCAGGCTGCATCATCCTGGCTATATGTCGCACCAGGTAGCCGTACCGCACTATGCGGGAGCACTGGCAGCATTGATCGACACCTTTACCAATAATGTCATGGCTATTTATGAAATGGGGCCCGGGGCGGCAAGTATCGAGTACCATGTGATTAACGTACTTCTGAAAAAGATCGGCTGGGAGCCTGCCCCGCTGAATCTGCGCCAAGTACCCTATTCACAGGCGTATGCAGGCGGCGTTCTGACCCATGGCGGATCACTCACCAACCTTACTGCGCTCATTGCCGCCCGTACCAGGCTGGTTCCTGACGTTTGGGATGTCGGCATACCTCAGGACCTGGCCATTCTCGCCCCTGCCGATTCTCACTATTCCATTGCACGGGCTGCCGGCATCCTGGGCATAGGGCGCAACGCTATATATGAACTGGATGTTGATGATACAGGGGCTATAATCCCGGAAAAACTCACCCCGGCCTATGATCGAATGCGTACTGACGGAAGGAGAGCGATTGCGCTCGTTGCCAATGCATGCAGCACGGCAGTAGGCATATACGATCCGTTGGATGAGATCGGAGACTTCTGTAATGAGCATGATATCTGGTTCCATGTGGACGGTGCCCATGGTGCCAGCGCGCTGTTTTCCAAAAAGCACAGGACTCTGATGAAGGGCATTGAAAAGGCAAATTCAATCACTTGGGACGCTCACAAGCTCATGCGCACGCCCACAGTATGCGCCGCCCTCCTGGTAAAGGATCACAGGGATCTGGATGCGGCGTTTAAACAGGAGGCAAGTTATCTCTTCCACGACAAAGAGCAGCCCGGCTTTGATTTTATCCATCGTACCGTAGAATGTACAAAGGCCGGTCTGGGGCTGAAATTCTTTTTCGTCCTTGCCGCCATGGGGGAACAGGGGATTGCGGACTATATCGACAGGCAGTATGACCTGGCGAAAAATGCCTGGGACTATCTCGAGCAGCTCGACGATTTCACCTGTCCGGTACGCCCTCAGAGCAATATCCTGTGCTTCCGCGTAGACGGGGATGATGAGGTGCAAATCAGAATACGCAACAGGCTGAATGAGCAGGGACGGTTCTATATCTCCACTACCTCTTTTATGGGTTCCAGGTATCTGCGGTTATCGCTGATGAGTCCACATACCTCCATGCAGGATATAGAGGATCTTGTGCATAACATACGCCGTATCATGGAGGAAAAATAGGGGGCAGGGACAGACATTGGTATACTTTGGGAATTCAAAAATGGATTTCTTTCAAGCGGAACCTCATTTCTGGTCATTTGGCGACTACCCGGCCTGCTCTGTTACATACAAATCTCCTGAACCCTGGACTTCCCTGCCTGAGGCAGACAAGCTTCAGACAACTATTCTCGTCGATCCCCCATGACTGCGGCATCAAAGACTTGTCTTCGGTTAATACTTTTGTTAATATGTTCAGCATATTAACAGGATTCACGTACAGGGGGATTATTTGACTGAGCCAGGTCTAAAGTTACCCCATAAATTCATGCCCTCAGCATGGCGGGATCTTCAGCATGCCGGGCGTTCACATTGGCACCGATTGGATAGCGAGAATCCCCTGCACTTACTGAAGCCTGTCGTTATATTTGCTAAACGAAATTATATAATCGAAAGTCACCAAACACAAGCCGAGGGGTGTCACAAATTCGCCCCTGTATCATGAGCGGAAAATAGAAAAAAGGTGTTAAACCTAATATGCTGATGAACAGGAGATCGTGTATGGCCTATACCACAAAAAAATCGGACTCCGTTAATGGGGGCGTCAAACAACCGGCATGGTGGATTCAGATAACTATTGTGAGTATTACCGTCATCGCTGTCGCCATAACAACCTTTCTTGGAATCAACACATACAACAAAACCCGGCAGACAGTCCTCGAACAGTTCAACCAGAACCAGCTTATCCTCGCCCGTTCCGCCGCAGCCGGGATTGAAACCTATTTCAGCGAAGTCAAAGCCTCTCTCGTGTCGGCCACAAAAGTAGATGCCATAAAGAATATGACCAATGATTGTCTTGAATATATGCAGAATATGTACCTCGGATTTATACCGAGAACCTCTATCAGGCGTCTTGACGAAAATGGGGTGTTGCGTTTCATCTATCCTTCCGACGACTGGCGCGGCAGGCTGACCGGCAGAAACTATGGCGGCGAGAAGTATTTTAAAGATGCACAGAAAAAGGGGGGCGTCGTTTTATCGGGAATAACCATCAATGAGATTGGTGAAAAGCGCATCAGGATGTCCATGCCTGTTTATGTGCCGGCGACCCGGGAAAGCGGCGAAAAGAAGTTCACTGGAGTCCTGGTTGTCTCCTTTGACCTTAAGGCAATAGCCAGCATCTTTATTTCGCCAATAAGGTCAGGAAAAACCGGGTATTCCTGGCTGATGGATCAGAACGGCTATTTCCTCGCCCATAACGTGGATACATTTGTAGGGCAGGATGCCTTTCACATTCGGGAGCAATATGATCCTGAACTGTCTTATGAATCGATCAATGAGATCCAGCAGAAGGTAATGGTCGGAGGTGAAGGGATCGGTCGTTACTTTTCGGGATGGCACAGAGGTAAAAAGGGACGTATTGAGAAACTGATAGCGTATTCTCCCATACATGTTATAGATCAGATATGGTCAGCCGCCGTTGTCGCGCCGGTCAATGAGGTGGATGAAATTATTCGCGAAGGAGGCTCCCATGCATTAAACACCTTTGCCTTTATCATCCTCTTTTTCATCCTTGCAGGTACCTTTTCATTCCTTTCCGTCTACCGCTGGTCCAGTCTCCTCAGGAGTGAGGTCCGCAAAAGGACGAAAAAGCTGAGGGAGACCACCGATTACCTCAATAACCTGATCCGATGTGCCAATGCCCCGGTGGTAGTGCTGGATCATCATGGGGAGGTTACCATCTTCAACGACGTATTTGAGCGAATGAGCGGCAGGACCGAAGAGGAAATGATAGGCAAGTCTCTCGATGTACTTTTTCCCGATACCAGCCGCGTCGATTCAATGAAAAGGCTTAAACAGGCACAAAGCGAGGGGAAAGACCTTTATGCCCAGGAGATGGCAATACGGCACCGAGACGGCAAGCTGCATGTCGTCTTATGGAATTCCGCCAATATTTACTCCGATACAGGCAATGGATTAATTGCTACAATTATTCATGGGGAGGATGTTACGGAACGCAAGCAGGTGGAAGAGGCGCTTCGAGAGAGCGAGAAACGCTACAGGAATGTTCTGGAAACCCAGGGCGATTTGATATGCCGGTACACACCGGATTGGCACCTTACTTTCGTCAATGAGCCATACTGCCGTTTTACCGGGAAACAACGGGGCGAATTAATCGGGGAGAGTTTTATGCCGTTCATCCCTGAAGAGCAAAGGGAAAAGGTCAAGGAATACCATGCACAGCTGATGGATCCCAAGATCGAGGAGGTAAGGCATGAACATCAGGCCTACGATATTAAAGGGGGGCTCAGGTGGCATCAATGGGTTAACAGGGCCATATTCGACGACCATGGGACCCTGGTGGAATATCAGTCGGTGGGACGGGACATAACGGAACTGAAGGAAACCGAGAAGGCCTTGCAGCAGAGTGAAGTTCAGTACCGGGCGCTCTTTGAGGGGGCTCCCGATCCAATCTTTCTCACCGACATCAAAACGGGAATTTTGATCGATGTTAATCTACCCGCATCTCAGCTTATTATGATGCCGCGTGACAAAATGATAGGGATGAACCACTTACAGTTGTATCCCGAATTCGAAAGAGAGGAAGTAAAGGCACGCTTTAGCGAGATTAAGGGGGAAGACGTGAGACGCAGGGCAGAACTGCTCGTCCAGCGCAGCGACGGGAAGCTGGTTCCCGTTGAGATATTAGGGAATGTAATTACCATAGGGAGCAAAGATGTTGTTCAGGGGATCTTCAGAGATATTACTGAACGAAAAAAAGCAGAGCAAAGATTACGGGAAAATGAAGAACGGTTCCGTAAAATATTTGAGGGAGGTGCCCTCGGGATGGCCTTCCTCAATCTCGAATATAAGTTTGAACGGGTAAATGCCAAGCTATGCGCCATGCTTGGATATGAGGAGGCCGAGTTGACGGATCTGACCTTTATCGATATAACCCACCCGGATTATATCGAAGAAAACCTGCAACAGATGGCGCAGTTATTGCATGGTAATATACCGTATTATAAGGCGGAAAAAAGATACATCAGGAAAGATAGAGAGTATAGATGGGGAAGTGTAACAGCCTCCATTATATATGACGAAAATAACAAGCCTCTCTACTTGATCGCTATGATAGAAGACATTACTGAGCAAAAGCGCGCGGAAGAGGAAAAAATGCATCTCAAGGCACAACTGCTGCATGCCCAGAAGATGGAAGCACTGGGGACGCTTGTGGCAGGTGTCGCACATGAGATCAATAACCCGGTCAATAAAATCATATTTAACGTGCCTCTCCTTCAAAAGGTCTGGACAGATATTATGCCCGTTCTGGAAGAACAGGAGAAGAAGGATCCGGCAAGAAAATATGGAGGCCTTACCTGCGATTTTCTGAGGGAAAACCTGCCGCAACTCATATCTGATATGGAGATGGCCGCAAACAGAGTGGCTATAACAGTAAATAATCTGAAGAATTTTACCAAACAGTCAAGTATAACCGACAAAGCTCCAATGGAGATAAATACGGCTGTAGAGAATGCCCTGCGGCTTATAGAGACAACCCTGCGGAAATCTAATATTATGCTGGAGCTTAAACTTGCTAAAAAATCTCCAGAGATTGAGGGGAATCTCCAGAGCATCGAGCAAATCGTTATGAATATTGCCATTAATGCGATCCAGTCAATCGATCACAATAACGGCAGAATTATAATTTCGACCAGACTTAAAAGAAAGGGTGGAAAGGCAGTCATTACCATTGCAGATAATGGTTCGGGTGTAGATCCTTCTATAATCGATAAACTTTTTGATCCTTTTGTCACGACACGACAGGCTGACGGAGGGACCGGCCTTGGTCTTCCCATCACCTATAATCTGGTTGAGGCCCATGCTGGAAAAATCACATTCGCCAGTAAAGAGGGAAAAGGGACTACCTTCAGCGTCACCTTTCCCGCACTGCGCGCATAACTTCAAAAAAGGGATAGGTTGCAGATGAATTCCTCATATAACAATAAAAGCCCCATCCTTGCAGTCGATGATGACGCGGGACTGCTCCTGAGTATCAAGGCTTCGTTAGCCAGTGCAGGAATGCCTGAACCGGTTCTGATTTCAGATAGCCGTCAGGTAATGAATACCATAAAAGGCAACAATTTCCACCTGGTCCTGCTGGATCTCGTCATGCCCGACCCTGGAGGAATGAAACTCCTGCAGCAGATTAAGGAGGCCTTCCCCTTCATTGAATGTATTATCATAACCGCTGTTGATGATGTATCCTCTGCAGTTGAGGCTATGAAGCTCGGTGCCTATGATTACCTGGTGAAACCGATAAACAGCGAACGGCTCATTATCGCTGTAACCCGTGGCCTCGAACGATACAACCTGAAAAACAATCTTGCACTTTTCGAAAGGAGGCAGAGATTCAACGACCTTAAAAACCCTGCTGCCTTCAAGGACATCGTTGCCGAAGATCCTTCTATGGCCATGGTGTTTCACCAGGTCGAAGTCGTGGCGCCAACAGACTATAATATTGTCATAACGGGTGAATCAGGCACAGGCAAAGAGATGATCGCCAGGGTCATCCACGATTTGAGTGCACGATCGCAGGGCTCCTTTATAGCGGTCAACATGGCATCTTTCAGTAAAACCCTCTTTGAAAACGATTTTTTTGGCCATGACAGAGGGGCATACACTGGTGCAATCACAGAAAAAAAAGGCTTTTTCGAGGCCGCCCGTGGGGGCACACTCTTTCTCGATGAAATAGTCGAACTGGACCCCTCACTCCAGGGGAAAATGCTCCGTGTCATTCAGGAAAGGGAATTTTACCGCCTCGGCAGTACGCAGGCACTGGATATTGATGTCAGAATCATCTCAGCCACCAACAGGGATATCAAAGAAGAGTTAGACAAAGAACGCTTCAGAAAAGACCTGTTTTACCGCTTAAATATATTTCATATTGCAATTCCTCCCCTCAGAGACCGGAAGAAGGATATTATTCCTCTGGCACTTCACTTTTTAAAGATACATGCTCAAAGCAATAAAAAAAATATCCATTCTATTGATCCTGAATTTGCGCAATGTCTCCTGGAATACGCCTTTCCCGGCAATGTCCGGGAGTTGGAAAGTATCATTGCGAAGGCGGTGCTTATGGAACACAGCCAATCTCTTACCTCTTCGGCTGTTCGTGATCAGATGCTTATCTCATCTCCTCCCATGGGAATGCAGGGAGAGCTGGGGACCCTTGCTGAACTGGAGAAGGCTCACATTCAGCGGACCCTGGAGGCAACTGGGAATAACCGGACACTGGCGGCACGGAGCCTCGGAATCGGACTGAGAACTCTTCAGCGAAAGCTGCATGAATGGGCCGTAACAAAAACCACGTCAAAATGACATTACATATGCCATTTTGACATGAAAGCCAAAACCCTTGATATCACGTATCAATACTCCTCAAAATTCCTTAGTAATGCCATTGTGACCTTGTCACCCTCTTCCAAAGATTCTTCAGTATCGTCTGTAGCGCTGAAGAACCCTATCTAAGCCTTTTTAATTATTGCTATTTAACGATTTAGATGTGGAAATTTTTCACTATGGCACGATTAATGAATTGTTATTTGTTACAACGTTGACATTGGAAGATATGGTACAGTGCTTAAGGTATTACTGTCAGCGTTTTTATTAACCACTAACTACATGTCCACAGTCGGCATTAGCAAAGGAGGTTTAAAATTGTCGACACCTTCCACAGGGGATTAGGAAGGGATGTAACCTCAAGGAAATTAAGGCGGTTTTCCCATTTTATGTTTTATTTCCTAATCCCCCAAACTAATTGTAAACAGGCGCGTTCCCGGGAATATTCTTTAAAATGAAAAAACAAAAGGAAATTAAACTGTCGAATTCTGAACATACAATAACAGCAGATCAGCAACTTGAAAAAGATGCGTTGTATATAATCAAAACTATCTACAATAAACACTATAACTCCTTAAAAGAGGTAGATTTGATGGGAATTCTGAGAGCCTTTCCCGCGGAAGACTGAAGGTTCCGACAAATTTGCCTCGCGGTGGATTGTCTTTGTCAACATTTAATCATCCATCGTCTCCTCCCCTGCAATCTGAGAGGAACAAGAATTAATCAACATACCTTTCAGTTAATATATAATCGGTGGCGGGCAAGTTCCCGCCACCATTCATTTTTCAGCCGAACATTTTGAAGCCTATTTTCATAGGCTCATATCTCCTGGCAGATTCTTCACTGAAATTACCCACAGGATCTTCTTTCTCAAAATAAAAGAATCAATTAAAATTCACCCTTGTCGTGCAATTATACTGAAATACTGCACGAAATCATCAATCCAGTCAAAATACATTCGCTATACCATCTCTTAATTCATAAAGCAGTTTCCAGACCAGCTTCACCCCACAAAAAACTCATTTCCTAGATTCATTTCAGACACTTCGCCTCTTGAGAAAGAAAAGGGCACTCACGTAAAGGGATCTATAATCAAAAGTTGAATAGATAGTTTTTTTAAGCAGTCCTCTTTATGTTTGATAAAGCAAGTGTGGCATGGAGAACATTTGTGGCTAAAGGGGTCAGGCCTGGCCTTGACTCTTGCTCAGCAGAAACTGGAAACCTCCCTTACTAATACAAAGAGAGCACCAGAATGGGGCTTTTCCCAGCCCGCGCTTTTAACATGATTTTCAATAAATTCAAGAGACACCCTGCCTCTATCATAAGCAAAATAATCATTTGCATTTTTGAAATAAATCAACTGCTTTTATATTTGACTGTAATTAAGCGTTAATTATAAAAAATTAAATGAAGACCGTCAATAAATGGGTGAAATGATATAAAAATAATAATTAAGTTTCATAATTATCAAAATTTGTATATTATGTTAAAAACGTGATTTAAAATATAAATTAAGATTGTTATACTTTAACTTCGACGCCTGGTCTAAAAGAGAAGGAGATATTTTTTGAGGGTTTAAAGGCGGCTATTTACGCAGGGGAATGGCAGGTGATTCAATCGGAGGTGGATTAAAATATTGATTGATAAACTCCTGGCGGCCTGTTTTAAATGGATAAATTATGTGCTTTTATTGCAGACATATTAAACGCATCCGGTACCTTTCAGAAAAAGGTTGACCGCCAAGTCTGAATAAATGATATATATGATTTGAAATCACTTTTGCATTATTAGCATTTTTATTACTATTTCAACTACTGGTTACTTTTGATGAATAGAATTAAAGTTTTGGTATGCATATCCTTCCTTGCTTTATTCGGTATTTTTTCCCTGGTTTTTTTTGGGTCTGCTCTGGCTGAAAGTCCAATTCCGGAGCCAAAGGGAATGGTAAATGATTTCGCCGGTGTTATATCTCCGGAATTTGAACAGAAGCTCTCCCTGGTATCAAATCAAATCCTTCAAAAGTCAGGTGTTCCTGTTGTAGTAGTAACCATGCCGGACATCGGAGGTGAGGAATACAACCAGTATGCAAACCGTTTATACAGCGCATGGGGGATAGGGAAAAAGGGGGAAGACAAGGGCGTTTTGATCTTCGTAACTATTAAGGAAAGAAAATTGCGTATTGAAACCGGATATGGCGTGGAGGGCATTCTCCCTGACGGTATTGTTGGCGAGATACGCGATCGTTATATGCTGCCCTATCTTAAAGAAAACAGGTTCGGAGAAGGGCTGCTGTATGGAGTCCTTGCAGTGGCCCAGGTTATTGCAAAGGATGCAGGTATCGATCTTACTGAACAGATACCGAAAAAATCTGTAAAGAAAAAGTCTTCCTTTTCTATTTTCCCAATTTTATTTATCATCTTCATCATAATGATGGTCTCAAAAAGGCGTGGAGGATCCTGGCTGCTTTTTCTGCCCCTGCTATTAGGTGGAGGAGGTTATGGCTCCAGGCATGGCAGCGGATTCGGCGGAAGCTTTGGAGGTTTTAGCGGAGGATTTGGTGGATTTGGCGGAGGAATGAGTGGCGGCGGCGGTGCCGGTGGAGGGTTTTAAATGAGGAACGATAATGGCTGAAAATGAACATAACATAAGAAAGATATTTCCTGAAATAATTGCCGATTATAAGGGTGTTTTCGGCGATGATCTGGTAAGTATCACTATGTATGGAAGTGCAACAGGCAGGGATTACCGGCCAGGCAAATCTGATGTTAATTTCATGATTGTACTCTCTGAAAGTGGAATTGAGCATCTTGATCAGGCCTTTTCAATTGTAAGAAAGTGGAAAAAAAGAAATGTAGCAATTCCGCTTTTTTTGACTGAAACATATATTGATACTTCGATGGACGTATTCCCAATAGAATATCTTAATTTTCAGCGAAATAATATGGTTATATTTGGTAAAGATATTCTTTGTGATTTAAGCTTTAAACCTGAATTTATCCGGCTTCAGTGCGAACGTGAGATAAAGGGAAAGCTGCTTTTGCTCAGGGAGGCATTCATTGAGACGGAAGGAAAGGGAAAGGGCCTTAAGGATGTAATAAGCCAGTCAGTTTTATCTTTTATTGCTGTCTTTGAAGCCCTTTTACATATCAAAGGAAAAAAAATACCCAACGATAAACGAGGAGTTATTCAGGCCACATGTACTACTTTTGATCTCGATGTCAACGTCTTTGAAAGGCTGCTTGATATAAAGGAGGAAAAGTTTAAGTTAAATAATGAAGAATTATTGAGATTATATAAATATTATTTGGCAGAAGTCAGGAAATTATCAAAACTGGTGGACACATTAGGAGATTAATATGAGCAAAACACTCAAGGCTGCACTTATTATAATTGGAATATTAATTCTCATTATTCTGATTCCAATTTTGTATTTAAAAGGGACATATAACAGCCTGGTTACTATGGATGAGGGTGTAAAAGCGGCATGGGCTCAGGTTGAAAATCAGCTTCAGCGCCGTTATGACCTGATCCCCAACTATGTGGAGACTGTCAAGGGATATGCCGCTCATGAAAAGGAGGTCTTTGTAAAGGTTACTGAGGCCCGCTCCAGGGTATCCACCGCAGCAAGTATCAATGACAAGATAGAGGCTAATAATCAATTGTCTTCTGCCCTTGCACGCCTTTTACTTGTTGTGGAACGCTATCCGGATCTGAAGGCAAATACGAATTTCATCCGTTTACAGGATGAACTGGCCGGCACCGAAAATCGTATTTCCGTTGAGAGGCGTCGTTTCAATGAAACGGTAAGGGTATACAATACCAGAATAAGGACCTTCCCTACGAACATAATCGCGGGCATGTTCGGTTTTGAAAAAGCGACGTTCTTCGAGGTGCCCAAGGAGAGGCAGGAAGCACCCAAAGTGAAATTTTAATGGAATTATGAGGTCATTAAGTGATCAAGGATTTTTTTTATTGAAATTTTTCCCTGCTTATAGCCTGTCTGAGAACAGGTTAATTGCTTTTTCTTTGTTTTTTCTAAATATTTTGGTTTCTCCCTTTTGATTACAGGTCAAGGATCGTTTTGTTGCCTTTAGAAATAGTATTTAACGGCTTTACCCTCTAAGGATATAAGAATTATGGCTTTGAATAAAGACATGGATGGCAGCAGCTATAGGAAGGCCTTCCTCGTTGACATGGATGGAGTCATAAACAACGGGAACACAATTGTCCCCGGTGCTGTTGATTTTGTGGCAAGACTCAGGAAAGGAGACTTCCCTTTCCTGTTTCTTACTAACAATTCCTATTATACCCCTCTTGAACAGAAGGAACGACTCGATAACCTCGGCATATCTGTTGGCGAGGAACATTTCTTTACTTCCTCCATGGCAGCTGCCAACTTTCTTGAATATCAAAAGCCCAGGTGTTCTGCCTATGTTATAGGCGGCAAGGGGCTATTCCTGGAGCTGGAAAAACAGGGTGTGACAATAACTGAAGATAACCCGGATTACGTGATAGTAGGGATAACCGAGCAATATGATTACTTAAAAATAATGAAGGCAACCCAATTGATATCCAAAGGGGCAAGATTTATAGCTACAAATCCTGACATTGTCGGGCCGACACCAAGAGGCCCTGTTCCGGCCTGCGGGGCTCTGGTTGCCCCAATTGAAAAGGTAACAGGTGTAAGCCCTTATTTTTTAGGAAAACCCAATCCTGCAATGATGTACTGGGCAAGAAAAAAACTAAAGGTCCATTCTGCAAATTGTTTCATGATAGGAGACAGGATGGATACTGATATTGTGGGTGGACTTGAGTCTGGCATGACATGTTGCCTTGTGCTTTCAGGAGTTACCTCTTCTGAAAAGGTAGACAGATTCCCGTACCAGCCAGATTATATTTTTAATAATGTTGGGGAAATAGATCCGGAAAAGATCCTTTCCCGTCGGGATATGCCGTCAAGATAATAGAATTGAGGTCTTATTGTGAATGAGCTAATTTTTTTTGGCAGCACTTTTTGATAGGAGTTAGAGATGGAAAAGATAGAAGAAATTGTGGCGCGTGAAATCCTGGATTCGAGAGGGAATCCAACTGTAGAGGTAGAGGTTGTTTTAAGTGATGGCAGTTTCGGGCGCGCAGGTATCCCTTCAGGGGCTTCCACCGGCGAATATGAGGCAGTGGAGTTAAGGGATGGAGATGTAAATAGATATCTGGGCAAAGGTGTTGAAAGGGCAGTGCAAAATGTAAATCAGGTAATATCACCGGCACTGCTTGAAATGGACGCGACTGACCAGCGCCTGATTGACAAGACAATGATAGAGTTAGATGGTACTCCGAATAAGGGGCGATTGGGCGCAAATGCAATTTTAGGCGTATCTCTGGCTGTAGCCCGTGCTGCCGCAGATTCTGTTTATCTGCCGCTGTACCGGTATATAGGGGGGACAAATGCATGCCGGCTTCCAATGCCAATGATGAATATCCTGAATGGGGGTCTTCATGCAGCCAATAATGTAGATATCCAGGAATTCATGATCATGCCTGTTGGAGGAAAGACATTTAAGGATGCCCTTCGCATTGGTGCGGAAGTCTTTCACTCACTATCTGCTGTTCTCAAAAATAACGGCTTTTCAACAAGCGTAGGAGATGAGGGAGGATTTGCTCCGGACCTGAAATCGAATGACCAGGCAGTTGAGATGATTTTATCTGCCATAGAAAAGGCAGGCTACCAGCCGGGGAGGGATGTGGTTCTTGCTCTGGACCCGGCTTCGTCATCTTTTTATAAGGGAAATTTGTATGTTTTTTCCAAATCTGACGGATCGGAACGGGATGGAAGTCAAATGATTGATTTTTATTCAGGCTGGGTTGACCGGTATCCAATCTTTTCCATAGAGGATGGACTTGATGAAAATGACTGGACACACTGGAGCAAAATGACCCAGAAACTGGGAAATCGGATTCAAATAGTTGGGGATGATCTTTTTGTCACCAATACCGAACGTATAGCAAGGGGAATTAAAGAAGGTTCAGCTAATGCCGTATTGATCAAACTCAACCAGATAGGTACTCTGACCGAGACACTCGATGCCATCCGGATGGCCCATAGTGCAGGATGGAAGGCAGTGATTTCACATCGTTCGGGAGAGACGGAGGATACCTTCATAGCAGATCTGGCTGTTGCAACAGGAACCGGACAGATAAAGACGGGTTCTTTATGTCGTTCTGAAAGGGTTAGCAAATACAATCAGCTATTGAGAATTGAAGAAGAACTTGGTGATTCGGCTGAGTTTGGCTGGGAAGGCTAGTATATGATTTTTTAATCCGCCAGCCAGCCAAAGGCTGGTAAAAGGCAGACAAGCCCGCCATAAACACGGCGGACAAGTACCAGCCCCTTTGGGTGTTCAATGCTTTTCAAGATACCTCCGATGCCTGGGGCGGGATAGTTCATCCCTGGTTCCCGGCTTTCGCCGGAGTGACGAAAAAAAGCAGTTTATGACTTTTTGAGGGTTCATCAATAATAGTTGCCTTAAAAGGATGGTTAAATATGAAGGTATTGATTATCGGAGGCGGAGGACGGGAACATGCTCTTGCCTGGAAGGCTGCACAATCAAGGCATGTTAAAAAGGTATTTGTTGCACCAGGTAATGCAGGCACAGCCCTGGAAAAGAATATCGAGAATATTGACATGCTGCCTGGAGATATAGAGTCATTGCTTGATTTTGCTGTGCAGGAAGGAATAGGAGTCACTATCATCGGACCGGAAGCTCCTCTTGTTGATGGTATTACGGATTCATTTAATAAAGCCGGGCTGTTATGTTTTGGTCCGACAAGATATGCCGCTCAACTTGAAGGGTCCAAGGCATTTACTAAAGATTTCCTTTCTCGCCATAATATCCCCACAGGGTTTTATATGACTTTCAATGAAGTAGGTTCAGCAATGGCCTATATAAAAGACAAGGGTTTTCCAATTGTAATCAAGGCTGATGGCCTTGCTGCCGGGAAGGGTGTGATAATTGCCCGGAACGAGGATGAAGCCTTTATATCTTTACAGGACATGCTTTCAGGGAAGGCATTTGGAGAAGCCGGTCATCGCGTAGTTATCGAAGAATTTCTTAAAGGAGAAGAGGCCAGTTTCATAGTAATGGTCGATGGGAAAAATATACTGCCGCTTGCAACATCCCAAGACCACAAGCCTCGGGATAATGGAGACACAGGGCCTAATACCGGAGGCATGGGCGCTTATTCTCCTGCCCCGGTAGTGACGCAGAAAGTCTATAAGAGGATAATGGATGAGATCATTGAACCTACAGTCAGGGGCATGGAAGCAGAGGGACATCCCTACACAGGATTTCTGTATGCTGGGTTGATGATATCGAATGATGGATATCCCAGGGTGCTGGAGTACAACTGTCGTTTAGGCGACCCTGAAGCGCAGCCTATTTTGCTGCGGCTCAAATCGGACCTTGTAGAACTTTGCCTGGCGGCTCTTGGCCAGCGTCTGGGACAGATAACCGCTGAATGGGACGAAAGGGTGGCCCTCGGCGTAGTTATGGCGGCAGGTGGTTATCCGGCAACCTACCGAAAAGGTGATGCAATCTCCGGACTTCCTGATCATGAAGAAGAAGGTGTCAAGGTCTTCCATGCAGGCACCAGACTAAAAGATGGACATATTCTAACAAACGGAGGGCGGGTGCTTTGCGCAACGGCAATGGGGTCTTCGGTAAGCCAGGCCCAGAAAAGGGCATATGAGATGGTGAACAAAATAAACTGGGATGGGGTCTATTATCGCACGGATATAGGATACCGGGCCGTGGCTCGGGAATAACATGTCCTTTAAAGGTATATTCAATGAGAATACTCCTGGTTGAAGATGATTTGAAGATCGCTTCTTTTATTGAAAAGGGCCTTAAATCAGCTGGTTTTGCCGTTGATCATACACCGGATGGACAGGAAGGTCTCGATATGGCATTAACAGAGCCATATGATGCTGCAATTATCGATATTATGCTGCCGAAACTTGACGGGCTTTCGATTATTGAAAGGATACGGAAGGAAGATATCCATACACCTGTCATAATCCTGAGCGCAAAAGGGTCTGTGGAGGACAGGGTTAAAGGACTTCATACCGGGGGCGATGATTATTTAACCAAGCCGTTTTCTTTTTCCGAGCTCCTTGCAAGAGTACAGGCCCTGATTCGGAGGGCAAGCGGTGTTTCAGAGCCCACACGTATTACTGCAGGGGAACTGTCCATAGATCTTTTAACTCGAGAAGTCACAAGGAGCGGCAAAAAGATTGAGTTGCAGCCACTGGAATTTGCCCTGCTTGAATACCTCACACGTAATGCCGGAAGAGTAGTTTCAAAGACCATGATTATGGAGCATGTGTGGAACTACAATTTTGACCCCCAGACAAATGTTGTTGAGGCAAGAATATGCAGGCTGCGTGATAAAATTGACAAAGGATTCCCAGAAACGCTTATAAAAACAGTACGCGGGGTGGGGTATGTTCTTAAGGAGACTGATCAGGCTTAGATATACCCTTACATTCAGATTGACACTCTGGTATGCAGGTATCTTTACTGTTTCTTCCTGTGTTGCCTTCCTTTTTTTCTATGTGCTTATTAATTCTCTTATCATGGACCGGACCGACCAGGACCTTTTAGATCAGGCCGGCAAGTTTTCAAGACTTCTGGAAACAAATGGGATAGATGCTGTAAGGCGTGTGGCGATAGCTGAGTCCCAGGCTGCCGGAGAAAAAAAGATCTTCTTCCGTATCCTTTCACAAAGCGGCCAGGCCTTTTTCTCTTCAAATATGTCCTACTGGAAGGATATCAGTGTTTCTATTTCTGCAATCAAGGCCCTTATACAGGGCAGCGCAAGTATTTTTGATACGCTGGTTATTCCAGAACGGAAGTATGAAGTCCGCATACTTTACAGTGTGCTGGGGCCTGGCCTGATCATTCAGCTGGGACAGTCAATGGAAAGTTACACAAGGTTCATGGAAGTATTTGAGAAGATATTTATAATAACCATGACTTTACTAATTGTCCTGGCTGCCCTGGTCGGATGGTTCATGGCGCGGCGTGCACTTTCCGGTTTAGAGGATGTTACGAGGACTGCACGGAATATATCCGAAGGCACGCTGGAAAAACGCGTTCCGGTGAAAACAGGGGGAGATGAGATCGACCAGCTTGCAAAAACATTCAATCAAATGCTGGATCGTATTCAGACACTTGTCACAAGTATTAAGGAAATGAGCGACAATATTGCCCATGATTTAAAAAGCCCTGTTACAAGAATTCGAGGGATTGCTGAACTGGCATTGACAACAGATAATTCCCTGGACGGATTTGAACAAATGGCAGCAAGCACAATAGAAGAGTGTGATCGCCTTTTGGATATGATAAACACTATGTTGCTCATTTCCAAAACCGAGGCCGGCGTAAGGCAAATCCAGCCGGAAATGGTGGATATGGCAAAGATTGTCAGGGATGCCTGTGAGCTGTTTCAGCCTATGGCGGAAGATAAGGGCATATCTGTCGACTTTAATATACAGGGAAGGCACCCGGTCTATGCCGATATCAGTATGATGCAGAGGATGATAGCCAATCTGCTTGACAATGCCATAAAATATAATTTTCCCGGGGGTAAAGTTTGTTTATCGGTATATACTGACGAAGAAAAAGGAGTAGTGATTTCAATAGATGACACTGGCGCAGGTATTTCTGAAAAAGACCTCCCGCATATTTTTGAGAGGTTCTACAGATGTGATCCAAGCCGGGCGCAGAGCGGTACAGGGCTGGGGCTAAGCCTTGCCAGGGCAATTGCAGTCGCCCATCAAGGTGATATATCCGTTAGCAGCGTTCTGGGCAAGGGCAGTATTTTTACCGTTACAATACCCCTTAACATGGAGAATATAAGCAGAGCGGTTTAAATCCGGTTTTCAGGAATTCTTGAAAATTATCATTTTAACCTGATTCAGGATCAAACAATGAGTATTTCAGATGTTCGTAATACCGTTATTGAGAAATACTATTCACTTGTTGAGAAACTGGTCAAACCTCTCGCAAAAAAAGGTATTTCCCCTAATAAAATTTCGGCGATCTCCCTGATCCTTGCATTAATTTCGACGCTCTCTTATTCGTTCGGTTTGTTTTTTATTGGGGGGATACTGCTTTTGCTATCCGGAATAATGGATACAATAGACGGCACATATGCCCGCATAGCCGGGAGGTCAACACGGTTTGGTGCTTTACTTGATTCAACGCTGGATCGTTATGCAGAGTTTTTTGTTTTATTTGGCATTCTTTTTTACTATCGAAATGGAATAATGTTTTTTGTCATTATTTTGATTTTAATAGGGTCAATTATGACAAGTTATATTAAGGCCCGCGCCGAATCACTTGGCCAAAAAAGAAATGTAGGATTAATGCAAAGACCTGAGAGGATTATTTTACTTTCCATTGGCTCGATGCTTAATACAACTGTAGGAAATCACTTCCCGTCATATGAGGACTGTATTTTTACAGGCACACTGATTCTGCTTGCTGTTTTAACAAATATGACTGCAATTCAAAGGCTTGCCTCGGGGAGAAAAGATCTGTTGTGAACCCTCGTTTAAAATTAAGCAGCTCTTGGAAGAGTTTTGGGATCAGGAACGAATTGCTATTGATCACTCATGCAGAGCATTATCAAGCCGTAATCTCTTCATCCGTCAGGTAACATGCAGGGTCAGGAGCCCAGATATCATTTGTTACTGCTTCCGCCCTTACCCTGAAATTTCCGCCACAGATATCAAGCCATCTGCATTTCCGGCAGCGTCCTTTGACATGTTTCTTTTTTTCCTTCAGTTTAGCCATCAGGGGATTTGAAAGATCCGACCAGATTGTGCTGAAGGGCCTGTCAAGGATGTTCCCAAAGCTGTAATGTCTCCAGAATTGATCGGCATAAACAGATCCGTCCCAGTTCACGCAGCCGAAGCCTTTGCCGGAATTGTTACCTTCATTCATTTTCAGCAATTCGAGTACCTCTTCCGCCCTCGGATTATTTTCCCTTAACATTCGAAGGTATAAATAGGGGCCGTCAGCATGGTTATCCACGGTCAGGACCTCTACTGGTTTGTCACGATCATGGAGATCTTTTGTCCTGTCTATAATCAGGTCTACTGCCTTTCGAGTTTCGATGTGATCCAGATCCTGTTCTACAAGGTCAGAACCACGCCCGGAGTAGACCAGATGGTAAAAACAGACCCTGGGTATATTGTATTCTTCCAGAAGGTCAAAAATATCATCTATTTCATTCGCATTAATGCGGTTTATTGTAAACCTGAGGCCAACTTTAAGGCCCGCCTCCTGACAGTTTTTTATGCCCTTCAGTGCGTCTTGAAAAGCTCCTTTCCTGCCGCGGAAACGGTCATTGATCGCTTCCATGCCATCCAGGCTGATTCCGACATATGAAAGCCCGATTTCTTTTAAATCATTGGCCTTTTCCCTGGTAATCAATGTTCCGTTTGTTGATATGACTGCCCTCATGCCGCTTTTCACGGCGTGATGTGCAAGTTCTACCAGATCCGGACGCATAAGGGGTTCTCCGCCTGAAAACAGGATAACGGGGACACCGTAAGATGCCAGATCATCAATCAGACTTAGACCCTGTTCGAAGCTCAGTTCCATATCATTTTTATCTTTAGTGGCCCGGGCATAGCAGTGAATGCAGTTCAGGTTACAGGTGCGTGTGACATTCCACACAACAACCGGTTTTTTATCCTTTGAAAATTGCAGCAAATGGGAGGGCAAGTCACCAGAGAGCCCTCCATATCGAAGGACGTCAGACGGCTCTATTGTCCCGCAGAAAAGTTTTGATATACCGATCATAGATTATTTCTTTCAATTTTCTCATGCCATGCCTGCAGAAAGCACAACAGGCAAAGGGAAGTATTTTTTCTCAAAATCGAAAAGGATAAGTGACTGAAAGATTATTCAGTATTATTCCTGTCGATAGAATTTTTTAACAAGGCTGCTAACAAAATTATCCATATTAGTAACAGCTTCATGATCTATTACAAAGCTCTCAATGCCTGATTTCTCCTTAACAAGTTTAAGGCCGTATTCAAGCCTCTCGGCCAATTGGAGCGCCAGAAATCCGACATCATGGCCGGTTTCTATAGCCTGGTTTATCAGCTCATCAACAGCACCTTCGTCAAATAACACATTTACCTCAAGTTTTTCAACAAGGGATGATTCCTCAACTTTGATCAGCTCATGCATTTCTCTGAAATCATCAAAAGCGCTGTTAATATCCGAGAAGTTATTCAAATACAATAATGCAATAAGTTCTGCCCTTCTTTCATAGATATCAAGCCCTGACTTCCTATGAAATTCATCGGCCCGTTCAAGGATATAGTTTTTGATGTTTTCAAATTCCTTGTCCTTAGCTTTTTCGAACCTTTTTGTAGACTGAGCAGAATAAGGATCCTTTAATAGCTTTTCAAGTTCTGTCTCTGGATTATCAACAACTTCAGTAGTAACCAGAAAAGTCTTGATATCAGTTGAAGGAAGTTTCTTTTCAAAGGGTATCAACACCTTCTCAAATACGCTGACTAATCCCCGGGCTCCGGTCTTTTGAACTGCCGCAAGTTCCGCTACCTTTATCAATGCCTCTTCTTCGAATTTGATGTCGATACCATATGCCTTGAAATCCATTCGTTTGCTGATGATAATCGGATTATTCGGATTTTTGAGAATAGTGGCAAGATCATTTTTGGTTAGCTCATCAAAAACAACAATGACAGGAAGACGTCCGATGAACTCAGACTCAAAGCCGAATTCAATAAGGTCCTGGGCGGTAACTTCTTTAAGGATTTCCCAGGGTATTTCAGTTGATCTGACATCGGCCTCAAAACCGATACCCTGACTCTGAAGTCTTTTTTTAATAATCGGGCCTAAATCGCCAAATGCGCCACTCATGATAAAAAGTATGTTTTTAGTATTTACAACCCTCTTCTCTCTTTTTCCTGTACGCCTGTAATGTTCAATTGCCTGAATCTGTGAAATAGGATCATGAGGAACTTTCAAATCGACGTCAGTTTCTTCCATTGGTTTTAAAAGAGCCCTCTGCACACCTGTTCTTGAAACATCATGTCCTATTATGTTTTTATGTGAAGCGATTTTATCAATTTCATCAACATAGATAATTCCATTTTCAGCCAGATCAATATTATCATTTGCTTCATATACGAGATCTCTAACCAGGTCCTCAACATCTCCGCCTACATAACCTGTTTCACTGAATTTGGTTGCATCTCCTTTTATAAACGGAACTCCAAGCTTCTGAGCGATCAGACGGATAATATAAGTTTTGCCTACGCCGGTCGGACCTATCATCAACACATTATTCTTGATCATGCCCACTCCGGTTTTTTTCTTTTTGCCGGGAGACCTTCTTGAAGCACTGGAAGTTTCCGGCTTAACCATGTTAAAAAATATTCTGTTAAAATGTGTGCAAATTTTTGTTGATAAAACCGCTTTTGCCTGTTCCTGTTTAACTACAAAACTATCCAGATAAGATTCCAATTCCTCGGGCAACATATCAAATGCAGAGGTGTTTTCCGTTTTCAGCATTGTGCGGGAAGCATCAATTTCTGCCTCATCGTTTTTAGGAAAAACAAAGGGAGATATTATTTTTACCCGGTCACCATATTTTTTTGAAAGATACTGGCTCAGTTCTCTTTCAAGCTCTTTCTGATTCGGGAGTTTTGCATTTCCATTCTTATTATCTTCAGGTTTATCTTCATATTCCATTGTAAATGCTCCTTTTTTATGCATAGCATTTGTGTTCGATTGAATATTTTCGAATGCTAATAAATAATATATCCATTGGGTATCGGTATTTCAACCTATATTCTTGTCTGGGAAGTTTATGTGTTTGACTCAGGCACACAATTTGATTAATGTAGGACATGTATTTTACTGGTTCTTATGGGTCTGTCATATTGAACATCCCGGCGGATTGCTACCGGAAATCCTTCGAATTTTAGAAAGAATTGTATATTTTAAAGCGGGTAAAAAAATGGTTTCAAGGCTGGAAATAAGGCTTAGAAAGGAATTGAAGGACGCGGAAGGCGTGGGTATCCGAAAAAAATCAAGAGAATATTTCGGTTTCGAAGTAAATGAAATCCGCGTAATAAGGGTTTTGACTATTGATACTGATTTGAATCAGGATCAATTGGAGCGAATAAGAACTGAGATATTCACAAATCCTGTCATAGAGGAATCATCCTATTCCCCCCTTGCTGATAAGTTTGACTGGCTTATTTGGGTTGGATTCCATCCGGGGGTAAGAGATACGGCCGGCAGCACCGCAGCCGAGGCGGTTGAGGACTTTTTGGGGATCAAATTCGGGCATGGTCAGGCAATTTATACTTCAAAACTTTATGAAATTAATGGGAACCTGGATGAGGATCAGGTCAATAAGATTGCAGGAGAACTCCTTGCGAATAATATAATCCAGCAGTGGAAGGTTTATTCCGCAGATAACTGGGAGCCAGACTCAGGAGTCGGGTTCCTGGTCCCGAAGGTTATCCTTGATCATGAACCTAAGGTGAGCACTATCTCCATAAAAAGCAATGAAGAGTTAAAGGACATATCCTTTGAACGCAATCTGGCACTCCAGGACAGGGATATACCAGTAATACGGGAATATTTTCTCAGAGAGGATGTGTTGATCGACAGGAAAAAGGTCGGACTGGAGCTTCCTACTGACGTGGAGCTTGAATACATTTCCCAGGCACGCAGTGATCACTGTAATCATAACACATTCAGAGGCTTGTTCAGATACCGGGATATAGTGTCAGGATATGGGGAAGATGTAGATAACCTGTTTAAAACCTGCATTGAGGCTCCCACACTGAAGATAACAGAAGAAAAGGATTGGGTAATATCGGTTCTATGGGACAATGCTGGAGTGGGACGCTTTGATGGGGATTATTATTATGTTATTACTGGTGAAACCCATAACAGCCCTTCCAATATGGAAGCCTATGGAGGGGCTATTACAGGCATAGTAGGTATTTACCGTGATCCAATGGGCACGGGAAAAGGTTCAAAACTGATACTTGGAATGTATGGTTATTGTGCAGGCCACAGGGACTATTCTGGAGATCTAAGGCCTCATCTTCACCCGCGCCGCCTCCTTGATGGAGTCATTGAAGGGGTGAGGGACGGAGGAAACAAGAGCGGAATTCCTACTCCCTATGGTCTCCTGCTGTTTGATGAAAGCTATCTTGGAAAATGTCTCGTGTTTGTGACTGCATTAGGAATCATGCCGGCAAGGATCGGAAATGAATCCTCTCATGTAAAGGCTACCAGCCCCGGAGACCTGATTATCATGTCGGGAGGAAAAGTGGGCAAAGACGGCATACACGGGGTTACAGCGGCTTCTGAGACATTCAGCGAACATACACCAGCCGGTCATGTCCAAATTGGTGACCCTTATACACAAAAGAAAATGCATGATTTTCTGCTCGAAGCAAGGGACAGGGGCCTGATATCATATATCACGGACAACGGGGGCGGTGGGCTTTCCTCCTCGATCGGGGAATCCGCCAGATTCAGCAACGGGTGCATTGTGGACCTGGACAAAGTCCCTTTGAAATACGATGGGTTGGACCAGTGGGAGATCTGGGTGTCCGAATCACAGGAAAGGATGACTATAGCAGTCAAGCCGGAGCATCTTGAGCCTTTCATGGAGCTTTCAGCCAAGCATGCAGTGGAAAGCACAGTTATTGGAGAATACAATGATTCCGGGTACCTCCACCTGAAATATAACGGAAAAACCTGCGCATATATTAGAATGGAACTCCTTGAATCCGATTTTCCACAGTGGGAATTTGATGCTGAATGGATTCCTCCTGAAATCAGAGGTTTGACGGAGCCTGTCATTGATGAACCGGAAAACCATGGCAGATTACTTTCAGAAATACTTCCCCGGCCGAATATATGTTCACACAACTGGATTGCAAGGCAGTATGATCATGAGGTCCAGGGAGGAAGTGTTATAAAACCGCTGGTGGGAAAAAACAGGGACATTCCCACGGACGCAGCGGTAGTAAGGCCTTTATTGAATTCGAGCAGGGGAATTGCTGTTTCTCAGGCTTTAAACCCGTTTTATTCCGGGATTGATACATATCAAATGGTTGCAGCCACTATTGACGAAGCGGTTAGAAAGGTACTGGCTGTTGGAGGAGATCCCGGCCATCTTGGAGGAGTGGACAACTTCTGCTGGCCCACCATTGAGTATCATCCTTTAAAAAATCCGGACGGCAAATATAAGGCCGCTCAACTGGTCAGGGCAAACTGGGCCTTGAGGGATTTCTGTCTGAGCTACGGCATACCTCTGCTTTCAGGCAAGGACAGCATGTATATAGATGGGAATCTGGAGGGTCGTTTTGGCGAGAGACGGAAGGTTTCCGGTTTGCCAACGCTGCTTTTTACTGTTTCAAGCGTAGTTGAAGACATTTCAAACTGTTTGACAATGGAGGCCAAATTTCCGGGTGATTTTGTTTATGTGCTTGGTGAGACCAGAAATGAGCTCGGCGGCAGTGAGTATTACCAGATGATGGGGTCAGTAGGACTCAATGTTCCTGAAGTGGATCCCGAAGAGCTCTGGCCTCAATACCTTGCTTTACACAGTGCTGTTCAGAAAGGACTGATCTCTTCCTGCCACGCTGTTTCAAGAGGGGGTCTTGCTGTGCATCTAGCCATGGTTTCAATGGGTGCGGAGCTTGGAATGGACATAAGCCTCAATAATATTCCAGCGGTGTCAGGCCTGGGCGCAGCGCAGATGCTCTATTCAGAGTCGTGCGGGAGATTCATCATTACAGTGGCGCCTGATAAAAGAGAACGTTTTGAGGAAATCTTTCGGGGTATGAAAATTGGTCAGGCAGGCATTGTTACTGAAGCAACTCACTTCATGATCAAGGGCGAAAGGGGAAAGCCCATAATAGAGGAAGATGTTATGAGGCTTAAAAGCTGCTGGAAAAAGCCATTCACGGAGTTAATATGATGATAGAGGTAAAGGCGCTGATTCTTACCGGCTACGGCCTGAATTGTGATTATGAGACCGATTTTTCATTCAGATCGGCAGGTGCAAAGTCCAGCCTGATCCATATAAATGATTTGATAAAGGGAAGAAGCAAAGGATCAAAGGTAAATCTGGAGGACTTTCACATTCTGGTCTTCGGCGGCGGATTCAGCTGGGCCGATGACCACGGGGCTGGAGTGGTCATGGCTTCAAAGCTCAAACATCACCTCGGAGAACAAATAGATTCCTTTATAAAGGAAGGCAAGCTTGTTATTGGAATCTGCAATGGTTTTCAGGCCCTGGTTAATCTCGGGCTTTTGCCTGGCTTTGGAGGTAATTACAACGAAAGGCGTGTAGCCCTTACCTATAACGATTCTGGCAATTTCATTGATACCTGGGTTAACCTGAAGGTCAATTCTGAATCACCATGCGTTTTTACCAGCGGAATATCCTGCATAGAACTTCCTGTCAGGCACGGGGAGGGTAAATTTTATGCAAAGGAAGAGGACATAGAAACCCTTATAAAAAATAACCAGGTAGTTCTGCAATATGCTGATAATCGGGGCAGAGAGGCCGATGGCCAATGGCCATTAAATCCCAATGGCTCTCTGCGTGATATTGCAGGTATATGCGATACGACGGGAAGGATTTTAGGCCTTATGCCTCATCCGGAGGCATTTAATCACTATACCAATCATCCTGACTGGACCCTGAAAAAGGAAACAATTATTCGGCAGGGAAAGTCAATTTTGAATGAAGAAGGAGACGGGATTAAGATTTTCAGAAATGCTGTAGAATATATCAGAAATACCTTTCATTCATAAACAATCTGAATACTCCGCAGCCATTCCGCAAGCAGGGTTGTTTTATCCCTGATCTCCTTATCATTTTTTTCTTTGGCTGCGTCTTCAATTGCGGTTCCTATAGGAATTAAATCATTTAAGCCGTATTGCTGACCGGATTCCATCATTGATTTTCCCATGATCCAGATATATTCATAATCTTCTTTAGCAAGGGCTTCCTTTAATATCTTTACCTCTCTTTTCATTTTTTCAATAAAGCCTCTTACCTGGTTTTCAATATCAGATTTTATACGAATAATTTTCTCTTCGGGATATTTCATATTTCCTTATTTCCTTCCTTAATGACTTCCTGTAATCCTCAACATTGACTCATCGCTTCTCTTTTAAGTCAGTGTATATTGTTACAGTATTAAGGTCAAAAGATTAATAGCCTAATCCCTCGGTCGTATAAATATCGTTGTTAACAGGACCGGGCTGGTTGTCAGTACTTGGCTGGCGGAATAGTGAAATAATCTTATATTGCAGAAATTGAAAAAATGTCTTAACGCCTGAATCACCCCATAGCCTGTCTGATAAGTCCTTATGCACGATATAAATCGTATCGTCAAAATCCCAGAAAACAATAGTCTTTCTCCTGGGCTTAAATTTGAGCAGATCATCTATATTACGGAGGTTGGCTACATGTAGCATGAGATAGTCTGCCCGGGTATCAGTAATATCTTCATAAAGTCCTTTTGTCAGAGCGTCGAAATGCATATATGTTGAGGATGTCAGCCAGAACACCTTACCTGTCGGTATGTAAGGATAATTTTCCTTGACGTATCTTATTACATCGCTTGAAACAGAGCTTATCAATACATCATTTTCACGTTTGCGAGACCGGATATCAGCAATTATTTCATCGGCCAGGCGTTCATCCTCCTGATTATCCCCCTGTGATTTTATTTCAATGTTAATTTTCTTTTCTAAAATATCCATTACCTGATCATAGGCAGCTATTTCTCCGCCTGTTATATCATAAAGTTCTTCAAATGTCGTATTGCCTATCTTTTTCAGGCTTCCAAATAATCTGAGCATCCTACTGTCATGATAGACAACTATCCTGTTGTCTTTAGAGTATTGGACATCAAACTCTATGAATGCATACTTTTTGTTTCTGTCTGCGGCCTTCAGAGCCGCCAGAGTGTTCTCCAGGTATTCTTCTGATGCGCCGCGATGTGCACCTGGAGTGCATCTGTATCCGTAATGTGACCTTCTATTAATTCCCTCCTGTTCAAGAATTTCATCAAGGCTCTTTACACCGGGAGGCATGGCGCAGCCGTTTACCATTGCTGCAAAAAGGATCAGGGCAGAGACAGAAAAAAAACAGTGTAATTTTGGTGAGAGATACTGCCAGTGTCTTGATCTGGCTGAAATGTTTGTCCGTAATGAAATTATGTGAAGATACTCCGACATGCCATGAGATATGAAATAGCAGGTTATGAAAAATATCCTTTTATATATCGATATAAATTTTCTTGTCATTATTTAAAAAAATAGAATACTTTAACCAAGGCCCGAGACATAAAAAATGGTATGATCAGTATTCTCAGACCTTAATAATTCCTAATAGTTTCAGTCCATCATAAAAAAGAACAAACGCTAAAACACATAATGCCAGGCCAAGGAAACGCATTATGTATATGTACACCCTGCCTTTCAGAAAAGCTCTCGTTTTTCCGGTTAATATGGCCACTATTATTTTAGACCCCACAAGAGATACATAAAAACTTGCAATAAAAGCAATCAGAACAAGGACATTCACACTGATTGCTTTTGTCATGGTCGGAGCTCCAACACTGAGCCAGAAAAGGTAAGGATGAGGATTCAGTAAATTCGCAAAAATTCCTTTTATTAATGATCTGGATCGTGTTCCTTTTATATTAACCTCAATGCCTTTTGTACAAATGCTTTGGCAACCAAGTGTTAAAATAAAGAGCCCGCCCGCAAGAGATATTATTCCTAATATGGTATGAAAATTGGATAATTTTGATAAAACAAAAAACGTTAAAATTATGATAGGCAAATCCGTCAGTATTGGAGCAAGGGCAACCTTGATGCCGGATTTAACATCATGCTGAATTGTTTCTGAAATCACAAGTGTCAGAAGCGGACCAGGGGCAAGCCCGGCAGACAATCCCAGAACTGTTCCGAATGTTAAAAAGTACAGCATTCTTATCTTCTATTTTAATCAGATAATACTTTCCTTAGAAAAAACCCTGCTGCTTATAACAGCTTATTCTATCAAAACTTGATACTTACTTTTGGTATGGACGAAAGCAAAGCACTACCCGCCATTCACGTCCATGAAGCTTAACCGTATCCCATGTGGCGATTTTAATCACTTTCTCAGTGCTGCCAGGCGCTTCAAATATATACTGGCCGACCCCGGATTTATCGGAAGTGATTATTTTACACAGTTTCAGCAGGGTTTCATACTCCGCATAGAGCGGATCGCTGAACAGCATCCTGCCAATCTCCGTGCTGTCCTGATCATAGATTATCTGTCCGTCTGTCTGCATAATCCAAAGTTCAAAATCAGGCGGAATGTTAAGGCCTTTCAGTAAAGGTCTTACGATGAATTCAGGGCGAAGGATAAGGTTTATGGAGCCGTTGAAATTATTGTCAATGCTTTTAACGGGACGAGAAATCACCACGGCAGAAAACCCTTCAACCGCTTTAAAGCTGTTGCTAAGAAGGGGCTGATGATTTCTGATCATATCTTTAACATGTTCCTGCATGCTGATATCGCTGCCCTCAACATTTTTGTATTCGCGTGGTTCAATATAGAGCAAGGTCCCTTTGGCATTTATGTATGAAGCAGTTATAACAGAAGGCTCCCTGCTTATAATATTTTTAAGCAGGCTGCGGAGTTCCGATTCACCGTCCAGACTTTCTGTATTAGCGAGTCCTCGATAAAGGGTTGAATCTATTCGGTTCAAAGTAGATTGCAGCTCGGGCACAAACTGAGCAAGCGAGAGTTCAAGCGTGGGAGGCGAGGTTGGTTTGCCGCCCTCTATCCTTGCTAAAATCATCCACCAGTCCAGGTTAGGCAATTTTTGATACAGGGCATGACGAATTACACCCCCCAGCTCATACTGCATGCTTCCCCTGTCGGATTTCAGGGCTGTGCTTATGGCCGCTTTGAGGGATTCGCTGCCCTGAGTCAGCACATTCATAAAGATAAAGTCGGCATCCTTATCAAGCATAATCACCCCTTCGGAATTTACCACAAACCAGGTATAGTCCTTTGGCAGATCCATTTCACTGTTAAGCACCCGATGAAGGTCATCCAGAAAAACAGATGTTCCCAGAGCTCCTGTAACCCTGCCAGCTTTAAATATCGGACTGGCCATAACGGCTGATTTTTTACCTGTAGAACGGCTGTAGATTTGAAAACCTTTTATCTGATTCCCTGAAAAGAGAGGTTTAAAATACCCGCGGCTGGTGAGATTCAGATTGGTAAAATCCTTCTCCACACTGTAGTAATTACCATCCGGCATAAGGTAAAAATAAACACCTTTCACCCTCTTCTTCAAATTTGCAAGATAAGACTTTATTCCCGGCCAGTCGCCTCTTCCGGCCTCAGGGGTCATGGCTGCCAGTTCCAGGGATGCAAGGGTGTTTATCAGAAGATTATCCAGACTGAATACGGCGGTATTTAAGATGTTTTCAGCAGGCATAAAATTATCTCCGGTAATAACCTGTTTAGTCGTAAGGCAGCCGCCTGAGAACAGAATAATGCATAATAACAGTTTAATAAGGGCTCGACTCATGTTTCCTCCTTAATCTATTTTAACATACCTGCCAGACGAAAAGGCTCTTATATAGCCATCCGGCGCCGTTTACAATTATCTCTCTAATTTCAGTTCCATTGAACACTACTGCAAGAAAAATGCATGTTATTATACAACGATTAACCATATACTGGCTCTTTTCCTGTTTTATTTACGCATTGAACTGCATATCTGAAAGCGGTCGGCGAAATGTCAAATTTCCTCGTAAAGTTTATCGTTTTCGTAATTAAGTTCTTTTTTTAATTTGTTCCAGGCGTCATCAAGGGCCTTATACGCATCTGAAAAGCCTTTCTTAATGATATCCCATGCATCGCCTGAACTGCTTTTCAGTCTGTTGTACCATTCAGCTACCCTGGTCCGTTGCTTGCGCAGTGCCTTGAGGCTGTCGCGTGCCTTTTCGCGTGCTGCCCTGTCCATTTTATCCCAGCATTTATTAATATTCCCTTCCAGTTCATCTATTCGTTTATCCAGGCTGTTCAATGCGTCTTTTGTCTTGTTAATAGCTTCATCCTTCTGGTCAGCAGTATAGGAATTAAGCGCTTTCAGCAAATCCTGTGTTTCCTGCTTAATATCTTCTGCTGACGTTTTGTCATTTGGCGATTCTGCATGGCATATAGGTAAGATTCCAAGAATAACGGCAATTATAAATGCTGAAAATGTCAATATTTTGATCTTCATTTGTCATCTCCTTTACTCTAAATAAATCTCAACCCGCTCCTTGCCCCGGCCAATATTGTTTCTTTTCAACCGAATCGGGCCGATTTCACCGGTTCGTTTAATGTGGGTTCCTCCGCAGGGGACGCGCGAAACCCCCTCAATTTCCCAATATCTCCGTTCATTTGCCTCATCTTCAAATTCGGATCTGACTGGAAGATTCGCTTCTATGATTAGGTTTGCTTCTTCAGAAAATCCCGGGAGCATTGGCGATATACTTTCAGGCCAGGCAAAATCAAGACGGGCCTTATCCTGGGAAATATGTGCGCCCACCTTTTCAACTCCCTTGAGCCTTTTGTAGAAAAGATCAAGCACAATCTCTGCGGCAAAGTGAAGCCGCATAAGGCGATACCGCCTCTCCCAGTCGATTTCAATCTGTACGGTTTGGCCGGTTGATAACAGGTGATCTGAAACAAGTGTGTATATAATCTCAAAACCTTGCTTCCGGGCTGAGATAACCTGAAAACCCCCGATCTTTCCGTGATCGCTCTCCTGCCCGCCGGAAAAGGCAAAAAAAATTGTTGATTCAAGAGTGATATCGGAACCATTGACCGAAGTGACAACGGTTTCATGAACAGTTTGATACGGGTTTGACCAGAAAATCTTCTTTGTCATGATGCCTCTTGAATTTTCCCTCTCCCGCATAAAGATAACTCATAGTGAGGGAAACAGTTTTATTTATGCTTCAGATATGATTTCAGGTTACGATAATAGTTTTCATGCACTCCGATCATGATTAGCTCAAGATCATCATTTAAAAAACGATATGAAATCAAATGCTGCGTGCCTTTTATCCTGAATTTATGAACGTAAATCCCCTTTAGATCTCCTTTTTTCTCGATACCTATAGAAGGGTCCTGGGCAATTTTTTTTATCTCGTTGTCCAGTTCGGTCTTTTCTTTTTGGTTAAACTTTCTTACCTTTTTTGCAAAGGAATGAGACTGATAAATTTTCATAGGTTCTCAGCCAAAATTATATTCCGATTTTTGACCTTGATTAAGTTCTTCCATGCCAATAAGGATTTCTTTAATTAAATTATAAGTCAAATCCGGATTTTCTTCTGCACATTTTCCAATTTTGGCCCAATGCTCAATTTGGCCGGTTATCGATCGATGCTCAATTTTACTGATTTTTTTTGCTTCAATTAACAGGTTTTCCGAGATTCTAACTGCCGTAGGCATATTGCCACCTCGCTGATTTTTTGTCTCAATATAAATCATAATCATAGCAAAATGCAACAGTATAATTATTTGAATTCTTAATCCTTTTTCAGCATTATAAAGAGGGAAAAGAGAGAAATTCAGCCTACAATTGCTCTAATTTCTGAATTATACATCCGATGCGAAGCCTGCCATTACACAAATTTCATATCTTACACCCATGTCCTGTCTTGACTGTCAGAGATAATTCGATCAAAGGCTATAATCGTGTCTCCTCTGACACAGATTTTTTCCTTGCCTCAAATGCTCAGGAGGATTAGAAAATTCAGTAGTGTAAGATGGTAAGGCTAATCCTTACTTAAAATGTAAAAGGAGCCTGTGATGGAAGAGGCAATAGCAAACCCTGAGGTTTTATTAAAGATCGCAAAGAGCAGAATGCCCTTTGGGAAATACAGGGGGCGTCTACTTATCGATCTTCCCGAGCCTTATGTAGTATGGTTTTCAAAAAAGGGATTTCCCGAAGGGGAACTTGGCAGGATGCTGGGCATTGTCTATGAGGTTAAGGTTAATGGGCTTGAGTATCTTTTCAAGCCTTTGCGATGATCCGGAATGTCTTAACATGCATAAATGGATGACGGGAGATTATGACATCGCAGTCTCAAATAAAAATATCGGAGACACTTTCTATCCCTGTTAGAGAGCTGAAATTTGCTGCCTCAAGGAGCAGCGGGCCTGGAGGGCAGAACGTGAACAAGGTGAGCACCCGGATAACCCTGTGGTTTGATGTGGTCACGTCTCCGAGTCTTTCAGACCGGCAAAAAGAATTGATCCAAGACCGGCTTCAGACCAGAATGAACAAAGATGGTATCTTAAGGGTAGTTTCCCAGAAACACCGCACCCAGGCCGCCAACAGGAATGCCGCTATCGAGCGTTTCGCATTGCTTTTACAGGAAGCATTGCAGGAGGAATTACCCAGAAGAGAGACCAAAATCCCTAAATCTGCAAGAGAGAGCCGGCTTGATGAGAAAAAACACAGGAGCCGGATTAAGGAAAGACGGTCAAAGAAAATTTCGCTGACGGATTGGAAATAAAACTAAAAATGAAGATGGAAGAGATTGCTCCGGACCTGTTCAGAATAAAAATTCCCCTGCCTACTATCAAGTATCTCAACGCCTATGTTATAAGGGGAAGAGACAGGCATCTGATTGTGGATACCGGTCTTGATTCAACGGAATGCCTTGAAGTTATGAAGACCGCTTTGGACCGTCTGGAAATCGATCTGAAAAATGCGGATTTTTTTATTACCCATTTTCACGGGGATCACGCGGGATTGCTTTCACGTTTGGCTGAAAAGGAAAACAGGATCTATTTCAATGAACCCGAGAGCCGATTGATCGGATCCTGCAACTTTTTTGAACACCTGATTGCCTATAATCGGAAAAACGGCTTCCCGAATAGTAGACTCCGGACAATGGCCAAAAGCATTTCCAATAATAGCCATGATTATGGATGGAAAAAGAGCCTGAAAATAGTTGTAGAGGGGGATAGAATACGGGTCGGGGACCGCTGCTTTATCTGCCTTCACACGCCCGGTCATTCCCCGGGTCACACCTGTTTGTATGAACCTGAAGAAAAATTTCTCGTGTCAGGGGATCTTTTGTTTGCCGATGTCACACCCGGCATACCCTGTCTTTCAGATCAGGGAAATCCGCTTAAGGATTACTTCGAGAGTCTTGACAGGATCAAGGAACTGGATGTTGATCTCGTTCTGCCCGGACACAGAAAATTGTTCAGGAGTCACCGGGAGCGCATAGAGGAGACAAAAAGTTTTCATTTTGATCGATTCGATATAATTCGCAGCATTCTTGATGGGGGTCCCTTAAATGCCTATCAGGTGACCTCGAAAGTGGTTGAGAGGGTTCGGGGTGGTTCGTGGAGCCAGTTGTCAGATCAGCAGAAATGCCTTGAGATGACGCAGGTAATTTCACAGCTGAGATATATGGAAAGAGAGGGTATGATTCTAATTTCGGGGTCACATCTTGACGGTCTGTTGCCCAAAATTTTTTTTGAAAAAGGGATTTAAGAAGATTTATTCAGCGAAAACTTTTATTGGTTATTATCTTAAGGCAAATAATCCAAACCCAAAGCCTTATTGAAGTGACCATCAATAACCGTAATGCAAGATCGTATAATGGAAATACATAACTCACTTTTCAGATAGTAGCTGCATTCAACTGTTTTAACGTTACTCTTTGACATTCTATTCTTTGGCTGCCTGATGAGGATGGTGATGTTCTGAATAGCTGCAATAAGGAAATCCTGTATTTCCATGCGCCATAACCTTCGCCACTTAGCACGCTTGAACCCATATCTCGTTGACCAGGCAAAAGATCGCTCTGATAAATCCTGGCGATGTTTTATGTCCCGCTTTGCACTTTTACCCTTTGCTTCTTCAAGCATTATATCTAAATCGTCTTGTCTTGCATGCCTTTTGAGGCTTTTTCCTTCTTTTGCCCTGGTACATTGCTTTCTAAGTTCACATTGAGCACAAATTTTGGCTGAGGCTTTGTATTCATAGTGGTTGCGATTCTTACTGTAATTTCGTCTTCGCAGTATCTCCCCGGCAGGACAGGTAAAAGTATCCGTCTCAGGATGATAGGAGAAAGCTTCTTTTGGGAAGATCCCCTTTTGTCTTCCTGAACCCCTGTGTGTCTCTTCAAGGGAAGGCATATGGGCCTTGATCCCTAAATCATGACAGAGAAGGAAGTTGTCAATAGTTCCGTCTTACTGTCTCCTGCCGCCGTATCAACTTTCTTTTGTGTGTTTTGCTCATGGATATCAATCATCTCTTTCAGGACATGACAATCATCCACAGAACCGGGAGTAATTTTTGTGG
>DAINAR010000009.1:0-87115 GCA_036733345.1 Deltaproteobacteria bacterium | reverse complement strand
GCCTTACAGCATCCTTTTATCGCCTATGTTTTTAAAGAATTTTGGACACCGTTGCTTTTCAGTATCGCCAGCATAATAGCCACCGCCTCTTCCTCGATCCTGAACGTGCCTCCAGTTTCTCTGTTTTATGAGGAAAGATGGCTGCCTGAAGGGAGGTTGCTTTTTACACCTGATTTAGTTGTTTTCCTGAGGCATTAGGAATTCAACATTCGTGTTGACGTATTTGCCATTCAGGTATCTTCCTACTCCATATTTTAAAATAGTGTCAAAGTGCGCCTTTCCGGGTGGCCAGTAGATATCCTTCACAAATATGATTTCCGTGTCCCCGTCTCCATCAATATCTCTCAATCGCTCGGCAATTGCATGTTCATAAAATCCGCTGAATTCCCCGATTTTTTCTATCCTCGCCAAAGCAATATTGAAGACACGAAGCAGAGAATTATCTCCCCCATTCCCCGGATAGACGAAGTTGAGCAGGAGATGAGTCCGTTGGTCCCTTGTTGCCACAAAACCCAGCAGGTCCACGGAAGTGTTGAAGAATTCCATCTCAACAGAATGGAAGGCAAAGTCAAGAAAACCATTTTTCGCTGACGAAATCGCGAGAAACAGCAAATAGGGATCATCCTTGCTAACTTCAATGTCGTATGTAGGGATAAGAAGGTATAGCATCTTCGGATCACCCTTATGGTCGGGATCTATCAACCAGGGGTCGGATTTTATCAATTCTTCCGGGTCTTCACCTAGGGGATAATCCGAAATTCTATTTTCCTGATATAACTTCAACACCTCCTTTCTTGACCCGGGCAGACTGGTTAATGCGTCTTTTATGGTGGGGTTATCCAGGGAAATCCCAAAAACATCCAGAACGAGATCAAAAGAGGCGCCTCTGAACTTGTAAATGCGAAACGCGCACTCACCGGCACACTTCGGACCAAAGCTAACCCGGGTCACTAACTCACTTTTGCCGTCCGCGTCAAGATCCCTCAACAAGACGAAATCTTCTTTGTAATAACAGGTACGGTCCAATTCCTGACGGAGTATTCTGTGACCCGACTTAAAGATATCTATGACAAGTGAAAAAGTTGGATCAAGGTCGTCATATTGTCTGTACTTCAATGCCCTGATGCCAACGGTTTCAAGAGCTTTATCACCGTCGATATTTACCTTGAATGTTCGAAAATACGGGCCAATCTCGTACAGGATTTTCTTTCCATGTTCCGGCACCGGCGTGCATAGAATAGTTGAAGGCCCTTCAGTTACATTATCAGTTTCTTTATATTCTTCCTCCTCTAATTCCTTATAGTAGCTCTGCTCTGACTTTACCCGTTTCATCTTCTTGACCCAGCCTTTATCGACATCGACCCCTAAATCTTCTTTGATAGCCTTACTCATCACGGAATTATACTCAGCAACACTATCGATGATAAAATCATTCACAACGCAGCCTGCCACATGTCTGTATTCGATTCCATGAGCGTTCAGGATTTCAACCTCCGGAGGTACCCCCAATATAAGTCCATAACCATGGATTTCATATTGCCCGCGCCATAAATCGTACTTTGCTTGCAGGACACCGACACGCTTTGCTCCAAAGAAGAAAACTAGAGTAAGAATGACGGATAGCATCGTGACAGTCCAAAATAAATATCGAAATGATTTTATAATTGATCTAAGCACAGTTTTCTTACCTCTCAAAGGCACAAACGGGATGCGCGATATAGCAAGGTTCGCTCCAAGCAGACTGATAAAATACGCATTGATGAAGGTAGGGCATATGATAATCCCTTGAATTCACAATTCGTCGAGATTGATTCTTATCCCTTTTACGAAATATTTCTGCACGATGTGTGCCAACACGACAAACCTATTTTGAGCACACCAAAATACAATTATAAATGAATATATTAAGGTAGTTAGGGCTTAATTTCTCAATGTTGACAAACATTCTATTATTCAACTCCGACAACCATATCTCAACACAACTATGCATTTCATATCTATATCCAAACATTCTTATCCCAACAAACCAAGTCTCATGGGTGATTAAACCTGGTTACTTTAATTGGTTTTTCAAATGCCGGCACCCAAGTTTTGGCGTCAAAAGTAGGAGTGATATTAATTATTCCGGAATGAAGCCGCAACGAGAATTTCATGATCTAAACATATAATCTCAACATCAGGTATCAATTGGATCAAATCAACATATAACATCTCAACGATTGTGTGATTCATTCTCCTGTAACCTATTGGTTTTATTCGCTTATCTTTTATAGAATATTTTATAAAGGGAGTTGGCATGATCCTGGCAATGTATATCTGCCAGACATTTCGCATCAGGCAACTCAAAGGATGGAGGCTATTGTAAACTCAAAATTACAGGAGAAAAAATCATGTCTAAGGAAAACGATTTGAATCTGATTGTGCAAAATCCCTGGGGAGAAGCCAGGCCGTTGGAGATGCTCGGACAGGTGGCTGATCTCATGGGAACATTTATGTCTGATTAGGTGCATCGATCTCCTGATGGGTCGTCCTTTAATATCCTGCGGAAAAAAGAAGAAATCAATTCGGGTATTCAGGAGGTTTATGGAGGGATCACCTTCGGAAATAAACTTCAGGTGCTTGTACAGCTCGTGAAATTTTGGGCTGGTCGATCCGCCACGCACCTGCGATCCCGGACAGAGTTAGATATGGTTCGAATTCCAGGGAGTGGTGACCCCGCTAGGGCCGTCAAGATAGAATTGAAAAAGCCCACGGAAACCTTGAAAAAAAGCACAAAAGATTACACATATGATCACAGAAAAAAGCGAGGTATGGAGGAAGTATGAATCCAGAAGTAATTAGAACAAATCTTTTATTCCTGATTTCCTTGGTTTTGTTGTTTTTTTCTTCCTGTAATGGGAACAGCAGCTCTCACTCCGGAAAATCGGGGGACGCCGCCCCTCAACAAAATGATTCGGCATATGAATACATTTATAATGCCATGGATCGGGATTTCCAAGCCTTCAGTGTGTACACTGACGCTGATGCTGGAGGAAATCACTTTGCTCCAAGCGGATACTTTAATGGAACCACAAGCCTAATAATCAACACACGGTGGGCAGAAAATCCCTATTCCGGAACCAGTTGCATCCAGGTTGAGTGGGACGGGTCACCGGGCAATGATGGATGGTCCTGGAACGGTCTGCTGTTTGAGGAACCCCAGGGCTATCTCGGACAACTTACCGGCAATGGATACGGTCTTATCGGTGCGACAACCCTTACATTTTGGGCACGAACCGATGAGCCCGGTCTCAGGGTTCAGTTCGGCATGGGACATGTGAACGATGCCTCCGGAGAGAAAAAAGAGTGGTTCATACTTGGGCTCGATTGGAAAAAGTATGAGATTGATCTCAGGGGCCTTGATCTCTCAAACGTACATGGGGGGTTTTTGTTTGTGGTCAATAACGACAATGACCCCGCCCCGGACGGCACGGTTTTTTACATCGATGAAATCGCTTATGATCTTGCCCGGCCCAATTCACTTCGTCTGCTCCCGAGCTTTAGCGCTGTCACGGACACGGACGCTTTCGACGTTGAGAACAAGAACCTGGCAACGATTTACGACGGCGCCCTTGCGATCCTGGCTTTGCTGGAAAGAGATACCGACGCCGATTTGTCCAGAGCAATGATTCTCGCCGATGCCCTGGTCTTTGCCCGCGAAAACGATAACAGTGTCGTGCCTGCGGATTGGCCTTTTGCTCCTCCACCCTTTAGCGGCAGCCGTCTAAAAGATGGTTACAGCACAGGCGATCTCCAGGATGCGCAGGGCAACTTCCGCTATCCGGGCTGGTGGGATGATGACGAAAATATGTGGAAGATGCATGACCTGACCCTGAGTTACCGGACCGGGGATCTGGCCTGGGTCATGATTGCCCTGACGCGACTCTACGAGGTCATCGGAAAACAATCGTATCTCTTAACGGCCGAGGACATGGGCGAGTGGATCGTGTCCAACTGCCAAAGAACCGGAAGCGGAATAAACGGCGGCTACAAAGGCGGCTGGGTCTGGAGCTGGGAACAGCTTGCCTGGCAGGAAAGCGGCGTCTCCACCGAACACAACATCGATCTTGCGGCTGCCTACACGAAACTTTACGATTTCACAGGAGACGAAATCTGGCAGGAACGGGCCGATTCTGCAAGATCCTTTGTGGAAGCCATGTGGAATACAGACCAAGGTTATTTCTACACAGGTCTGAATACGGACGGAACTATTTCCGTCGTCAAGACACTCGATGTCCAGGCCTGGGCTGTCATGCTCTTTGAAACCGAACCCTACTGGAATGCCCTATACTGGGCCGAGGAAAATCTCTCCGCCGACGGGCTGCACTTTGATTTCAATGATGATCTCGACGGTACGTGGTATGAGGGGGTTGCACACATGGCCGCTGCGAGCAAAGTTGAGGGGAATGATGAAAAAGCTGCTGCTCTTCTTGAGCTTCTGAGGGACGAACAATCCTCAAACCAATATGTTGAGGGCCAGGGAATCCCCGGTGCGGACGTCTACGGCCTTACTACAGGGTTGTCTTGGAATTACTACGACCGCCTTTCGCTGGGGGCAACATGCTGGTTTATATTAGCCGAGGAGGGCGTCAATCCATTTTAGATATGTTAGGGAAAGGAATGAAAAATATATATATTGAAAAAAAAGTGGGATTTATCAGACAATTTGAAATTGATGATGAAAAAATACATATTAAGGAAAAGAATATTCTTGGCCCGGAAATTGATGGGAACATTGACCTAAGTGTTTTAAAGCCAGAGCCGGATACAATTTTTTATAAAAAATTTAGATGTGCGTTAGTAACATCTGTGTTCATTATTATTCTGATTTTATTTTCAATAATGTAGGATGACATGAATTTAACCAGGGATAAAACACAGTTTTTTCATGCTCTTGCTATTTATTTTTTGGTTTTCATCGCTATTTTATTTAAAACGCGAAAGAAAATTGAATACAAGGAATTTATAAATAAAGACGAGATCATTATTTTTGATATTGGTAAGGTTGGTAAGTATGATAAGGAATTTGACGAATTCATACAACTGATTATAAAAAAGATAAAAGAAAACGCGACTTAATCATTCATCAGACAATAATAAGAATATTAGATTCAACTTAACACCAACACGATCGTTCAGCTTGAAATGGGTTCTCCCTTGTATAATGGTTCCAGAATATTTTTCTCGAAAATCTCATATGTGTAGATGTCTCCCATAAATGTATCATCTGATATTACCATTGCGGCCAAGACAGAAGCCTCGACGAGTAAATTCCTTTTTCTCATTCTCAAAAACTGATAATATGATTCCTGCAATTCAGCTATGATGTTCGCTGATTTTGAAAACTCCATAAGCAACAAGAAAGGATTTCCTTCACTTGTTATTGCATCAAGATTTTCAATCGCATGTGGGTTTTCATTCTTGGCCGGAGGATGTTCTGAATCAAAATAAAAGAAATGGCCATAACCTGGACTGTGCTTGTGTTGGCCAGGATTACTTCTAGCAAATGCCCACATTTCTCTACCAATAAAATTTAACACTTGCATTATGGGAATGCGACGGCTTATCCCATCAAATATCGCAACTAGAGCGTTCTCGGCGGTTGTGATAGCCGTATTTTCAGAGCACTCACCATCCAAGGTAAACTTATGTGATTTGATGATCTTTGATATATTCAGATTAATGGCCCAGGTACAACTATTGCGGTAGTTTGAAAAAGCTGTATGCCAGGCTTTTTTAGGGGTGATCGTACTCATCATTAATGCATCTTCTTCATATACCTGTTTAAGTACTTTTTCACTTTTTCTTAGGCGTTTTTTTATAATATCGCATACACTATTTATTGTTCTTTTATCAATTTCTTCTTTTATGATAAAAAATTTATCAAATGGCAGTTTAATTGACTTTTTTAACCGCTTAGCAAGAGGATTATTATCTATCAACATTGATCTAAATCTTTTTAATAGCAATTCACATTTTATCTTTTTGTTCTCAATAATAATCGGAATAATTAGTTCATTTAGAGTGAGGCCTGGATAGCCTAATCCCCCGAAACCTTCCTTAAAAATCGAGGGGACATATTTCCTGAAAAAATTATTTGCTTCTGCAAGACACCACGATCTGGTCAAATAGTTTTCAGAGACAAATACTAAAAAAAGCTTACAGTTAGCCAGCCCTTCAGACAGACCGGCGCCCAGTCCATTGGTATGTTCCAGTGGTTGATCGAGTCGATCAAAATAGACGGTAATCTCATTTTTTTGAAACCTTTTTTTTAGCTGTTCTACTATTTTGACGACAAGACCTTCATCCTTGTGGGTATAGCTAATAAAAACATCCCAACCAAAACGGGAGTAGAAATTTTTCATTATCTTCACCAAATATTGAGTTTGCTCTGTTTCTATACTTAAGAATTTACAGCTGTGATTGTAAGTGTTGTGTTTTCTCTACCCCCAATCACGTTCGGGTGTATCCCTTTCAGGCGCCTCATTATGCTCATAAAGTTTTTCTCCTTCGGATTTTACCAATTCTTCCGGGGTTTCGCATTGGTATTCCGATAATTTTTGCCTTGATATAACTCCAGTATCTTATTCTCTAAGCCGGGAAGACTTGTTAACAGGTTTTTTATGAATGGATTATCCAGGGTCAAGGAAAAAAAGTTTAAGGCAAAATCAAAAAAGGTTCGATCCAAGTCCTGTCCAACTATCTTATTCCCCGCAGGGTATGAAAAGGCCCCAAGAGACAAATCGGCCTAATTTTCTTAGGGTTTTTGGAATCATATCTGTTGCCCAATGACAGCGCTTTCTGCCAATTCCCTGATTCGGTCATAATCCCGATCTTCAAACGGTTTGGTATACTCCTTGAGCAACTCCGACATCCTAGGATGTAATGCACACTGTTCATGCACATTGCAGTCTTTGCACACCGTTTTCCCAGCAATTCCTATTTTACCGACCCCGGCAAGTTCCCCCGAGGCGGCTGCCTTGAACACCGTTCCGAGGCCCTCTGGTTCCATCCAGCACCCGAAATGGCAATAAAGCGGCTCAATTTCTACCCAATCTCCGGGCCCCAAAATTTCATTCCGCCACATTCGGACTCCTCGCTGGTTCATGGGCTTGTACCAGATTTGAAAACGTCCTCTGAGAATACCGTATATTTCCACCGCCGGCAGGCCGTGGACATGAACATCCTGCTTGTCCTTGGGTGTAAAAAAGCTCCAGGTAAAACCGAGCCCCTGTCTTTGATACGGCAAATATGGATCCGCTACGCGAAGGTTAAAGGCCCTTGAACCGGATTCCAGGATCTTCTGAATTTCCCCATTTCGGAGTAAGCGAGCACCCCCGGGGTTTTGTGCGGCCCATTGAGCAGCCAGGGCATCCATTGTGGGGCGGGGATGTACCCCGTCCAGTAATTCCAGATGATTTTTCTTTATATTCTCTGCGATGGCTTTGACATTGGGTTCCTCGGCCCGTTGCAGAATCTGGTCCAGGGTTAACCATAAATCCTCCCTGTCGGGTCTGTTTAAAATTTCACGAGCATCTTCGGTAACCGAGACATCTACCGGGTAGAGATACCATCTCTTCGGTAGTCCTGGATACCTGGGGCTTAATCCGTCATTCGGGATCATCTCCAGCTCACTTTCAGGATAATAACTGCCGGGAGAGAGCCCGAGATCCTGTTCCATGGATCGCGCCAGCGCCGAATAAAGGTCCTCGCCAGGACGAAACTTTGTTGGGGGAAAGGTGATCTGTCCTTGCTTTTGGATGAGAAGGAACCGGACAATGTCAGCGCCCTCCTCCTTCTTGCGCAAAAGGCAGTATAACACCATGGATTCGAGAGTGTTCTTACCATTTGAAATCGCCTGTCTCTCTAAAGCCATATCCGTCTCCATCATCCCTTGTCCGATTATATGGAACCGTTGTCTTTCCAATATTTGATAAGTGCCTCATCATTACGAAAGGCAATTTCATAATTTTTCACACCCTCAGGCCCAATCCATGCAAACTGGCTGGACTCGCTGTTCAAGACAATTTTGCCTGAGGCGGTGCACTTAAAGTACAAATTAATACAGTGCATGGTACCGGGTTCCGGAGGCAGGCTGTCCTGGTAGAAGAGAAATTTCAGGGAGTCACAGGTGAGAGATGTCTCCTCCTCCAACTCACGAACTGCGGATTCTTCCACAGTGTCGCCATAGTCGATTTTCCCCCCTGGCAGACACCATGACCCACTCGCATGGGTCGAGTGCGCTCGCCTAAGGATAAGCACTTCATTTTTGTGGTTGGGAATAATCAGTCTTGCTACTGGCACGGGAAACGTATTGGCATCATCCATAGATCACTTCCTCACTTTTTATAGATTTCAAGGCCAGCCTCTTTGAAATCTTCAGGCCATCTCTTAACATAATCAACATCCCTTTCTTTCACTTCACCGGAAAGGTCATTCCATGGTACAAGGTATGGCGAAATTTTCTGTTCAACAATTTTTTCTTCCCCTCTTTTCCATCCATCTCGGATACGCTCCAGGTTCCATCTACCGTGCTCCATTTCAGCCATTCGCCTGAGTTCTTCACTGGAAAATTCAATGACCTTGATTCTTTCAAAATCCTCTAGTACTCGGAGGGCATACCCTTCATACCATAGGATCGCTTCCGCATAGAGTTTCTGCTGAATACTGGAATTTTTAAATGATTCTATCAAATTATCCCATGGCTGTATTGCCGGATCAAGCATTTTGTCTAATTTTTCCAAAATGATAGAGGGTTTGAGTGTTTGATCGGGGCCAAAAAGTTCAGATATTTTTTCCACGATGCTCTTTTCATGAGAAGCCTTAGCCGCCTTTTTTATCGCATCCATACCGATTTGAGAGCTAGGGGATAGAAGAAGTGCCCTGATGGTCATTGGATCAGAGATGAGGTTAACGAGGTTCGGATGATTTTGCCACCGATCATCCTGCAATATATCGTCGGCTGCGCGCCGGGAATCCCCCAGGATTCCGACGGTTGCACCCAGGGCCAATGCCAGCCTGTATTCGATTGCCGCTATTGCTCCGCCGCCCACTCCGAGCATCTTGATCTGCGAGGGATGGATCCCTGACGCCAAAAGGTCGAGCCACATTTGCAGGGGCTCCAAGGGGCTGAAACGGCTTCCTCTGGTATAAAGAAATAAATCATACCCGTTGTTGTTATAGGCATCCTTGGGTACGGAACCATGCAGATAGCCGATGGTCGTGAAGCCCTGGCGATCCTCTTTTTTCAACAGCCTGGTGAGGCTTGCCACAATGCCGCTTATTCCGTTCGAGGTGCCGCCCGAAATCACCTCGCCCTGATACCCTGCCAAGGCCTTAGATATGAGATCCCTGTAGTATTTCAGGTTCTCTCCTTCACCCTCAAAACCCGATCCTGCCGCAACAACCACAGGTCCCTTGTAGTCCCTCTTAACAACTACTGCCCCTGTGTCTTCCGCCGTTTCTTCGTCCGGGTCAGGGAGATTCTCAATCGGCTTTTTCGATCCGCTTTTTATGCATTTTGATATCAAGAGAAGCATTCTGATCCATAGAATACCTTCCTGCACCTCTCTTGCCAGTGAGCCTTTTGCAGGATCGATCCTGCGAAGAAAATCCAATTCCCCGTCAATGCTCTCCTCCGGTATAATGCTCTTCGGAGAAAGAAACAAATCGACGGCCTCGATATAGGCATTAAGACTCTGGTATGGTTCACCCAAAAGCAATGAAAGCCGCCCTACTGTAAACAGTGACTTGGGAATTTCGATCCCCACCTCAGTATGGGAGCGGCAGGTCTTTATTGCCTGCCTCATTGCGGGTTTCATGAATGAGTCGCCGGAAAAACTTTTTCGTGTAGCGATGTCAAATTCCAAGAAAGAATTAAGATAATAAGGCTCTTGAGGTTGCAAGTTATATGCTCTTGAATATCCTTCTTGTGCCCTTAATATATCTTCTTTTTCCCATGCCCACGCATACATTGCCCATGCCTCTGCATCTGAAGGATCAAGCTTGCATGCCCTGCTTAATAAGACCTTGCCATTTTGGTATGGTTCATCAAAATAATACTTCCTGTGGAGGCGGCAGATGGCATTACCCAATGTTTTGAGGATATCGGGCTCATTGGTTTCGCTAAAGGCTCCTAGTATCTTTTGAACGCTTCCCCAATCTGCAATACCTTCGTAGATTTTTGCTTTCCTGAGACTCAGTTTTTTTATATGTCTCCCGTCCTTTTCTTTTTCGGCATGTTGGAGTAATGTATCAAGAATAGAAAGCTCTCCTTCTACCTGCTCATTGCTCATGTATGCCGTGTAATTCCCGGCAAAGGCACAAAGGCTGTCCACAAACTGCGTGAATTCTTTGTCAGCAGACTCTAAAACAGCCGCCAGTCTTGCCATGTCTCTTTGCCAGTGACCCGGAACTTCAAATTGATGTTTGTAAAGATGGTCATGGCTGATATCTGCCCAGGCATGCTGCAGGAGTGTTCTCACCTGTATTTCGGCCTTTAATCCACCGATTTTCTCAGGTACAGAGACACCCATCAAAGTTTCCAAATTGCCAAGTTGGACGATATAATGAACGGAGAGGTAGCCGAATTGATCCGGCCGAAGCATCCCTCGTTTATCTTCGCTGTTCGCCCAATCTATTTCGAAATTTTCCTGGATGAAATGGCAGATTCTATCCACTTCCTGCTGAGTTTGTGTAATGACACGCCCCCCGCAGAGGTCTGTGAATTCGTTCACCGGATCAAAATAATCAGTCCACTCTTGAACACTCGTTAAGGAATGCAGCCGTTCGCTTTGAGGCAGTTTTCTGATTGCCTTTTCCGCGAAACTGGGAACCTCTTTCGCGCGGGTCTGAACAATCGCAAGGGGCGCAAACTTCTCGCACGCAACTTTCAGAACATCATTAAGAAAAGACGCATACTCAATGTAATGTTTACGCATCCTCACAAATTCCGCAATCTCCTCCTTATGCCACTCTGCTCCAATTGGGTTCAAAGCCATACCTACTCTCCTTTTCCAGAAATATGTTTTTCAAGCACAACAATTGCTTACTGTCTTGATAAATCCTGTTCGATGCATTGCTCTTTCAGCAGGCCCTCAATCTCGCGATCGATCAAGCCTGAATCCTGATGGGAATAGCTGATAAATACGCGGTATCCTGTTTTTTCAGGCATTAGTATCGCTCGCTGTTGTCTACGATGAATGGATTGAATTTGAGCGGTTTGTGGCAGTGAGGGCACTCAGAAAGTAAGCCCGGCTCCTCCCATGCTTCATCCGGGAGATTAAGGCATGGGGATTGTTCAGCTGAGATTTTTGCTTCACAACTAATCTTATTGATCAAGTCCAAAATAATGCTTTTTACTATAAAACACTTATGGCACCAAGGACAATTTGCCCGGATGTTTTTTGCCCAATGCCCATCGTAAAAACTAATTTCATTACTGTGCCGCCATAACCTCTTACAAGTGACTATTGGGTGATTTACCGAGACATTTAGCATATTAAATAATAAAATTTTGCCTGTAATTGTTCCGATTGAAAAAACCCCTGATGACTCGATATTTGATATTATAGTGAAAGGATTACGCTTATTTGCAAGGATACTGAGGCATTTCCAGCTATTAAGGTCCCACAATCGAATGATTCCTCTTTGTAAGGTAAATAAATGCTTACCGTCTGGTGTAAATTTTGCCCAAATAGGATAGCCATCAGCAAAATCGTTTATTTCTTTAAGAGATTTGTGTTTAGAAATCTCCAAAAGACATAACGTTCCATCGACACTACAAAAAACTGCTTTACGGCCGTCCAAACAAATATCCATATTGTGTATCGGGCTGTTATACCCCTTTACAATCAAGGCTTTTCTAGTTGTAATGTTCCATATCCTTATTGATTTATCCGAACTTCCCGAAATTATCCGTTTCCCGTCTGGTGTAAATACAAAGCTCTGAACAGTATCTTTGTGTCCTCTGAGCATCAGGGGGTTATCAATCTCAAAGTTCACAAAATCCCATACCTTGATAGTATGGGCATCATCACGTTCTTTCAATTCTGAGGAGTCATCAGCTCCGCAAGATGCTATCATGCTGCCATCAGGTGAAAACGACACACTTGACGTCCACAAATTATTCGCTTCAAGGCGCACATCTTCTATATCATACTTCTCATAATTGCTTATGCTCTCATCAGTATCTTTCTCATCTTTGTAATCAGCAATGATTACATACCCAGGCTCCCTCCCGTAAGCGATTTTTTTCCCATCTGGTGAAAAATCTAAGTCATATATAGGACGAATGCATTTCCTAAATATTCGTTCGTATTTTCCATCTATAGATTGCCATTCCCGTATTGTTCCGTCAATACTTCCAGAAACAACGTGTCGTGCATCAGGCGTAAAATTTAGACATTCCGCTCCATATGTAAGATGACCTTTATTTGATCCTTTAGATTCACCTCTTTCACTGTCCCAAACTCTCAACACTCCATCATGACTTCCAGTTATTGTTACCCTTCCATCAGGCGTTATTGCAAGAGCCATAATCTCGCCCGGGTGATCCCAAAAAGTCTTGAGGCATCTTGCGTTTTCCAGATCCCACATACGGATAGTTCTATCAACACCTCCAGTTATGGCTTTTTTCCCGTCAGCAGTTATGGATATATGGGTTATTCGTCCAAAAAACTCTTTAATATTTCTTGTATCATCTCCCGGATATAATTTGGCTTCAGGAAAACCCTCGATACTATTCATACAAACATCTTTATCAATATTTATAAGATAGAAAAAATGTAACCATGTCACAGCAGCTCGCCTACCATCAGGCGTAATGCTTACTTTACAATTTATTATATTCGGGAAAGATTTAACCTCCTTTTTGAAAATTTCATCATAAATATCCAATATACAAAGCTTTCCTCCTCTAATTACACTAATGTTCTTCCCATCGGATAAAAAATTATAGACGTGATCTATATCTTGAAAAGTCTTGAAAGTCTCACCATTTTCTAAATTCCATATTCGTACGCTCTTGTCAGAACTTCCAGATACTGCCTTGCTGCAATCTGGCGTAATACTAACACTTTGAATACTTTCTTTATGTTCGTATAAATTCCAAATCTTTTCTCCGGATTCTAAATCCCAGAATTGTATTTTTCCATCCTCATAACCCAACATCGCTTTTTTACCGTCAACCGAAATACTGACGTCAGTTATTTGGTCTTGCCTAAAATGATATGACTCTTTAGGTGTTTCAAATGATTTGACAAGTCCTTTTTCAATATCCCAGACTGTGAATATTCCATCACTACACCCAGTAATTGCTTTTTTGCCATCTGCTGATATGTCTATATTCAGTATGCGGTGCTTGCCTACTAAATCTCTGGATATTTTAAAATTAGAGACATATTTAGAGCGATTATCTTTAAGCTGAAGCAGCATAGCGCCCCTTTTTTCCATAGCTATTAAACTATCTGCTGCAGCTGCCACAGGCCCATTCCGTGCCGAATTATATGCATGTTGCAAACAAAATGATTGCTGACAACCAAATTGTTCCAAGACAGAGCTTTCAGCATTTATGAATCTATAAAAGCCTCGTATACGATTTAAACGGTTAGAATTATTAATAACACTTTCGCTCAGTTGTCTAATTTTTTCTTCGTTCCACGGATCAATTGAGGGAATGATGTCAAGATGCTTAATTTCCCCCTTTGAGAACGCAATTAAATCATCGATGTACTTTCTGAGGCGCTTTTCGTGTCTCAATTCTCTTTCCCTTTCACACCGGGCTTCGGGCAATAAACCAAGGACGGCATTGTAATCTGCAATCAGCTCATAAGTCCTCCCGGCAGCGCATTTGGCTTCGATGAAATAAAGATCGCAAAGTGTTTTTTCGATCGCATCCCAGAGCTCCCCATACGTCTGCTGGTAGGGCAATTCGGATACCTTGCGAACATTGGGGGTTCGCTTCTCTTGCCCTTCGTGCCAGAGGGGCTGTTTCTCAAAATAGCCTGCCAATAGACCGTGCCGTTCTTGTTTCACGCCGTCTTTGAGAAAAAGATCATTCGCAACTTCGGCAAGCTGCTTGTGATAAAAGCTCAGGAGGATCATCCCATCTGCCGAGCGTTCGGTGAGATATGGTTCCAGTTCGTGATAGAGCCGCAACCAGATCACTGCTGGAAGTCTGTCCTCCACGTACTCATGATGGGTCTTGTCAGCAAAATCTGTAAAGACTGCCTCGTCCAATGAAAGGACATCGAGCAGCTCATCTTCAGTGAGGCCGTTTTTTGCAGCAGCGAGATATCCCATGCTGTGAGGCACCAGAACACTTCCGTGATTGGCCGGCAATGACAGCCGCTCAAAAAAATCCTGTATTATACCGGGAATGTCCAGACTCAAATCAACCTGCTTGGCGTAGGATTTCCATCGGCAGGCTTCGTTAAATACAAGTTTAAGGTATAACGGCAACCCGGTTTTATTGAACTTCTGAAGCACTTCCTTAGTCTGGCTGTCTTGCAGGGTCCGTCCTACAAGTCTTAACCAGGAGGTCAATAGATCCGAACCTTCCACCTGAACCATGGGTTCGAGAGCCTTAAAACTCTCTGCAGGAAGTATCTTTTCTAGCAGTGAGAAAAGTTTGCCAGGCAGTGTTGAGACAACTACCTTTATATTCTCAGTAAGGCCCTGGGGAAGCCATGTGAGATTACGTGCAGGATCATGGTCTGAAAGCTGATCCAACGCATCTATGAAGAGAATAAGCTTTTCCTGCGCTGGGATTTTCGTTAAAAACTTCCGAAAAGTTGGAGAAAGCTTCTCAAAGTCAGCGGGAATTTCATACTCCTGCTCTATATCCTGATGCTTCTGTTGCGCTTCTTCATCATTTGAACTAATGTCAGCAAGTTCCTTTTGTTTCTGCTCTTCGAATCCAAAGTCCCGATATATCTGTCTGCACAGGCTTTCAAGCAAGGATCTCCCATTTGACGATTCTGGCGTAGCACCAATAAAACGAGATAGCATCTTGGCGTGAGGCAGTAATTCTGTGGCCCCTTCAACCATTCTTGCCATAACAGCTGTCTTGCCTGAACCGGATTCGCCATTGATAACATAGGGATAATTAGAAGCGCCTTCGATATAATCGGTAATCGCGGCAAGGATGTCATCACGACCGGTAAAAGCCTTTGTACGTTCTTTTCCAAAGGCCTCATGGGCATCGATCTCCTCATCCAATGGATCGATTTCTTCAAGGTCGGCAATTTCCTGCTTGATCACCCCGGTAAGGCTTTCCAGCACCTTTTCACAAAACTGGTTGAGATGATCGTAAGAGAGGCCATTCTTGATCCATTTGGCCTTATATTCAAATACATTATTGGGCATTTTATCTTCAAGTCGATTCTTGAGAGCAGCAAGTCGATTCCAAGCGTTACGATCGAGATTTCCTTCAGGATTAAGATCCACAAATTCTTGAAAACTTTGACTTAAAGGTGACTTGTTGATTGGTAAAAAGGATCCATCTTCTTGGCTGACTAAAATTGATCTAAAGAAACAGAAAACATGGTCAGAGGCGTTATCCGCTGTCAGGGCCCCGCGGCGAATCTCCTGTTCGGTGGCAGAGGCCCGGTACTTGCTTTGATCTTCTTCTGATAAGGCCACATCTCTGGAGGCCTCAAGCAGAATCGAACGCAGCCTCCGTTCAACCGGTTCCCAGATAGCCCTCTCGGAATATTTTTCTGCTCGAGGCTGAAGGTCATAGACTGGAGGCACAGCATTGTTATCACGCCGGTACCACCTGCCGAGCAATTCTGCATCTTTTTCATCAGTGATATGAGTCAGGATTTCTTCAAATTCGGTGGCTTGAATCTCATAGGGGAGGGGGCGCCATCCATATCGGTCGCCCAGTAAAATGATGAAATTAGGACGAGGCGTTACTTTTTGGCAGCGTTTGATCTCTTCAAAGCAGATCCTTATAGTCTGCTGGTCCAGGGAGGCCTCTTCCCGAACTCCCCAACGCAGATCGATGGCCTGGAAACGGCAGCTGTGCTGCATACACAGATCCCGAAGCCTGGGAAAGACTTTATCCTGAAGGGCATTGCGCTCTTCCTTCAGGTCACTAAAGGTAGAACTAACAAAAATACGAAAGGTGCGTCCACGCCCGCGCATAAAACCTCCTGATATCAAAAATCTGAATTTCAAATAGAACTGGCTGTTCAGAATAGCGCCCTTTAATTTTATCAGTAACTTATATCATTTCCTCCATTTCTTATTTTAAAGCAGTTGAACCCAAGCTTATCCTCTATTCTCAAAAATGTTTACCCTGTAGCTATATAAAAAACATGACAAAATGATATTTAAAAAAAGAATAGCAAGTCCAATTCAAAGTTCTTCCAGAATCTTATCGATCTCCTTTTTAATCGTGCCTTGAACTAAAGCAAACTCCTTTTCCAATTTTTTGCTCAGGTTCATCCCGATTTCTATATGGCCCTTTTGGAGTTGCTCATGAAATTGATTGAGAAGTTTAAGCAAATCCCAAACTACAGAGAATAAAGAACCACTGTGAAAAAGAGAGGGCTCTCGACAGATTGTTACCAGCTCATTCATTCCTAAGCCAAAAGAAACCCCAATTGCATCAGTCGCCTGGCTTTTGGTTTTTATATTGAGGAGTTCCAGCTCAATGGATTTTATGAGTTCCTGCGCTCGATTCAGGTGTTTTAGACACTCGAGAGCGTCTGCCTCGCCCCCGGACGGCAAAGACGCCTGTCCCTCCATATAAAATACGGCCTTCAAATGGTCCTCACGGAGTTTTTGCGTGCCAAAAAGGCCGTAGAGATTCTGCAAAACCATTTTCAGTTCCCTTACATTTCCGGGCCAAGTGTATTCTGCGAGTTTCCTTATAATCTCATTAGGAAGAGGTTTATGTTTAATTCTCATAATATTTATCCATAAGTATTGGGCCAAAACAGGGATATTCTCAGGGTTATCACGAAGCGATGGGGTACGAATAAAGAAACCGCGAAGACGATAATAAAGGTCCTCTCGAAACTCGCCGCTCTGAACCATGGAAAACAGGTCCCGATTCGTAGCCGCGACAATTCTTGCGTTTACCTTGAATTCCGTACCTCCACCTACAGCTCTTATGCAACCATCTTCAAGAGTTCGTAATATCTTGGCCTGGCTCTCAGGGTGCAAATCAGCTATTTCATCCAGAAAAAGCGTTCCCTTGTCTGCAAGCCTCCACAAACCCTGCTTGTTTTGAATGGCGCCTGTAAAAGCCCCTTTGACATGGCCAAACAGCTCAGACTCAAACAGGGCTGTCGGGATACCACTACAGTTAATGGAAATAAAAGGCTGGTTTTTTCGATTACTGTTGGAATGAATCTCTCTGGCCACAACCTCCTTCCCTGTCCCGGTATCGCCCAATATCAATACAGGGTTTTCATTTCTGGCTGCAAGCACAATAAGCTGCCGGACCAGCATGACATCCCTTGAAATCCCCACGTAGCGTTCCATAAGGTTCCTAGGGATCTGACTCTGCATCCCAAGCTCATTTGATAGCCATGATAGGATATCTGAAAAACCACTTAAAGGACGAGAATCAAATTTTCCAATCTGCTTTCGATTGTCCCCTCTATCTCTTTCTTCCTTTGCCATATTGCTGAGTTGATCGAAAATTCGCTCGGCAATACCGATGAAATAGATATTCCGATCGTTTTCGTTCATGGCATGCATCAAGAGGGTGCGAACACTGCGCTGAACCTGATGGGTGCTTGCAAAATTTCCATTTATTACAGGGATCTTTTTGTATCCGATCATTACCTTTGCCAATCCCTTTGCCCGGTGCTTTAGGCCACGATCAACAACAGTGTCCGGAAACCCCCTTAATAAAGAAAGATCTTTTTCAGAAATCAGATAAACAGCAGGTAATATTTTTTGCTTTATTCTTTCCAGATCACTGGCGTTTTTCACCTCTATTTCATCGGGAGCCAGGTGATCGGGGCCTCCGCACCTGAGTGTTAAAACTGTCATTTTCATTAGCAATCTTCTCGCAAAAGTTGATTTATGAAGATTATTAAAAAAGCTCTGGAATCTCAACATATAATATTGGCAGTTCAACCTTAGGAACTCAACTGTTTTTTTCAAACGCATATAACTTCTTAATATTATAACCAAAATATTTGATTGAGTTTATTGGCTTGCATTTTGCTTTTTAACATTTCAGCAATTTTAAATTATTGGAGGAAAAAATGCAGAGTATTAATCACCAGAATCTCAAAGAAGATCTTGAGCAAATCGCCAAACAGGGAATCACCGTTGACGTTGCACGTTTGAAAGAGGACATGTGCTCCCAGTTTGCAGATCCAAATGAATGGATAAGGGAATACGTCGTGAATGCATATGATGCCCATGCCCGTCATTGCTGGATTTCAGGATGGGAAGAAAAAGGAAGGATCATAATTGCAGTTGATGACGACGGTGTCGGCATGGGTCGGCAGAGGGTGGCGGACTTTATGACTCTCTACCGTTCGTCAAAGTCGTGCACAAATAACAGAAAGCCCATTGGCCGCCACGGAATCGGCAAGCTCAGCGTTTCGGCTGTTCCTGGACAATGCAGTTTTAGCATATTGACATCTACCGGAAATGAGGCATGGAAAATGGAAACAGGGAGTTTGCTCGATCAGGCCCCGATCTCCATCCTACCAGTTAATCCTCCCCCTCTCCGGGGGACAAGATTTGAAATAGGATTCAAAGGCCTTGGCCCTCTGAGGAAGGTCCTGGGAAATCTTGCAGACATTCTTGACCGGTATATCCATTACTTACCCATAAAAGTCATCGTGTTCGAACTTGATGTAGAGGATCCAAAATCTCCTTATGCGGCCAGGCCAATTTATGCGTCAAATGGAAATCCTGATTTTTCGTTTGAAACTCTTGGAAGGGTTTTTTCATTTAAATTGAGCGACATGAAATATACGCTTTCCATCGGATTAGGGCACCCTGTTCATGAAATCTATCAGAACCGAGTTCTGGTCTCAGACGCTTACAATCTGGTATTCCACGGAGAAACCCAAAAACCTAAAATCCCATACCTGTCTTTAAGGGTCGACAGTCCGGAATTTGAGTTGCCGTTTGGTCGCCACTGCTTGAGCAACGAGGAGGTTCTGCATCCCCTCTCCCTTCAAATCAGAGAAAACATCCTTCCGCAGTACCTGAAAGAGCTCTTTTCTATATATGAAAAAGGGCACATGTCTCAGTATGGGTTATCTTCCGTGGTTGTCCAGGACATAGCGTGTGTAATGATGAACCTTGATAGCAGTGATGAGAAGCCCTGGTGCAGTGTGCCGGTATTTGCGGTCCAAAATGGTCCGAGAATGTCCCTTTCAGAGCTAAGGAGAATAGTTGGAAAGGTTGGCATTGCTTACCTGGAGAGCGAGGATGATATCGGGGTAGATTATTCAGTATTCGACTCCCCGGTTCTCTCCCTTAAGCAGCCTCAAGGAGCTCTCGATTTCCTGAAAGAACAATTCAAGGATAAACTTGTCTGTCTGGATTCTGAGGACTTTTTCTTTGAAGCGCCAGCAGGTGCAAGGCCGGAACTTGGATCAGTGGAACGAAACTTTGAAGGCTTCCTCGGTTTCCACCCAGAAGTTCTTCATGAAAACTGGGATGAAAAACAAGAAGATAACGTTCAATGGGATCCACTTTCATTTGATATCAGCTTCGAGGAACTGGAGAGACTAAGGGGGATACACGATGAAATGAATCAGGCTGAAAATGATCTTGCCGTTATCAAATGGCGGTTAGGGTATCTGGTCAAAAGAGACGGTAAAACTCCCTGCTCATCACGTTTATTTCTCTTCAGAAATGATAATGTCGTCCTGAATCTGTATCATCCTCTGGTCAAAAAACTGGCAAAGCTCTCTGAGAAGGCTCCCGCTTTAGCCGGCCATTGGGCCCTGGCGATTTGCATTACCAAGAACAAAAAGATCCTGCCACACCTCTCACCGGAAAATCGTGAAGACCTTATCCTGATGGATGCAATCAGCAAATGTGGCATGAAAACCCCGCTTTCACTACCTCATACTCATCAGGAGAACCTGATAGAAAACAGGCAGTGGCAGGAATTCCTAAGAGAAAGAGATGATCAAAGGGGGTGGCTTAATTAAGTCCAACATATTGAGGAGAGAAAAGATGAATAAATTAGTAAACAATGAAACTGAAAATTTGATTTTTCCGGAAGGAATGGCCATCGATATCGATGAGGGATGGCGAAAACTCATCAGCAGACAATTTGGAGGTAATCCGGGACGGGCTTTCGGCGAACTGATCCAGAATTTGTTAGACAGTTATCCACCCCAGACCGCTTGGGAAAATCGTCGGGGGGATATTGCAACCAAAGATAAAACCATTTCAATCACAGATTATGGAGAAGGTCTTAGTCGGGAACGGATAAAGCTTATCTGCATGCTCGGCGGAACAGACAAGCAGGAGGAGAGCGAAAAAATCGGCCAGTTTGGAGTAGGCTTTTTCTCGATCTTCAACCCAAAGCTGGGCACAGAAAGTGTGAAGGTGACTACTCTTTGCGAAGATCGTACCGTTGAGTTGCTTTTTAATGTTGAAGATCCTGAGAAACGCCCTATTATTTCAACCGAGATTTTTGAAGTCAATACACACTATAGTACGCGAATTGAAGTGCGTTTCAATAAAGAAGCTTCTATTTCAGCATGTCTGAGATACGCCAAAAAAGTCCTTCAATATTATCCTTGCAATGTGAGCATCAACGGTAATAAATCACTTTCAATCTGGTCAACTGCCAGGGAGTCAGGAGCGTACATATTTAAGGAAGGCCCCTGCCATGGCATATTGATGCCCGATACTTACTTCGACTGTCTAACGGTACTCTGCAAATATGAACATATAGTAGATTTGACTCTAGGTTCGTTAGCTACCGGAGGACATGATTCTCAATGGGACCTCCAGGATTATCATCAGGGTGAACTTCCTGTGATACCAAATTTGAAGGCCACCATTAACTGCAACGACTTAATCCTGACAATCAGCCGTGATTCCTTTTTTCTGGGCCTTTCCTATCTTAGCATGGTTAAAACCCTTTCCACGCATTTGCTGTTTTACCTGGATCGTCAGCTGGATTCCAACACAGACCCGGAAATCATACTCGCGAATCATTATACATTGAGGAAAAAATTAAAATCCTACCTCGAAAATAAAATCGATAGCCCAACATCCCCGAAAACCCGGGAAGATATGGTACTGAAAAAACTGACTGAGGCGAAAGTGTACAGACTGGTCGGACATAGGGCCATGTTCTCGCTCCTGGAGCTATATAAAAAAAAGAGCCTCGACAAACCGCTCTTTTTTTCCCCTAACCAAACAAATCTTAGGTGGGTGGGAGGTGAATTCAGACATGATTTTATTGTTATTCCAAAAAAGGTATCTATGAATAATGGTGCCCCTAAATTCTATGATGAGCTGTTCAAGGAAATTTTTGGGGACATTGTGAATCTGGATACGATCAGTGAAGATACTGAAAAAATTAATGATCTGGTTGAACGAGGTATTGTAGATAAAGCAGCACTATCCCCTGGTTGCAAATTTATTGGTGAACGCCAGCTGACCCGGCAGGAGAAAACATTCATTAATGAGATGAAGTCCTTGTTTCACAACAAAGCTTTGAGGGAGGTGATCTCGAAAAGTATCCTGCTTCCTGTCAGGAGAGTCAGGCCGGTCTTTTTTGAGATGGATCAGGAAAACAGGATCATCTCTGCAGGGCTTTTTGATAGATCGGGGAAAGCATTGAATAATGTATCAAACCTAACTGACAGAAAAGAAAAATTGGAGGTAAACCGTGTTGTTAAACCCGTAGATCTAACCCTGGGGATCAGGCGCGATCATCCAATGATCGTCTTTCTGCTTCAAAGTCAAGACGTTCACAGGGTTTATTATGCTGTTACATTTCTTGCTCACGAATTATCGCTGTGCCAGAAACTGCTGGTCCCTTATTCACCTTTCTACCATATGGTTAAAGAGCAGTTAACGAATGATATGCGAGGGGTTCTTATTGATCATCTGACTCAATTTCCACTGCTGGAAGTTTCTTGAAGAAAAAGAAACTAGGCTGTTGCCATGGAGGGGCTGGCGGCAATGCGTCGAAGAATCCTGCGATGAATCCATGATCGCTAAATGCCCTTAGCCCTGGCCATACGGGTACCCCCTCTTCATTCTGACTTCGTGGACATTCCTACAACCGAATGATGGCCCACCAATCGCTGCTGCTCGCCGAGCAGCCAGTGGATGACATCCTCGACAACTAGTGATTCCATAGTTTCTATTTAACCATCAAATTAATAAAATGATTGACAAAAAATATCAATCTTATAGCTGTTTTTTATCTATATAATAGCTTCTAGAAAACTGTATTTGATATAAAACCTATTCCTCAAGAACTGAATTATTTTTACAATTCTCTGCTTGTTCAAAAAGACATCCCCCAAAAGTACCATGGCTATTATAAGAAATGAGTGAGATATTACCTGGATTTTTGCCGGAAATATGATTTCAGATACTCAGACAGGGAAATTCTCACACCATTTATTGATAAACTAAAAGAGAATAAACAAACAAATCAACAACAAAAACAGGCAGTTAATGCAATATCATTATTATATGGATATTATTCAACCGAAAATGAAAAGATTGATGTATTTAAAACAAATAAAGAGGCAATATCAAGGAAAAAAATGGAGTTAATGTGCTGAAAAAAAAAGCACTCAGAGGAAAAATCCCCGAGTGCTTTATATTCTACTAAGACAGTAAGATTTTTTATTTTCCTACATATACCGGCTTTTCCTTGCCGCCAACACTGCTCAGCCCTGTCAGTGCATCAGCAGTTGCAAATATTTCTTTCAAGTGTACAAGCTCCTGCTTTACTGCCTCTGATACAGGCATATCAAACCCTTTATCCACAATCTCATTTGCAAGCTTAAGGGCAATGGGTGCATTCCGTGATATAATCTTTGCTGTTTTGGCAATAAGAGGATCTTCATTTTCCATAAATTTGCCGCTCAGCAGACCATCAATATTCGTATCGACAAATAATTCCTTCATCTTGCGCCATTCTTCAGGCAATTCTTCTGTTTTTCTTCCCTTGTTCGGGACAAGCTTTCCCTCAGAGATCATGCTCATCATCTTCTCTTCAATCTCTTCAGGCGCAAACACATAGTCTACCAGCCCTATGGCAAAGGCCTCTTCTGCGGAAACCAGCCTGCATGTAAAAAGGAGGTATTTGGCCAGTTCCTTACCGACTGCCCGGCTGCTTCTCTGCGTTCCGCCCAGACCGGGATAGATGCCTATGCTTGTCTCAGGGAATCCCATAATAGGTTTGGGTGTTGAAACCATAACATCAGTTGAAAGTGCAAGCTCCAGGCCTCCGCCAAGCGCCATCCCTTCCATCTTGGCTACAACCAGCTTCTTGCTGTTGTCGATCCTGTTAAGGACTTCCTGGCCGTATGAGGTAAAGGCAAGGTTATCATCCAGGCGGTCTTCTTTTATGCAGTTAATAAAAAACCCGATATCGGCACCGGCCACAAAGGCCTTCCCACCAGTTGCTTCAAGGACAATTGCGTTAGTCTCAGGATCTGATTCGGCTTCCTGAAAGGCCTTGTCAAGCTGTTTTACAACAATATCATTAAGTGCGTTAAGGGCCTTGGGCCGAGAGATTGTTACCCGGCCGACTTTTCCGTCGCGCTTGTAAGTAACATAGACTTCAACATCATTCATTATTCAGTCCTCCATACTTTTTATTTGTGATCATTTGAATTAATTATTTACTTATTATTGATTGTTTTCTGTATCAGATTCAAAAATCCCGGTCAATCAAAACATGACAAAGAAGGGATCAGCTATTCATACTGAAACTGAGAGAACAGAAAATTTTTATCCAAACGGCCTCTCCTGGCTGAAATCCGGTAAAAAGCCGGAGCATGCTTTCTGTCCTGACGCAGAACTATTATCAGGAAATTGCACGAAAAGGTTCTCAAAACCAAGGTCCATGGCATGTAAATAGACCGTGTTGAATTCTTCTTCAGAGATAACTCGATTCAAGTCCTGATCTTTCTGTTTAATTGCAGGAGAGTACTGTGACATAAGACTCACAGGCAGCTCCGGCCCAAATTCCAGGAAAAGGCTGGTCAGGGCATTGACTGAATTTTCAATCTTCCCGGGCAGGATCAGGTGCCTTACAAGGACCCCTTTTTTAGCAAGATCAGCCCCGGTCAGACAGGCATCCAGAAACCCCTTCTGCCTGACCATTTCTACAATCGCTTCGAGGGCGGTTTTTGGATAATCCGGACAACCTGACAAGTCTCTTGCCAGGGATGAATCCGAATATTTGAAGTCGGGCAGGTATATGTCACAATAATCATCGGCAATTCGCAGTGATTCAATTGCCTGGTAGCCTGAAAGGTTATAGACTACGGGAAGATCAAAACCATTCGCCCGCAATATCGAGACAATAAGGAAGACATGAGGAAAATAATGATCCGGAGTCACAAAGTTAATATTATGGACATTGTCTCTGAGTATAATATCCTCAAGTTTCTGATACAGACCATCCGGACTTATTTCACTACCAAGCCCTTCATGGGAAATCTGATAATTCTGGCAATAAGAACACCTGAGAGAGCATCCTGAAAAGAAAACCGTACCTGAACCCGTTTTTCCGGTAATGGGAGGCTCTTCGCCAAAATGAGGACCCACATAGGCAACTCTTAATTTATGTGTTTCACCACAGAAGCCCTTCTTTCCAATGTCGTCTTCTTTACCAAGCCGGTCTGCACCGCACAGGCGAGGGCAGAGATTACATTTTTTATATAATTTAAGCATGAACTGAATCACAAAATATCAATTTATTTGATGTTGAATGTCTGATTAACTATCGAAAAGTCCAGAAATAGCATCTTCCGTCATTCCGTGCAAGCGGAGCGTAGCCTGTCCCGGACTTCGATCCGGGAACACGGAATCCAGTGTTTTTAATATGTTCTGGCTGCCGCGCCGCCAGAGGCGGTTAAGCTTTCGCCGGCATGACGTCCTTTTTGGCATTTTCTCCAATTGCGACACAGTCTCTTTCGTCGGAATGACGAAAAATGGTACTTTTCGACTTTTTACAAATTCATCAACACATGCCGCAAAAAATTTCCTGATTTTATTTATATGCTCTATTAGACTGAGGAGAGCAGTTTTTTCTTCATTTCCATATAGGCCTTTTCCATCAACGGTTCAAGATTTACAATATCCGCGGTATTGTATTCAATCAATCTCTTTAAAGCATCTTGATCACCTGATTGATACGCATTCCACATCATTACTGCCGCATATCCGTTAAGGCCTTTAATTTCAGGGCCTCTGTCAAGCCCGAAGTCCTCTTCTATCTTTTTCAGACCCCCTGAGTACCCCAGTTTTTTTAATAAAAATCTCAGATCTATATGCGCCGCTGGCAGTGAAATACCGGGAAAGACCCTGCGGATGTATGGAATATCGAACATACTTCCATTGAAGGTCACCATGAGGTCATAGTCGGCAATAGCTATCTCAAATTCTTCCAGGTTTATACCATTTACAAATGTGTGTACTTTGTATGCATCATAAAGACCGATAACTGTGATCTCATCATATCCCTGATAACCACCGCTTGTCTCAATATCAAGAAAGACAATATCTTTCTTGAAGGTATCATAAATGCGCCACATTTCTCCTGTGGATAAACGTTTACTGAAAAAACTTATATCATTAAGGTGCCTCAAAGAAGCCTCGAGCTCTTCTTTCACGAACTGATCACGGCCGGGAGATAAAACGGTCTTTCTTTTGTTGAAAAAATTCTGCCAGGTCCTGATACCTCTCTCCCAGAACATGCGTTCAATCTTAGGGCCTATTCCCTGTATATGGATAAATGTATGCTCGAGCATTAAAAGCTCAAACCTCCTTCAGCCGGATCTTGGCAGCGTCAAATTATTACTTCTTAATTATGCCTTATAACCATTTTTTTATATCAAAATAAAAATGAAGGCAAACAAAAGAATCAACAAAGAGATTCTTTGATGCATCTATGGTATTAAGAAAAAAAGGTAAATATTATTGGCAGATAACAGGCATTTCGTGATATAGCTATACAAATAGCCCTTATGGGATAAAGATGCTCACAGCCTTTTCGAAGTCCCGGAGGATTAATGATTACGTCTATTCCCTCTCTTGTAAAAGTTCTCTGCGTATTCTGCCTGATTCTCGGCCTTAATCGTTTGAGAATCGGCCTCAGTTACTGCCTCCTGATCGGCTCTCTTGCCCTGGGTCTCTGGATGGAATTGGGCCTTTTGGACATCCTTCTGAGCGCATGCAAAAGCCTCTTAAATATACAGACTATCAGTCTTATCCTTATCGTGGGCTCTATACTGGTAATAAGCCGACTGATGAAGGAAAGCCGGCACCTTGATCGAATCGTTGAAGGTTTTTCAATGATTGCACGGGATGACAGGACTGCCGGGGCAGTATTACCGGCCCTGATCGGACTTCTTCCCATGCCCGGAGGCGCACTTTTTTCCGCACCGATGGTTGAAACGGCCTTTGAGAAGCGTCTCATGACAAATGAACATAAGGCTGCCGTTAATTACTGGTTTCGACATATATGGGAATACTGGTGGCCCCTTTATCCCGGGGTAGTACTTGCAGTGGCTTTGCTCCAGGTAGAAACATGGCGGTTCATGACAGTGATGGCGCCCATGACCCTTGTGACAATTGCTGCGGGAACGGTATTTATTCTAAGGCCGCTTGAAAGGCACCATTTACCGAAAAAAAAGTCTCTTTCATGGCCGGAGCTGAGGGGGTTTCTATGGCAGATTATGCCGATCCTTATAGTTGTGGCAGTTATCGCAATAGTTGCAGTCACAACTGCTCTCCTGAATCTTTTCAATATCCGGATTAAAATATCAGGCGCCCTTTCAATATTCCCCGGGCTAATGGCATCGGCAATATGGGTATGCACAGTAAACCGTATTTCAATGAGTAAACTTGCATCTGCCGTCTTCGACAGGAATATACTGCCCCTTTTGTCATTAATCGCAGCAATTATGATTTTCAAGGGTATTATGATGGACAGTCATTCAGTCATCCAGATACGCAATGAACTGATCGATTACCATATCCCGGTGATGCTGGTTATAATTATAATGCCTTTCCTCTCCGGATTCATTACCGGAATAGCCATTGGTTTTGTGGGAACTTCTTTTCCGCTGATTATCCCTTTATTCGACAGCACTAATGTTTTCAGTTTTCTCTCCTATGCAGTACTTGCCTATTCATTCGGGTACATGGGTATGATGCTTTCTCCCATCCACCTTTGTTTTCTGGTTACCAAAGACTACTTCAAAGCCAATCTACTGGGGAGTTACCGCCTGATAATTCTGCCTTCCTTGACGGTAATGGCTGCTGCACTCATCCTGTTCTATATCTCAAAGGCAATATAAACTCATAGCAGCCTGTATATTCTTTTACTTGCTGATATATCTAAATAAAGCACCTTGACAATTCCACCTATGAAACCTAAAAACACAAATGGTATTGTTTATATATTTTTTTATTCCAGCTGATTGGACTAATCACCTTATATGAAATTCTGGGGTATACATTAATATCCCGTCTGAAAAGGATAAATACCTATGTACAAAGAAAAGGTTGCTGGCCTTGTCCTTGCGGCCGGCGAATCTAACCGTATGGGACAACCCAAGCAGTTACTTCCCATTGATGGTGGCATTATGATTGAGCGGGTGCTTAATGCGGCCCTTGATTCCGATTTGGATAAGGTTGTTCTGGTTCTGGGATATCAGGCACAGAGGATTAAACAGAGCATTAAGCATATACTGATAAATCCTAAATTAAAGGTGGTTTTGAACAGGGCGTTTAAAACAGGTATGAGTTCTTCCATCATTTCAGGTCTGGCGGAAATTGAAGAAAATTATGATCACGTTATGATACTTCTGGCTGATATGCCCTATATTAATTCCGAACTTATTAATCTCCTGTTAAACCGATACCTTTCATCGTCATTACCCCTCGGAGCAATAAGCATCAAAGGGAAGCGTTCTCATCCTGTTATCTTAAGCAGTCAATTTTATAATGAATTGCACAAATTAAAAGGTGATGTCGGTGCCAGGAGTCTGTTCCGGAAGCACAGTAATCAGATTTTTCTGGTGGAGCCGGAAGGAGATTATCAAGCCAAAGACATAGATACTCTCGAAGATTACGATTTATACAACAAATCTCAACCTGACCGATAAGAATCTCACGATCAGATGCCTGGCATGTCATGTCTTCCCAGGGTAAATATTTCATTTACTCCTGTTCCAATTAACGCTTTGATTTCGCTTATAAGTTCAAAACATGGAATGACATTGAAACGATCGTGGGCTGAAATTACAAATCCTTTGCCTTTCGACATATTCAGTTTAAATATAAGCTTACATTCACCTGGATATCTGATCACTACTTCATGCAGCCTTTCCATGAGATCTTTTGATGCCGTATCTTCATCCAGCTCAAGCTCAAGGGCTTTCACAGCGATATTTCGCAAAGAGGTCAAAGTCATAATTTGTTGAGCTATAATCTTTTCTGAACTTTCACCTATCTCCAGAATCCCGCTGACCATCAAAGGTTCATCACCTTTAAGGGTTATTGAACACTGGTTGAAGACATCCGGAAATACCACAACTTCAGTAGATCCGCTCATATCTTCGAGCTGGAAAACCGCCATCCTGTCACCCTTTTTAGTACGTTTTATCTTTAAATTTCCAATAACACCTGCCGTTTTTACAACAGTTTTTTCCTCCTGATCACTGAGTTCCTGAATAGAACAGGTGGCAACATGCTTTATCTCCTTATTGAATCTTTCCAGAGGATGGCCTGTAATATAAAAACCGATGGAATCCTTTTCTCTCTTCAACCTTGTTTTTTCATCCCATTCGGCAATATCCGGGAGTTCATATCCTCCGTATAATCCCTGATTACCTAATTCCGGATTATTGAACATGCTTAGCTGGTTGGGATCATTATCCATACCGCATATCTTTATAACATCATCAAGCCCTGCAAAAAGACGAGCCCTGCTGATACCGGTAAAATCAAGGGCACCGCACTCTATCAGACCTTCAAGAACCCTCCTGTTGACCTTGGCCCCTTCAATCCGTCTGCATAAGTCAAATATATCTTTGAAAGGGCCGTTTATTTTCCTCTCCTCAATGATAGACTCCACAGCCTTGAGGCCGACATTTTTTACTGCCGCAAGACCAAAACGTATCTTTCCATCAACTACTGAGAAGTCCGCCTGGCTTTCATTTATGTCCGGGGGGAGTATCTGTAGCCCCATATCCCGGCACTCTGCTATATTCTTGATGGTCTTATCCTGATTTCCCATATCCTGAGTAAGCAGGGCCGCCATAAACTGTACCGGATAATGGGCTTTTAAATAGGCTGTCTGATAGGCTATTACAGCGTAGGCCGCAGAATGGGACTTATTAAAACCATACCCTCCGAACTTATCTATCAATTTAAATAGCTTATCCGCCTTTTTTTCGGAGACACCATTTTCGGCTGCACCCTGGAGAAAACGGGCCCTGTGCGCTGCTAAGATATCCTGCTTTTTTTTCCCGATAGCTTTTCTCAGTTCATCGGCCTCGGCAAGGGTATAGTTGGCCAGAAGCTGAGCAATCTTCATAACCTGTTCCTGATACAGGATCACCCCGTATGTTTCTTTAAGTATCGGCTCAAGCATTGGAAGAAAATAATTCATCCTGACTCTTCCGTGTTTTCTCTTGATAAAGTCTTCAACCATATTGCTGCCCAATGGGCCTGGGCGATAGATAGCTACCAGTGCAACCATGTCCTCAAAAACCTCGGGCTTAAGTCTTCTTAGGAGATTTTTCATCCCGGAACTCTCAAGCTGGAAAACACCGGTGGTTTTTCCTTCACTACAAAGTTGATATGTAGCCGCATCATCCATAGGAATCTGCTCTATATCCAGCTCAGCCCCTGTTGTTTCCCTGATCAGATCTATTGTGCTCTTAATGACGGTCAGTGTCTTGAGCCCCAGAAAATCAAATTTTATAAGTCCAAGCTGTTCAATCCGATCCATAGTATACTGGGTCATTATTTCATCCCTCGCACCTTTATATAGAGGGAGGTATCCCAGTAAAGGCTGATCTGAAATAACAACTCCCGAGGCATGTGTGGATACATGTCTCACCATTCCTTCAAGGCTGCGGGATATTTCCAGAAGCTTTTTTGCAGGGGACTGCTCCTTCTCAAGGCGTTGTAACTCAGGCTCCTCCGTTATTGACTTTTCCAGGTTGACATTTGTGCCTTCAGGAATTAATTTTGCGATCCTGTCAGCTTCTTTAAGCGGGATGTTAAGGGCGCGGGCAACATCCCTTATAACTCCTCTTGCCTTCATGCTGCCGAAGGTTATGATTTGAGCGACATTTTCGCGACCGTATTTCTCAGCAACATACCGAATAACATCATCCCTGCCGTTTATACAGAAATCGATGTCAATATCAGGCATACTTATGCGCTGTGGATTAAGAAACCTCTCAAAAATGAGTCCATACTTAATAGGGTCTATATTTGTTATCTCAAGGCAGTATGCTACAAGGGAGCCTGCTGCCGAACCGCGGCCCGGACCTACAGGGATATTGCAGTCCCGTGCATACCGGATAAAATCGGCCACTATAAGGAAATAGCCTGCAAAACCCATGTCCTGGATTACTTTCAGTTCATAATCGAGCCTTTCACGATATTCCAAGATCAAATCGTCGGGGCTATTTCCAGATTCAGCTTCCATATCTGACAGCCTTTTTTTAAGACCATCATTAGCCTCTTCAATTAGAATATCATTCAAACTCCTGTTCTCAGGCACATCAAACACCGGATACCTGTATTTGCCAAACTCCATTTCATACTGGCAGAATTGTGCAATCTGCAGGGTATTTTCAAGGGCATCTAAATATTCTGGCAATGCCTTTTCCATCTCATCGCGTGACTTGAAATAGAATTCGTCCCCGGAAAACTTGAGCCTTTTATCATCATCAACTGTTTTTCCTGTCTGGATACAAAGAAGTACGTCATGGGCTTCCGCATCTTCCTTGTTCAGGTAATGACAATCATTGGTAGCAACCAGAGGTATTGAAAGATCCCGAGAAATCATCCTGAGGATTTCGTTGGTTTTGATCTGTTGGGGAAGATTATTTGCCTGCACCTCCAGGTAAAAACGATCATTATCAAAGATGCGGGCTAATTCCCCGGCCTTTTCCTTTGCCTCTTCAATTCTTTCCTTATTAATAAGAAAGGGAATTTCTCCCTGTAAACAGCCGGAAAGTGCAATAAGGCCGTCATTGTATTCTCTTAAAAGCTCCATATCGGCACGGGCTTTGTAGTAAAAACCTTCGAGATTGCCCAGTGTAACAAGACGGCTAAGGTTTCTGTAACCTGTATCATTCATTACCAGAAGCACCAGATGATAGGCAGTCGGACTGCCATCCTTGGATGGCGAACGATCCCTTCGATCTCCTGGAGCTATATATATCTCAGCGCCTATAATCGGCTTTATACCTGCCTTTATAGCCTGATCATAAAAGTGAACTGCACCGAACATATTGCCATGATCAGTTACAGCAACAGAATCCATACCGAGACTCCGGCATTTTTCAAGCATCCTGTCTATGCGAATGGCTCCATCTAAAAGACTATATTCGGTGTGAACATGAAGGTGAACAAATGGTGAATTGACAGTCACTTTATCCTCATAAAAATTACCATTATATATTTATATATACAGCTAATCTAATTTTGCCTTACTTAAATCCCAGCGCAACACCTGTTTTTCAAAGTCAACTGAATAACTAAGGCCCCGCAGAAAATTCATTCCCAGCAGTCCCTGAAATGGCACCTGAGGCCCATTTTGTTTGACAATAGCGACTGTAATATTTTCCATCTTGTAAGGACCAGCAATAAGATAATCAAGTTTTGTAAAATCAGCGGTTATGCTCTCTCCGCCCGCTACATAGCCTACAGCCCGCCGGGTCTCGCCTATAATAAGCTGCTTTGCCAGATCCTCATGTAGCAATACAGTGCTTGCACCTGTATCAAGAAGAAGCCGGGCTTGGACTTCTTTATCATTGTAGCTCAGTCTGACCGGTACAAGCACCTGATTACCCGCAATTGCAACCTTTGTCTCGATTGTCTGCTCGGCCAACTCCTCTTCTTTACGTTTTTTTTCAAGCTCTATTCGCTCTTTCTCTGCCTGTTCACGCAGAAGTTTTTCTTCCTCTTTTTTTTCCCTCTGCAAACGCCGTTTTTCTTCAATGGCCCTGCGATCCCTTTCTATTAAACTCTCCCTTTCTTCTTCAGGAAGATTGTCATATTTTTCCGGATATACAGTAAGCTCTTTACGGTATTTATCAGGAATTTTGGCTTTTTGATCCACAAAATGGATATTGCCGTTTTCATCTATATATTTATAAAAAGCTCCCTGGATTACCGGGGGGTAAGAGATCAATAAAAGGAATATAATCACCAATAAAAAACACTTAACGCTTAAACCCGGGATACTTTTAAGAGAATTGGGGGGCATTGAAGTCACCTTTCCAAGCAACAGTAATTTATTTAATAAAAATAAAGAGTTAGGAACAACCTGCATTCTACCTTCTTTGAAGTTATTTCAGAATTGGAAAAGATTGTCAATGTTATGAGGAATCCTTCATCTCAAAAACTTGGCCTTTTATAACGAGCCAAATCAGAAATAGAACCTTGTAAGATGAATAAAAAATATGATAGGATTTACACCAGTAATTTTCAAGATTTTTCATATAACCCATCCTTAAACTGGGTTCATCCGGCTAATGAGTACTCTTCGATCTGCTAAGGGATTCGAAGAAGGGAATAAGTGTGAATTATATTGCTATTCCGGCTTTAGAGGTTGTGTCGTATTTGAATAAAATGCCATCAAAGCCGTCATGCCGGCGAAAGCCGGTATCCAGAATTCAAAGAATTCCTCCACAAACACTGGCGGACAAGCCCGCCAAAGCAGGACTGGATTCCGTGTCGCGCTCCGCTTGCACGGAATGACGTGGTGGAACTTGGGGATGGCCTAGAATGCCATAATTCCAAATATTTACCATTTCAAAACTGTAAATACTCATTAGTCGGATGAACCTTAAACTGAGACCTTTTAAAAATGTTCATTTTCTTTCAGAATTGCAGCGTGCGAGGTTTATTAACCTCATAAATTGAATATTATGGAAGTTGCCCGCATCAGGCTCATTAATCAGCCTAAGGCTGATAAATCATCCTGAGGCTGATAAATCATCCTGAGCCCTAAACAAAATCTTACAAAAGCGGGGCTTCTTAAATTTTTTTAAATGAGGACATATTCCTCTGCAAAAAACTGGCGTTTCAAACCATATAACTTGACATGGACAAATTGAGGAAAACCTCTATGAATGACATTCAATATAGAGCTTTGCAAAAAAAACTTGAAAAGTCCGAGGATAAAAACAAAAGTTTGAGAAAAAAGATCGCTTCTCTAAAAAGTGACGCCCGTATGCTTAACAAGGATTTGAAGGATATCCGAAGATTAATTAATAATATGCCTTTGGCAACGATTCTCGTTCAGCAAGGTAATATAATTTTTATGAATGAAATAGCAAGAAATGTACTGGGTTACAAAGAGCAGGAAATAGAAAACCTGGATTATCTAAACCTGGTTCATCCTGAATTTGTAGAAATGGCAAAGGATATTCATCAAAGAAGGCTTTTAAAAAAATCAGCACCAGATCAATATGAGATCCGTCTTATTACAAAAGGAGGAGAACCGCTTCAATGTGAAATAAAAGTCAAAAGGATAATATATAAGGGCCAAACAGCGTTTCTGGGAAACGCTAGCTTGCTTGATAAAAGAAAACAGGCTGAAATGAAAGTTAGACAACGAGTTAAAATAGAAGGCTTCATCAATTTTGCATCAGCACTTAATAATGAATTTGCTCATTTTTATAATATTCTGAATGAATATCCAATTAAACTCCAAAGTAAAACTTCTTATGGAAATAAAAATTTAAATGAATGGCAGGATAAACTTGAAACAGCAAAACAAAGAGCCAATTTCATAAGCCAACAATTACAGCGCCTTATTAAGCCTAAAAACTTGCCTCCGGAAATTTCAATTTTTAATCTGAATCACATCGTTCAGAATGCTATAGAGCTTACCAGGCCCAGATGGGAAAAAGCTGCTGAGCGAAATGGAATAACCATTAATGTAAAAAGTTACTTAAGAAGCCTGTCCCCGGTAGAAGGCAACTCTCAAGAGATCCAGGATGTATTTGAATACTTAATTATAAACGCCATCGAAGCACTGCCAGAGGGTGGCGATATATATTTGACTGTTGAGGAAAATCATGGTTTCGCTAATGTATACATCCAGGATAATGGCACAGGCATCCCTGAAAATATCAAAGATAAGATATTCGATCCATTTTTTTCTACCAAAGATAATGAAAGGCTGGGATTGGGTTTAAGCCTGGCCTATGCCGCTGTCAATCGTCATAATGGTGAAATAGAGGTTATGGGTCTTGAAGGCCAGGGAGCTACCTTTATTATAAAACTGCCCCTTAAGATGAAAGATTCTTTGCCCAAGACACATGTGATTAGAAAGAACCTTAATAATTGTCATGTAATATTAGTTACTGCAGAAGATATGGTTAATACTCTTTTACATCAACTGTTTTCAAGTAAAGGATGCAGAGTATCTGCTGTATCAACTAATGGAGAAGCCATCAAATTGCTTAAAAAATATAAAATAGACCTTATTATTTCCAACCTCATGATGTCATATACGCAGTCATCAGTGTTTATTAAAAAAGTCAGGGAAATTTGCAAAGATCTGCCCATATTTCTTATTAACAGCAACGAAAAGGCAACATCAAATGCCGCTTTGAAAAACCTGGGGTTTGATCTCATAACCGGTAAACCGCTGGAAATGACTAAAATCCTTTCCCTTGCCTGCAAGGTATTGGATGCAAGGTAGGAACATAAGTGGACAATTTCATCAAAGATTTCGACTCGCCATTGGCTGAAAGGATGAGGCCAAAAAGACTTGAGGACTTTTCTGGTCAGGAACATATCCTTGGCCCAGCGAACATTCTCCCCAGGATTCTGAAAAGTGGTCGAATGTTTTCAGTTATCTTCTGGGGCCCTCCTGGTTCCGGTAAAACAACCCTGGCCAGATTGATTGCCAATTATACTGATTTCCCCTTCCATTCATTTTCTGCAGTCACTTCAGGAGTAAAGGATCTCAGGGGAATTATTGAGGAAGCAAAAAAAGCCAAGAGGGATTCAAAAAAGCCAACTCTCCTGTTTGTTGATGAAATACACCGTTTCAACAAGGCACAGCAGGATGCTTTTTTACCATATGTAGAAAACGGACTGATTATATTAATTGGCGCAACCACTCAAAACCCCTCTTTTGAGGTTATTTCACCACTCCTTTCAAGGGTGAGGGTAATTATTCTCAAACCCTTGGCCAAAAAAGCGCTTAAAGCCATTTTAATCCGGGCATTAGAAGATAAGGACAATGGATTGGGCTTGCTTGACATACATATTAATCCGGAAGTAACTGAATACCTTTTAGATTCTTCTCAGGGAGATGCACGTATATTATTGAATAATCTGGATGCAGCCGTTAAATATGCCTTGGATTTCCAAAAAAATGATCAAATTGAACTTAACTTAAAAATACTTGAGAGTGTCCTCTCAAAAAAGTCACTCCCATATGATAAGGATGGAGAAGAACACTATAATATTATATCTGCTTTTCATAAAAGCCTCAGGGGAAGTGATACGCAGGCTTCAATATACTGGCTTTACCGTATGCTGATGGCAGGAGAAGATCCTTTGTTCATAGGGCGCAGAATGATTAGATTTGCAGCCGAAGATGTAGGCCTGGCTGATCCGAATGCCATCCGGGTTGCCCTTGCAGCGTTTGAATCATGGCAAAAGATAGGACCACCTGAGGCGGAGCTGGCCCTTGCAGAGGCTGCAGTTTACCTGGCCTCCGCACCTAAAAGCAATTCTTTATACCTGGCCGAAAAGGCTGTAAAACAGGAGATAAAGGATACCGGTGCACAGCCAGTACCATTGCATATAAGGAATGCGGCCACCCAATTAATGAAAAAGCTTGGGTACAGCCGGGGATATCTTTATCCGCACAATTTTCCTGGTGGGTGGGTACAACAGGAATACCTGCCTGAAAAATTAAAAAACAGGGTTTTTTATAGACCCACTAACAGAGGGTTTGAGCAGGAAATCCGAAAAAGGAGCCTGGATCAAAAAAAAGAAAAGATACATTAAAAATTACAGCAAGAGTAATTGCGCTCACCTGCAGCAGTAAAATTATATATAACGCAACCTTAAGCTTCCAGACTGTATTCCCTGATCTTCGCAATAAGCATCGGGCGACTAATCTCCAGGAGTTCGGCGGCCTTTGTTCTATTTCCACCTGTCCTCCTCAGGGCTTCCTCAATTAAACGGCGCTGAAGCCACCTGGAGGCCTCTTTAATTGAAAGGCCATCTTCAGGGTTTAAGTAATAAAGAGGTGATTTATTTATTTTAGCCAGCTTTGCAGGAAGCTCCGCCGGCGTCACCCATCTGCCAGCTGTGAGTAAAGCCGCCCTTTCCATTACATTTTCAAGTTCTCTTACATTACCTGGCCATCTGTATTCTATAAGAACAGACATGGCTTCTGATGAAAGTCCCTCAATATTTTTTTTTAACTTGTTGTTGAACAGATTAAGAAAGTAACCCGCCAGAAGAGGAATATCTCCACGCCTTGCTCTAAGCGGGGGCAAATGAATGGGCATAACGTTAATCCTGTAAAAAAGATCTTCACGGAATCTTCCATGGCTTACTTCTTTTTCCAGATCCTTGGATGTTGATACAAGCACCCTGACATCAATCCTTTTAGAACCAACTCCGCCAAGGGGCATAATCTCTTCTTCCTGCAAAACACGCAGAAGCTTAACCTGCAAAGCCAAAGGCATTTCCCCTATCTCATCAAGCAGTATGGTTCCTCCATCGGCCTCTTCAAACCGTCCCGGTTTGTCCTTGAATGCATCTGTAAAAGCACCCTTTTTATATCCAAACAACTCGCTTTCAAGAAGATTATACGGAATTCCTCCGCAGTTAATGGTTACAAGGGAACGGGAAGACCTGGAGCCGCTTGAATGGATGGCTTTGGCGATTAATTCCTTGCCGGTTCCGCTTTCTCCTGTAATAAGAATAGTAGTCTTATGCTGAGATACTTTATTTACAATATCAAAAACTCTTGCCATAACTTCACTTCTGGCAATAATATTCTGAAATGAATACTTTTCCTCCACTTCACTGATTCTTGTCCTGAGCTCCAGATTTTCTTCTCTAAGGCGCTCCCGCTCCTCAGCTTTTTTCAGAGTCAACAATACTTCATCGGCCTTAAAAGGCTTTGATATATAATCATATGCCCCGTCTTTCATTGCTTTGAGCGCTGTTTCAATTGATCCGTAAGCCGACATCATTATTATAGTTTTATCGGGATATTTTTCCTTTGCCTCTTTAAGAAAACCTATTCCATCCATGCGGGGCATTCGAATATCACAAAGAATGTAATTAAAATCAGATCGTTGCATTTGCTCAAGAGCTTCCAGTCCATCTGACGCAGTTTCAACCGCATAAGCTTCTTTGTGGAGGATAGTCTTCAGCATATGGCGCATGTTTTCTTCATCATCTATTACAAGAACACGTTGCTGGCTCATATTTTATCTCCAGGCTTTTGACCCTTTACAATCCTGCCAAAGAGTATTGCAAATCTCCTTAAAGTGTATTTTTACATAAAAATCTAAGACAATATCCCAAGATTCTGTTTCAGTTTATTTATCAATGTCTTCAACAGGAATTTCTATAATTACAGTCATCCCCTCTCCAGCCGGACTTTCAACGCGGATAGAACCTCCCAGACTATCAATAATCCTGTAGCATATTGACAGGCCCAAGCCAGTTCCTTTGCCGGGCTCTTTAGTAGTATAAAAAGGATCAAAAATGCGTGCAATATCCTTTTCTCCGATTCCTGTGCCCGTATCCGTTATTTTCAGTTTAATAGAACTTTCATTATCAGAAGTCTCTATTACCAGGATCTTTCTGTGACTGACTGTTTCCAGAGCGTCAATTGAATTAATTATAATGTTTAAAAGCACCTGTTTTATCTGGTTGGGATCTGCCCAGATGATATCATTTAAAGCATTCAAGTATGTTTTCAACTCAATTCCAGACATTACTGGCTGGGGTTTCAACATGTTAAGGGTTTCTATGATTAATCCATGCAAGTTTGTTTTCTGGATTTCACCGCCTGTAGGTCTTGAAAAATCAAGAAGTTGTCTGATTATCTGGCTAATTCTGGTTATTTCTAATTCGGTACGTTCCAGAAAATCCTGTCTTTCCTCTTCATTTAAGTCCTCTCTTTTCAGCAAATCCAGATACCCCAGAATAATGCCGATAGGATTTCCTATTTCATGTGCAACCCCTGTTGCCAGTCGACCCACTGAGGCCAGTTTTTCAGATCTTATTATTTCTCCCTGGGCACTTTTTAGCTCCTGATTTGCCTTTTTTAATGATGAGATATGTTCCTTTAATTCCTTTTTATTTTCCTCAATGCGTTTTACCATCATATTCAGAGAACTATAAAGATGGCCTATTTCATTTCTGGATGAATGGGCCAATTCAGGAAAGGGTTCCCCCTCCTTAAATGTTTCGGCAATATCCAGCAATTTATTGATAGGATTCAGGATGTTTCTGGATAAGAGAAAAATCCCGAACAGGACAAAAATGACAGTATTCATTAAAATATATATGAAGAAAATCTTTTCTGACTTTCTCAGTTTCTGATATATTGGGCTCAGGCTCCCGGATACTGTTACAGCGCCTGTAAGTTGATCCCGGGAAAAAATTGGCGTGGCAATATTCAGCCTTTTTTTTCCGGGCCAGATTACCCCCCAGGTTAAACCGTAAAAACTGAAAACGGTTTCCTTTGTCTCCAGGGCCTTCAGAGCAGCTCTTGTCACTTCATTTTCTGCTATATTTGAATAATTGATAGTGAAGATATTTTCCTTTTCGCTATTCAATATAATCAAATTATCAAATCCAGAGGCCTGAAGTTGACTCTTGATATATTTTTTAAGATAAATATTTGTTTCTAAATCCAGCAGTTTTTTCTTATCGTCACAGGCTTCACATCCAACTGTTTGAGCAATCATTTGAAGAAACAGTTCACCTGTTTTTCCTTTAGCCTGTATAAGATCTCTCTCGGCAAATTTCATCATAACTACATTAATAAGCAGCATTGACGATAGGATTAAGAAGGTCAGATATGCCAGTATACCTGTCGTTAAACTGTAAAAGGAAAACCGCAAGGCAAGTCCTCGCTATAAAAATAAACAAAAATACCAGTTTGTCAGTTCACGGCCAAAAAAGAGATAAAGCAGACTTCCAATTGAAAGGAATGGCCCAAAAGGTATTCTGGACCTGAGACCCTTGCCGGACATCAGCAGGAATACAGAGCCAATTATGATGCCAACAAGAGAAGACATAAGCACAATAAGGGCTAAAGGTCTCCACCCCAACCATGCGCCTATCATTGCCAACAGCTTTACATCACCCCCTCCAATCCCTTCTTTGCCTGTTATGAATTCGTAGCCCCAGCCTATTAAATAGAGAGCCCCCCCACCCACAATAATACCTATGAATGAATCAAGCCACAAGACATGCTCAAAGACAATAGAAACTACCAATCCCGCCAGAATCCCCGGCAGGGAAATTATGTTAGGAATAATCTGATGGTCAAGATCAATAAAACTGATTGTTACAAGGGCCATCGCAAAAAAAAGCAGGATAAAATATTGAAAGCTTAAGCCGTATCTGATAAACAGGGCTATACTTAATAATCCGGTTATAGTTTCAACAATCGGATAACGCCATGAAATTGGATTATTACAATACCTGCATTTTCCAGATAATAGTATGAAACTTAAGAGAGGAATGTTATCATAAAATTTTATCCTTTTACCGCATTGAGGACATTTGGAAGGAGGACTTATTACTGATTCTTTGAGAGGAATGCGATATATGCATACGTTTAAAAAACTTCCCAAAGCAAGTCCGAATATGAATGAGAAGAAAGTCAAAATCAGATCAGGATCCATATAAGCACTCCTTATTTAATTTTATATATCTTTATAACAGGGCAAAAACTTAAAGATTATAATGGTAATTCTTAATATTCCGTAAAGATATGTATGATACTAATAATTGCAGTTAAAATATAGAGTTTTAAATTATGGCTAAAAATAATCCTTTGGGAACAAACAGAAAAGCCTTAATTCTTTCAATTAATCCGGATAATCCCCAGCAACGTCTCATCGATCGCGTGACTGAAGTTCTGGAGAACGGAGGGCTGATTGCATATCCTACAGATACATTTTACGGGATCGGATGTGATCTTTTTAACAAAAAGGGTATACAGCTTATCTACAGGCTGAAGAATAGACCATTTAATAAACCATTCTCATTCATCTGCGATTCTCTAAAAGAGATAAGTCGCTATGCCATAGTTTCCAATTATGCATACAAGACTATGAATCGGTTTCTCCCTGGTGCCTACACTTTTATCCTGGAGGGCACCAGACTGGTGCCAAAAATTATGTTAAGCAAAAGGAAAACCGTAGGAATCCGTATTCCGGACAACAGGATTTGCCTTGCTATTGTTCAAGCTCTTGGAAGACCTATTATAAGCACCAGTGCAGGTTATGATGATCCCTATTTTCTAAAGGAGGCCTTTGGTGCACATCTTGATGTTATAATTGATGGTGGTGAACTCTATGCAAGCCCTTCAAGCGTAATTTCATTGATTGATGATAAACCCGAAGTTATACGAGAGGGGAAAGGGGACATTAGCAGTTTTATCTAACCTCATTGCCCGCCAAGAAGCTCCATCTTCCACCTGTATTCGACTTGAGGCTTTATATTCTGGAGTAATTTAATCAGGGACTTTCCGGTAGCATCAAGAAATAGATTCCATAAATCCAGGGTATCTTTTTCAGGATAAACAAGTGTCACTTCTCCTTTAATCCCGGCCAGTTCCTTGGCTATTTCGACAGCATCCTCAAAATTACCCAATTCATCAACAAGACCTAATTCCCTGGCCTGGGCTCCAGAGAAAATTCGTCCATCAGCTATTTCACGCACTTTTTCCAGGTCAAGATTCCGACCAATAGCCACTCCCTCCACGAATTGTCTCTGTATATCCTGTATCACCGCATTAAGGATCTCTCTGTCACGTTCTGTCAGCTCTCTTCCCGGAGAACCGATATCTTTAAATTCTCCGCTTTTTAAGGTTTCAAAATCAATCCCTATCTTCTTTAAAAGGTCTTCAATTCTAATGAACTGCATAATTACGCCGATACTGCCTGTGATGGTTCCCGGGGCGGCAACAATCTTATCGGCTGCAGCTGCAATATAATATCCCCCGGAAGCAGCTACAGAGCCTAATGATGCAATTACCTTTTTTGATTGAACGATTTTCTGTATTTCCCGGAAGATTTCCTGGGTAGGCCCTACTTGCCCTCCTGGAGAATCGATCCTCAATACTATTGCTTTGATCTGATTGTCTTTCCTGAACTTAGCCAACTGAGACGTAATTTTTCTGGACTGGGAAATAGTGCCCTCTATCGAAATAACGCCCACTTTCTCTTTGAAAGAGAATTTTGAGGAAGTGGCAGAGATTCCCGATATAACAAACATAACTACGCCCAAAACAATTGCTATGCCTGTCAGAATAATCAAAACTGTCAATATTGGATGTTTTTTCCCTGCCATTTTGCGGAAGTTCAGGTATCGTAAAAAAATGAATTGTTGAATATTGGAAAAATTAGAATACAGGAAAAGAAGTAGTAGAAAAACTAACCTTATACTACTTTACTTTTCCTGTTTTTTTATAAGTAAAAAGCTGTCACCAGGGAACAGCTTAAAAGACTTCAATCAGGCAGACTCATTGCTGTCAGATTCTTCCTTCCCATTTTCATTCGATTCAGTTTCGTGAACTTCCTCAGAAGAATCAGTCGCCCCTGTTTCCTCACTGCCTGACGAATTCTGCTGTTGAAGGTTCATCATCTCTTCTCTTAATAGATCCCCAAGGTTTGATCTAGCTTCCTCCTGGTTGCCTAAATAATTTTTAAAGCTTTCCTTTTCCGAAGTTTCTTCAAGTTTTCTGATAGAAAGGCCAATTTTTTTCTCTTCCCGCGAAACATTGATAACCTTGGCTTGAATAACATCATCATTTTGAAATCTTGACAGAGGATTTCCACGTTTATCTCCGGCTACTTCGGAAATATGAATAAGCCCTTCAACCCCTTCCTCCAGTTCAAGGAAAAGGCCGAAATCGGTCACGTTTGTGACAGTTCCTGTAACACGGGTACCGGGTTTATATTTCTTTGGAATTTCATCCCATGGGTCAGGGGTTAATTGTTTAATGCCCAGAGAAAACCGCTCATTTTCTTTATCAATATTGAGCACCACAGCCTGAACCTCCTGTCCCTTTTTATATATCTCCGAAGGATGCTTAATCCTTCTCGTCCATGATATATCAGATATATGAACAAGGCCGTCAATCCCTTCGTCAATGCCTATGAAAATCCCAAAATCAGTTATATTTTTTATTTTTCCCTCGATAGTAGTTCCTACAGGATATTTTTCTTCGATTACATCCCATGGATTTGGTTCAACTTGTTTCATTCCTAAAGAAATTCTCTTTTTAGCAACATCAATGTCCAAAACCATTGTATCAACAATATCCCCTACGTTTAAAACCTGAGATGGGTGTCTGATTTTCCTGGTCCAGGACATTTCGGAAACATGAATAAGACCCTCTACACCCTGCTCGACTTCAACAAATACGCCATAATCCGTGAGACTTACAACGCGACCTTTGATTATTGTGCCTATTGGATATCTCTTTTCAGTCTCGCTCCATGGATCGGCTGTAAGCTGTTTTATTCCAAGGGAAACTCTTTCTTTTTCATTATCAAAATCCAGAATCTTTACTTCTATTTTGTCTCCAACTTTGTGCATTTCCGAAGGATGGCCAACCCTTCCCCACGACATATCTGTAATATGAACCAGTCCGTCGATACCTCCAAGATCAATAAACAGGCCATAATCCGTTACATTTTTGACCGTACCTTCAAGCACCGCACCCTCTTCAAGGAGCTTAAGGGTTTCGTCTCTTAAGGACAGGCGTTCTGCTTCAAGAATTGCCCGGCGGGATAAAACAATATTTCCACGTCGTTTGTTGTATTTAACAATTTTAAATTCTAATTCCTGGCCCACCAATGTATCCATATCCCTGATGGGCCTCAAATCGACCTGTGAACCTGGCAAAAAGGCCTGAAGTCCAATATCTACAGAAAGCCCTCCCTTGACCCTGGAAATTATTGTACCTTTAATCGTCAGATTATTTTCATAAATATCCCGAATCTCATCCCATATTTTAATTTTAGCAGCTTTTTCCTTTGAAAGCCTTATGGTGCCTTCGTCATCTTCTCTGCGTTCCAGGAGTACCTCTATTTTATCCCCAACCTTGGCTGTCAAATTACCTTCCGGATCAATAAATTCCTGAATATTAATCTGACCTTCTGATTTGTAGCCGATATCTACCAAGACATATTCTTTATCTATTTGAACTATTTCCCCTTCGACGACTTCTCCTTCCTGAATGCTTTTAAGGCTTTCTTCATATAATTCCATGAAGTTATCATCTTCCTGGATTTCCTGATTTTCCGCTTCTTCTGATTCATTCTCTGTGTCAAAGGATTCCTGGTTATTTTCCTCATGTGAATTTTCGGCTTCAAAGATTGTTTCTTCGGTTAGTTTGTTTGTTGACTTTTCCATTAAGATAAGTACCCCCTAATTTTTTACGCTTTAAGTTAAAATCTAAATTTATGAATTTTATCAAAGGTAATAGTATATTTCAACTAAATATTTTATTAAACTGCATTATCACTTATTTTTTTTAAATGACTTATTATCTCCGCAACTATTTCCTCAGGAGACAACAGGGTTGAGTCAATCAACATAGCATCCTTTGCCGGTATTAAGGGGGATAAAATTCGATTCGTATCCTGAAGATCTCTTTTTTTCATTTCTTCTGACACATGATCTTTTGATATTGACTCTCCCCTGCCTAGTCTCTCACGGTAACGCCTTTCAGCCCTAACCTCATGCGAGGCTGTCAAAAAAAACTTGTGCCTTGCTTCAGGAAACACTACCGTTCCCATATCCCTGCCTTCTGCAACAATATTTGCTTCACTGGAAATACTGCGCTGAAGGCTAATCATGGACTCCCTTACCTCTTTGACAGAAGATATACGGGAAGACAGCATATCCATGGAAGGGCTTCTTATTATCATGGATATATCTTCACCATTAAGAAATAGCCTCGGCGGATCTTCATCTGACTTATATCTTAAATCCAATGAACTGCATAACTCTTTCAGCTTACTGCCGTCCTCCGTACTTACACCACTCCTTTTTGCTGCCAGAGCAACGGCCCGATACATTGCGCCTGTATCCAGATAGACATAATCTAATTTTCTGGCCAAAATACGGCTGACAGTGCTTTTCCCTGACCCTGCAGGTCCATCAACAGTAATGACGTTACTCATATTGTGTCTTGCCTTTTCAGAACCATTTTTAAAGTATTGATGAACCTCTCATTTTCTTCCGGCAGCCCTGCATTAATTCTTATATAGTCAGGAAGCCCAAAGCTGTCCATACAGCGAATAATAACGCCTTCCTTCAGCATAAGCTCATAGATCTTTTTTCCGCCATAGGGCATTTTTATCAGAAAGAAATTTGTTTGAGTGGGAATATACTCAATTTCCATATCATCCAGGGCCTTGTATAAATAACTCAGGCCTGCTCTAACCGTCTTGAGTGTCCTGTCTACAAAACTGGAATCATCAAGAGCTGCTGTAGCGGCGGCCTGGGCCAGTGTATTTGCATTAAATGGTTGTCTTACCCTGTTCATATAACCAATGAGCCTTTTCGAACCAAAGCCGTATCCTATCCTGAGGCCTGCAAGGCCATAAAGTTTCGAAAATGTCCTCAATACAAACAATAATTCATGCCTTTTCAAAAGATTGAGACCGTTAGCAATATCTTTATCAGTTGCAAATTCAATATACGCCTCGTCCAGCGCCACAATTACATCGTCAGGTATTTCTTTCAGAAAATCGGCCATCTCTCCAATCTTAACCACAGTCCCTGTCGGGTTATTCGGATTATTTATAAATACAATTTTCGTCCTGGGAGTGACAGCCTCAAGCATTCTTTCTAAATCAATCCTGAAATTTGAAAGCGGAACTGAAATTATATGCGCCCCTGCCCCTTTTACCATTTTTTCATAAACAAGGAATGTCGGATAAGCCTGAACCACGTTTTCAGAAGAGGACAGAAATGTTCTAGTAATTAATTCAATCAATTCGTTTGAGCCATTACCAAGAATAATCTGATCAAAGGGCACGCCGAATTTTTCACTGAGCCTTGATCTCAGATAATAGCCATTCCCATCAGGATACCTGTGTAACTCATGAGCATTGTCTATAATAGCCTTAACAGCCAGCGGTGAAGGCCCAAGGGGGTTTTCGTTGGATGCCAGTTTTATTGAACCCTTTATACCCATCTCCCTCTCAAGCTCTTGTATCGGCTTTCCTGGCGGATAGGGAATCAAATTTTCGACACCTTTGTGAGTCAATTTTTTCATTTGAAGCATCCCTTCATTAATAGAATTCCTGAAATAAAAAAGTTAGTTATTCAAGTATTGACAGAAAAATACATTATAAAAGTAAAATTTACAACTCAATAACAAAAAATAGGGATATTGAAGGCATTATAAAAATCTAATTTGAGTCTTCCTTCAGAAATAAAATAAAAACGATACGGTTACTTTTGAACCGTGACAGGAAAGAGTGCATATATTCAATAGTTGTTCCCTTTTTTGCTGGAAAAAGACAACTTACATTAATTTATTTTTTTAACCAAAAAACACTTGTTTATTCTAAAAGGAATCCATAATCCCAGATAATTATTAGCACTTTTTTTACTAATGTGAAAATTTTTGGCAATTTCGTCTTGACTTGCTGTAGTTGTTCCATTATTAAATAATTTTATTTTAAAGTCGTCGATTTTATTATTCCCTTTTTATAAAGAGGACCGCTATGAACAAATCTCAATTGATAGAATCCCTTGCAAAGGCAGAGGATTTACCCTTAAAAAAAGCTGAGGACATTGTTAACACTGTATTCAGCGATATGGAAAAGGCGATTATCAGGGGCGAAAGGGTAGAAATTCGAGGGCTAGGGAGCTTTAAGGTAAAAAATTATGACGGTTATAAAGGCAGAAACCCAAAGACGGGGGAAATTATTGAAGTAGCGCCTAAAAGGCTCCCATTTTTTAAAGTAGGCAAGGAATTGAAAGAACGGGCTGATGTCTACTGATCATGATAGAATTAATCCTTGGTCGTGCTAGATGGGGAGCTAGCGGTGCCCTGTAACCCGAGATCCGCTTATGCGGGGTTGAAAGTCCTTTATGAGAGCCCTGATTTGAGTTTGATCTATTGTCACTTTTGAGGCGAGGTGGACTTCACGTGACAGGCACTTATGAACCCCGTCAGGTCCGGGAGGAAGCAGCGGTAAATAAGCAAGTTTGGGTCGTGATTAAATCTATCTCTTTTCTCAGGGTAGCAATGACTGCTCAATCATGGTTTGAATAAGGATGCACGATCAAGGATTCAGATATCTTAACCTGACTTCCGGCACCCTGGTTAAATCTCCTTTTTATCCAAAAAACACATCAAATTTTTCCAATCTATTATGGTCCGAAGCTGGCATAAAATATTTTAGGTATCCAGGACTTTCCCAATATCCACAGCTAATACACGGCGTTTTTACCAGATGGGGTGGCGTCAGCACCCCGCCGTATGATAGTCTGAATACGAGTTATTCTTCAGGAGATACAAGAAAGAATGTCAATGAAAATCTGCGTATAATCAAAGATACAATTGGAGCCGGGCACCTGGTAATTATGAATCAATGTCATGGAGATGGAATTTTAGCTCTCCGGGAAAAAAGCCGTGATTCGCTATCAAAGCTGCATGAAGTTGATGCTGTAATTACCGACATGAAATCCACTGCCATTCTGGTCAAACAGGCAGACTGCCAGGGTATAATGGTGTTTGACCCAAAAAGGCTTGTACTTGCTAATATACACTGCGGCTGGAGAGGCAATGTGCATAATATTATTGGCAGGGTTATAAGCCAGATGAAGCAGTTATTCCGCTGCGAGGGATCTGATCTCCTTGCGGCTATTGGTCCGTCTCTTGGCCCCTGCTGTTCTGAATTTACGACTTATACTGAGATATTTCCTGAAACATTCGAACGCTTCATGGTAAAGAAAAACTATTTTGACCTTTGGGCTATAAGTACCTGGCAACTCGTCCAGGCAGGGTTAAAAATAGAGAATATTGAACTCGCCGGCATTTGTACGCGATGTAATACAGACTTGTTTTATTCATACAGGGCCGAAGGCAGGACAGGCAGATTCGGCAGTGTCGCCGTTTTGCAATAGCAATCCCCGGACATAATAAGGAGCTATTATTACTCCGGCGATTAAAAACATCAATCGTCATGCCGGACTTGATAAGCATGCCCCGGACCCCGATCAGGAATCCGGGACAGGCTGGAGTTTACCCGCCAATGTTTGTGGAGGGTTTACCAGCCTGTGTTTTTGGCTGGTTTATCAGCCCCTGGCTGGGACAACATTGACATATATTATTGCCGGAGTAATAATATGCCGTTAAGAAACTTACCGGAATTTTTCATGTTGTGGTGAGACGGCGCTACAATGAGATAGGCGCTCCTGATAATCAGAATTACTGGTTTAAATTACCCACGTCCTAACGCCCCGGACAAAGATCTCAACCCCGGTTTCGGACTTTGGTAGTCACCGCTCACCAAAAAAAATATATAGCACAAAATTGAGTTTTATTCAATCTCCTTTTTAATTGCTTGCCTCAATTCTTTCAGACAAAGCATCTCACATAATTCTGTTCTGGATATTGAGTATTTATAGCGATGGCCTTCCAGAATTCTGCTATTTGGTTGAATCCAATTTATTTGGAATAAAGATCTTAAAATTGATGGATTCTTTAATTTAAAAAAAATGTGTATATGTGTTAATATATATATTGGATATAAACTAAGCTATAAATAAGGAGGAAAAAATGCTTGATCTTTTAAAAAAGACTCTGATGACAGGTGTAGGTCTTGCGGTTATTACAAAAGACAAAATTGAGGAACTGGTAAAAGAAATAATTGAAAAAGGTGAAATATCAGAACAGGAAGGAAAGGAACTTATAGAAAAACTCCAGAAGAAATCTGATCAGGCTCGAAAAGACCTTGAAGAAAAGATTGAAAGGATAGTTCAAAAAACACTTGAAAAAATGAATATCCCAACAAAAAAGGATATTACAGACCTTGAAGAAAGAATCAAGGCCATTGAAAAAAAGTAGACCATTGAACATCAACAGTTTTATCCCGGTAAAATGCCTCTATTATTGCCTCGGATTAGGAGAGAGGGAAACTTCACTTCAACAGTAATTCGAAGTTTTCTCCTTTGATTTTCGTTAAAGGATAAAAAATGCGCATACAAAGAATCGGAATGATTGGAAGGACATATCGCCATATCCAGCGCTACCGGCAAATACTCACAGTGCTTCTCAAATATGGTTTTGGTGATCTCATAAACTCATTGAAAATCGAGCAGTACCTGGAGATAGGCCTTCAGATAATCTACAAAAAAAAACGGGAACAAATCGGAACATTAACCAGGGCGGAAAGGGTCCGAATGGCTCTCGAAGAACTGGGGCCCACCTTTATAAAACTTGCCCAGATCCTTTCCACCCGCCCTGACCTGATCCCTTTTGAATATATCCAGGAACTTTCAAAACTCCAGGATCACGTACCTCCATTCTCCTACGAAGATGTTAAGGAAATTATTAAAAAAGAGACTGGTAAGTCCCCGGAAGAAATATTTGAACATCTTGAAAAAAAACCATTAGCTGCTGCCTCAATTGCCCAGGTTCATAAGGCACAGCTTAAGGATGGCAGCGATGTCATCGTAAAAATCCAGCGACCGGGCATCAGAAAGATAATTGAGGTTGATCTTGAAATAATGCTCCATCTGGCCGACTTGATGGAACGGCATCTTGAGGAATTAAAAGGTCACCGTCCTACAAGGATTGTTCACGAATTCGCACACAGTCTCGGCAAAGAACTTAACTTTGCAATTGAATCAATTCATATTGAACGTTTCAGCAAACAGTTTATTGGTGACGAAACAATATATGTCCCAAAAATATTTAGAGACTTGGTAACTGAACGTATCCTTGTTATGGAATATATAGATGGCATCAAGGTGTCTGAGATTGACCTTTTGAGGAAAAAGGGATTTGACCTTAAGGAAATTTCAAAACGCGGAGCCGTTCTGACCATGAAACAGATTTTTGTCCACGGCTTCTTCCATGCCGATCCTCACCCCGGGAATTTATTTATCCTGCCAAATAATGTAGTCTGTTACCTTGACTTCGGCATGATGGGCCGCATAAAGCGCCAAGAGAGGGAAATCTTCTCAGACATGTTAATGCAGCTGGTTACAAGAGATGAAAGAAAACTGTCAGAAACAATTTTAAAACTCACCTATTATGACGATGAGCCGGACAGAGATAAACTTGAGCGAGATATCAGTGAATTTGTGGATCATCATTTTTATCTTCCTTTAAAGGATTTGAAGGTTAGAAAAGCATTAAATAGTCTTCTGGAAATACTGACAAGACATAGACTTTATCTAAAATCCGACCTCTTTCTTGTTATGAAGGCCCTCGGGACGGTTGAAGGTTTGGGAAAAATGCTTGATCCTGATTTTGAAATCATTAAGCACGCTCAACCATTTATAAAACAGATTCAGTGGGGCAGGCTCAACCCGAAAAATATTTTTGAAGACGTGATAGATTCCGGAAGTGAACTTATCCGCCTGTTAAAGGAAATACCCGGGGAAATAAGTGCTATACTTCAACAGGCAAAAAAGGGCAGGATAAAAATAGAATTCGAGCATATGGGACTGGAGCCCATGCTTTCCACTCTTGACCGAACCAGCAACCGGATAGCCTTTGCAATCGTTCTTGCATCACTGGTAATCGGTTCCTCTCTGATCGTACTTTCTGATATACCTCCAAAATGGCACGAAATACCAATAATCGGCCTTGTAGGTTTTATAATTGCCGGCGTTATGGGATTCTGGCTGCTCGTGTCTATAATGAGGCGCGGAAAAATGTAATGGTAAGCTGAGTCAGCGCCGCTTATTCAAAACTTCCAGAGGGCGTCACGCAAACCTGACGAACGCTCAATACATCGAGAAACAGCAAGGCGGAAAACGCTTTCTGAACCCCAGATCTCAACATTTTCCTTCGCACGGGTAAGGCCGGTATAAACAAGCTCACGTGTCAATACGGGTGCATCCATATCAGGAAGAATCAAAAATACATTTTCAAATTCTGATCCCTGGCTTTGATGAACAGTCATGGCATATACTGTCTCGTGTTCAGGAAGTCTAATTGGCAAAAACCTCCGTAACGTGCCATCTGAAAATTGAAAAAAGGCTCTAAGTTCATTACCGGATGCAGGATCAGGCAGGATGATACCCACATCGCCATTAAACAGATGCATATTGTAATCATTCTTTTTAATCATTACCGGCCGTCCTCTATACCAGCGCTTCCGTATATCCAGCAGGGTTTCATCGCTAAGTATCTGTTCAATATTACGGTTCAAGGCATACATGCCGAAAGGCCCTTTTCTTAATGCGCACAGAAATTGAAACCGGTTAAACAAATAAAAAGCCTCTGCAGGCTCGTTTGTCTTCAGATAATTCTTATATCCCTTTATAACGGCTTCTCTGATTATACCCTTCAGTCGCTCGGGTTTAGGCAAAACACTCCACTTGATATTCTCGTACCTGCCGCCTTTTAAAAGGTCCAAGGCGAGCCCGCCGTCGCCTGTTTTTACCGCCCTGCCCAACTCCCCGATCCCGCTGTCTGAATGGAAACGATAATTTTTCTTCAGCTCAACCACACAGTCTCTGATTCCCGGGCCGTATATGCCTTTTTCTATCGCTTCCAGATAATTGCCTGTAATTTTCTGATATCTGTCAGACATGTTTTTAGAAAACCTGTGAATCCGTCCTGTATTGCAGATATCTCCCAGAACTGAACCTGCTTCAACTGAGGCCAGTTGATCTTTATCTCCCAGCAGGATCAGGCGAGCATCATCAGGCATTGCCTGAATAAGCTTGGACATAAGTGCCAGGTCGACCATAGAAGCTTCATCCAAAACAAGTATATCCAGAGGCAGCAAATTCTCTGCATTATAGCGGAAATAAGGTGAGCCTGATATTGTACCTAGCAGCCTGTGGATCGTGGAGGCCTCAAGAGGAATAGCGTCTTTAACATAATCTGAGACAGGCATCATCTCTTTCGATATCTTAATGGCTTCCTGCAGGCGAACAGAAGCCTTGCCTGTAGGTGCACATAAGGATACTCTTAACCTGTTCATTTTGTGCTGTTCAAGGATCAAAGCAAGTATTTTTGCTGCCAGATGGCTCTTTCCAGTACCAGGACCTCCTGAGATTACACAGAACTTCTTAATAACTGACATGAATGCAGCAAGCTGCTGCCAGTCAGTATCATTACCTTCCACTGGTGCAAAAAGTCTTAAAAGACCATCCTTGAGTAAGGCCAGATCGATTCCTTCAATATCAGAACCTGACCGAACCTTAATTCTTTCAGCCAGTATCTTTTCATACTGCCAGTATCTGTAAAGATAAAGCCTTGACTGATCATCCAGAATAAGAGGCTTGAATTCACCCGGCCTGCCCACTGCACTTGTTGAATAGAGTTTTTCACTCCATTTTGAGGAAAGCTTAAGGCATATATGCCCCTGTGAAGAAACATGGCTTGCAAGCGCTGCGGCATAAAAAAGTTCTGGACTCTCATTCCCTGAAAGTCTTGTTAAAAGCCTGGCAAAATGAGTATCGATTTCCGAAAATATTCCATTGCCAGGCCCTTCATACCCTGATTTGGAAATGAAGTATTCTTTATTGCTGCTATTCATTTAAATAGAAAATAATGATAAATAAAAGTTTTTGTTTTTACTATGTTCCTTCTCAAATATTCAATCCGCCAGCCAGCCAACCAGCCATAGGCTGGTAAAAGGCTGGTAAAAGGCGGACGAGGGTTCGATCCTGCCTCAGGCAGACAAGTCCCCGCCCCTTGGGGCGTTCAATGCTTTTTAAGATACCCCGCTGCTCTGCGGCGGGGTAGTTCATTATGTACCTATGATTATCCTGTGAAAAATCAAATTCCTTCAATCAGCTCTCTCCGTAGGCTGCCGATCAGTTCAGGTGCAGGCAGGTCACTGTAGACTCCAAGATCCGGGGATGTTTCAGGATGAACCCCGCGCAGGAAGATATAGAAAACTCCGCCGAAATTTTCTTCATATCTGTAGCCTGGCATTCGAACTCTAAGATACTGGTCCAGTGCAAGGGTATAAAGGTGATACTGCAGCACATAAAATTCTCTGCTCATTGCCTCTTTTAATGCCGCCTGATTATAATGCTCAGGTCTTTCTCCGAAAAAATTTGATTTCCAGTCTACAATATAGAAACGATTATGCCATTTAAAAACAAGATCAATAAATCCCTTCATGAATCCGGTTACTGGCTCAAAGTCCAGACGCCCTATATTGGTTAAAAAGTCTCCGACAGGATTCAAACCTGCACACTCAATAAATATGCTCTTTAATTTTTCAGGTGTTGTTTTTTTTATCGGAAAATAGAATTCCAGCTCATTCAGCCTGGCCTCATACCCTATGCATGAAAGGCTAAAACCCTCCATCCTTGAATCCAGAGGGGCAGATACAACATCTTCAAGCATTCTGCAGACAGCTTCCTGCCATATTTGCTGGTATCCATACTCCCTGAGCCTATCTGTAACCAGATCCTTCGTTTTCATCGGATCTACTGATGAGAAATCCATACGTTCAAGTACATCATGGAGAAATGTACCGGCCTTTGTTCCCTTCGGAAAGGAAAAAATATCCAGCATTTTTTCTTCAAAAACCGATTTATTCTCATGCCGATTCTCAGCAATATCGGTCGGACTTATTGTATCCCTGTCAGGCATTTCATCAAAATGGGCCAGCCCTGATGTCAAGGAAGAATAACTTGAAATTCGCCAGCCGCGATCAATTACCCTTGAAAATTCACGGCATGACAGCTTCGCTTTATCTTCTTTCAGGAATGAAAATTTCTCTGCCCTTCCAACTGGCATCTTTGTTAAACCTATTTCCCCGCCGGCCATGCAGGCGATATCCTCAAGTTCCGACAGTGCATCTTCATTGGCCGGCCCCTTAAACCTCAATCCCGCAGCAGTTGCAGGGCTTTCTTCCTGCTTGCATGCATCCGGCTTATGAAGCAGATATGAAAGTGCTGAAGACTCAGCATCCTTAAAACAGCCCCATACCAGATAACAAAGATTTTTTGCCCTTGTTAAAGCCACATACAAAAGCCGCAGATTTTCCGCCAGAAGCTCCTTTTTATAAGCCATTAGATTAACATTTCTTTGCTCTGACCCCAGATCAAGCGTCAGGGCCATGTTGTCTGCTTCATCGTGGAATGTGAAGGGTTCTTTTGAGGTTCTTGTGTTTGAACCTTCCCATGAAAAGGGGCAGAACACCACGGGATATTCAAGTCCCTTGCTTTTATGGATGGTCACTATCTTTACCGCATTTTCGTCACTTTCAAGGCGCAGCTGGTGCTCCTCTGAAGGCTGCATGTCCGCATGCATCTGCTCATAAAACCATTTCAGAAGACCTGTCATCCCCAGTTTCCTGTCAATGGAGGTTCGGTGAAGAACCTCTGCAAGGTGCAGCAGATTTGTATTGCGCCGCTCTCCATCAGGCAAAGACATGAGTCTTTCAAGTACATTCTCCTGCATCATGAACTGCCTGAACATACGGATAAAACCCCGTTCATTCCATAAATCATGATACATATTCAATCTGCCAGGCCATTTCTCCCATCCGCTCTCATCCTCTTCCCGGCTGTCAAAATCCTCCCCTCTGATGCCAATTATATCTGTTGCAAGTGCTGCTTTAACACTCTTCTCATTGTTCGGCTCAATGATTCCTTTAAGCAGCCGTTCCATTTCCACGGCTTCATGAGAATCAAAAAGGCTGCCGGTACTGAAAAGAACGCTTGGCACAAAAATGCCGGACAGCGCCTCCTGTATCAACTTGGCCTCGGCGTTTGTCCTCACCAGTACAGCTATATCCTCTTGCGCAAGAGGCCGATCCCCCAGCTTAAACAGTCCTTCTCTGCCAAGAGTGAGAATCCTCGATATTTCACTCGCTACAGCCCTTTTAATCAGATCCCTCGCCCTTCCCTTGTTAATGGTCTTTCCGGATTCTGTTTCTTCATCCTCATTCACAAACCACATCTGCAGAGACGGTTCATGCTTTCCGTTTATCCTTAAAACCTCAGGATGTTCCTTTACAGCGGGAGCAACAGGTTGAAATGAAATTTTTTCATAGACAAAGGGCAGGTTTGCCCTTGAAAAGATTGTATTTACAGCGTCTATTAAACCTGGTTCTGACCGCCAGTTTATTCCCAGCGTATACTGCGATTTAACATCTCCTGCGGCATCCATGTAGGTAAATACATCCGCGCCACGAAAACCGTATATCGCCTGCTTTGGATCTCCTATCAGAAAGAGGATGCTGTCCCTGCCTCCAAATACCTGTTTAAAAATTTCATACTGTACAGGGTCAGTGTCCTGGAATTCATCTATTAGAGCCGCCTTGAATTCACCTCTTATTGCTTTTCCAAGCCCTTCCCCTCCCTCACCCTTAAGGGCTGCCTTCATATTCAGCAGAAGATCATCAAAAGACTGAATGTTTTTCTCCTTCTTCCTTCTTTTAAGTTCCTCTTCAGCATAATGAAAGAGTTCGGCCTTTAATCCGAGGAGACGGCGTTCAAATACCCTCTCAAGCTGATCCTTTTTCTGTAACAGGATTTCACAGAGCTCAAAAAAATTATGATAAGGAGGAGATTTATCCTGCTTTACCGATATCTTTAATTCGCTCGCCGTGAACTTCTCAAATCCATTGAAAAGCATAACATTGAGACTGGTTGATGCTGCAAATTCATCCATGGCCCTGACCCATTCAATGACCCTGTCTCTCCTGTATTTAACCCTGTTGAGGCCTTCATATGAAGCAAGTATCTTTTCGACTTCAGGCCCTGCTGTTTGCCAGTTCTCCCGTACTTTATTGAGGACGCACGTGAATTCTTCTTCCTGGACTGAAGTATCAGGGATTTCTGCCGCGGGAATAACCTTCAGGTATGGTTGAGCAACCCTTCCACCCAAAATCGAAAGAAGCCCGGCCGGGCTGAATTTGTTATCCATTGCATATCTGACAAAAAGAGGAGATGCCCTGTAAAAATGTCTTCGCCAGAAATCTTCGCCGATTTCCTTCTGAAGATTATGCAAATCAGTAATCAGCTCTGTATCAAATAGACTACCGCTTTCAAAGGCATGTCTTTGAAGCATTTGCCTGCAAAAACCGTGGATGGTAAATATTGCAGCCTGATCAAACCCCCGCAGTGCTTCTTTCAAGATTCCAGGGACAGAGCTTGAGTCTTTGTTCCTTTGTGCAAGATCATTCAGAAAAATGTCATCACTACGCTCGCCTGAAAATACCTTTATGGCCTGACGCAGCCTGGTACGAATCCTGTACTTCAATTCCTGGGTAGCAGCTTCGGTAAATGTAACAATGAGGATCTCTTTAAGGGAGAGATTTCTCTCCACAAGCAGCCTGAGAAACAGCCCTGTTATCGCATAGGTCTTTCCGGTTCCAGCGCTGGCCTCAATCAGATTGGCTGCCAGAAGAGGTGTGCTCAGCAGATCAAAATTATTGCGGGGCACATTCACATCCTTCATTTCCTCACTCCTCCTCGCAGTCCATCAGAGGTAAGAGGATCTCCTCTCCAATGCGCTGAAACTCTGAATCAAAAGGATCCATGTTACCGAAACATAATCTGTAATACTCGTCTTCGCATTCACCACTGCCGGGCATGTACTCGTTTCCAATCCAGATACTGCGGGCCGACTCAAGTGAATCCCCTTCGGATTTGTTTTTTTGTATTCTTTTTCTCACATACTCCCAGGAAGACTCAGGAAAAAAATGAAGCGGCTGTGTCAATCCCTGCCAGTATTTATCAAGGAGTTGGCTCAGGATACCCTCACTTGCTTCAGCAGGCATGGGCATGTATTTGAATGAAGACCACTTCCGATCATCCTGGCCTGTTCGAAGACCGACAAGCATGGTGGTTTGAGGATAACCATCGGGCCTGAGGCAATTGAGTACCAGATGATGAATCCATGCATTCAGGCGATCTTTCGGTTTTATCCTTGCGTATCTGTATAGGATCAAAGCTCCTTCATAAAAGCCGTCGATTATACCTGTCAGTTTAAACCCCGATATTCCAAGATCTGCACTGAGAGGGGAAAGCACTGGCCCCTGCATATATTCAGTTGTTTTAATTACAAAGCCTTCTGCCCCGGCAATCAGATCCTCAAAGATGCATTCTCCCACCGTGCCGTGCGGGAGCAGGCCTGAAGCCCTTGTTATGTGAAAAATGTCTCTGGTATTGCAGCCTTTAAACCTTCTTTTAACAAGGTCTTCTTCAAGCAGATATCTTTCCAGCCCTTTAAGATCAAAAGGCTCCGTATCTGATAAAACCAGCCTTCTCTCATCCAGATAAATATTCAGGCGCCTGGTGAGCAGATATTTTGCCGGATTACGGAAAAAGGAAATCAGATCACCAATATCAATATTTTTCCACTCCTCCTCGGGCTCTGAAAGACCTTTTGAAATAAAAGGAACAGGGGCATGCCGCGTTTCCTGCATGCATCGGGCTGCCTGAAGGTTTTCCCGTGAATAGCTGAAAAGGCCCCCATTATTTTTAAAATACTCAGGGTTGAAGGCCTGAAGGCGATGTTTTATGAAAATACTATCCAGACTCCTGTGCCCTTGAATCTCGAAGCCCTGTTCAACATAATCCAGAAGCTCACTCACCAGAACTGACGGCGGAATAAGGCTGTTGTCCTGTATGCTTTGACCCGCATGACTGATGTACAATATTTCTCTGGCGGAAAGTATTGACTCCAGAAACAGGTATCTGTCGTCATCTCGTCTTGACCTGTCCCCTGGCTGAGGATATTTTGCAATAAGATCAAAACCTAACTGCCTGGTTTGCCTTGGATATGCATCGTTATTCATGCCTACGAGACAAATCACCTTAAATGGAATACTCCGCATCGGCAGCATCGCGCAGAATGTCACACCGCCTGTAATAAACCCTGAAAAAAAGCCCTCTTTTTCAAAATTCTGCTTCAGGAAGCACCTGATAACTTTTATATCAACCTTTCCTGAAAAATCCGATACCTTCTCAATCTCATAAAGATCGTTCAACGTTCTGCCTATTGTCAGGAATTCTTTCTCTGAAGTCTCATCAGGCATAAAGAGCTCGTCTATGAGCTTCTTTAATATATCTGACCACTCACAGGGTGTATGTATTCCCTCCAGTGATCTCACCTGTGTAAAAAGACGATCAGTAAATTCTGCAAATCTCCCCAGGATTGAGGCGTCAGCCCCTTCCACATCATCGTAAGGGAGCACGCCCCTGAAAATCCTTTCGCCCTTACCCGGCATGGCATAACCAAGAAGGAGCCTTTGAAGACCTGCCTTCCATGTATTATCTTCAAGGCCCGGCAGGCCCATATCAGCAAGGCTTTGCCCATCGATACCCAGCCTGATACCTGTTTCCCGTACCCATCGGCGAACAGAATCAAGGTCACTTTCATCCAGACTAAATCTTCTGCTGACCGCAGGAGATTCAAGGATAGTAATGACCTCTGATGCGCCCAAACGACTGCCGCAAAGATCAAGAACAGCCAGGAATTTTTCTATTATAGAGCCTTCATTTCTGATAGTCCTGTCTGCAATACTGAAAGGGATTCCCTCTGTATAGCTGGCCGGGGTATCAAACACCGCCTGAATATATGGTGTATAGGTTTCTATATCCGGCGCCATGACAAGGATGTCCCTTGGGTGGAGATCCGGATTTTTTTCCAGGAGATCGAGGATTCGGTCACGAAGCACCTCCATTTCACGCATCGGGCTGTGACATGAATGGATTTGCAATGAGCCGTCATTAATATCGATAACCCTCTTCTCGCACACTTCTTCCTGTATATCCCGAAGGTCAAGGATATCAGACTGGATGTATGAAAGAAGGTTATTACCTTCGGGGCGTTCAAAATACTCAGACTCCTCGAAAGAAAAATCATTTATGAGCCTGAAAAAATCCCGCCCCAGCTTTCCCATGGATGCAAGCAGGGTGTTTCCTTTTTCGATATGGAGATCTTCAACTGAAAGGCCCTGATTCCCTGCTTTTACTGTCGCCTTTGCCATGTCCTTGCCGGAAAAGATATCGCCCCAGTATTCCCTGCAGGGATTCATCAAAAAAAGGTTTACCTGAGTGAACCTCGAAATAGCGGCCAATACCTGCATGTGAAACCTGGGAAGCGCAGAAATCCCGAAGACTGAAATCCTTTCTGCAAGACATTCTATGCGTGTATCTGGTCTTTCAAGCAATTCAAAAAACGCCTTTCCAAGGGCGGCACGGTGTCTGCCATCATCCCTTTTAACAAGCTCCCTCCACAGCATCGCCTGCCAGTGGTTCTCTTCTCCCTTTTCCCATTTAAAAATCATTTCAGGGCGAAAAAGGAGGTACTGATCAAATATGTCGGCAATTCGCTCTGCAAGCTGATAGCGCTTTAGAAGATCCTTTGTGTTTTTCAGATAATTTTTTAAAGTCCTGAAGGCATGATTCTGAATAAGCGAGGGGATAAGATCCATTATCTTCCAGGCCATAATCCGGGGATCATAAGAAGAAGTTTCAGTGAAGTCCGGGATTGTTTCCTTAAAGATTTCATATACAAATCCATTGGGAAAGGGGAACCTTATATTTGCACAGACACCGCAACGCCTTGCTATTTCCATGGATAACCAGCGCTCCATGCCCTTGCTCTGCACAACAATAGTCTCTTTTTCAAAAGGAGAAGCAAGCGGGGTGCTGATCAGGTCTGTCAGCTTATCAGCAAGCCTTTCCAATCTGTTACTTGTATGAAGTTTCAGGCCGGACAAAAAAGACCTCTGTTTTCATGTTACTGATTAAAATATTCACGGCTCCCCGGCATCTGATTCCCGAGCATGTAGAGCGGGTGCCCATCTTCCGGTCAAGGGACAGTACCTTGATAGATCACATGTTTTATTCCATTCAGCCGCAGAAAATATGAACCATTTTCTTCTTCTATATACTGCGCTATCTGATAATAGGAGGCTCGATTGAAACGGGCAGGGTAGGTACGGTTTTTGACCGCGCAATAAAGAACATGCTCATTGCCAACGTAAAGGGTATCCGGTAAAAGTTCTTCTTTTGTATCATCATTGAGGTACAGGATAAACCTGCCCTCCTGATTTGGAACGGGATCCTCATAAACTGCGCTGTGAACTACAAAGGCCGTATCCTCCACATCCACATAGCAGAACTGTCCCTTCCAGTTGATCACGTATTGACCAGCTGAATTCAGTTCCATATTTTGATAAAAAAGCCTGATAAAATCACGCCGGATCATTTCGGCTCCTTTATGGAACCAGCGCCCTTCTTTGTTAATGTATATCTCACAGGGTGGTAGATTTGTTTGCATTTGTTTCATAATAATCCAATATATGTATGCGTACTGATTAATGAAGAGGTATTTACCAACTCACATTCAAATTTTTTGACAGGATTAACTGGATTAACGCGAAAGCTCTTTCTATGCTTCGCAACTCTGTGTATTAGGAATTAACAGCAGTCACATGAAGGCATCATATTAATCTCTTGTTTAAAATTTTTAATTTTATGCTTAATTTAGGCCGTGAGATTGCGCTATACTGTTTTGATTAAAAGCACTTGTATCTTGGATATCCTGTTATCCTGTCAAATATTCTCCTGTTTTTTAAAAAGTTTTTTCATTCTATAACTTTACGATAAAAAGGCAACTCAGGCCGAAAACAGTATATGAAATACTTTCAGATGGGTCAAATCGAAATGACAACCCGAGACCCGCCAAAAGAGTATAAACGCCGCTGATGATAACTTGATAGTGATCAGGAAAAACTCTGTCTTTACAATCTTTACATATATTGTTAAATTTGCTCTGAACATTTGCCGCTTAATGTAAGATAAATACAAAGGCCATTGAAAAATCTTTTGAAATAAGGATAAAGCTTTTATGAAAGGGATAATACTTGCCGGAGGATCAGGCACTAGACTTTACCCGATAACACGCGTGGTTAGCAAACAGCTTCTGCCAATATATGACAAACCTATGATTTTTTACCCTCTTTCCGTGCTGATGCTTTCAGGCATTCGCGATATCCTTATCATCTCCACACCGGAAGACCTGCCCAGATTCAGAGAGCTTTTATCGGATGGTTCTCAGCTTGGCCTTTCATTTTCATACGCTGAACAGCCGCGTCCAGAGGGTCTGGCCCAGGCATTCATAATTGGCAAGACATTTATAGGTGATGATAAAGTCGCTCTTGTCCTGGGAGACAACATATTTCACGGGCATGGTTTGCCTGAGACTCTCAGGAAATCTACTGATTTTGAACATGGAGGCATAATCTTCGGTTATCCCGTACATGACCCTGAGCGGTATGGTGTAGTGGAATTTGACAAACAAATGAATGTCACCGGGCTTGAAGAAAAGCCTGTAAAGCCCAGATCCAGGTATGCCATTCCGGGGCTTTATTTTTATGATAACCAGGTCGTAAGTATAGCGGAAAATCTCAAACCTTCACCGCGGGGCGAATTGGAGATTACTGATGTGAACCTGGAATACCTGCGTCGTGGTCAGCTCAAGGTAGAACTGCTTGGCAGGGGTTTTGCCTGGCTTGATACCGGAACCCATAAATCACTTCAACAGGCGGCCAATTTTGTGCAGGCTATTCAGGAAAGACAGGGGCTTAAGATTTCATGCGTTGAAGAGATTGCCTTTCGCCTTGGATACATAGACAGAGACCGGCTTAAAGAGCTTGCCAAAGACACAATAAAAAATGACTATGGCCATTACCTGATGGAGATCGCAAACGAAGAGGTGGATAAACAATAGTGCCTGTAAAAAAATCAACAACAGGGATTGAAGGGGTCATTTTGATCCAACCGGACAGGTTCACTGATGATCGAGGCTTTTTCTCTGAGACATACCACGAGGCCAAATATAAAGAATTGGGAATTGCCCGTGAATTTGTTCAGGATAACCAGTCCCATTCAAGAAAGGGGGTTCTGCGTGGACTCCATTATCAGCTTAAGAATGCCCAGGGGAAACTGGTGTATGTGGTCACAGGGGAAATATTTGATGTGGCCGTTGATATCCGACGGGGTTCACCTTCGTTCGGCCGGTGGTTCGGGGCATATCTCTCTTCAAAAAATAATATTCAGATCTTTGTGCCTGAAGGATTTGCACATGGTTTCTGTGTGCTGAGCGAGACAGCGGACGTTATCTACAAGTGCACAGATTTTTATTTCCCCGGTGATGAATACGGGGTTTCATGGTCTGACCCGGATATAGGTATAAATTGGCCTCTCAGCTCTCCGATACTGTCTGAAAAAGATAACAAAAATCCTCTGCTGCACAAAATTCCTGAAGATTTTTTGCCTGTTTATTAAGGTTAGGAACCTGCATAATTTATATTTCTGCCAATAATAATATTATTGAAACAATTAAGCTGAAGCTGCCAAATGAGCGTTAGTTTCTTAAAAAAATCAGCCAGTTAAGAAATATAATAATCAAAGGTCAATCGAAAACCTGTCAATGTGGAGCCTTTTTCAGCCCGACCCTATGGCTGCCGCATGGTGCGGCCACGGGAGAGGGACGGATAGCATTGCGAACAAAGGGTATTCAGATTTAAGAGGCGGCGAAGATGTGGGAGCAAAACGGGTATCTCCTTCCTATACGGGCAAGTTTGCAAAATGTTTTTAAAAGATAATGGTACATGCGAGCACTGACGAGGCCGGGGATATCAAACAGAATACTCAAGCCATGAAGAATGCATGAACTGGGTAAAATGCTTGTCCAGGTTAAAGTAAAAGGGGGATTATACTATGAAGTTAACAATTATCGGTGCCTCTCGCGGTATAGGCAGTCAGTTATTGAAATTTGCACTTGAGGATGGCCATGAGATTACCGCTCTCCTGAGAAAGCCTGACAAACTTCGAATAGCAAATCCAGGCCTGCATAAGATTAAGGGTGATATTCTTGATCCATCAAGTGTCTTCGCTGTCACTTCCGGCCAGGATGCTGTCTGTGTCTGTGTGGGAATGCCTCCAACTCTAAAACCTGTTTTCCTGTTTTCCAGGAGTATCATGAATGTACTTTCCGCAATCGGAAACAATGCGGAGATGAAGCTTATTGTTATAACGGGGATCGGTGCGGGGGACAGCAGGGGGCACGGCGGTTTTCTCTACGACCGGATAGTAAACCCTCTGCTTTTAAAACAGATATACAAGGATAAAGACCGTGAAGAGGCCCTGATCAAAGACAGCAAGTGCAATTGGATGATAGTGCGTCCGGGATTTCTTACTAACGGCCCTCGAACCGGAAAGTACAGGGTTCTGGATGATTTGAAGGGAATAAAAGCAGGGCGGATTTCACGTTCTGATGTAGCAGATTTTATACTAAAGCAGTTAAAGGAACCAACCCATTTCGGAAAAACACCTTTACTAACCTACTGAAATAAAGGTTAATTTCTATTTATTCAATTCCCCTTAGTTTTCTGGAGAAATCAAAATGACAGAAAATATGGCATGCGAGGTGCCTTTAACAAACCCGCCTGATGACGAGATAAAAGATATACTTGAAAAAAACAGGGCAGTTGCTGTTGTGGGGCTTTCAGATGACCCAGCCAGTGCCAGCTATAGAGTTGCAGATTATCTTAAAAATCATGGTTATACAATTATTCCGGTCAATCCTGAGAAGCAGGAAGTCCTGGGAGAAAAATCATATCCGGATCTGAAATCAATTCCCGGTCAGGTAGAAATTGTCGATATTTTCAGGCAGGTACCTGCAATACCCGGAATAGTTGATGAAGCAATTAATATTAAGGCGAAGGTTGTATGGATGCAGCTTGGACTTGCTCATAATGAGGCTGCCGACAGGGCAACAGCTGCGGGACTTAATGTTGTGCAGTCAAAATGCATGAAGATCGAGCATTCGAAACTTGTGAAACAAGCTGTGCCTGCCCCGAGGCAAGCAGCGGGGTATATTGAAAAGCATTGAACGACCCGGGGGTCGGGGACTTGTCCGCCGTGTTTATGGCGGGCTTGTCCGCCGTGTTTATGGCGGATCTTGTCTGCCTTTTACCAGCCTATGGATGGTTTACCAGCCTATGGATGGTTTACCAGCCTTTTACCAGACTTTTACCAGCCTTTGGCTGGTTGGCTGGTTGGCTGGTTGGCAAATCTTGTCCGCCTGCCGGATTTAAGTTTTTGTTTGCGCAGATCCACTTTCATGGTAAAATATTAATAATTAAAGGGCCTTCAGCCCCTATTAGACTCTGCCGGGCACGCCGGGGACTGAGGGATATGATTAAAACATTGCCAGAAACAATGAAAGGAGGGCGCTATGATCAACATTGAGATGAACAAGGAAGAGGCGGACATCCTGATAGGCGTGATAGAGCGTTACCTTTATCACCTTCAGGTTGAGATTATTCACACGGATACAAGGGAATTCAAGGAGGCACTAAAAAAAAGAGAGGGTTTTCTTAAGGACATGATTGACCGATTTAAGGCAAAGGTGGGTGAGGAATCCTAGAAAAATATCCCATCCGGTAGCTATATCCAGACTGCTGACCAACGCGGAAAGCCCAGCCTTTACTTGGCAGGGTGTGATATTGGGGCATTTGAGCTAAAGGAGGATCTTCCACCAACGACTATCCCCGCTCACTCCGAATACAGAATGATTATACTTGCATTACTGATGTCTGGAACAGGGATTTTGTTTATCTGGAGAAGAAAAAAACACAGCTTAATAATAAAAAGGTAACAGTCAAATTGAAAATGAACTACCCCGCCGCAGAGCAGCAGGGTATCTTAAAAAGCATTGAACGCCCCAAGGGGCGGGGACTTGTCTGCCTGAGGCAGGATCGAACCCTCGTCCGCCTTTTACCAGCCTTTTACCAGCCTTTGGCTGGCTGGCGGATTGAAAAAGGTCAGGGCCTGCTAAATAGGGTCCTGACCTTTTTATTTTTCCAATATGCCTGGAAATATCTGACAATCGACAAAGAAATAAAATAGAAACCGGTGTGTCCATCTTCTGCCTGATAGCAGCCAACAGCATACTTGACCCTTTAACTTAAACAACTCTTTACCTGCCTTCAAACACGGGCTTTCTCTTTTCTAAAAAGGACCTGGCGGCCTCGAGATGGTCTTCAGTTTCAGATAACAGGGATATTTGTGAAGATATGTAATCGAGATGGGAACGAAGGGTGCTGGTCTGGGACTGGTATACTGCCCTTTTCATCATCCGGATGGCAAGAGGCGGCTTGCCCGCAATTTTTTCCGCCAGGATCATTGTCTCTTCCATGAGTTTTTCATGCGGTACAACACGATTTACGATCCCCAGTTCCAGGGCCTCCTGTGGACTCAAAATGTCACCTGTAAAAAGCAATTCCATGGCCCTGGATACGCCGACGAGGCGCGGAAGAAAATAGGCTCCTCCGTCGCCGGGGACCAGCCCCATGTTTATATAAGACTCTGCAAGCCTGGCCCTGTCTGAACACACCCTGAGGTCGCACATTAAAGCCATGTCCATGCCTGCCCCCATGGCCGCGCCATTAATGGCCGCAATCACCGGTTTGTCAATGTCCTCGAGGGTAAGCACAATACGATGCACTCCCTCCCAGAGAAAATTTTTCATGCCCCAGGATTTAAGTTTTCCATCGGCCATGTCCTGAATATCTCCCCCGGAGCAAAAGGTGTCACCTTTTCCGGTAACAACAATAACTCTTATATCCCTGTCTTCCTTTGCGTCAGCAAGGAAACTGTTCCATAAACGGATCATCTCCGGACTGAATGCATTTCGGAACTTGGGCCGATTCAGGGTGATAATAACAATATTTCCTCTGGTTTCATATAGTGCATGAGATTCTTTCATATCTGACTATCCTTTTAGTCACTGAAAATAAAAATCTATTTTCCTGTAACAGCTCAATAAAGCGAATTCAAGCTGCAGGTGCTTCATCAGCTACTCCTGTCCATCCATAAACGAGCATTCCGCGCCGATCCCTTATTTAACAGGATGGGGAATAATTATCTTCATGATACTTGTCGGTTTCAGCGCCAGGACTTACTTGCGGAAATCCATATCATAACATTTTATGGATTATGGTATTTAGAGGAAAAAATAGTGGCGTAATTTATGTTCTGTGCCAGCCACTCTTCATTCATTTATGTAATATTAACGGTTCCGATTTATACTTCCCGAAGCAGCCTCCTGCCAGAACTCCTTTTCATCCTTTTGCCAGTCAGGCCCAAAGGATGAATTAAAAAAACCTCCTAACCTCTCGAATAACAGTCTCCAGGAAGATTGGCACCCTAAAGTCAGGACGTCCTCAAGAAAAGGTACAATTTCCGATATCTTTTCCTTGGGAAGATATGCCCATGCACCCGTTTCAATTGCTTCTTTTAGCGCTTCCCTGGAAAAGGCCTGTGCTGTCAACATTACGGCTGGAAACCCTGAGCTTGCGGCTTCATTTAACAGATCAAAACCGCGGACTCCCATTATATCCAAGATAACGAGATCATATTTCCGCGTTCTGAGCAAGTGATAGCCCGTATCATAATCCATGGCCTTATCAAGTATAAGACCATCATAATCCTCTAAATGTTCCTGCAGGGTTTCAAGTATGTCAGGCTCATCATCTACTGCCAGAATCCGCTTGTTATTCAGTATGCTTTCCGCCATATAGACCTCCGATACTGTTCCTTTCGATAACAATGAATATATTATCATATAATTCTTATAAATCCTTATTCAGGGAAAGATAGAATAAAAGACTCACACATTCTGAACAGCGAATATGTTTTCAATAATGACTCCATTAACGCTGCCGGGCATGCGTATCATCCTCCCCATCACACATTCTTAGGGTTTAATATGTTTATGTCAAGAAATAAGGATTGTTTCCGGAGTCAGGGCCTGCTGTTTATAAGTGAAACCTGGTCATTCAGAGTACAAAAATCATACAGGTACCCGATGCCGAAGATGCCGGCCGTCAGCAGATATACTATCCCGGTAAACCATTTCCCCATATAAAAACGATGTATTCCGAAAAATCCGAGAAATGTCAGCAAAATCCATCCTGCCGTGTAGTCAATTTTACCGCTGCGGTACCTGAAATCGGCCTGACGGTCCATAGACGGAATTAGAAAAAGATCGACAATCCAGCCGATAAATAAAAGCCCGAATGTAAAGAACCAGATGATACCTGAAACAGGTTTTCCGTAGTAAAACCGATGGGAGCCTGTGAAGCCGAATATCCACAGGATGTATCCGACTGACTTTAAATGAGTGTCGTTTGAGTAACCCATGTGTAATCCTATTCCAGAACAACCATAGTCAGGCCTTCATTTATAACTGCTTAAGCAAAATTTAAGAATTCAAACCTTAATTTTATTCTCAATATTATTCAAACTCCAAAAAAAATAATATCATTTTTGCGTCTTAGTCAAGGCTTTTCCATATATTTTACCTTTATCACTTCTTGGTTTTCTGATATCATTTTTTTTCTAAAAAGATCAGCATGTAAATAAGGGCTTATTTTATCCCTCATATCATCATTATGTTGGTTTATTAAATCTTAAACCTTTTTAATATCAAACTGTTCACTTACCAATTCATAAAAACATTCATCGATTCATGGACTTTTAGCAGTTAAGACTATTCTGTCAATGGTATTCGATTAAATATTGAATGATATGCTCTTAGAAAATTCATTAATACATAAAGAGAAGTGTGACATTGTTTTTTCCATCTTTGAAATAACCGGGGATGAGCAAATTATATGAAAACTACTCCATTTGTTTTCATTATTATACTTTTTGCTGTTATTCTCGTTACAATTACAGGTTCACCAGCCTATTCATTACCGGATCTTATCATAACCGATATCTCACCTTCCATCACCTGTGTGGCAGACGGCAGTTTCAGCGGTTCCATTACTGTTGAAGTGAATAACCAGGGAGACCAGGACAGTACAAACAATTTTACCATCCAGGTGACTGACGGTACGTGGACCGGTAACACCACTTACAACGGCACTATCGGCATCGGTAGTTCCGTTTATGTTGAAATCGATACTGCTTCCTGGGAACCCACCTGTAATAACTGCAATCCTTACAACTTCAATGCCAGCGTTGATTTAAACAATGATGTGGCAGAAGACAATGAGGACAACAATTCATATGGCCCGGTGTCCTATACCGCACCTATCCCGGACCTGCGGGTCAACAGCGTGGTCCCTTCGCTTAACTGTGTCAGTGACGGCAATCTCCAGGGCACGGTGACGGTTAACGTTGGAAACATCGGCTGCGCTGATGCCAGCAATGTGGTGGTGCGGCTGATCTCCAACTGCGGCATTGTTTTCCCTGACCAAACCGTTAACCTTGCTGCCGGCGTCAGCGCCAATGTCATATTCAATTATACCTCCAATTGTACGGTATGCACGTGCAGTTTTGTTGCCTTAATTGACCCGGACAGTCTCATATGCGAGTGCAGCGGAGCCAACAACGCCATGGCATCTGCTCCTTATACCATTAATGCCCCGGACATTACGGTGCCCTCGGATACGCTGGCCATCACCTGTACCGACGATGCACAGATCCAGGCAACCGGGACCGTCACCCTGGCCAACTTCGGCTGCAGCATACTCTTTAATGCCACGGTCCCCATGCGCTTCACCCTTTACGACAACACCGGCTGCACCGGTAACATCCTGGACCAGTGGACGCAAAATTTCACCCCGGTCACCATATTCCCCGGCGGCGGATTCCAGGTATTTACCATCACCCCGCGAACCATCGACACCGACCTTTGCGCCAATTCAACCAACTGTCAGGTGTCTGTCCGGGTGGAAGCCGATTACTCCAATTCCATCTGTGAATGCAGCGGCGCCAACAACACCCGCTGTGCCGATAAAGCCGTTAATATCCCGGACCTGGAAGTCCAGTCCGACACCCTGGGCGTCACCTGCATGGCAGACGGCCAGGTCACTGTATCAGGGACCGTGACCATGGCCAACGCCGGGTGTGGTTCCAACCTTAATCAGGACATCCCGGTCCGGTTCACCCTGTTTGATAACACTGGCTGTTCCGGAAGCCAGGTGGCACAATGGACCGAAACCCTTGCAGGTGTCAACATCCCTTCCAGCGGCGGCACCCAGACATTTACCATAACACCGCAAAACATGACCGCCAATCTTTGTGCCAATTCCATGGGCTGTCAAGTCTCCATCCGCATGGAAACAGATTACAGTAATACTATTTGCGAAAGCGACGGCACGGACAATACCTACTGCACGGATAACAAAGCCGTGGATATCCCCGACCTTGAAATTTTATCTGATACGTTTGTTATTGCCTGTCTGGAAGACGGCCAGGTCACTGTATCGGGGACCGTGACCATGGCCAACGCCGGGTGTGGTTCCAACCTTAATCAGGACATCCCGGTCCGGTTCACCCTGTTTGATAACACTGGCTGTTCCGGAAGCCAGGTGGCACAATGGACCGAAACCCTTGCAGGTGTCAACATCCCTTCCAGCGGCGGCACCCAGACATTTACCATAACACCGCAAAACATGACCGCCAATCTTTGTGCCAATTCCATGGGCTGTCAAGTCTCCATCCGCATGGAAGCAGATTACAGTAATACTATTTGCGAAAGCGACGGCACGGACAATACAATCTGCAGCGACAGAACTGTGAATATCCCAAACCTGGTTGTGAACAGTATTGACATGTATGTCTCATGCAACAATGACGGCAATTTCACCGGCATAACTGTTAATGTATCAAATGACGGGTGTGCGAACGCCAGCAACGTGGTGGTAAGGCTGACATCCGATTGCGGTCTTGTTTTCACGGATCAGACTACCAACCTGGCACCAGGAGAAACCAGGGACGTTTTCTTTCCGTTCACCGCCGGCCTCGCTAATTGTAACTGCGATTTTACAGCTGTTATTGACCCGGATAACACCATTTGTGAATGTGACGGAACCGATAATACAGCCATTTCTCTTTCAGGCATGATCATTCCTGACGTCGAGGTGCAGGGCGATACCCTGACAGTCAGCTGCGCAGGCGACCATCAGATCAATGTTTCCGGGACTGTTACCCTCGTGAACAATGGATGCGGTCCCAACCTGACGCGGGACATACCCATGCGCTTTACCATGTACGACAACCCCGGGTGCAGCGGCAGTCAAATAAATCAATGGACACAGACCTTCAATGGAGTCAATATCCCGTCAGCCGGAGGCACTCAGACCTTTACTGTTGAGAATCATTTAATTACCACCGATCCTGTCGCCAACTCCACAAACTGTCAGGTCTCCGTTTTCGTCGAAGCCGACTACCTCGACAGCATCTGCGAATGGGACGGTACAGACAACACCTTTTGTGCCGGCAGCAAAAACATTGATATCCCTAACCTGCAAATTTTATCTGACACATTGGGTATTGCCTGTCTGGATGACGGTCAGTTCACTGTATCGGGAACCGTGACCATGGCCAACTCCGGGTGTGGTTCCAGCCTTAATCAGAACATCCCTATCCGGTTCACCCTGTTTGATAACACTGGCTGTTCCGGCACCCAGGTGTCACAGTGGACCGAAACCTTTGCCGGTGTCAACATTCCTTCCGGCTGCGGCACCCAGACATTTACCATAACACCTCAAATCATCAGCTCCGACCTTTGCTCGAATTCTTCCACCTGCCAGTTATCCCTCAGTATGGAAGCAGATTACAATAATACCATTTGCGAAAGCGACGGCACGGATAATACCCGCTGCTCCGACAAAACCTCAAACATCCCTGACTTAAGGGTAAATACCGTCACCCCCACGGTCAATTGTAACGCCAATGGCAGTGCCAGCGGTACCGTTATTGTCAATGTCGAAAATATCGGCTGTGGCGATGTGGCAGGGGCAGTAGTACAATTAAACAGTTCCTGCGGCAGTATTGTCTTTGTGGACCAGACAGTAAACCTCGCCGCCGGCAGCAATTCCGACCTCACCTTTAACTATACTCCCACCCCTTCAACCGGTACCTGTGACTTTACTGCCACCATAGACCCCGGCAATGCGGTTTGCGAAGGTACCGGCAGCAACAATTCCGCGACCTTCAGCAATTACGTCCAGGATTTAGATGGAGACGGAATTTTTAACTCTTGCGAGCAGGGTACCTATGGAGACAACCCCAACTATGACGGAAATAATGATAGCATACCTGATTGGCAGCAGGGTAATGTTGTCTCCTTTCATACAGCGGACGGCAATGACTATGTAACTATTTCAGCACCAAACGGCACCCAGTTTTCTGGTGTCCAGGCCTTACCTGCACCGGCTCCCGGGACTTTTCCAGATCTGATATCCTTCCCTTATGGTTTGTTCAGGTTTACCTTAAGTGGAGTAACCCCGGGCGGGGCAGTTCAGGTAAGCCTTATTTTATCCGGAAGCGACTCCATAGACTCATACTGGAAATACGGCAGAGAACCCGGCAATACAACAGTACATCCATATGAGTTTAACCTTTCAGGCGGGACAGGTGCCCAGATTATGGGAAATACAGTCTTGCTTAATTTTATAGACGGTCAAAGAGGAGACGATGATCTTGACGGTGGAAACGGTACTTTTGTAGATGATGGAGGACCTGTCTCCACTGCAACTGTCATTCCTGCCATCTCAAAGGAAGGGATGATAGTATCCATAATCCTGTTTTTCTTGTTTGCCTGCTTGATAATACGAAGGGGGAGGGTGTTCAACGGAAAGACTGGGAATCGATAAATTTACGGAGAAATAGGGGAAAAGTCCGCCATAAACACGGCGGACAAGCCCTCCATAAACACGGCGGACAAGCCTATAATCTGCAGTCGGAAGAAAATTACAAATGCCGGAAAGAGCCAGGGGCGGCCTTGAACCCACTGGCTTTATGTTTTTTCAGCAATGAGCGAGGCTACTGCCTTGCGATTTTCTATAATTCCCTCTCTATAGAAAAGGCACCGGAAATCACGGAACATTTCAAGAAGTTCATTGTGCTTCAGCAGATAGTCAGGGTTGCTGGGTTTTCCGTAACGGGCCTGTTCAACAGTAAATGTTTCATATACAATAATTCCACCCGTGCGTAGGCCCTTTTTAATTTGCGGAATAAGAGGACGATACAGGTAATTGAAACATATAATAATGTCATATGCAGCTTCGTCTATAAAAAAGTCTCGTTCCAGATCAGCCACCCTGGCCGTTATATCTACCCCGGACTTCCTCGCCCATTCAAGAGCACTGTTCACCGCCTCTTTCGATATATCGATACCTTCCACTTCAAAGCCCAATCCCGCCAGATAGACGGTATTGCGCCCCTTTCCCATGGCTATGTCGAGAACCCGGCCTCCGGGCAGCAGTTTAACGTTATCTACGAGAAATTGAGAAGGTTTAGATATGTTTTTTTTGCTTTTGATGGTCAACCCCTCCTGAACACTTGATTCTGTTTCATTTAATGCAACTAATCCATTATACTGTCCTGCCAATAACAAACAACTGATAACAACCCCAAATTCAGAAAATAAAAAGAATTGGTTGTACAATTAAAGAAAATTTTTTACATTTACAGCAAGAAACTGAATCGCCAAGGTTCTGGGAATATTCTGACAGTGTGGACTTTTATTTTTGATTTGTTCACAGAATTTATAAAAAAAGGGGGAAATTTCGTGGCTAAAAAACATGTTCGAAAATTTATATTTGCCGAAATATTTATCACATTAGTGGCTTTGCTCGCTCTCAGCCTGACAGCTTTTCATGTTCAGCCCGCTATCGCGCAGATGAAAGATACTGGTAACATGGAATGTTACATGGAAATCGCAAAAACAATGGTTCATGGGACTGCTGCGGGGCTTGGGGATGTCCTAAAAAGTCAAAAGCATGAAAAGGATAGTATTGATCTTATCCGAAAATTTATTACACCAATACGTTTTTATCCTGATAAATCAGGCTATTTCTATGTCTACAATTATAACTGCGTAAATATTGCACACGCAACTCAAAAAGACCTGCAGGGAAAAAATCTCTACGATTACAGGGATGCAAAGGGAAATCAGGTTATTCGAATGTTGAGTGCCGCATCAAAAAAGGGTGGCGGTATAGTTGAATACTACTGGGTAAAACCCGGATCAAAGGGTGAACTCAGGAAAATGGGGTATGTAGAACCAATTCCGGGAACAGATTATTTCATAGGCACAGGCATCTACCTGCCCTGAAATGGGATCGGGGTCTATCTTGAATAGTGAATAAAAATAAGTTATTCACTATTCAAGATAGACCCCGATCCAGTCATATGTCAACACGCTATTGTAAAACAGGTTCACTATTACAATTGTGACTACTGTGACTACTCATGTAGTCAGGCCAAAAAGGCGGTAGGATGTTAGGATCAAAGCCTTCCTGAATAATCGCCCCGCCCCCCCCACCTGCATCCATACCTGTGTCATAAAATAAGCACGGAATATTGAAAATATAAATGAAAGGCCTGTAATTTTTAAGGACAAAGCCATTTTGGGACGGCATCAGAAAACAGGGACGTTATCATGGAAAACGGCATGAGACCCGGTTGAGTTTGATTAAAGAGCTTATGGAAAGAAACTTCAGTTCAATCCCGGCATTAATCAATGAAGATTATACCTAACATAAAATAGAGCTAAAAAGTCTTATTCCTTTCGTACCAGTTTGGGGTTGAGGACCTTCTGAAGCTCCATAAACAGTCGTTTCATTTTGACCTCCTCGCATAGCTTGACGACACCTTCTTCCCATAATGAATATACTTCTTCCGCGCTCAAGTATTTTGTGGATGCAATCGGTACGCTTGGGGCAGTTATTAAATTACGATGATTTCGGCAAACTATGTTCAAGCCATATTTTTTAGGATGGTTACCTATCTCAGTTCCCGGCCAGGGAATACAGAGGAAATAATGCACCAGCTTGAGCAAGTCGTTTTGAAATAACTCGATTATCTTATTCGTAGTATGTCGAATTGATTCCCTTGTATCATCGGGCATTCCGATCATCACTGTTGTTTCGACATTGATGCCAACGCTCACAGCATTTTTTAAACCTTCGTTTAATTCTTTGACCAAATAGCCCTTGTCAACTCCAGACAGAGAGTTCTGATCCATAGACTCGATACCTACGAAGACACTTCGGCACCGCGCATGGTATAATTTCTCCAGAAATTTAATATCCAACAGGTTTTCAACCCTTAACTCACAACCCCAAATAACCTTGAGTTTTGCCTTTGTAATTTTCTGACATAGATCGAGTGCCCACTCCTTGCTGAAGCCAAAATTCATATCGTAAAAAAAGGCGACTTTTCCCCCTTTACGATCAATATAATCAAGCTCTTTCACCACATCGTCAGGGTTTCTTCCCCTCCATCTACTTTTCCAAAAGGAAGGGCCGTTGCAAAAAAGGCACTTATAAGGACAACCTCGACTGGCATAAACGGCATCGACTCCATTATTGAGATTGTACATCTTCTCCAGCGGATAAATTTCCCTGGCAGGCAGGGGTAGCTCTGTTAGATTCATAAAGGGCCTGTCCGGATTCCTGACGACTCTATTATCCTCGATATATGATATCCCCTTCACTCTGGAAAGAGGTCCTTGATTTAGCAATGTCTGACACAGCTCAAAAAAAGTGACCTCTCCCTCTCCGCGTACCACCACGTCAACCTTATTGGTTTGCAGGATTTCCTCATCTATTGCCGTCGCATTAACACCGCCTAAAACGATGAATAATTTAGGGTCGCAATTCTTAGCAGTCTCTGCTAACCGGTAAACAGAATCCAGAAGGTAAGATTCCATTGCGGTTATACCCAGTATCTTTGGTTTATCCCCCTCCAGCCTGTTAATCAGTTCCTTCTCAGGGTCGCTTCCTTCAGAGAGATAGGCCAGATTCAGATCGGCCACTGAGACACTTATGGCATGCTTACATAAATAAGATGCTATAGATAAGAGATGCATCGGGGGGGTTGTCTCACCACTTGTGACAAGGCTAAAAAAGCCTATTTGTTCGGCAAGCGCTTTCATAAACTGGAAATATTGGCCAAAGGATGGATTGTGCACATCGCTATCGACAGGATGGCGTATTACCGGCTGGGCCAGCAAAACATTACAACAACACCCCGATTTTACTCCTGAATTGCCACTTGGATTTCTGCCCATTTGTTAGACATTCCTTCCGGGTGATAATAATAATTTCTATAATCAAAATTAATCAGTACCCATGAGAATGGAATTTTTTTCACCTATGAAGCAGTTTATAAATGGTCCCGCCAGTTGCGGGGGGGCAAAAATATGGGTTTTGAAATGTCCTCCCATAATTTATTTTACCTTTTAAACTCATATCCCTCTCTAACCTGTGAATCCCATGCCCAGTCTTTCTTACGTCGGTTGTTCTTTATTATGATGCCTTTTTCGGTTACTAATATTTCAAAAGTACCGGCGCCACAATAAAGCCGAACCGGTTTATTTGTGCTTTGTTCGCCATATTTCTCGGAAATAACTGTTACCTTTTGTGGCAGGTAAGGTATGCCTTCGAAAGAAACAAAACCATATTTGTCGCTTTCAGCTTCGATACCTTTTCGTGCCGTATTCAGGATTACCTTAGCCCCTGAAACCGGGTTTTCCCGCTCATCCCGAATCCATCCGATGATGCGGCATGGTTTCGGCACAAATGTCTGAACAGTGACACCGCCGATTACATTCAGTCTCGCCTCTCCTTTTGGTCTCGCAAATACGGCGACATCGCAGTCGGCTCTTTCCCCTGGCTGGGCATCTATTGGTGCATGGAAGGTGATTTGAACGATTTCAGGCGGGTCAAGATAAGGATGAAGCGTAAATTTGGGACGGTCGACGCTGCAATCCCATCCCACGCGCTTTGAGCTTGGCCGAACCACGAATTCTGCCGGGACGGGAAAGGGATTTTCAACGCGCATGGTGAAATTTGAGGGGGCCACTTGAAGGTTCCGCTGGGTAACGTTGTTATTGAAATTTGTATCAAGGCCATAATCGATCGAGACTTGAATACACTGGTGATCGGGTGATAACGGTGTCCATGGCTGGGAAACTGTTATTGTGGAATTTCCGGGTACCTCCACTTGTTTTGTACCAATATGAAAAAATTGGTTATTTCCAACCGCGAAGATGTATACCCCGAAATTCACCAGCACTGTTGCATCATTCGGTCCCGAGTTTTTAATTACTGCCTGAATTTGGTTCTCCACACCTACTTGTGGAGGTGCCGAAGTGGATATGTCTTGATTATTGTTCCAGAAAGGTTGCCCCATTGACAAAGCACACGGGCTACCCGAGTTGTTCGGGGGACCGCTGCAGGCCGGAAACCCTACATCTGTGGCGGCAACAAGAGCAATGGCGGCCCGCACGTTCAGCATCCCCCATCCAAAAGCCTTATCCCATTTCCAATCAAGAGGCATGCCAAGAGCGGTAAGAAGAGCGGCTCTAGTGTTTTGGTCATTGTCTGCAGATTGTTTTAGAGCGTCCTTTAGGCCACCTGGATTCATCTCCTTTTTGGCTTCAAGAATTATGGCTGCCGCCCCTGAGACATGTGGGGCTGCCATTGAAGTACCTGACATTTCACGATATTTATCTGTAGTATCATATTCAGCAGACTTAATCACCTGCGCGGGTGCTGAGATATCCGGTTTCAGAGCAAGAATATCATGTGATTGCTCAAAATCAGAGCGGGGGCCAACCAGGTGTTGGTCCCACATATAATCGTCACCGCGGGTAACAGTCCCCTTATCATCCGTACCGGACACGGTCACGGCAAAGGAGGCGGACCCAGGTGAATGTGTCACCCTTGTGCCCGGCCAATAATTAGGCACGGCATTTCCGTGTGCTGCCACCATTACGATTCCGAGGGCTGACAGATAGTTCACCTGTTGGGCAATTGAACTTGTGCCATCGTCATCCCATATGATTTTACCTCTTTCATCCTTACCGGTAGCGTATGTTAAGCTTATGTTTGCCACCCGTACTTTAATGTTATCTTTATTAAAATTGAGCCCCAGCCAATCGAGGGCTTCAGCCATATCCATACTTTCACATTTAGACTCGTACCATTCTCCGCCATTTTTGTGCTTTTTTGTGTAGCACACTTTAATATCAACTATCCCTGCCCCGGGTGCAACACCGGCACAATTGCCTTCTTCATCGTTTGGATTTCTGCAGTCTCTTCCAGGTACGCCTTTACCAAGTGCAATTCCGGCAACATGCGTTCCATGACCCTCCCCAAATCCTTTCCAGTCATCATCAGGGTTAGTTGTGCCGTCAGCGGGTTCGTCATCAACACCATTACAATTACCGTTGCCCCAGGGAGCGGGCTCGCATGAGTCGTCAATGCCGTTTGAATTGGTGTCTTCAAAAATCGTCGCATCAAATCCGGCTATAAACTTTCCTGTAAACTGCTCGTGATCATCATCCACACCAGTATCAATGCCTGTAAACTGCTCGTGATCATCATCCACACCAGTATCAATGATGGCAATATTTATCCCAGAACCCGTCAACCCCGAAGCTGCAGCAGACTGCCAACCGTTCGGACAAAATTCACAGTCTTTAGCCTGGACAGCCCTGGCGCTGATGTCGAGCGCGGGTTGAAAATCTTGTTGGATTTCAATCATCGCGACTACATCCATTTTCGCGATTTTAAACAGGTTTTTGGCCTCAACATTGTTTAAATAAATAAAAGTGATCATCTTACCAACGTATTTAACCTGGCCATAATCCTTGAATTTGTTCCCGATATCGCCTACAGTCAAAAAGGTGTTCAGATCCACAATGATGTCAAACTTATCCTCTTTTTCCAATCGCTTATCGATTATGTCATCGATAAAGTTCCGATTACGGTCACGCACCCAGGATGTGTGTTTGGGCTGCCATTCCAATGGGGTGAAAGGGGTGGCGTATACTGACTCAAATGAAGGGATGATCAAACCCAGTACAAGGCCCATGATCAGTAAATATCTCATGTCCATTCTCCTTTCTTCATCCCCTCTAGATCTCTAAAGATCGGCGAAGCTGATGCCCCGATTCAAGCATGAAATCAGAGGTCTGGAAAATCATAAGCTTAATGTTCAAATGTTTTTTAACAGGATTAATCCCGCCAGGCGGGACTTAATATGCGCAGCCGATAATATTTTCCGGCACTTCTATTTATTTCGTATTATCCCGCCGTAGGATTATGATATATGGTTTAATTAACCGATTCTTCTGACACCATTCCCTTGGGCCTCATTTATTCAAAAACGCAAAACTTGAGGTGTATTTTCAGAGGCTTAGGACCGCAGTAACTAATAAAAATCAATATTATTACTCCGGCGATTAAAAACATCAATCGTCATGCCGGACTTGATAAGCCTGTCCCGGACCACGATCCGGGGGCATCCATTCGAAATCATTGTGGATTCCGGCTTTCGCCGGAATGACAACATTGACATATATTATTGCCGGAGTAATGACTCAGTTATTAGCTATAAACTGCTCAATAGGATACCGGACCTCCCTCAGCCCATGGAGGATTTTCCCGCATATACTCATATGCCTCTACGACCTTCAGGCACTCTTCATAAGTGGCATCGTAGCCTTCAAGCCGAAAAAACATATAAACACCTTCGACAGGCTTTGCACTTGCTATTGCGGTCTTCCATCCCGTTACAAGTCTATCCCGTTCATTCTCTTGCTCCGGGCCCATCTGACCCAGTTGATATACATCCAACGCAAAATCAGCAATTTTCTTTTTTCCCATAACTATTTCCTCCTTTTTCCTCATGTTATTTCTATGTACACTCCTTCCAACAAGCGTTCCCCAATTGGTAATTCATACTTAATCGATTCCTATTCGACATCACTTTACCCTTAACAATAGTTCAAGTTGTCGTGTTACACCTCCTTTCTCAATAGTGGCATGTCACTATTGTATGATCCTATCCAGCACGCTTTTACAATAAAACGCCACAGGGTGACATTGTCCGTTTGTTCCAGAAGGTCGATACATTCCATTGTTTATGCATACCGGATTATGTTTGCATGATGGACACGTTTTTTCATCAGGTGAAACAGCCCTATTATATTCACCGGAATCCAGCACCTTTTGAATCATACCGGCTTTATATTGACCGAAACTGGTTCTGCTGAAATGAGACAGTCTTATAGTTCTGTCTGCCATGACAATGATTTCCCCCCGGTTTACCGGGTATGACCATTGATTTATGGGACTTTCAAGAAGTTTTGCAACAACATATACCAGCGGCTCATTTAATACGTCAATTCTAAACCCAAATATGTTTAGCAGCGAAATGCCCTGAATCAGCAGAATGAAATCTTCCGGCTCAAGAAGTTCGCCTGACAGGGCAAAGCCATTACCCATTGCCTTCTTTAGCGGAATTAAGCTTATATGTTTTATTGTCGGAAATTTTTCGAATAAGGTTTTTGCGAAAACAGGTAGATCGGGAAGTAAACTTTTATACACAGTAGTGAATATTATCGTATCGATACCCGCATTGAGCGCATTTTCGATTCCCCGCATGGTGCGCTCATATTGGCCATCTCCACGTATACGGTTGTGAAACTTTTCCGACCCGTCCAGGCTCACTGAAATCATAACACTATTATGATCCGCCAGTGTAATACAAATATCCTCTGAAAGGAGGGTCCCGTTTGTATTTATAAGGATGGATATGTAACCCAAAGAAAATGCATAATCCAAAGTTTTAAGCAGATGGTTCCAGAGCAGCGGTTCGCCGCCTGTGAGATGAAGCCGGCGATATCCTGTATCATAGCCCTCACTGATAATATCTCTTACAACAGCAAAGGGTAAACTCGATAGCTCAGCATTGTCGCCGCGAACAAAACAGTGAAGACAGTCAAGGTTGCATTGCGTCGTAACCTCAATACTCAGGAGTTTTTCACTTACAGGGACAGAAAATTCATTTTCATCCCCTTTAATCATAATGGGATATTTTTTGATTTTAAGTGGTTTCATCAAACAGCGATATTCATCTGCAAGGCCGGTCATTTCGAATCGACTGGTAACAGCAGCCACTGATTCCAGCTCGTAGCAGATTCTTTCCCGGATGATATCGATGACCTTGGTTTGAAGAATGTAATTCAAAATATATTTTACGGATTTGTCATTTTTTCCTGCAGAATTATCATCCCATATTCTCTTTTTATCTTCGGGTAAAACGCAATACAAAGAAGAATGAGCACCTTTCATAATATCAATTTCAAGGTCCTTGATATCATCCAGCAGTCTCCAGGCAATGCCAAAGGATTCATAGCCAGCCAGAATCGCATCGGAAAATTCTTCATTAGCGCTTATCTTTCTTGTCAAAAGTAAAGGGACTATGAGCCAAGTGGCCATCTCCTTTCTGAATTTATTGCAGTAGTCGTCCAGTGATTCGATTCTTTCTGAACTGCAGATACTGGAATAGTATTTGTTGATAAAATCCCGGACAATTTCTTTTCCCCCTTCAACTCCAACCGCCAACCTGTTAAAAGCGTTGGTCATAATCATCCACGCCTGGCTTCTCAAGAGCAGGGTCAGATGTGTAGCCGGTAATTCATCATCGTTGAGATGATCATCAAGAGAATGCAGCAGCATAGCCATGGAATGTGCTGTTTTTGCATTTTTAATATCTTTTTGCTTGAGCCCTTTCTCCTTAGGGCAAGATTGAATAAGCCAGTATATAATTGACCATGCAGGCACATAAAAATATTTGAAAAAATTTACATATATTATGGAAGATACTTTTAAATATTTCATGATAAACAATAATGCATCGGTTTGAGTCGAATCAGGCATCGACTTGCAGAGCGAAAAAATCTCAATATTCAGTTCATTGCAGAATTCCTTTTCCTCTCCTGAAAGATTGACAGCTCCAAAGTCAATTTTGGAACAGTACAAAAGCAAATTATCAATTTTATCACTCATTCAATATTCACCTGTCATATGAGATGACGCATACATTTTTTCCTGCTCATATAACTTAAAGGCTCACAAATCTTAACTCATGGCCACTCGGCTCAATTCGTCCAAATCCCATTGAAGGTCCATTTCTTCAAACAATACTTTTGCCTTTTCCAGATACGCCTGTGCCTTGATTCCGTTAAGCATTTTATATTTACTGCCAGTTTCAAGAAAACGTTTTCCGACTTCAAAGTATGCCCTTGAAAGCTCGAGACGGGCCCCACGTTGTTCTCCTTCCTCAATGGCCCTCCGCCACCACAAAAGGGCCTTTTTTTGTTTGTTAATCAACCAGTAATATACACCTGTTAGTTTATATGATTCGGTTCGATGTTGGGCCACCTTCCGCGAGACCTTTAACATCATCTTATACGATTTTGCAGCCTGCTTCCTGTATCCAAATGATTCTTGGTTATTGCCCTCTTTTATCGATTTTTTCAAACAACGGAGATAGAACTCCAACTGGATTCGACAAAAACTTATCAACTCTATAGGGACGGCGCTCACCTCGCATCTTATTCTCTTCGCTTGCTGCAAACAATTTCCCGCTTCATCCATATCTCCCGTCAAAATATGTATCCATGCCTTATATGAATACAAATCAAATAAGTATATATTAAAAATTGATTTTTGAGCCAATTTAATTGCTTTATCAATTTCAGAGAGGGCATCATTGAGTATACGACATTCAATAAGTAAATTTATTTTTAATTCAAACATAAGTAATAAGGAAAATTCATTCCCATAAATTTCGGTGATTTCCTTTAATCTATTCACGATCGACCCGGCCTTGCTTAAAGCACCTTGATAAATTTTTGGAAGTCCATGCCAGTACAGATGTTGTGATGCATCCCAAATCCTTCCCATACTCAAATTTTGAGTTACTAAATCATCGTTATACTCATTTATTGCTTCCCAATCGCCCTTTAAATAATTGTGTATCGTTTCTAAAAAATCATAATGGGTGATTATCGACAGGTTTTTATTATTAACTTTGCGTTTTGCAGAATTCAGTATCTTTCTGCTCAACATAAATGAATTTCCGGAAAAAGATAATAGTGAGCTGGCCCCCATAAAGACTTCGAGTCCTAATTCGAATTTTGTGATATCAAATTTTGTAACTCCTTTATACAGGTACAGAAATTCAAAAAAAAACCTCATAGGCTCTAATATTGCTAAGGCTTTACATTTCTTTTGATATAAATCAATAAATTCTGCGTCCTTTAATGTCGGTGTTTTTCTAAACTTAAATACCGGAAGGTATAAAGTAATAAAAAAATGCAAAATGGATGATGTGATTTTTGGGATAGCTGCAATCGAATTTCCTGGTATTTTCCCCCAGTAGTGATTAAGCGAATTATCAAAATGCTCTATAGATTCGGCTAACTGTCCCCTATCATACAATGCGAGTGCGATATTCTTCTCATGCATTACAATCATATCGGTATCTACGGCATCACCACTTTTCTTCAAATATAGAGCCAAAGCCTCCTGATAATAATACAGTGCTTCATTTGATGCTGAAGATTTCAAGGCCTCCTCACCGGCCTTTATCAGATATTCTTCCGCCTTGTCCGGGCTTTCTCCTTTGCTGTAATGATAGGCAAGCATTCCGTAGAATTCGGGGAGTCTGTGGTTAAAGACCTTCTCAATAGAATGTGCAACTCTGATGTGCAGGTCCTTCCGTTTGTTCAATAATATAGAATCATATGCGGCCTCCTGAGTAAGTGCATGCTTGAAAAGATACTCTTGCTCACCAATCCTCCTTCTTTCCCGTATAATCTGTATTTCTTCCAGATATGACAGCCTGCTGTCTATATCCTCAATCGTGGTTGCTACGTCTGCAATTATCCTGTAGAAGAAGTTCGTCCCGATAACTGAGGCAAGTCTCAGCAGATTGCGCGTCTCATGCTCGAGCCTGTCGATCCTGGACATTACCACGTCGTTAATGGTATGCGGAATGGTCATCGTGCGAATCTTCTCAGTCACCTCGAATGTTCCATGTTTCAGAACTACCACGCCCTCATCAATGAAGGACTGCACGACTTCCTCTATAAAATAGGGGTTCCCGCCGGACCGGTTAACTATCTCTCCGATGAAGGTATGGTTAAGACCGCTAATGTTCAGCATATTGTCGATAAGCGCTTCACTCATTCGTTCATCCAGCGCTTCCAGCACTATTTCGACATAAAACACAGGTAGGCTTTCTCTAACTTTTTCAACTATCCTGTCTCCCGTCTCCTTATAGCCGGGACGAAATAAATTGACAAAAATAATCCTCCGGGTCTCTACGAGGTGAAATAGTGACTCCATAAGGTAAAGAGTGCTCTTATCAGCCCAGTGCAGATCTTCAACTACAATCACCAGCGGGGTCAATTCGCTTATCCTGATTAAAAGATCCCGTATATTCTTCAAAATCAGTTTTTCCAGCGCTTCACCCTCTATACCCTTGACTCTTTCCGCATAACTGCCAGACAAATTCATCCCCATGAGGGTCGCCATAAATGGAAGAGCCTCATAAACATCCTCTGAAAAAATGCTTCTGACAGCAGTCTCTAACTTACCAAATGCTGCCGCCTCTCCGTCATCCGCCCTTATCCCCGCCCATTGTTTTAAAAAATCAATAATCGGATGAAAACTTAAATTCCTCCCTATCGAAATCGCTCTCCCCTCAAGAATGGTCACGCGCTTCATCACATCTGATTTTTTCAATTCAGCTACGAGTCGTGACTTCCCGATACCTGGCTCTCCAATTATATTTACAACCGAACCTTCACTGTTTATGGCCTTCATCACCTGAAGCTTCAGCCTGTTAAGTTCCTTTTCCCTCCCAACCATCTCGGAGTATATTATTCTCTCAGGACCCAAACTCGGACGATGCAGGTCCTCTTTTGCCGATAAAACCTTATAAACAGGAATTGCTTCCGCTTTGCCCTTGACCGCCCTTCTCCCCATGTCCTCAAACTGAAAGAGCCCTTTAGTCAGTCTGAATGTTTTTTCTGCAACATAGGTGGTGCCAGGTTCTGCAAGACCTTCAATCCTTGATGCTACATTAATCGTATCACCGGCTGCCGTAAACTGGACCCTAAGATCATTTCCCAGAGAACCCACTACCACAGTGCCGGTGTTTATTCCTATGCGCAGCAAGATCGGAAAATTTTTACTGTGAGTTTTTTGCTTTTCATTAAACCTGGCAATTTCCCTGTGAATTGCAATAGATGCCCGAATTGCCTGATAGGGCGAATCTTCAAGTGCAATAGGCGCCCCAAAAAGGGCTAATATTCCGTCACCCCTGAGTTCGTTAACAGTGCCCTCGTACTGATGAACCTTGCTGATTAGAATTTCATAGACCTGATCCATAAGGGAGAATGCTTCTTCCGGGCCGAGTCTCTCAGTTAAAGGGGTTGATCCCTTCATGTCGCAGAACATGATTGTTACCTGCTTGCGCTCGCCTTCAATTTTGTCTTTCTGGGATAGAATCTTTTCAGTAAGGCCTTCAGGCAGGTAACGCTGAATATTTTTGAGTTTTTCGGCAAAGCTTAAGTAATTGGTGGGCAGTTCGGAAGAAATATTTAATTCATGGCCACACTTTCCACAGAATTGCATACTATCTGAATTCTTAAATTGGCATTCTGGGCATTTCAATTTTGATGCCCTCCATATTCTTTAAGTAGCAGTCGTATGGCTAAAGGAATAAGAACTTATATAACCAAAAGGGAGTTAACTCCGCTATAGTATAGGCCAATTTTTTAGTATTTATTCATTGGGACAAGCTTAATAAAAGACTGAAAAGATAAGCATTAGCAATATTTATTTACTTATTTAAATTTAATAAAGGAAACAGGTGAAGTAAGCTCTGATGTAAAATAAGAAGAATAATTATTTGTATTGACGAATTGATTGATAAGTGCTTCCTTTATTAATTTAATAATATAGAAAACTTATACTTTAATGTCAAAGGGATTTTTATATCAGTTTTATGGTAACAACAGGACAAATTAAAAGTTTAAGGTCTCCAAATTTACTAATAGATTAAAAGGAATGGATTATATTTTAGTCAGATTCTTAAATAGAAAATGACTTAAAATTAGAGCGAAAAACATCTAAAATATATTCAGCTGACAAGCTTTCCCCTCACCTGAATCCTGGTGTTTTATGTGTCTCTGACTGGAATTGCCCAGGAATGAAAGACTAACTCGCATAAGAAATATAAATTCAGTTTAAATATAAATAAATTATTTATATCCATCAGTTTAATTTCTTTAAACCTGATATTAATCCGGGAATCATTATGGAGGGGTATAATATTGTTCAAATATTTGAGGATATATTATAACATTATGAACAGGCAGTAAAACGCAATTAATTACTGGAGAAGAGATATCTTGCAGCTATGCGCCTGGATGCACGATCAGAACTCTTATAGTCCTGTTTTGAAATAGACAGCATGCTGTTGGAGCAAACAACAAATCAACAGAATTTGAGGCAGCTTTAGCTTTTTACCTTTAATATAGAGATAAATTTCAATTACAAGGAAAGAAAAATGCAAACCAACCGCAGGAATAATTTCAGGGAAAGGAAATTTATCAGAAGAAGTGAAGATCGAGATTTAAATAATATTTTTAGTCAAAACAGCGAACTCTTTCACGTCGGTCAGATTATAGCTTCAGAGATTGATTATGATATATTATTTGATGTCATTATCAAAGAGACCAACAGGATTATGGGGGTTGAAAGGTGTTCCATATTTCTCCTGGATGAAAAAGGTGAAATGTTAAATGCGTTTGCTTCGGCTGGTGTGGGAGGATTGGCAATCCGGTTACCCAAATCTAGAGGAATCGCAGGATGGGTTTTCAACAATCATGAGCCTCTAATTATTAACAATGTATACGAAGACACACGATTCTACCATGAAATTGATAAAAAATCAGGGCTTCATACGAATAATATACTCTGTGTCCCTCTGATGACTAAAAAGAATAAATGTATCGGGGCATTGGAGATCGTTAACAAGAAGAGCGGAGAATTTACGAATAGTGACCGGGAAGTATTAACACACCTGTCCGATTATGTTGCTATAGCCCTTGAAAACGCAAGGGCTTACAGGGAACTGAAAATGATTGATAGAGCAAAGGAAAGGGTGATTAACCACCTAGCCCATGAACTGAAAACCCCCATATCCTTACTTTCCGGTGTTATTAGAAATCTGTCAAAGACTTTAAGAAAGTACGACAGTACTAAAGGTGATAAATACGAAGAAATGGGGCGACGGAATATCCGTAAGCTCTTTGATTTACAGGAAAAGGTAAATGACATCCTCGAGTATCGCCCTGTAAAAGAAAAAGATGTTATCCTGAATTTAGTGAAACAGGCAGCAGGTATTGTGTCTGATCTCATGGATGAAGAGGGGAATGACAAACTGATTTTAAGGAGAATTTATGATCGAATTGAATCCATCTACAGGGTAGAAGAAACGAAATTTGAGAAAATTTATCTTAAAGGCTTTATCGAGGATTTCTTCAGTAACGTAATATCCCAAAGCCATCGTAAAACGTTTGCTATTCAGAAAGATGTTGATGAAAACATATCCCTTTATACGGACAGCAATGTCCTTAAAAAAATTTTATTTGGATTAATAAAGAATGCCATAGAAAATACACCTGATGAAGGTAAAATTGAAATTAGGGCCTATATGGAGAATGATGAAGTTGTTATTGACTGCACAGATCATGGTGTTGGAATAACGCGAGAAAATCAGGAGCAAATTTTCTTCGGGTTTTTTCATACGCAGAATACTCACATGTATTCTACAAAAAAGCCATTTGATTTTAATGCCGGAGGGGCAGGCATAGACCTTTTGCGAACCAAGATACTTTGTGAGAGATTCGGATATATTATAGACTTTGTGAGCAAACGTTGTGAATTTATTATGCTTGAATCCGATCAATGTGCCGGTAAAATCTCTATTTGCCCGCATATAAGAGATAAAGAGGGATGTTACAATTCAGGAGGCAGCACATTTTCCATCAGATTTCCTGTTCATGCGCCGAATCAGAACGAGATAGGGTAGAGATCTATACATCAAGCCTGTTGGAAAATTATACATGGGGATCTGGGTCACACCTTGACGGCTTGTTGCCCAAATCCCCGTTATCCATAGAAGACAGTCGGCATTTACTGCTGCCTGAAGTTGTTTTTGTGTGCCGGCAGCACAGATAAAAGCATTTAAAATCTTGATATAATTAATACAATGTGATAAAAGAGACTAATTATCTCTTACAATAATGAGGGTCTTATCATGATGGGTCACCAACCTG
>DAINAR010000008.1:0-88682 GCA_036733345.1 Deltaproteobacteria bacterium | reverse complement strand
ACCGAACGTTTCCCCTTGATACCAGTGGAAGAAGACGGGCGTTTAAACGATCCCAGGCTCAGGGAACATTTTATCGAGCAGATCTTTTCAATGAAACGTTGGCGTGAACTCACGGCGAAAAAAAAGGGCGCTGGCAATATCGTCAAATTCCATACCAAAAACAAGATGCTGATTTTATCCCACAGTCAGGATCACTACCGCCGGATGGGAAAACTTGTCGCGTCAGGAAAATCGGTATCACTGGAAGAATTGTATCAAGCTTATGAACAGTTATTTACAGCCGCCTTAAAACTCAGGACCACTCATAAAAAACATATCAATGTCCTGATGCACATTATGGGTTATTTTAAAAATGACCTAAGCGCTGATGAAAAAAAAGAACTTCTTGAAATTATGGAGCAATACCGTATGGAGTTAATCCCCTTGATCGTACCAATCATATTGCTCAACCATTATGTGAGAAAATATGACAAGACCTATTTGAAACAGCAGACTTATTTGAATCCCCATCCCCTTGCATTAAAATTGAGAAATCACGCTTAAAAGATTTCTCTGCTAATTTATTTACCGTATCCTGGCCTCGACCTTTTCCACATAAGCCTTGATATCGCATTTGCGCTCAAGACCGGTTGCCGCCATGTAGCGAACCTTTCCGAAAACCGGCCGCTCCCGCCATGCCCTGTCGTGAAGGCCGAACGCCCAGCCAATGCCGGCGTATGAATTGGGGTCACGGCCGTCTAAAAAATACTTGTTATTCAGGTACAAAAGCGTTTTAAAGGCCTTTTCCGGCGATGGGGTCCATTCGATTACTTTTTTAGCCCAGTACATGCGCATGTAATTGTGCATATATCCCGTATGCATCATTTCCTTCATGGCAGCGTTCCAGTAAGGATCACAGGTTTTTGCAGTCTCAAGCTGCTTTATCGAATACATGTGTTTGCGCCTGTCGCTGGCATGAGCCATAAGGGTTTCCCTGGCCCAATCCGGCAGGACGTTAAACTCGTCATATTGTGCTGCGTAATATACAAAATTAAATGAAAGCTCCCTTCGCACGATAAGCTGCTCAAGAAAGGCGGACTTGTTTTCCGCTGATATGCCTTTAGCCCTCTGCATGGTCAGCACAAGGTAGAGTGGTGAAATCTGCCCGAAATGCAGATAAGGTCCCATATGGGAGACGTCATCAGTCTGGGGCTGGTTGCTGTTTTTGGCATATCCTTGCGCTCCGCTTTTTAGAAAGTCGGCAAACCGGCTTTTTGCTTCCTGCGTTCCCCCGTAAAACATCTTCGAGACGGGCGGAACATTATTGCCCATTTTGCCAGCGTGCAGGGTTTTTAAGACCTTATTGTAATCTCTGGCATCAATACCTTTCATTTTAATGGCCGGCATGCTTTTTTTAACAGGGATTTCCTCAACGTCTATTAAATAATCATCAATCAGCCGGTTGATTTTGGGCCTTAAGGTATAGGCGCCGTATTGGGCTTTTGGAGAAACTACCTCGACCGGGACGATTACATCGCTTTCTACTTCGATGACCCGGCAGGGCACTGTTTGGGAAAGCATTTTCCGCCATAGACGCTGGTGTTTCAAATATCCGCGGTCACAGACGACGGCAGCCGCCTTTTTTACCGCTTCCCCAAGGATTGGCTCTCTGTCCCCTTTTTGAACTGTCATCCCGATTCCCCGGCGATCAAGCGCCTGTTTAAGGCCTGAAAGTCCTTCCATCATAAAGGTGTAGTGTCTTAAATTGGCCTCGGGGAAATCATCCATCAGTATAAAAAGGACCATAACCGGCAGCTTATAATAGTTGGCAATTCCAACGGCATATTCCAGTGCATGGTTGTACTCGGCCCGCTGGGACTGCTGCATCCAGTACAGGATATAGTCTTTCTTAAGCACGGGATTTTCGTTTAAAATCTTGATGCGGCTTTGCTGTATGCTGATATCTCTGCTGTCGAACATGGTATTGCGGTTTTCTCACGTTATATGGTTACGACTGCCCTTTGCTCTTTGGGATATTTTCAATAAAATTTAACCTTTTGCTTACTTGTTTATCAGTCTTCGTCCGCTTTTTCAATTTCTCAATCATGTTTGTTGAACTGTACTTTTTAATCCGCCAGTCAGCCGACCAGCCGAAGGCTGGTAAAAGGCTGATAAAAGGCTGGTAAAAGGCAGACAAGTGGCCCCGCCCCTTGGGGCGTTCAATGCTTTTTAAGATACCCCGTAGCTTGCTGCGGGGTGCTTCATTATCAAAATCGTTGCGGTTGCTACTGAACTGTCAAAACGGATGATTTGCAGCAGGCGGAGAGAAGATGTTATTAAAGGTATGAATTTATCAATCAGGAGCCAAGAGTAAATTTGAACTTTCAACTTAAACTTAAATGCTATTCAATCAGGTGTATATATTTGCAGAAACCTTATCCAGCTCGCTGATTTCATCCTGTAAGAGAACAAGTGATGCGCTGCCGATATTATCTTCAACCTGCGCCGCATTCCTGGCTCCGAATATCGCACCTGAAATCCCCTGTTTAGATAATATCCATGCCAATGAGACATGTTCAGGTTTTATATTCCTTGATTCAGCTATTCTGCAGACTGTATCCACAACTCCTTTTACTTTCTGCCAGTACCTCTGTTTAAAAAACCTGTAAAAAAATCTTCTTGCATCGTTTTTACTGAAGGATGGCAGTTCCTTATATTTTCCAGTCAACATGCCGGCGCCCAGAGAGCCATATGAGATAATCCCTATGCCGGATTCCACGCAGGTTTTCATCCGGTCTTCTTCAATTTCCCTTTCAAGAAGTGAATAGTTCGGCTGCAAAGAAATTACTTCGCCGTATTTAACTGCCTCAATCAGTTCATTTCCTGAAAAATTACATACCCCTATAAACCTGATTTTTCCCTGTTCCTTAAATTTCATCAGGGCCGCCATTGAATCCCGGATCGGGGTGTTATCTGCCGGCCAGTGTATCTGGTAAAGGTCAACATAATCAGTGCCGAGCCTCTTCAGGGACATTTCAAGATCATGCCTGATAAATTCCGGGCTGAGATCCTTTCTCAGCCCTTTTTCTATGTCAAGGCCGCATTTTGTAGCGATAATAATTTTGTCCCTTCTGCCCTTTATTGCTTTGCCGATCAATTCCTCGGCATGACCTCTTCCATAGGCAGGAGCAGTATCTATCATGTTTATTTCATGGTCTATGGCCGCTTCTATTGCTTCTATTGCTCCTTTTTCATCGTAATTGCCCCACATGGTTCCGCCTATGGCCCATGTGCCGAGTATCAGTTTAGTTATTTCAAGATTGCTGTCTCCAAGTCTTCTTTTTTCCAACTTGCATCTCCTGATTTATAAGATGTTTGTACTATTAAGATCGGCCCACGCTATTCATTTTAATCCACCAGGGCAGACGAGGCCAAGCCCCCCGGGTCACTCAATATTTTACAAGATACCCCGCCGCAAGCAGCAAAAAAATTCATTCTATAAAAAAACAAAGCTAAAATCACCCTTATTTTGGACCTGTATGAAGTTTCTAAGGGTAATAAAGGGCCTTTATTCACGATAATCAATGGCAAGGGCCGAAAGACATTACATCACGGGAAAATATGATACTTTTCCTGCAGGTGGCAAACAAAATGTTAGTAAAATTTTGTTCCTTGCGTATTAAATTACTTATTGTTAATATAAATAAATATATTAAATAACCTTCAGCAAAAAAGCAGACAAGTCACTTCGCAGGATGCCGCGCAATATTATTTTGCCAATCGAAAAGGAAATAAGAGAATTAGCTTATGATCCAGTTGAGTAACCTTTGGGATTCTGGGCGGCCTTAATCCTATAAACTCAGGTTCGGCAAAAAGCTCGCCGGGCTGGTTATCGTCAGGTTATGCCTTAGAAAGGAAAGGAGTTTATCAGCCTTTGGCTGGCCGGAATGAGGGAAAGAGAGCATTTTTGAAATTTTGCGAGTTCATCAAAATATTGGCAGCGTAATATTTCAATTAATTACTTTATAAAACAGGAGAAATATCATGGGGATGAAAGAAGCATACGAGAAGAAATTACAGGCAAAATTAGACGAGTGGAGTGCGGAGATCGACAAGCTCAAGGCAAAGGCCGACGGTGAAAAAGCTGAGGTACAACTTGAATACTACAAAAAAATCGAAGAGCTGAGATCTATACAGGAAGCTGCCGCCAATAAACTTACCGAGCTTAAGGACGCTGGTGATGATGCATGGGAGGACCTTAAAGCAGGTATTGACATTGCCTGGGACTCTCTCAGCAGTGCATTGAAGTCGGCTGCTTCGAGATTCAAGTAGACATATGCCTTATGCCCGGCTTTATGTTCAGTTTCTTTAATTTTTATCGATGATAATGAGGGAAATGAGATTATTCGGATATTTTATGATTTGATTATTTGGAACGGACAAGGGTAAGGATTTCCATTTTTTGATTCATAAACAGATAAAGGAGAATAGCAATGGGAATATTGAGCTGGATCATCATGGGTCTCATCGTCGGAATAGTTGCAAAATTGATAATGCCGGGTAAACAGCGGGGCGGACTTTTAGCAACAATGCTTCTTGGAATAGCAGGTGCATTTGTCGGCGGTTTCATTGGCTCTTTAGTTGGACTGGGAAGCGTGACAGGATTCAATGCAGGCAGTTTTATCCTGGCTATAATAGGGGCGGTAATTGTTCTGGTTATTTTTCGGGGATTTAATCGCTGAGATCTTTACTGAAAAATGATAAATTTACTTAAACAATCCTGAAAATTCCAGGTTCTCTTGATAGTCTATCATATCTTGAGTTAAAACATGCTCTATGATATTTGAAATACAGATTAGGAGGAGAAACAAAAATGGAGGGAGATAACAGATATTATTCAAAGAATACTGAAAGACGTTTTGGCTGCCTGCAGGTATTCGGGCTAATCATCATAGCTGTCATTATTACCGCAGGAGTTACCATTTTTGTTTTCAGGACCTGGTTTTTCCCGTCTGAATTCACACCGGTGACACTCAATTCAGCCGAAAAAAAGGCATTGACTGCAAAACTGGAAAAGATAGATCCTTCAGCAGCAGTTGCTGTTTCACCTAATAAGAATAATATCAAATCATCCCTGTCAGAAAGTCATGATCCCGATATTCTCCTTGAACCTGAACCTTACAATGAAAAAGGCCTTAAAAGGGAGATTGAATTAACCGAAAGGGAAATAAACGGACTGCTGGCAAGTAATACGGATCTTGCAAAAAAGCTGGCAATTGATTTGTCCAATGATCTTATAAGCGCAAAATTACTACTGCCGATTGATGAAGATTTTCCGGTATTCGGAGGTAAAATACTCCGTGTCAGATCAGGCATGGCCTTTACTTACAAAAACGGAAAACCGGTCGTTATATTAAAGGGAATTACGGTTATGGGTGTACCTCTTCCGAATTCATGGATGGGAGGTATGAAAGATATTGACCTGGTTGAAAGATTCGGCACGGAAAAGGGTTTCTGGAAGACCTTTTCTGACGGCATTGAGGACGTTAAAGTAGAGGAAGGTCTTTTAAAGATAAAACTCAAGGAATAGATACATGGAGGTGTGAAATGATCAGGGTAAAATTTGTTCAGGGAATGTTGGTGGCAGTGTTTTTAATTTGCTGGCTGGCATATGTCCCGGTCCATGCGGGTGACCTGGGCCTGGTTGGCCTGCTTTCAAGCCAGCTCGGGGTTACAGAGGATCAGGCTGAAGGGGGCGCGGGGTCAATCTTTCAATCGGCCAAACAGAACCTGAGCGTTGAAGATTTTTCAAAGGTTGCAGAGGCAGTTCCCGGTATTGACAGTATGCTGGGCGCAGCGCCCAAGCTGGAAGGAGGGTCGGGTTCTCTCGGAGGTCTGTCATCCATGCTGGGCGGCAGTTCGAGCAAACTGGGAGGTATGGCGGCATTGACAGGCTCTTTTAAGAAACTGGGGTTGTCCGGTGACATGGTGGGAAAGTTTACGCCCATAATACTGGATTATGTAAAAACTCAGGGAGGTGAATATGTTATGAATCTGCTGAAAGGTGCTCTCCCGTTATGATTGAACGGCAGGATCCAAAATTTGAAAAGGACTGAACATGCGCTTGATTCTCAGTATCATTATGCCTATATACAGTATGTTTCTTGTATCAAGCGGTTTTCCGAGAATCTCAGAAAGTGGGCTATATTTTTCTGCCTTACATACATCGAGTTTAGACAAGCTCGCAAAAAGTCGCCAGTCCGGTCCCGCATCAAGGGCGGGGTTACCAGCCTCTGGCTGGGACAAAGAAAGGAATTGCGATACAGTCTCTTTCGCAGGAATGACAATTGTTGGACTTTCCATGAGGCCATAAATATTTACCTGGAACGGGATCTGGAAATATTCCGAAGATACGGAAAATTGGCTTCCAATCTGATATAGAAAAACCCCGCTATTCTGGCCGCTTAACGCAACTATTTGATTCTCTTCAAAATTTGGACTTGACAGTCTGCTCAAATTAAATTAAAATCAATTTTAATTACAATTCATTAATACTTTTCTGCCGGGCTCAGACCCTTCTTCGTATTCATTTAAGGATTTCCTCAAGTTCTTATTTCCCTGCGCATTTTAGGGTCATGGACCCGAACAGATATTAATCAGGTGTTTCGGATCTTCCGTGCACCTAAAACGAAAGGAGTTTTTAAAATGAGTGCCATATGCGGCCACTTTGCCCATAAAGGAAAACTGAAATCAACTGATCTGTATGATATGCTTAAGAAAATGGAGCACAGGGGCCCTGATGAAAATGTAGTATATCTTGATGGTGAGATTTTCCCCGGAACGGAAATTAGATCTCTGGAAGATTTTTTACGAAGGGAGAGCAGGATTGCACTTGGTCATTCCAGCCTCAGCATTGTCGGAAACGGTGGATCCAGATATCCCAATCAGTCATGTGACGGAAAACTGCTGCTGATGCAGAGCGGCGAGATTTATAATTATCAGAAACTTCGTACCCTGCTTTACAGGGAACATCATATCAGGACAAAAAGCGACAGTGAGGTCGTTGTTCATCTTCTGGAGGAAACCTATGAGGGGGATCTTCTGGAGGCCGTTAAAAAAGTCGCGGGCCTTCTGGACGGCATGTACACCATTGCGGTTACCGATGGCAAAAGCATTGTACTTGCTCGTGATCCTATAGGCAAAAAACCTCTTTACTTTGTAACCAGCGAAGATGTGACCTACTTTGCATCAGAAAAGAAGGCACTATGGAACGGAAAAGACGAACCCGAACGCCTGAATCCCGGTGATATACTTGAGCTTACGGAATCAGGCGCGAGAGTTCATGAGGGGTATCATCTGCAGATGCCCCAGATCGATATCGTGGATTTCAGAGAGGCGGTGGATGCTTACAAGGATGTCCTCTGCAGGGCCATTACCAAGAGGGTAGCAGGTTTGTACGAGGATACCATAGGAGTCATTTTTTCAGGCGGAATTGATTCTGTCCTCGTTTCAAAGCTCTTGCAGCGCGAAGGAAAGAACATAATCTGCTATTGTGCAGGTACAGCCGATTCAGGAGATATTCAGGCTGCCAGGCTGGTAGCTGAAGATCTGGGCCTTGAGCTGAAGACGGCCATTATTGATGAAAAAACTGTTGAGGATATTCTGCCTGAGATTATAAAAAACGTGGAGGAAAGCGGACTGCTCCAGGTGGAAGTGGCAATACCCATGTATCTTGCAGCCAAGATGGCAGCGGAAGACGGGGTAAAGATAATGTTTACCGGACAGGCCGCAGATGAGTTGTTCGCCGGGTACCCATGGTACAATGATGTTCTGGCCGAACATGGTTATCTCAGACTGCATGAAAAGATGTGGGAAGACCTGAATCTTTCTCATACTGATACCTTTGAGCGTGAGGATAAACTGACCATGGCACATTCAATTGAACTGCGAGGCCCTTACATGGATCGGGATGTGATCCAGACCTCCATGCGCATTTCACCTCGCCTCAAACTGGAGGGAAAGAATGACAAGATGCGCAAGCGGGTCCACAGGCAGGCTGCAGTGGAACTGGGTGTCCCGGCATATCTGGCCTTTCGGATTAAGGACCCGGCACAGACCGGCTCGGGGATACATGATATGGTCGAACGCATTGCAGACCGTAACATCGGGAAGATCCAGCCTGAATTGGTTGCCCAGAATCTCCAGAATGATAAGGGCAGTATTTATCGGTATGGTGAGATTGTGTACGGTGAGGATGCTGCCCGTTTCTTTCTGCAGAAGCTTGTAGACGAAGTACAGCAGAGCTTTACTGTAAAATTTTTAAGCTGATTAAATTATTAACGGGGAGATCACTGCATCCTGCTGTGAGTTTATTATGATTATTACACCCAGGAATATTTCATTGTGCATTGCCCAGATAAATTACAATTCGGGCAATATACAGGCACATGTGGAACGAATCAAGGACATCATTTCCGAAAACAGCGGATGTGATCTGATCATATTCCCCGAGCTGATGCTGCACGGTCATCCTTCTTTTGAAAAGCCCGAAGGATTTCTCTATAGAAAGATGAAGGTTGTATACAGCTCTGTTTCAGAAGACCTTTATCGTTTTGTACAGGGGCAGGATGCACGGGTCATAATCGGTGAATTGAAGCGTAGAGGTGAACGTTATTATAATGTGGCCACATATGTGGACAGGGAGACAATCCAGAGCTATGTCAAGACGCATGTGCACTGGACTGAAAATTTTTTCCCAGGCAGGGAAATAAGGGCCTTCGACACCCCTCTGGGAAAGATCGGGATAAATATCTGCTATGATGCGGCGTTTATGGAAGTCTGGCGTGTGCTGGCCCTTACAGGAGCTTTGATTATAGTAAACATATCAGCAGTTCCACGGCATTTTCCAGTGCGTTATATGTGGCGCCGTATGGCAGGGGCTGCTATTTTTAATGAAGTATTTGTAGTTTATGCCAACCGTCCGGGGGAACTTTTTTCAGGGCACAGTGCTGTGTTCGATCCTCAGGGCGAACGCATGGTAAGTGCAGGAGAAAACGAAACTATCCTGCATGCCAGTATTAATCTCGACAAGGCGGAAGAGTGGCGCAATGCCGAACCTGTAATGGAGCAGAGGCGCCCCCTGCTTTATCGAAGGATAGGGTTGCGGCAGCCGGCTGCATTAGAGGACTATTTTCTGAACAGTCAGGAAGAATGGACATCGGGCAGATACAGTCAGGCGGCGGAAGGAGGAGCAGGATGAGGATCTGCAGAAAGTTATGTTCAGTAATTCTGACACTTGCCGCAGCCTTGATTTTATTTATGGCTCTTCAAAGCGAAGCAGCGGTGACTGAGGTTATTACTTTTTTGACGTGGAAGCCGAATCAGCCGGAAGTCTGGGAAGAATTGATTGATGACTTCCACAGCAGAAATCCGGACATACGTGTTAAAATACAGGTTGGTCCCCATTCTTCCACAGAGTATCATGCCATTGTAACCCAGCGGCTGAAAAACAGGGATACATCCGTGGATGTCTTTTTTATGGATGTGGTATGGCCGGCTGAATTTGCAAGTGCGGGATGGGCACTTGACCTGTCATCCTTTTTTGATATTCATGAACGTGTAGTTTTTCTGAAGGGCCCGATAGATGCCAACACATATAAAGGCGGAATATACGGGGTTCCATGCTACGTGGCCTCCGGATTACTGTTCTACCGCCGTGACCTCCTCGAAAAGTATTGTTTAAAACCGCCAGAAACCTGGGATGAGATGCTGGCGCAGGGCAGGAAAGTCCTTGCCGGTGAAAATGACCCCGGTCTCAGGATATACTCCGGTCAGTTCAAGCAGTATGAAGGTCTGGTATGTAATATGCTGGAATTCGTGTGGTCAAACGGTGGTGAGATTTTAAATTCAGCCAGCGGGCACGTTAATCTGACAGATAATAAGGTTGTTGATGCAGTGGCTTTTGTACGCGACCGTATTATCGGTTCGGCCGCTCCACTCGGAGTTATAAACTATGAGGAACCGGAGTCACTGGATATCTTTCTTCAGGGAAAGGTCATTTTTCATCGAAACTGGCCCTATGCATGGGCAGTTTCAAACAATCCCCAAAGATCAGCATTAAGCGGCAAGGTTGGTGTTGGTCCCCTGCCTGCTTTTAAGGGAAATAGAACTGCCTCCACACTCGGAGGCTGGCAGTTCGGTATAAGCCGCTGGTCAAACAAAAAGGAGTCTGCCATTACCTTTGTCCGCTTTATGACCTCTTATGACAGCCAGAAGAAGCTGGCTCTGGAGGCTGGCCTTGCGCCTGCGCGACAGGATGTCTACAGGGATGATGAAGTCCGGCAAAAAATGCCTCATCTGGCGGACTTTCTGCCGGCATTTCAGAACGCCCGACCGCGGCCGGTATCACCTGTTTATCCGATGATAAGTCAGGAGCTGCAGCGTTTTTTCAGCCGAGGGATAGTGGATCCTGAGGCTGATATACATGAACTGGCCATAAGGTCTGCCGGCAGTATCAAAAGATTTCTAAGACTGGGGGAGGCCCTGGAGCCATGAGGCTGAAAGCTCAAAGCTTTTTCCTCATATTACTTTTACCTGCACTCGGCATTTTACTGCTTTTTATTGCTCTGCCAATCAGCCAATCCATCTGGCTGAGTCTGCACAGGGTCATTATTGGACTGCCCGGATTGGGAGAGCTATTCATAGGCCTGTCCAATTACAGAGAGCTGTTCCAGGACCCTGTTGCCAGACATTCATTCTGGGTTACTCTTTTTTTTGTTACGGTTACAACTTTCTTCGAACTGTTAATCGGTCTGTTTCTTGCCCTGTTAATTAATCTGCGTTTTCCAGGTCGCGGTGCACTAAGGGCGTGCGTGCTGATCCCGTGGGCTATACCTACGGTTGTTGCGGCCCAGATGTGGCGTTTTCTGTTCAATGACTCATACGGACTTATTAATTATATGCTGTTCGGGGGCAACAGCACATCATATATTCCATGGCTGGCCCTTCCAAATACAGCGCTGGCGGCAATAATTACAGCCGATATATGGAAGACATCATCATTTGCGGCGTTGCTGATTCTGGCAGGCCTCCAGATCATTCCGGAGGAACTTAATCAGGCAGCGGCAGTTGATGGTGCCGGGACCTGGCGGCGCTTTAAGCATATCACACTGCCTCTTATCCGTCCGGCTCTGCTTGTGGCGCTGCTTTTCAGAACCATAGATGCCTTTCGAGTATTCGACCTGGCCTTTGTCATGACCCAGGGAGGTCCTGCGGATGGGACCAATGTCCTCCAGCTTTACGGGTACAGAAAATTATTCGTTGAGGGGTTAATGGGTTACGGTTCGGCTATTTCTGTAGTGATATTCATTATTATACTTTTTCTTGCCGTTCTCTATGTACATCTGGCAGGGCGCAGGCTTATGGAGGCCCGTATATGAAAGGTTCATTTTACAGGCGCTCCATTTTAGCAGCAGGGGTTCTTGCTTCAGCAGTCTTTTCTGTAATGCCCTTCATACTTTTTGTATCCACTGCATTCAAGACCCATTCTCAGGTTACGGCAATACCTCCAGCAGTGTGGCCGGCTTTTAATCTGGATTTTTTTCACTCAGCGATTTTCAGATATGATATCCTTGCATATCTGAGAAACTCATTTATAGTCGCAGGGTCAACAACAATTGTTACCCTGATGTTCGGGACTCTGGCTGGCTATGCGATTTCCCGTTTGAAGACTTCCTGGTCCCGTTTTATTCTCCTGATTATACTTTCATGCGCAATGTTTCCGCAGATTTCCATTGCAGGTCCGATCTGGCGTTTTCTCCGATGGATCGGATGGCTTAATACATTTGCCGGCCTTATATTTCCCTATGTGGCCCTGACATTGCCGTTGACCGTCTGGATACTGGCACTGTTTTTTCGTGAGATCCCGGAGGAACTTGAATCTGCTGCCCTGGTGGACGGCAGCAGCAGGCTGGGTGTCCTCGGACGTGTAATCCTGCCCCTGGCAGCCCCGGGTCTATTTACGGCCGCAATTCTCAGTTTTATCTATGCCTGGAATGAGTTTTTCCTGGCACTTCTGATAGTAACTGATCCTTCGCGCCAGACAATGCCTGTTGGAATCGCCCTTTTTCAGGGTGAGTACACTGTGCCATGGGGGGAGATAGCAGCAGCATCCTTAATTACAACAGCCCCGCTTGTAATTCTGGTGATGTTTTTTCAGCGCCGCATCATAAGCGGCCTTTCTGCGGGTGCTGTTAAGGGATAGGGTATGGCCAGTTCATTGAATATTGAAAAAATAAGTAAGTCCTTTGAGCGAGTTACCGCCCTTAAGGATGTAAGCCTGGCGGTCAGGCCTGGTGAGTTCTGTGTTCTTGTGGGACCTTCAGGGTGCGGTAAAAGCACTTTACTGCAGATTATTGCCGGTCTGGAACATCAGGATTCAGGCAGTATCCTTATGGATGGACGGTCTATAGATCATCTGGAACCCCGTGACCGTGATGTGGCTATGGTATTTCAGAGTTATGCCCTTTATCCGCACATGTCGGTTTTTGATAACCTTGCTTTCGGACTCAGGATGCGCAAAGTGCCTGTTAAGCAGATTCCAGAGCGGGTGATGGCTACGGCAGCTCTTCTCGATATTGAAGGTCTGCTTGACCGAAAGCCGCGTCAGCTCTCAGGAGGTCAGCGACAAAGGGTGGCTATGGGAAGAGCCCTTGTCAGAAGACCTCGAATTTTCCTTTTTGATGAACCATTAAGCAACCTCGATGCCCGTCTGCGTGTCAGTGTGCGTGTGGAACTGAAAAGGCTGCATCAGGAGATTCAGGGGACCATGGTATATGTTACTCATGACCAGATAGAGGCAATGACACTTGGGGATAAAGTGGCTGTAATGCAGTCAGGACGAATACATCAGATTGGTACGCCGGAGGAGGTCTATGGATCCCCTGCGGATATTTTTGTGGCTACATTTATAGGGTCGCCGGCCATGAATTTGATAAATGGACACATTGAACACAGGGCAGGACAATTCTATTTTAACCACCCTGATTTCAATATGGATTTAGATCTGTGGGATGGCCTTTCTCTGGGAGAAGCCGTTCTGGGAATCAGGCCCGAGGATATGAGGATAGTCGAAGCTGTTCATGGATTTCCTGGAAGTGTAGAGATTGTTAGTAATCTTGGGTCTGACCAGTACCTTCATCTCAAAAGCGGGGAACTTGAATTGACAGCCCGGGCGCCGAAAGGCGTTAGTTTTCATTCACAAGCGCAGATAAAATGGTGTGTTGCTCAGGAACTGTGCCATCTTTTTGCAGATGGAAAGCGTGTGCCGTTAAAAATAGAAGCAGGATCATGAATCAGCTAACTTAAAAAGTATCATCCGACCGGTATCGGGGTGGTTCCATCGTCTCAGTTCTGAAAAATCGTCTGCCTTCTTCTGTTCTATAAAATTAAATGTGTGGTTTGGCCAATGTTTTTCTTCCCATAGAAAGTATCTGAATTTATTTCGATGCAGATTACGTATAAAGCATTTATAACTATCTCCGACTATCGCTAAAAAACTGCTACATGGCTGGGGACACGGGGCACCGGGATAATTCAGATTGGCATAAAAGGATAACCATCTTATTGTATGCAGAGATGCTGCAATTTCTATTTCTTTGCTGTTGCCTTCCTGTTTAGCAATGAATTCACCGATTTCTCTGAAAACCAGCTTATCTGCCTCTCTTGGTTTCAGATCCTTGGAAAGGCCGAAGACCAGTACCAGAAGGCAGACTAATGATAGAGCCGCAGGAAGACTCAGGGAAAGCCGGGCTTTCAGAAAATTTGTTAAGTTTTTAAGACCAAATCCAATAAATATGAAGGAAGGCAAAACAAATAAAACCATAAACCTCTGTGATATTATCCAGGTCTGTAATATATGAAAATATAATACAACCAGAGCTGCTACGGACAGAATCAGCAGATAAAAAATTGGCTTTATTTCTTTTATTTTGCCATTTAATTTCATAAACCCAGCCAAAAAAAGTAAAAAAAAGGGATAAAAAAAGACTTTGACTACATAAACAAAGAGAGTTCCTATTGCGATCAGCCAGGTAAGATTTCTTGCCTTGTGCAGAAAGAATTTCACTGTTTCAATGTGCTGTTGATTTGACAGGTCTTGAAGATAGGCCCTGAGATTAATATGTTCGATAAATGGTCCTGAAAATTTTACCTGGATTTCATTGATCCTGAAAATACTGCTAATTGATAAATCTAAAAATATGGAGCTGCTGAGGATCAGAAAAAGTGCAATAAAAGACGGCAGTATAAAAAAAGCCGAACTCTGTATTTTTTTGGCATCTTTAATCAGCAGGAAAAATAAGGATAATGCTATAAACATCATGGCTTCTATCCTTGCGAGTGAAGCCAGTAAAAAAGACAGGCAACTTAAGAACAGATACAGGCGGAATTTACTGCCGTAGAACCGGCTGACAAAAAAGTATATCCCCAGGACTGAAAAAAACCAGTAAACAGGTCCTCTGACAACATCAGCGCTTCTGATTGCAAATACAGGCATGAGGGCAAAGACCAGAGTGCCTAACGTGCTGATTTTATCATCAAAAATTCGACGAAACAAAAGATAAACAGGTATCAGTGTCATGGAGCCAAAAAGGACTGATATTGATTTGGCTGCAATGATCCAGTCATTAAAAATGGAATATGCCCATGATATAATTACGGGGTAGATAGACAGGAAACTCATGCTGCAGGTGGTAAGAGATTCCCATTGCCTGTAGTATAATGCCCTTGCCTGATGTATGTACAGTACACCGTCCGGATTGATTATATAGGTGAACTGGCAGATAAAAAGCCGAATAGCAAAACCCAGCAGGATTACAAAAAGGGCTTCCCGTGAAAAGTTAAATCTGCTTTGCTTTAAAGACACAAATATTATTCCTTTATGGAAAATTATTGTCTCCGGAGATTAGCTGTGATATTTTTTACCAGAGCTGTTTTACCGGTTTGTATGATTCCTTATTGGGTCAGGGACACCCCTTCAGATGCCACAATATCAGTCTGCCATATATCTCAAGTTTCTTTTTTATAGCAGGATACATGCCAAAAGTAACCATTACACCTGCCAGGTTTAATCCTGCATTAATGAGCAGACGGGTAAAGATAATGATACGCATAGCCAGCCAGGAACGCCGGTGCCATTTTTTAATATATATATATCTTGAGCGATAAAACATAATCCTGGCATTTGAATTTGCTCCCACAGTTTTACCCTGTCCATGGATTATCCTGGCACCCGGAACAAAATAAGAGTACCACCCGGCCTTTTTCATCCTGAAGGCCCAGTCAGTCTCTTCAAAAAAGAAAAAATAGGTCTCATCAAGTAATCCAACTTCATCCATAGCCCTTTTTCGAACTATCATGCAGGCACCTATACAGGATTCTATTTCTACTGGAGACGTATATTGTTTTCTCTTGCTTGGAAATCGATTCGGGAAAAGGGTCCTCAGGATTGTTTCATTAGAAAGCAGACTTATAACGGAAGGAAAATTGGCAAATGAGTTTTGCCTGGAGCCATCAGGGTTTAACAGCTGCCCGCATGCCATACCGGCCTCTGGAGTGGTTTCCATAAAGTTAAACAGATGCTCTACTGCTCCATCAGTAAGCTTGGCATCAGTATTCAGCAATAATGCATAACGCCCCTTTATTTGTTTTAAAGCACGGTTATTGGCTGATGCAAAGCCACGATTCATCATGTTTTCTATAGTATTTATGCCAGGGTATCTATCCCTGATTGCCTCAATGCTTCCATCTTCTGATCCGTTATCCACGACCCAGACTTCAAAACTGATCGACTTTACGGTCTGAAATATGGAATCAAGACATTCAATGAGCAGGTATTTAGTGTTCCAGTTAACGATAATAATGGAGATATCCAAATGAGCCTATCCTATTTTTCTTTTGATCCCGGGATCTGAATTATTTTAAAGTCGGGTGGGATTTCCAAAACAAAAAAATCCTCAGAGATGGGTTTATTAAAGACCATTTGTTTCAAGTTAAGAATAAGTACATTATCATTTGTGTCATCTTTTGCCATAATACTGCTTGCATAATAAAGATCATCTATTGTCTGGAAATCCATAAATGAAATCTGCAGCTTTTGTTGGGGAAAAGAAATCTTACCGGGCAGATCGCTTTCCGGCAGGAAATCAATGACCTGAAGGTATTTGCCTTTATTGTCAAGCAGGGTGATTTGGTTTCCTTTTCCGGATACTACAGTTTTATAATCTTCGAGAACAGGAAATCCGCGTGCAATTCCCCAAAGCTGATCCTGATTTAAAGATACAGGGAAAAAACTCCACTTAAAGTAATCCCCCAATTCCCCAATGCCGTATTGCTTCTCTTGAAACGAGAGGATATGAAAAGTCTTTTCATGGATAAGGATATGAAGCAGAGGTTTGCCCCAGGAATGTGTGAGTTCAATTTTAAGCCTGAATGGATCTCTGCTGCAGGCTATCAGTATATCTGATTCACCTTCGATATCACTGCCCCTGAATTCCAGCCTGCCTGAACTGAAAAAGGTATCGGCCCATCTTTTTTGCTTTTTGAATTTGCTGAAAATATTAAATATTTCATTCTGGCTGAAAGGGGGAGGGGTTGGACGGGTTTTTAAGGAAAATGGTGCGCAGGACCCGAAAATAAAAATGATTAAAATCGAGATCAGCACAATAGAAAAATATCCTTTAAAGGCTGAATATTTTTGATGCGATTTAGCGGGCTTTTTTACGGATTGATTTTTTAGTAATCCATTAATTTTGAACATATTCTTTAACTGTATTATGTACCCTTTGATCCAACCTCAACGAAGCTCCCATAAACCAGTAAAGGGAGATTTCATTGTGGCTAACTGATTATTCCTTCTTTTCGAGGTATTGTTCCACTTCACTGATTTTCTTTTTTATTCTATCTTCATGAGGATGTTGAAGTGACAGAGCCTTTTTGTAATATTCAAGAGACTTGGCATAGTTTTTTTTAGTAAAGTGGACATCTCCAAGATGTTCACTAATAGTTGGATCATCGGGAGTCAGTTCGGCAGCTCTTTCAAGATGGAGCAGTGCTTTTTCAAAAAAACCCTTGCGATAATATACCCAGCCCAGGCTGTCCATTATATAGCCGCTTTCAGGCTTTAATTTGACCGCCTTTTGGATAAGCTCCATTGCTTCATCCAGCTTAATTCCCTGGTCTGCATATGTGTATCCTATATAGTTAAGTGCTTCAGCATGATCAGGCTTAATTTGAAGTATCTTCTGCATGGTTTTAATGCAGGATGCCTTGTCATCTGTCTTGTCAAAAAGAACCCCGAGTTGAAAAAGGAGTTCAATGTCGCTGTCATGATGTTTTAGGCCTTCTTTTAAGGTTTCAATAGCTTTTGCATAGTCCTTGTTCATTTCGTATAGTGACGCCAGCATAAGAAAAAGCTTTTGGTTGCCCTGTGTTTTTATAATTGCGTCTTTGAGGGTCTCTATGGCTCCATCATAATCATTCTTTGCATCAAGGATGTCTGAAATTTGTATTTGAGCATTGATGAAATACTTTGATTCCAATTTGATGTGTTTGAAGTGTTCAAGTGCTTTTTCATTATCTCCTTTTTCTTTGTATGCCGTGGCAAGGTAATATCTGGATCTGTCATCATTGGGCCATGCTGAAACGATAAGATTTAACTCCTCGATAGATTCATCCAATCTGCCCTGCCTTAGATATAAAAGTCCTAATGCCTGCCTGCCATGTTCTCCCGGCTTTGAATAGCTTTTTATTTCTTCTATTTGTTTTTCAGCCTTATTTTTAAGATCAAGCCTGATGTAAAGATTAAGAAGTCTTTCCCTTGCATTTATGTTATCAGGATAAAATTCGATTAATTTTTCATAGCTCCTGACAGCGTCCTGATATCTTTTAGTGATCTGATAAAGAGTTCCAAGATCAAATAATGCTGGTTCAAGGGCGTGGTTAATCTGCAGGGCCTTTTGAAAAGATTCTTCAGCTTCTTTATAACTGCCCAGCTCCAGGTAAATCCTTCCACGGTAATAATAGCCTATCAGCATCTCCGGGTTCTGCTCCAGCAGTCTGTCTAAATTGACAAGGGCCTTCTGGTATTCGTTCTCTCTAATCAGAATAGTAGAAAGAAGCAGCCTTATCCTCAGGTTATCCGGATCAACATTCAGTATTTTATCATATTGAATGATGGCTTTTTCATTATTGCCGGTGAGTGAAAAAAGATCTGCCACCAGAACTAATATGTCATAATTATCAGGGTCAAGCTCTTCAGCTTTGCAGGCGTAAGTCAAGGCATTACTGTATTGTTTTGACCTTCTGAGAAGCAGCGACATCTTTTGATTTAGATATGCCGAGTCAGGATCATTTTCAAGCGCTTTCAAAAGGCATTCCTCTGCCTCGTCATAATTTCCATTAGACTCAGCAAGAGAGTACATTGAGAACCATGTATAGGCCTTGAGGATATTATCCTTTTCGTGACCTCCCTTGTGTATTACCGGGACAGGTTTTTCATCGATTAGATCTGGTCTTTGCCATGAACACGCCGGAAACAAGGCAGATGATAAGGCTGAAAAGCAGATCAGCGATAACGTCAAACAATAAAATGAGAGCTTTTTTAAATATGATAAAATCTTGGAATGCATAAGTAATAAATATTGAATCTCCCTGTGGCCCCGCTATATCAGGATGGGGGATACAAGGCTATCGAAAAATTTTTATAAATTATAGATTATTTAATAGAGTCTGAATATTCTTCTTCAAAATTAGGAATTTTTTCTTTAAGCCATTTTTTTGCATTTTTAACTATTTTTTCCTGCAGTTGACGAACCCTCTCCCTGGAAATATTGTATTTGTCGCCGAGTTCCTGAAGGGTTAATGGTTTGTCGGACATGATACGGTTGTCGAATATTTCTGCCTCTTTTCCAGAAAGTGTATTGCGAAAATCTTCAAGCTCTTTTGAAAGAAGCTCCATGCCTTCATGTTCCGAAAGTCGTTCATCAACACCTTTAACATGGTCAGGCAAGAGGTCTCCGTAGGATTCTTTTGAATCATCACCAATCGGAGTACTGAGAGAAAGCTCCCAACCCCCTAATCGCTGAGTCATTTCTACAATTTCCTCTTTTTTTACATCAAGGCGTTCAGCTAAAAGCTTAGGTTCAGGGCTGAAACCTTCAGCAATAAGCTTGTCTCTTTCCTTGGCAAGATTGAAGAATAATTTTCTCTGGGTCTGTGTTGTTCCAATCTTTACCAGTTTCCAGTTATCCATTATAAATTTTAACATGTAAGCCTTTATCCAGAAAGATGCATAGTAAGAAAATTTAATACCGCGATAAGGATCAAATTTTCTTACTGCCTGCATAAGTCCCAGGTTGCCTTCCTGGATAAGGTCTAATATGTTTTTTGTCCAGTAACGGTGAAAATCCATTGCTATTTTGACAACCAACCTCAAATTCGAGGTAACCAGCATATAGGCTGCATTTTCATCCCCTTTTTCCCTGATCCTGATGGCCAATTTCTTTTCTTCTTCTCTTGTAAGCAACGTGAAATTTCTAATTTCGAGGAGATACATCTGAAGAGGGTCAAAAGGGACTAAAGCCCTTCCCCCAGTCTGTAAAACAGGTGAGAATTGAACCTGGTCGGATTCGGAATTTTCATTATCCGGATCAAAGTCCATATTTTTTTCCTCTTCAAAGGATATGTTGTCCGTGTTTTTCATTGCAAATGCTAAATCTGTTGATGTTCAAACCTGCCAGCAGGTATTCAAGCAAATTAACGATCCAGGTTACAGATCCTATAATAAGGTAATTCTCATATATTTCTTTTTCCCTGCTCTTATCAAAAGTGTATTATTGACTAGATTATTTAAGTCTATTTTCTGGTCGAAGTCCTCGATCCTTTTGTCATTGAGGTATCCACCCCCCTGTGAAAGAAGGCGACGTGCCTCACCCCTTGTTTTGCACAGACCACATTTTTCAAAAAGCATGTAGGCCGGAATTCCTTTTTCAAGCTCAACTGAAGCAATAGCATACTGCGGAGCAGAGCTTGAGGTCGCCGAAATATCCTGACCAAATAATTGCCTGGAAGCTTTCCGGGCGTGTTCCGCTTCTTTTTGCCCATGGCACAATTTTGTTGCTTCATAGGCCAGAACCTCCTTTGCCTCTCTGATATCGGAACCCTTAAGCTCTCCTAATTTCCACACTTCTTCCAAAGGCAATAGTGTGAACAGCGAAAGAAAACGAGGAATATCATTGTCATTCTGGTTAATCCAGTACTGATAATAGTCATAGGGTGAGGTAAGCTCCGCATCAAGCCAGACTGTTCCTTCATGTGTCTTACCCATCTTGATGCCGGAAGAAGTTGTCAATAGCGGGAATGTAAGGGCGTGTATAATCTCGCCTTCCAGACGTCTTGTAAGGTCAGCCCCTGCGAGGATATTTCCCCACTGGTCATTTCCACCCATCTGAAGGCGGCAGTCGTAGTGCTTGAACAGATACCAGAAGTCATATGCCTGCAGGAGCATATAATTGAACTCTATAAAATTAAGACCTGTTTCGAGTCTTACCTTATAGCTCTCTGCCGCCAGCATCCTGTTAACACTGAAGTGGCGTCCAATGTCCCTTAGAAATTCAATATAATTAAGTTTGGTGAGCCAGTCGGCATTGTTCACCATAACAGCTTTTTCATCGGTGAAATCTATAAACCGGGAGAGTTGCTTTTTCAAGGCTTCTGCATTTTCATTAATCTTTTCTCTAGTCATTACAGGTCGAAGTTCTGTTTTTCCGCTTGGATCTCCGACCATCCCTGTGCCGCCACCGACGACTGCAATAGGCCTGTGACCGGCCATTTGCATATGCATCAAGGACATAATCGGAAGTAGACTTCCAACATGCAGGCTTTTTGCTGTGGGGTCAAAGCCAATATAACAGGTTGCAGGTTTGCTAAGCAAATTGCGCACACCTTCTGGATCGGTTGTCTGTTCTATAAAACCTCTTGCTTCAAAAGTATCAAAAACATTTTCCATATTAATTTTGAGGGCTCCTTATTTTGTAGTTTTCGGGAAGGACAATCCTGATTACCTGTCCAGTTTTTCCCAGAGTTTCTATCCTGCTGCCGTTAATATTAAAATTTATGCCACCTGCATTGCCAATATGCAATTTGAAGCCTCTATTTGCCTTCCATTCATGGCTGCTTCCAGGTTGAAAGATATATTCCATTGGGTCTTTATCATCTATAATTATATTTAACCAGGTTTCTTCAATAATGTTTGCCCGTAAAGTAAGTTCCGGCGCTGAGAATTCACTTGCGCCTGTAGCATCAGCGGCAAGAATTTTTTCTTCGGGAAAAACTTCAGCCATATCCTGATCTTCCAAAGGCAGAGTATGGCTATCTATATCAAAAACATCTGGAATTTGATCTATTTGATTTGTTGAAAGTTCGATTTTATTATTTTTGGTACTAAGCTCTTCATCCGGTTTGTGAATATTTCCCGGATCATCAATAAGTTCTTTATTAATCACTATATTACTAAAAGGTACTTGATGAAATGGATATCCGGCCCACACATAATAAACACATATAACAGTAAGGAACGAAATTGTAACTGCTGCGGGCAGCCACATTTTATTTTTTACCTGCTTCAAGGATTTCGGAGGTTCTGAATGTTGGGATTTGAAGTAGTCCTCATAAAGATTCAAAGCCTTTGTCTCATCCAAGCCAATGGTTTTTGCATAGGTGCGTATAAATCCTTTTACCAGGACAGGTGAAGGCAGATTATCCCAATCTTCATCTTCAAGGGCATTAAGTATATGTGGCTGGAGCCTTGTAATATTGAATATATGTTTATAATCAAGTCCCGCCTTGATCCTTTCATTTCTCAAAAAGAGGCCTAATCCACTTTTAACAGGATTTTCTTTTTCTCCATCCTGGATAATGTTCTGATTATATCCCTTTTCCTTCATTTTTTAAAACTGGAGTTTAAAATATTATTTTTGTAAAAGAATTTTCTCTCAGTTCCTCAATCCATGCTGAGTATCTTTTATTGACTTCTTCCCGGTAAAGTATGTCATAAATTTTTTCCCTGACCTCCTCGATTGGTTTAACTTCTTTTTTCTTTCTATCCAGAAGCTTGATGATTTGTATTGCGGAGGGCCATATTATCGGGTCTGTCACATCTTCATTCTCCATCTTTTCAAGGATTTTTATTAGCTGAGGATCGAGCTGGGCTGTTTTGAAAAATCCAAGATCGCCACCTTCTTCATTTCCTGCACCTTCAGTAAATTCCATGGCTAATTTACCGAAGTCTTCGCCATTTCTAATTTTTAAAAGGATTTCAATAAGTTTATTGTAAAGAGCGTCGGTCTCATTTTGATCTGATGGATTTTCTCTTTTTAAAATGATAGCAGCAAGATGAACCATTTCTTCACTTTCGAAGTCTTTTTTATTCTCTGTGTAGTACTGTTTGATATCTTCCTCTTTAATGATTATTTTTGATTTAACTTCAAGGTTAATCAATTGCATCCTCTCAATATCATTTTTTATGTTTTCTTTTAAAGACTCATAGGTTAGCCCCTGTTTTTTAAGGTTGTCTATCAAATCTTCATTCGTCATAAGATTTTCTCTTTTGATTTTTTCAATAGCAGCATCTACTTGCTCTTTATCTGCCTTTATTCCCAGCTCCCTGATTTTTTTTTCGGTAAGCTTTTGATCAATCAATAAATCAAGTGCTTTTTGGCGAGTTTCAATATACATTCGTTCATTACGGTGTTGAAGTTCAGAGGGATCTATGCCGGTAATTTCGCTAATCTTGCTGTTTAGCTCATAGAGTGTGACCATATCGTCATTTACAATTGCTACGATCCTATTGCAGATTTCAGCAAAAGCCGATAACTCGCATAATAGACATGCAATGGTAATTATTATAAACACAATGGAAAGTTTTAATGACCTCATTCTGATAGCTCCTGTTTGAGATTCAAGTACATCCAAAAATTTCTGAAAATTTTATATAACATATCTTTGAAAGACTCGTAAAAAGTCAAACGATCGTCATTCCGGTCCCGCATCAAGTGCGGGATAAACCCCAGCCGTAATCTATAAGTGTATGAAATTACTGGCCCCTGGCTTTCGAGACTGTGTCATAATTCCATTTTCGTCATTCCGTGCAAGCGGAGCGGGACACGGAATCCAGTGTTTTTAATGTGGTCTGGATGCCGGCTTTCGCCGGCATGACGTTTTTTGGCATTTTCTCCAATTACGATACTAACTCTTCGCCGGGGTGACGAAAAAAAGCAATTTATGACTTTTTGTGAGTTCATCATCTTTGTGTAATTTAAAAAATTATGACACAGTCTCCGAGGAGAAAAATATATACATGATTTCAAGTTTCAACTTGTTCTTTTAAGCCATTTCTATTAATTGTTTTCCACAAAACCTTGATATTACCTGGGATATTTAAAATCATGACATCTTCAGTTTTGCCAGCATCTCCTGGTTGATTTTAACTGTGAATTGAGATCGAAGTTCTTTTAACCATTTTTGCAAAAATATTTCACACTGTTCATTTAAAAGTTTTGATTCTATTTCTTTAACCACTTCCGTCAGATCTTTAATACCTTCTTCTTTTACCGAAAGGACTTCAAAAATATGATATCCGTAAGGAGTTTTTTTAACAGGGCTAATTTTTCCTTCAGGCAGAGAGGATAGGATTTCTTCCATTGATTCCTCGAGGTCGCTGAATGCTACCCAGCCTACTTCTCCCCCTTTCTCCGCTTCCGGCGTTGTTGAATATTCTAACGCGAGGTCACTCATATTTTCACCATTCTGCAATCTTTTCAGAATGTCCGACGCCTCCTCTTCTGTCATTGTGACGATTTGTCTGAATTTTACCATTCTGGGAGATCTGAATTGATCAGTGTTAGCCTCAAAATATTCCTTAATTACCTGGTAACTGGGAGAAGGAATAGTATCAATAACACTTTTGATAATTTTTTTTACAAGCAACTGTTCCTTAAGCCTTTCATGCCATTGATCATAGTTCACATATCCTCGAAGCAAAGCATCCTGAAAAGACTCCTCAGTGTATTCACGCTTAAATTCACTGACCGCAAGTTGCATATCATTTTCATTTATCGAAATTCCCTGGTTTTTTCCGTATTCCAGAATCAGATAGTGATTAATTATATGTTCTATTAGTTGAGATTTTATTTCATTATTCTGAATTGAACGAAAATTTGTTAAAGCGCTTATGAATTCAATATCTTTTTTCAGTTCTTCAGATGTGACAGCCCTTGTTCCAACAGTAATGACTGCCATTTTGTTCGTCTGTTCAAACTTCAGGCAGCCAAACGTTGCAATGCTTATCAGAAAGCAGCATGCAAGAAGGTGAAAACCCATTAATGAAATTAAACATCTGCTAAAGATCATATTAAAAAATCAGATAAAATGTAAATTAAAAATATTTAGATTAACATCATTATAATAAAATGCAAATATCTTTTTTAAAACTTTGTTTCCCCAGCATGGCTTAATCTGCATCTAAGACTGGCATGCAGTATCTGCAGCTTGAGTAAGCTAATATTTCACAGCTATTTATAAAGATTGGCCCGGTTTTATTGGTAATTAGATTCTATGAAAAAAAATCTTCAATGATTTTTTCAATCCTTTCGAAACATTCGGGCGGCGATGGCAGGCGAATATTAACTGTTATTTTATTCTGGGGTAATAATCTAAATCTATGAGGCTTTTTTTCCACAATCCGGACTATTTTTTCAGTATCAACGTTAGTTGAATGTGCAAAAGTCATGGTAATTCCTTTGTGTCCGACTTCAAGCTTATTAATCCCTGCTTTTTTCAGTAACAGCCGGATAGATATCGAAGCAAGAAGATTTTCTGCCTCAATCGGAGCGGGGCCGAAACGATCATGAATCTCTTCTTTTATGGCAGATAAATCTCTTTTATCACTTATACCCGAAAGCCTGCGGTATAGATTCAGACGGACATCTGTATCTATTACATAATCTTCAGGAAGGAACGCATTTATGTTCCAGTTGATCTCAGGAATTATGTCTTCCTCCCATATTTCACCTCTTAGTTCAGCAACGGCCTGTTCAATCAATTTGAGGTAAAGTTCATAACCTACTGCAGAAATGTGCCCGGATTGGGCGAACCCTAAAATATTACCTGAGCCACGTATCTTAAGATCATGCATTGCAAGGTGGAGACCCGCACCCAGACGGGAGAAGTCCATGAGTGCCTTGAGCCTTTTTTCTGCATCCTTTGAAAGCGTGGATTCATTTGACAGCAGCAGGTATGCATAGGCTTTTTCTTTGGATCTGCCCACTCTGCCCCTTAATTGATATATTTGTGCTAATCCAAGGCGATCAACCTCATTAATGATAATTGTATTGGCGGACGGTATATCAAGTCCGGATTCAATAATTGTTGTGCAAACGAGCACATCTATTTCCCTGTTGATAAACTGTATCATTCTGTTTTCGAGTTCATTTCCCTTCATCTGGCCATGTGCTACTGCAAAGCGTGCCTCGGGAACGAGACTTCTAAGTTTGTCTGCCATGTCTTCTATTGTCTGAACCTTGTTGTGGACAAAAAAGACCTGCCCTCCTCTTTCCATTTCAAAGGTTAAAGCGCGGATAACAAGGGACTCATCATAAGGCGATAGATATGTCTGAATAGACAGCCTGTCTTCGGGAGGAGTTTCAATGATGCTAAGGTCTCTGACTCCTGTCATGGACATCTGAAGAGTCCTTGGAACCGGAGTTGCAGTTATGGCCAATACATCAATAATAGATCTATATTTTTTTAATGCCTCTTTCTGCTTAACTCCGAACCGCTGTTCTTCGTCGATAATTAAAAGGCCCAGATCTTTGAATTTTACATCTTTTTGCAGGATCCTGTGAGTTCCTATTAATATATCAATTTCCCCTGATCTAAGTTTGCCCAGAATTTCTGTCTGCTCAGCCTTTGTTTTGAAACGACTGAGTATCCCGATTCGTATCGAGTAAGGGGACATCCTGTTTTTAAAAGTCTCATAATGCTGTTCAGCCAGGACTGTGGTAGGCACGAGAAGGGCTGCCTGTTTTCCCTCTGATACGGCCAGGAAAGCTGCCCTGACCGCAACCTCGGTTTTTCCAAAACCTACATCGCCACATATAAGGCGGTCCATTGGTCGATCTGAAGTCATATCGTCGAGGACATTTTCAATTGTCTTAATTTGATCGTAAGTTTCCTCGTGCTTAAAAGTGGCTTCAAATTCCCTGAAATAGTGGTCAGGAGGAGAAAATGCATGTCCTTTGCGGTATTTTCTCAGGGCATATATCTGTACCAGCTGTTTGGCAATTCTTTTGACTGAATTTTTTGCCTTTTGTTTTGCAAGATTCCAGCTCAGGCCGCCTAATTTGTCAAGTTTCGGTATTGTCTCATCTGATCCTGCATATTTCTGTAAAATATTTATGCGGTCGGCCGGTATGTAGAGCTTGGCGTTATCGGCGTATTGTATAATAACAAAGTCGTTAACTTTTTTATGTATTTCAAGCTTTTCAAGCCCGATATAGCGACCAATTCCATGTTCCTCGTGTACAATAAAGTCACCTGATTTGAGCTGACTGAAATTTGACCAGTTAAGCTCACTCCCTCTTGATTTTCTTCTTTCGTCGGAGACAGTTCTCTTTGTGCCGAAAATATCGTTTTCACTTATTACATACAGACCAATATCGGGCCATATAAACCCCTTTGAAATACGGCCTGTACATATATATAATCCTGGCTTATGAGTTATTTCAGTCCAGAAGGGAACCATCAGGCCTATTCGCACATCGTAGTTTTCAAGTATATCCCGTAAACGGTTCGCCTGCTGTTCAGTACGGATAACGAGGATAACCGATGCCCCGGAAGAGACCCACCTGGATATTTTTTCCACAAGAGGAGCTATGGATACCTTTCCTTTGCCAACAAGGCGCATATCAAGGTCATAATCTATCTGAAAAGGACCTTCAAAATATATGTACATTCCCTGATCGATATTATTGCCATGAAGATCCAATTCGCTGAAGTTAAGTTTCTGGTGACTTGTACTTTTTGATGTTATTTCTTCAAGGGATGCAAAGACACCTTCAGTTTCGGGGAATGGTATCCTTTTTTCCGATGCCTCTTGACGATATTTAATTACGTCATTTTCGAACTTGTCTTTTGCTTTTTTAAATACTGCCTCGGTACGATGTTGATCAAAAAGTGCAATAATCCCTTTTTCAGGAAGATAATGAAAAATAGTTTCAAGGTGCGGATAAAAATGATTAAGCCAGGCCTCTTCTCCGGGGAAGTGAATACCATACTCAGGCTGGTTCGGGAGTCTGCCCATAGACCGAGCCGTTTCGATATTTTTTGTATCCATGATAACTTCTGCTGCAGGCAGAATTACTATTTCCTCTAAAAAATTTTGTGACCTCTGGCTGAGTGGATCAAACAGCCGTATAGCTTCGATACGATCACCCCAGAATTCCAGGCGGATCGGCATTGGGTAAAGAGCCGAAAAGAAGTCAATAACACCGCCACGGACAGAGTAGGCTCCTTTTTCTTCAACCAGAGAGGTACGCTGGTAACCATTTACTTCAAGTCTGTGAATAAAAAGATCTCTGTTCAGCTCTTCTCCTGTTTCAAGGTAGTCAATAGCATTAATAAAGGCTTTTTTAGGCAAGGTTTTAAAAAATATTGCTTCGAGAGATGTTATGACCACTGGATTTTCATCTGTTATCAATGCATAAAGTGATTTAAGGCGGCGAATCACTACTTCTATATCCGGGCTTAGACCTGTAAGGGGGGTAAGATCATAAGGCGGAAATTCGTATATACGTGCTGCGCCGTTCAAGTCCATACCTTTTTGGCCGGACATGAAAAACGATAGTTCATCATATAGCCGCTCTGCTTCTTTATTGCTTGGTAGAATTGCGAGGCATGGTTTTTTTAGATCCTTAAGGAAGAGAGAAAAGAAGTAGGGAAGTGCCGTGCCTGAAAGACCTGTTATGTTAACAGGATTAATTTCATTATTGATCCAGTTTTTCAGTTCAGCGAGTCTTTGTTTAATCAGATCCGTCATGATTCCATACAGACTTCTTGGATTTCAAGTGTCATGTAATTTGTATCCAGCTCCGCTTTCACGCCAAGAGGAAGAGTAATATTCATGGGCCCATGACCAACAGGAAGGCCTGAGGCAACCGGGATATGTAAATCATTAGCTATATGCATTAATAATCGGTTAATTGCATCCATCTCTCCGCATTCGTAAAATTCACCCGCCATAATGCCTGTCAGTCCTGATAACTGACCGCTGAGTTTCAGGTGGGTCAGCATACGGTCTATCCTGTATAAGGGCTCACCCTTTTCTTCCAGAAATAACAGGCAACCTTCAAAAGAAGGGAGATAGGGGGTTCCAATAAGATGAGAGATCAGGCTCAGGTTGCCTCCTATCAGATGCCCGACTGCCTTTCCGGGATAAAGTATCCGGCCTTCGGAAAATTCTATTTTCTGATAATAATTATCAGAAGTAAGCAGTTGAGTAAGAATTTCCCAGTTGTTTTTATGGGCATGGGCAAGTTTTTCAATTACAGGACCATGGAAGGTAATAAGTCCGGTCATTTTTTGTATAGCAATCAACAGGGCCGTGATATCACTGTAACCCACAATTATTTTTGGATTTGCCTTAATCAGATCGAAATGGATTTTGTCAAGTATTCTAAGGCTGCCATATCCTCCCCTGGAGCAGAAAATTGCCTTTATCTCCGGGTCAAGGAACATTTCATGGAGGTCGGCAAGACGGTCTTCATCATTTCCGGCTAAATAGTCTTGACGGTCGTATACATGTCGTCCCAGGCGAACCCTGAAGCCACTGTTTTCCAGAAGCTTTATGCTGAGCTGAATATTATGTCTGCTTACCGGGCTTGAAGGAGAGATAACGCCGATGAGGTCTCCAGGTCTTAGTCTTACGGGTTTTATGAAAGTTTGTTGCTTAATATCCTTTACTCCTAATACAAGGGTTAATGCATTTTTCAATCCGCCAGTCAGCCGACCAGCCGAAGGCTGGTAAAAGGCTGGTAAAAGGCAGACAAGTGGCCCCGCCCCTTGGGGCGTTCAATGTTTTTTAAGATACCCCGTAGCTTGCTGCGGGGTACTTCATTCTATGACGGTTTTGTAAAAGGTTCAATTCCTTGTGAGGGACTTGATCTCAGTATCTGCAGCTGGTTTTATCTCCTTATCTGCAACGCACTGCATAGAGGTACGCCTTGAGACATGAGATTCTCATTCCTTGAACATGATGGTTTTTTCAAATCCATCAGAAGCTTGAATTTCTACAAGACCATCAATCTATGACAAGAAGATGTGATCAAAAAGGATTCATTTTGGAAGTATAGGATAAGTGAACTTAAGTAGCAAGTCTATCTGTCTTATTCTTTAGGGTGTTCATTTTTTTCTAAGGTCGATGACTCTCTTTGCCTTTCCTTCAGACCTTTCAATACTACCAGGAGGTAGTACTTCGACTCTCGCAGTAAGCGTCAATACCGCCTTGAGATTGGCCGACACTTTTTCAGTAAACGCACTCAAATCAAAGTTGGATGAATACCACATCTCCGGAGTTGCTTCAACTTTTACATAAAGACGCTCTAGCATGTCACGGTCCACAATTATCTGGTACTGCTGTGCCACGCCATTAATACTGAATAAAACACTTTCGATCTGACTGGGAAATATATTGACTCCACCCACAATAAGCATATCGTCACTCCTGCCTGTCAGACGCATTATTCTCGGATGGGTTCGGCCGCATTCGCACTTGTCCCAGTTTATTACACATATATCCCGAGTTCTGTATCGGAGAAGGGGCATAGCTTCTCTGCTCAGCATTGTTATTACCATTTCCCCTTCCTGTCCGGGTTCAAGTACATCCCCGGAGTCGGGGTTTATGGTTTCAGCATAGAATTCATCCGCCCATATATGTAATCCGTTTTGATATTCGCATTCCACAGCAACACCCGGCCCGTAGAGTTCACTCATTCCAAAACAATCCATGGCCTTGAGCCCGAGGTTTTCCTGGATATATTTTCTCTGTTCCTCACTCCAGGGCTCAGCCCCAAACATGCCGATCCTTAAAGAAAAATCCTTAACAGGGTCTATCCCTTCTTCCTTTGATGCTTCCACAAGATAGGCTGCATAGGAAGGGGTACAGCAGAGTACAGTTGTTTTCAAGTCCTTCATCAATTTAATCTGACGCTTTGTATTTCCTGAACTGAAGGGGACAACTGTACAGCCTAATTTTTCGGCTCCATAATGATAACCAAGACCTCCTGTAAAAAGGCCATACCCGTAAGTATTTTGAACGATATCTTCACTCGTAACACCAGCCGTTGCAAGGGAACGGGCCAATAGGTTTTTCCAAACATCTAAATCGTTTCTTGTATATGTAACAACGGTGGCTGTTCCTGTTGTCCCGCTTGAGGCATGGAGCCTTACAATATCTGTCATAGGCACAGCAAGGATGCCATAAGGATAGTGCTGTCTTAAGTCATCTTTAGTCGTAAAAGGAACTTTAACAACATCTTCCAGGCTTTTTATATCCTCAGGACTTATTTGTCTTTCTTTGAATTTTTTTCTGTAAACTGGCACATGTTCATAAGCGTATTGCACGATCTTTACAAATCGCTTATTCTGTAATTCCTTCAGGGCATCAACTTGCAATGTCTCTATTTCAGGGCTGAACATCGGCATTTTTGTCCTCCTTTAAACTGGATAAAATTGTTCACAGGAATCCATCAGAATCTGCCTATAAGTTTTTCCGAGATAACTTTAACCATTTGCTTTCTGTAGAGTGGAGAGAGGGCCATATTGTTGACCGGGGAGGCATCTTTATATGCCCTTTCAGGTATTTGTCGCAGCTCTTCAATTGAAGAGAATTTGTAGAGAAATGGTTTTGCTCCCATGGATCCAACTATGAGCCTCCCCTTGTATTCTGCGTCCATGGAAAGGGCAATATTGACAACAGGGTAGTCAATGGCTTCCCTCATCCTTAGTTTTTCATATCCACCGGCTTTTTTAGTGGATGGTATTATAACTTCTTTAATAAAATCACTCCTGGTCAGAGAAAAAGGATCCTTTCCATCCCCCGTGAAGATGTTTTCAAGGGGCATCTCTTTCTCACCTTTTTTGCCAAGAATAAATATATGAGCACCAAGGGACAAAAGCGCAACAGCAAGGTCCCCGGAGTATACCGAATAGCACTTTTTTCCGCCTTTTGCGGCGTTACATATGTCCCCGCCGGTTTTGAAGCAGGGTCTAAAGGCATCCCTCCATTCTTTGGGTTTGTTATAATACAGACATCTCGTATCCTGAAAGAGGTTCCCTCCTAGTGTACCTCTTTGCTGGAGATTTTCACTTGCGGTTAAAACCGCCGCCTCATGAAGGGCAGGGAACCTTTCTTTTATCAGTGGGTTGTTTTTTATATCAAAAATAGTTGCGAGAGAACCAATCCTGACATTCAAATCTTCATTTTTTATCTTACGCAGGCCGCGTATGTCTTTAATGTCTATGACAAGGTCCGGTTTTTTCAATCCCATCTTTATGCGTGGGATCAAATCTGTTCCACCGGCCAGGATTGCAGCCTCACCTTCATAATTAGAGAGCAGATCAACAAGCTCTTCAATCCCTCCAGGCCTTTCATATTCAAATTCCGGTAGTAAACTCATGAATTGTCTCCTATAGATTGCATTACCTTGTCACCTGTCATGGGGAGCATATAGATCCTTTTGCCTGTTGCATTGCATATTGCGTTGGCAATGGCTGATATAACGGCTGCCCTTGACGTTTCACCAACCTCTTTTGCTCCAAACGGACCGTTTGGTTCGTAACTGTCAACTATAATGGACGTTATTTTTGGGATATCGTTTGCGGTAGGGACTCTGTATTCAAGGAGATTCGGGTTCATTACAACCCCGTTTTTGAACTGTATCTCCTCGAACAGGGCGTCACCAATAGCCATTACGGCCTGGCTCATAATCTGGCCTTCAACCGATTTCCTGTTTATGGGTGTGCCGCAATCGTCTGCTACAACGAGCTCAATAATTTTCACCTCTCCGGTCCCAGGATCCACTTCTACTTCTGCAGTGGCCACGGCAAGGCCGTAAGCCTGGGTGAACCTGCCTCTTCCAGATGAAAGAGATGCCGTCTTGTTATACTGTCCATTCCAGAAATAGACCTCGGGAACGCATTTGGTGTATCCCTTACCAATAAGGGGATCCCCATCCGCCATCTGGATACCGTACCTTGATATATCAGAGAAAGACAACTTTTTTGTTTCATCTGACCTGGATACAATCCAGCCCTCACTCATATCAAGATCTTCAATGTTTATTTCAAGGCCTGCACTTGCGTATTTCAGCATTTGTTCCCTAAGATCGAGAGCCGCCCTCCTCACGGCCTCACCTGATACAAACATACCAGCACTAAGCCAATTACCTATGTCATGGGGACTGATCTCTGAATCACCTGCATTGACAATCACGTAATCCATGGGGCAATTGAGAACCTCAGCAACTACCTGAGCCATAACCGTATCAATACCTATCCCGAACTCAGTCTGTCCTGTATAGAGAATCATCCTGCCGTCGTGGTTTAGTCTTAACATGGCCCCGCTTGCGAACGGGTAGTTGTGTGCGCCCGAGAACATAGATGCGGTCCCAATACCAAGACCTCTAAATTTTATCTTCCCGTATTTTTCTTTCCAAGCTATCTTTTCCGCTGCCTCCAGAAGGCATTCGGGCAGGGCATAACTATTAAGCGTATCACCATTGGGTAGAATATCACCCTTTTTTCTGAAGTTTTTTAACCGCATTTCAACCTTGTCAAGAGCCAGATGCTCGCATATCATGTCTATCTGGGACTCCACGGCAAAACTCATCTGCTGGAGGGAGTGGCCTCTTTTTGCAGTGGCGTACAGCTTATTTGTGTAAACGCCATAGCCCTCGTGTTTCACATTGGGAATATCGTATATTGGATTTCTGAAGGAATGAGCAAGGTACAAGGCGGTTGGAGAACTCCTCCTGTATGCACCCACGTCATCTATCACCCTTGAGTGATAGGCTATGATTTTTCCATCATTTTTTACGCCCATCTTCATATATACTATCATCCTTCTTGCAGGCGGGCATACAGAAAAAACCTCCTGCCTCGTGAGAGTAATTTTTACAGGCCTCAGTGTGAGTCTTGAGAGGTAGGCGGTAATAAATTCAAAGGCAAACAGACTGATTTTGCCCCCAAATGTACCTCCAACATATGTTTTATGAACCCTTACCCTGCTGATGGGTATATCGAGAAGTTTCGCGAGCCAGAGTCTCTTGTGCTCATATCCCATGTGGGTGAGCCAGACATCAAGTTTTCCGGTAGGCTGATAGTCTGCCACCGCCACATGGGGTTCCATAGCCACATGGGATGTGGAAGGTATTTCAAACCTGTCTTCCCTTATATAGTCTGCCTCTTCAAATCCCTTTTCAATGTCCCCGTACTGAATAAGGGTTCTGTTTGAAATATTATTGATAACCTTATAAGGCCTTGATTTTGTTTTGGGGACGCCGAAATCCTCCCAGGCAGTTGTGGTATTGGGTTCAATTATATCATGGACCTGAGGAGACCCTTCCTTCATTGACTCCTCAGGATCAAATACCGGCGTTAATTCTTCGTATTCCACTTCTATTAATTCTAAAGCCTTTGTCGCAATTTCTTCACTTACTGCAGCAACCGCGGCAACTCCTTCTCCAACGAATCTAACCTTGTCCACTGCAAGGGGTGTCTGGTCTGCAGGATAGGCAGGGGTATCTATGAAAGAGAACCTTCTGTAGCCGATATCCTCACCGGTCACTACTGCTTTTACGCCTTCAAGTTCCTTAGCCCTGTCTATGTTTATTTTTTTTATTTTTGCATGGGAGTAGGGACTGCCCAATATTTTTCCGAACAGCATGCCAGGAAGGCTTATATCGACTGTATACTGTGCCTTTCCTGTTACAATCAACTCTCCGTCGGTCCTTTTCAGGCCCTTGGTTACATATTTGAAGTCGTTCATTGGTTGCCGCCTTTCATTTTGTTAATTTGTTTAGTAGCGTTTAATATGCCGTCTACAATATTGTCATATCCTGTACACCTGCATATGTTCCCGGCAACCGCATGCCTGACCTCTTTTTCTGTCGGTTCAGGGTTACGGTCAAGTAAGGATTTTGCAGCCATGATTACACCCGGTGTGCAGAATCCGCACTGAAATGAATGATGGTCTATAAAGGCCTTTTGCAGGGGATGGAGATTGCCGCCATTTGAAAGTCCCTCTATTGTTTCTATTTCCTTCCCTTCTGCCTCAATAGCAAGAGTAATGCAGGAGTTTACCGGTATCCCGTCCATAAGCACTGTACAGGCCCCGCATTCACCGTTTCCGCAAGCCTCCTTGGTTCCTTTGAGAGAAAGATTTTCTCTCAAGACCTTGATGAGTGTAGAATTCGGTTTAATAAATACTTCATGTTTTTCACCGTTTACCTTAAGTAAGACACTTTTTTTCATTTTTATTCCTCCATTCCGGTTACTGTACTTTTTCCCAGAGGCTTTTATCATATGAGAAGGCTGTAATGATGTCGTTTTTTACTGCATTTTCAACCTCCAACGGGTCTCTGTTTCTTAGAGCCTTAATTATTTTTAGATGGCTGTTATAGGCATTATCAATATTATTCATAAAATAATAGGATGTAACTTCAGGTCTGAAAAACTGTCTTCTTAATTTGGAGAGGATGTCAATAAGGATCCTGTTGCCGCAAGCAAATATAAATGAATCGTGAAATTTATTATGGGTTGAAGTAAATTCAATAACAGAGAGTTTTTGTGTTTCTTCCTGCATTGTATTAAGAAGGGTCTCCATATTTTCCAGGTCTTCCATCGTTAAATTGGAAATGGCAAGTTGTGCAGCAAGGGCTTCCAAATTGGCCCTTACGGTAGTGATATTATTGAGATCTTCAAAGGTGATATTGCTTACGTATGCTCCTTTCCTGGGATGAATTACTACAAGCCCCTCCCGTTCAAGAATCCTCAGCGCTTCTCTTATGGGAGATCTGCTTGTCCCGAACTTTTTTTGCAGTGATATTTCACTTAACTTTTCTCCCTGAGTGAGTATTCCGTTGCCTATCTCGTTTCTCAGGTAGTTTGTGATATCTTCAACTAAGAGTGGTGGTTTGGTAAAAATAACAGTATACCCCTAATTAGTTGTTTATTGTCGACAATAAACAACTATAGGCTTTATGTCAAGAGTTTATTAGTCTTTCACTATAATATATTGAGACCAGGAATTATAATCAGGGAAGGGAGTCTGCCAAAAGGCATATGATGTTTTAATTGTGGAATGTGTTCAGGTGCCTTTTATTTAAAGGGCTTATACATAAATATTTTTTATTGCTAATAAATTTTTTCCAGTTTTGTATATTCCAAATGTAATAACTTTCGACCAACATTCTTAAAAAGTATTTCAATTTTATTATCAGCAATAAATCTCGAGACAATCCCTGTTCCGAAAGCCGGATGGCTCACTTTGTCACCCATTGAAAATTCCGATGATGAGTTAATGCCATGATTTATGGGCGGGGCAGGATCATTACGGTGAACTGCATTTAAACCCTGAGAACGTTTACTTTCCCAGGCCTGAACCGGAGACTTCTTTTTATCTCCAACTTTTTCATAAGATACGATATCTTCAGGTATGGCCTTTATAAAAGATGAAAGACCGCTTCTGAATCCCTTATCTGAAATGTTCTGATAATGCCATAGAGGCATTGTTTCCTGTCCCGGATAGCACATAATTAATTGGTCTTTTGCCCTTGTAGCCGCAACATAAAGAAGACGACGTTCTTCTTCCAGGGCCTGGGGGTTCTGGTATGCTCTTGCGGGAGGAAGGCGACCTTCAGTTACCCAGATAATAAAGACAATCGGCCATTCAAGACCCTTCGCAGAATGGATCGTCGAAAGTGTGAGTGCTTCCGGTTTATTTGACGGAGAAATGTCATTTGAGCTGTTAGGAGGTTCCAGAACGAGATCATCAATGAAGTCGCCCAGTTTTTTATAGCGTTGGGCCATTGGAAGAAGTTGTTCCAGTTCATTTTTGCGCCTTGGATAGTCGTCAAATTTTTCTTCGAGGAGGGGCGAATAATAATCCATGACATATTCAACCGCTTTTTTTGGTTGCATCCCGCGTAGGCTTTCAAGGCGGCTAAGAAGTTTGGAAAGCGGCTTCAAGCCGTTATCCTTCCTTCCTGCTCCGGGCCATTCTTCTATCTTGGATGGAGAAATCGAACCGGACCTCAGCCATTTGACAATCGAATTTGTCTTTGCCGGACCAATGTTTTTTATCAGGCCAAGAACACGTTGCCAGCTAACCGTTTCTTCATTGTTTACCATTACTCTGAGATGGGCTAGGAAATCCTTAATATGGGCTGACTCAAGAAATTTAAACCCTCCATATTTTATATATTTCAGGCCATGGCGGTTTAGTTCGGCTTCCAGTTCAAAGGAATGATATCCGGCACGAAACAGAACTGCAAAATCCCTTATTGATTGTCCCTGTTGGACTTGATTTTTGATATATTGGCATATGAAAAGGGCCTGCCCCGGTCCGTTGATAGTGTCAATGACCTTCGGTTGATCACCCCCCGTCCGCTTTGTAAAAAGACATTTTGTGAATTTTTCCGATGCCTGGTCCATTAAGGCGTTTGCCAGCATAAGTATAGGCTGTGTAGATCTGTAATTCTCTTCCAATCTGATAATCTTTGCATCAGGGAAGTATCTGGGAAAGTCAAACATATTCCTGTAATTAGCTCCCCTGAAGGAATATATTGATTGGGAATCGTCTCCCACAACCATAATATTCCTGTGATCATGAGCCAGCCATTTAACAATATCCGACTGAATTCTGTTAGTATCCTGATATTCATCAACCATGATATACTGATAAAGATTGCCCAGCTTAAGTCGTATATCGGCATGGTCTGCCAGAAGTTGGCGTAAATTCAGGATAAGGTCATCATAATCCATAAGTTGATTGCTGCGCTTGTAATCCTTATAAAGTGTATTAAGCTTATTTATCTGTGGTGCAAATTCAAGAAACTGCCCATATTCATCCTCCATAAATTCTTCAATGGGTTTTTCAAGATTTGAGGATTTACTCAGGATATCGGTTAACGTGCTTCTTTTGGGGAATCTATGTGCTCCCTGGGGCGCCCTTGGACCAGGAATAAGCGAATGAATTGCCTCCTCCATATCAGAGCGATCAAGAATAGTGAATGAATTTGAATAGCCCAGAAGCTCGGCATGGTTTCTAAGTATCCGATGAGCAAGGGAATGAAAAGTGCCTCCTGATACGAATCTGCATCTTGCATCTGAAAGGCCTGCAGCCCTTTCCAGCATTTGCTGCGCGGCCTTTCTGGTAAAAGTAAGAAGCAATACAGATTCTGGCGAAACGCCGCTTTCAACAAGTCTGGCTACCCTGTAGACTAATGCCCTTGTTTTCCCACTGCCTGCACCGGCGATTACCAGAACGGGCCCGGCAAGAGTCATAACAGCATCTAATTGAGAGGAGTTTAGAAGTTGCCTATAATCAATATTTTTTGACAAAATTGAGTGTGTCCTTTCAACAACAAGAACTTTTAAATCCTGTAAAATATTTGTTACCTGAGGAATACGAAAAAAAGTATCAGGAATGTGACAAGCAAAAAAATAAAAAATGCTACAGGAATCAGGAAAGCGACGATTACTTTTAAGTATGAGGTTTTATGTATCTCACGAAGTCCTATGATCTGAATAATGATTCGCCAGATACTTCCTATCAGACTTCCAGCAAACGGTACGATAGAAAATATCTGAGTTGATTGGGAATAGGCTACCACTTTAAAGGTTGCTTCAAATCCATTATTTGCTCCTCTGACAATCAGGAGCAGAAGATGCCATACAGAGCTGCTTATAAATAATCCAATAACAACAAAAAAAGGGATGGCTATCATACCGAACAAAATTATTAACCCCATGGCAAATTGAGAAAAATAAGAGCTGATTATGGGTAACCCCCCCCCTGAAGCAATCAAAAATTGCCAGAAAAATGATAGCATATACCCGGTAGATCCCATTAATATTGCGAAGGCCAGGGGTTCTTTTATCCCGCCTCTAAATTTTAGTTTGCTGAAGAAAGCTTCCGGGGAAAATAGTGAACTCTTTATCGTATATAAAATTCCTTTCCATAACCCCAACTCAGATCTTTTTTCCCAGGGAGAGTTTTGTTCAGGTAATTTATCCCTAATGTCCTGTGTTCTTTCTCCGGGATCGTATTGAAATCCTGTTTCCCCTGCAAAGGATTCAGAAGTTTTTTCAGCACGGGAAAATTCAAATTGCTGATGGCATTTGGGACAGATTGCCCTTCTTGCGCCGCCGGGGATTTTTTCTTTGGGGATCTTTTTTGAGAAATTACAGTAAGGACAGGTCAGCACAACAGTCATTTTTTATTGCCTTAGTTTTTGAGTTTTTGTCTGTCAAGGTCTTTTCTGTAAGACCACCTTTTTATTCGTTCAACAAAGCCTTTAGCAGGAATACGGTCAGCGATTTCACTCCTAAAGCTAATGCCTTCATGGGTTGTTAATGCCTTTTGCAGGCATTCCTTTCGGTCATTACAGTTCATGCAATCAGGGCCAGGTTCCCTGAGGCCTTCTTTGCCTGCTGGAAAAACCTTATTCAGGACCCCGAAACAATCTTTTTTTGACATTTTATGGTTTCCGCACAAAATTAGTGAATTATCTTTGAACTGTAAATTGTAATTTATCGGTTCAGCCTGGCATTTTATCCCTTACGAGACCGTTAATCATAAATGGCTATTGAAAAGAGGTTTTCTAATTGGAGTTTATACAACATTTGTTGGTTTCAATAAAGCCCTAAATCCGAAATACAAAACACTCATTCCAATTTATATTAATATCTTTGACAGATTTCTCAGCAACCGGTATTAATGAAAATATGATTCATGTGTATATTTTTAAGTGCTTGATCAGAATACTAAATTAAGTAATGAATAAGTCTTTCATAAATAAAGTTAAATTATTTCAAGATGCAAGCTTGACAAATTTGAAAAAATTAGTCACTCCGGTACCGCTTCAAGCAGGGTATAACACCACCACAAAGACTGGCGGGTAAACCCTCCACAAAGATTGGCGGGTAAACCCTCCACAAAGACTGGCGGGTAAACCCTCCACAAAGACTGGCGGGTAAACCCTCCACAAAGACTGGCGGGTAAACCCTCCACAAAGATTGGCGGGTAAACCCACCACAAAGATTGGCGGGTAAACCCACCACAAAGATTGGCGGGTAAACTTTCAAGGCCCGATTTTCATCGGGATAAACTCCGGGAGAAATCTTGATTTCAGTAAATTCAGTCCCGCCCAGGCGGGATTAAGATTCCTCACCCCGCCGCAGCGTGATTCGGAATTTTATCAGCCTTTTAACAGCCTTTGGCTGGCTGGGATATTTTTTCTAATTGCGACACAGTCTCTTCTTCGGAATGACGGAAAATGGAATTTTTCGACTTTTAAAAGGCCATCAAGCTTAGTATCGTCAGAAAAGTGTGCTGAATACTCTAATTACATGCCATGGATTATACGCACTGTATATGCAAGAATAAAATAAGGGCTGCCATGGGATGTTAAAGATTTTATTATGTGCCTATCAGTAAATTTTTATTTAAGGAAAGAAAGTTATGAAGCGTATAAGCAGGGTGTATATCGTAAGGCACGGGCAAGTAAAAGGATTTGAGAAATTCCCCGTATATGGTTATACAGATGCAGAGTTGACTGATATCGGGTTACTTCAAATGCAACAGATGGCGGAGCGCCTTCGCTGGTTAGAGCCCGGGGCGATTTATTCAAGTGATTTAAAGAGAAGTATAACAGGTGGCCGCCTTATTGCTCAGTATCATGATGTCCCACATCACTCCTTAGCTGAGCTGAGAGAGATGTATTTCGGAGAATGGGAAGGACTGATATTTTCCGAAATTAAGAAGTTATTTCCGGAAGAACTTGATAAGCGCAAGGCAGATTTGCTTAAGTATAAGGCTCCGGGTGGTGGAGAATCAATTGACAGTTTTTCCAGGAGAATCATGAGCTGTTTTGATAGAATTTTATCGGAACACAAGGGAAAAGATATTATAATAGTTGGTCATGGAGGAATAAATCGTATTATTATTTGCTGTGCCCTTGGTTTGAGCCCCGCCCAAATGTTCCATATTCATCAGGATTATGGATGCCTGAATATAATTGATTATTGTAAGGATTCAACACTGGTTCGCTTGATCAACGGATGAATTTTATAATGTATTTTTCAGGTATGTGCACCCTGCATCAGGTTTAATCGGCCAGAGGCAGACGAGTCTTTAATATGCTCTGCCAGTGAGGCGTGAAAGGATTTATCAGGCTTTATTTGTGGGTTGAAGAAAGGCTTGTTACAATTTTGTGATCAATATGCTGGAAGTCAGGATGAATCTTTTACTTGTGTCTAATGGAATTATTCCATTAGACACAAGCAGTAATAAAATATTTATGTTAATTCATAAGTTTCGGCAGAAACAAAGCGATTTGCGGAAATGGGATCATTATCAAGGAGCAGAGAATAATAGCAATGAGAAAAGGAACAGCTCCTCTGAAAATAGTCATTAAGGGGACATCCTTTGCAATACCGTTGACTATATATACATTTACACCCACGGGAGGCGTAATAACTCCCATCTGTGTAACCAACACTATAATAACTCCGAACCAGATCGGGTCATATCCCATACTTGTTACAACCGGATAGAATATGGGGATTGTTAAAAGTATAAGGGCAAGGGCATCAACAAATGCTCCGCCAACAAGGTATAAAAAGATGATGAAGGCCATAATTGCCCAGTGCGGCATTGCAAGCTCGCTTACCCAGGTGGCCAGAGCAAATGGAATCCTCGTTATTGCAAGGAAATGCCCGAACATGGTTGCACCGGCAACAATAACAAGAACCATACATGATATCCTGGTACTTTCAATGGCCGCCTGTATAAATCCTTTCCATGTGAGACGTCTTCGGATAAATCCAAGCAGGATTGCACCTCCAGCACCGACTGCACCTGCTTCTGTAGGGGTAAAAAAACCGGCAAACAGGCCGCCCATAACAAGTATAAATAAAATAAGCGTGTCTCCAACTCCAGCCAATGAGACAAGTTTTTCTTTTAGAGTTGTTTTTGGCCCGCGCGGCGCCGTTTCAGGCTTTATTTTTACCCAGACATATATAGCTGAGACAAACAAAAGGCTCAGGAGTATACCAGGTACAATTCCGGCAATGAAAAGACTTCCTATTGATTGTTCAGTGAGAATACCATAAACAATGAATATTACGCTGGGAGGAATCAGGATGCCAAGACTTCCTCCTGCTGCGATTGTTCCTGTAGCAAGTTCATCATCATATTTGTATCTTTTCATTTCAGGCAGGGCAACTGTCCCCATGGTAGCAGCCGCTGCGTTTGTTGAACCACAGATTGCGGCAAACCCGGCGCAAGCGGCTACGGCCGCCATTGCCAAACCGCCTGGAAGATGACCGATAAGCTTATATGCGGTATCGAAAAGACGACTGCTTATTCCTGCATGGAATGTTATTTGCCCCATTAGCATAAAAAGCGGGACAACTGTCAGGCTGTAAGATCCGAATATATCAAAAAAGTCCTTTGCGAGCATCCTCATGCCACCTTCGAAGGATACCACATAACTGAATCCTACTACCCCCAAGAGGCCCATAACAAAAGCCACAGGCATGCGAGAGAAAAGAAAAATTACCAGAATTGCCAATCCAATCAGGCCCACTGTTGTTGGATTCATACCACTTCTCCTTACACGGGTTGAGACAAAATATTATAATGTTTTCTAACAGAAATTATTTTTTCCACGGAAACCAAGGCTTTTCTTTTCCTAAGAGAACTTTCCAGAAATCAACGAAAATAACAAAGCATACTACTATCGACGAAAAGGAAATACCATAAAGCACAGGGAAAAATGGTATCTGAAGGGTTAAAGAAACCTCGTTTTCAATCCTGAGGTCATTTCCGAATCGAAAGCATTCATATGCAAGCAGGATAAACAGCAAAATGCTAAGCGCACTGGTAACGACAAATATTATTCTCTGAGTCTTATCAGAAAGCTGTTCAGTCAGGACTTCCACTGCGACATGACCCCTCATTATTGTGGTGTGGGCCATGGCAAAGGATGCCACTACTGCTCCTAAAAACCCGACTACTTCATAGGTGCCGGGGATAGGGAATCTGAAGATTCGCAGTATAACATCCGCACAGGTAAGAAATGTCATGAATATCAAGGCCCAGCCAGCAATGAGATTTAGAAAATCAGCCAAGCGCCGAATTTGTATTGAACCAGAACCCATTTCATCACCTCAATGTAAAAAATGCTATGGGGTCGCCATTTTATAAACGGCAACCCCCAATTATGGTTTTACCAAATTACTTCTTACTGTATTTCTTAATACTGTCTTTTATAAACTGAACATATTCTTTGGCCGGGTGTCCCTGAGCCTCTTGTGCCTTAACATATTCATCGATAACCGGATCGACTGCTTCGGCCCAGCGGGCGCTTTCCTGTTCGGAAAGGGTAATAAACTGATTTCCAAGGCTTGCACTGAACGCACGGCCTTCAGCGTCTGCAGTATCCCATCCTTCAGCATGCTTGGGTATCCATTCATTGCTGACTTCTTCAATGACCTTTTTGATATCTGCCGGAAGTGCATCCCACTTCTTTTTGTTCATCGCTACATACATGGCTGTTGTATATCCGACAGAGAAACAATCGGTTGTATATTTGATAACTTCACCCTGTTTCCATCCCTTCAATACTTCGATAGGACCAAAGGTACCTTCAACAACACCCTTCTGAAGTGCCTCATAGGTGCCCCCCTGAGGCATGCCGACAGCTGCGGCACCAAGGGCATCTACCACTTTGGCGCTTAAGCCGGTGGCTCGAATCTTTTTGCCTTTGAGGTCTTCAAGAGTATTTATAGCCATTTTAGTATGAAGAAGGCCAGGACCATGTGCATGGATGTACAGAATTTCAACTTTGTCCAGCTCTTCCGGTTTAAACTTTTTATAAAAATCATTTGCAACCATAGTTGCCGCATAGCCGGTGGGATATCCCATAGGAAGATCAAGAGCTTCCATTGCTGGGAATCTTCCACGGGTATAGGCAAAACATGACATGCCTATATCTGTTACACCTTTAACGACTCCATCAAAAATAGCCGCGCCCTTGAGCAATGATCCGCCAGGAAAGTAGGTGATTTTGACTTTGCCATCAGTACGTTTTTCAATCTCTTTTGCCCATGTGTCTCCCAATTTGCCATTGAAATGGGTCGGTGGAAAAAAGTTGCTGTAGGTAAGATTAAAATCTGCAGCCTTTGCACTGCCATTCATTAATGGCAAGCCCATCAAAACCATTCCTAAAAGCAAAACCAAAAACCATTTACCACTCTTCATAGCTTCCCCCTTTTAATAATTTAATTGAAGTTTGATTAAATAATTACAGCCATTTTTAAGCCCAAAGTTTTGATTAATACAAAAATAAGCCCGCGTCAATAGGAAAATTATACATTTATGGGTTCAGAAATAAGAGACATACCACGTTATTTATTTACAAATTGGTGCGTATTTTGAGATTGTTAACCAGTTGAATGGTTGTTTTATTATCAACTATTCATTAAAAAATCAATTCGTTAGGAAAATTGAGTCCTGATCACCCGACTGTCAAACTTTTGAAAGAACTTTATGGGGTGAGTGATGGGATTTGAACCCACGACCGCTGGGGCCACAACCCAGTGCTCTGCCAGCTGAGCTACACCCACCATAAAAATTGTTATTTAGCATATGATAGCATTATTTTGCAAGTGATTTATTGCCACATTTTGTATTGATATTTTTAATAGCCAATTGTTCATGTTTATTTGCTTTTTTGAACAGCTTATTTGACGCCATTAAAAATCTGTCATATTATTTCCAGAAGGTTTGCTAAGACAGACAGGCTGAATACTTTAAAAGAAACTTGAATAGAAATTGCTCTTTTTGAAACCATATTTTATTTTATATCCCATTCCGAAGTTTTATGGCCGGGCTTAAACTCTTCAATCAGAGCAGAGTGTTATATTAATAAATGTATGCTGTTTTGTTTTGAAATGATAAAGCGTGCTCTTCTAAACCAATTGCTACGAAGGAGAATTTTGTGATGAGCAATGACAAGGAGAAGTTATATAGGAAAATACCTTCCGTGGATCGTCTGTTATTAAATCCAAAGATAGAAGAACTGCTCCCTGTTTATCCACGAAGCGTGGTTTTAAAGTCCATTCATGAAATCCTTGATGAGCTCCGAAGAGAAATCCAGTCTGGTGAATTGGCGGACAATTCTACAATTGACATTGAAAACGTTTTGATCCAAGTCAAAGAGAGATTAAATAAAATATCACAGCCAAGTCTGAAAAGGGTCATTAATGCCACGGGTATAGTCGTTCATACAAATTTAGGACGATCCAATATGGCTGATAAGGTTTTGAGAAGATTGAAAGAAATAGGAGGCTTTTACAGCAACCTTGAATATGATTTGGCGCAGGGAAAAAGAGGGAGCAGATATGTACATGTGGAGGAAATACTTAAAGAGCTGACGTCCGCAGAAGCCGCTATGGTAGTGAACAACAATGCTGCTGCGGTTCTTATCTGCCTTGATACGCTGGCAAAGGGGCGCGAGGTTATTGTTTCCAGGGGACAGCTGGTTGAAATAGGAGGGTCTTTTCGAATACCGGATGTTATGCGGAGGAGTGGGGCTAAAATGGTTGAAGTCGGAACAACAAATAAAACCCACCTGAATGATTATGAAGAAATGATTGGAGAGGAAACAGCACTTTTATTGAAGGTACACACAAGCAATTTTCAGATTGTGGGTTTTACGGAGGAGGTCCCCTTGAATGATCTTGCAAAACTGGGCAAGCGATACAATATACCAATTATGGAAGATCTGGGCAGTGGATGTATCTTTGATCTTTCAAAATATATTTATAACAAGGAACCAACAGTACAGGAATCATTGTTACAAGGGGCTGATTTAGTAACCTTTAGTGGCGATAAACTTTTAGGCGGGCCTCAGGCAGGTATCATTCTGGGGCGCAAAGACCTTATAGATGCGATCAAGGAAAATCAGCTCACGAGAGCCTTGAGGATAGATAAATTGACTCTCCTGGCACTTGAGGAGACATTGAGACTGTACAGGGAAGAAAATAAGGCAGTGAAAGATATCCCTACTCTAAGGATGATATGTCAAAGCTACAGATCCTTGAAAATGAAGGCTGAGCGTCTGATCAGATTAGCCGGTAATATTAAGTGCTTAAACTATTCTATTGAACTTAGGGATGGAAACTCAAAAGTTGGAGGAGGAGCATTGCCGCTACTGGAACTGCCAAGCTGTTTAATATCTCTGATTCCAGAAAAATTATCTTCAAAATTTATGGAGACTTGGCTCAGGACATATGATCCACCTGTAATTGCAAGGCTTGAAAAAGATAAGGTCATTATTGATGTCAGAACAGTACAGGAATCTGATTTGAAGATCCTGTCTAAAGCTTTAAGGGATCTCGCATTTTTATAAAGCCTTGCTTTTATACAGTCAAAATACGTGGTTAATGCATCCTATATATACCACTATAGAAAGCTCTTTTTTGCTGAACAGGGATATTTATTGCCACAGCAGCCTGCTTTCATGTAGACCGCTGTGGCCTGATATTATTGCTGTTTTTTTATGACTTAATTTTGATGCATTTAGGAAGTCTTACTTTATATCGTGTTACGATATTATCAGATAGATTGTTTTAAACCAGAGCCTGCACGGAATTTAACTGCCTTGCTTGCCTTGATATCAATCGGTCTGCCGGTTTTTGGATTTCTGCCTTTTCTTGCCTTTCTTTGGGTGACTACAAATGATCCAAATCCTGCAAGTGCCAACCGCCCTTCCTTTTTCAGAGTTTCTTTGGCCAAGCCAATGAACGAATTAAAAACTCTTTCTGCAGTGGCTTTAGATATGTTATTCTTTTTGGCTAATTCAGTGACTAATTCAGCTTTGGTCATGACATCCTCCAGTTTTAAGTTGTTAATTATCAAATATTAAAAATGAATAAAATAACACTCATAATGCCCAGGAAAAGGAGCTGCATAGCTAATAGCGATAATCAGACAGCGATGATAATGTCAATATAGACTGATATAATGCCCTGAATTGTAGTTCCCTTCTGCCAATACTGATTTGCAAATGACTCTAGCAGCGAGAGGGGATTGTCACAATGAATTTCGTACTTAAATAAAAATAGCCAAAGGATGAGACCTTTTAACACAGAAGTAATATGTTTTCAACAAGAAAAGACATGTAATTGCTTTAAATGATTTTAATGTATATTTTAGAGGTCAGCTGCCAAAAGACAGGCTGGCATTAGGCATAACAAGCGCCCTTTGTATTTTGGGCTTAGATATGAGATCCCCTGCACAGCAAATTCATCTGGAGAATTGCCGCAGTTAAATGCCTTGAATGCATTGAGACTCAATTATTATCTTGATATCAGATTTTTCTGTTTTGTTGACAAAAAAAGCAAATGACTATAATTTTTTAGGATATCATAAAAAAATCTGTAAATAGAGAGTGCCTAAAATACGAAGATAAACAATTAATTTATCTGTTAATTTACTAAAAAAGTTTATAAATGTTCATCATGAATTTATCAGGAATCTGTTGAGGAGGCGGGATTGGAAAATATTATTAAGAAAATTCTTGCTGACAGTATCAAGGCTAAAGAATCATTTGTCATGGAAAATCTTTCCAATCTTATTTTTCTTGCAGAGAAAATTGCTGTGGATTTTACAAACGATCGAAAACTACTGCTGTGTGGAAATGGCGGCAGTGCGGCGGATGCACAGCATATTGCAGCTGAATTCGTCAACAAATACAGCATGCAGCGGCCTCCTCTCCCGGCACTGGCTTTGACAACCGATACTTCAATAATAACAAGTATAGGAAATGACAGTTCTTTTGACGATGTTTTTTCAAAGCAGGTGAAAGCTATCGGAATGGAGGGGGATATTCTCCTGGCTATAAGCACGAGCGGAAATTCTGAGAATATACTATCGGCCGTAAGGGCAGCACGCAACCTGGGAATTTATACTGTTGGGCTTGCAGGAGGTGATGGTGGCAAGCTCGCCGTCCTGGTAGACCTGGCGCTAATTGTCAGGAGCGATGCTACCCCGAGAGTCCAGGAAGCACATATTCTTGCAGGACATATTCTGTGTCATCTGGTTGATTATATCCTTTTCCAAAAGCACGTGCATAATGGAGAAACCTAAATATTATGTACAAATGGAAGCCGATATCATTAGATGAAGTTAAATTTTAATCACTTAAAGGAGAGATTCAGCAAGGTTAACATTGAGAGTTTCGGCAAGGTATGGAAACCAGGGCAGTCCATGAAACACTGGCTGCAATCATTACCAAGAGTTATTGCAGGAAATGATTTTCTTTAGGTTGCCGACCGTATAGTTAATACGGCTTATTCGGGCAAGACAATTATTCTGGCAATGGGTGCTCATTCTGTAGAGGAATGTTTTTAATTAATCTGGTTGGGTATCATGAAATCATGTTTCCACTGCTGGAATCAGCGGTATTAGAAGGTTTGAACAGGTAGAGATAAATGTTCAGGATAGGTTTCGGATATGATGTGCATAGGCTGGTTGAAGGCAGGCCCATGATTCTCGGAGGCGTCCTTGTATCACATGAATTTGGGCTCGAAGGACATTCCGATGCTGATGTGCTTGTTCACGCGGTAATTGATGCTGTTTTAGGTGCACTAGGAATGGGTGATATCGGAAAGCATTTTCCGGACACTGACCCCGCATACAAGGGTGCAGACAGCATATCAATGTTGAGAAAAGTAATCGGGTTGGCAGGACAGGAAGGATTCAGCCTCAATAACTTGGATTCCACAATCGTTGCACAAAGACCTAAATTGTTTCATTACATATCAGCTATGCGGGAAAAATTGGCAGATGCTTTTGAGGTATCAATCAATAAGGTAAACATCAAGGCCAAAACTACAGAAGGCCTGGGCTTTTGCGGACGGGAGGAAGGAATCGAAACTTTTGCTGTGGTCAGCCTTGTGAAAGATTATGAGGAGAAGAGTCCGTGACACTTAAATTATATAATACGGCAACCAGGAAAAAAGAAATATTTCATCCCATTGAAGAGGGTAAGGCAGGTATCTATGTATGCGGGGTAACAGTTTATGATCTTTGCCATATCGGCCATGCGCGTTCGGCTATTGTCTTTGATGTCCTGGTCAGATACTTGAGGGCAAAGGGACTTAAGGTAAATTATGTCCGCAATTTTACTGATGTAGATGACAAGATTATCGAAAGAGCGAACAAATTGGGAAGGGAAACAGGTGAACTTGCGCAGGAATATATTGATGCCTTTTATGAGGATATGGGCAGGCTTAATGTTTTAAACGCTGACCACGAACCAAGGGCTACAGAGCATATTGATGGGATGATCGATATGATTTCCAGACTTATGGATCGCGGATATGCATATGCTGAGGGAAATGATGTTTTTTTCTCAGTGGAAAAATTCAAGGGATATGGAAGGCTTTCAGGAAGAAAACTGGAGGATATGCAGGCCGGCAGCAGGATAGCTGTGGATGAAAAGAAAAGGCATCCCATGGATTTCGTTTTATGGAAAGGCGTAAAGCCGGGCGAGCCGCAATGGCCCAGTCCCTGGGGACCTGGCAGACCTGGCTGGCATATAGAGTGCTCGGTAATGTGCAATCATTATCTCGGCAAATCTTTTGATATTCATGGGGGAGGCAGAGATCTGCTTTTTCCTCATCATGAAAACGAGAGGGCTCAGTCGATAGCAGCTATGGATGGCGATTTTGCCCGTTACTGGGTGCATAATGGTTTTGTCACAGTGGAGTCGGAAAAGATGTCAAAATCCCTTGGGAACTTTCTGACCATACGTGATGCCATTAAGATTTACCACCCTGAAGTCTTAAGACTTTTCCTCGTGTCCAGGCATTACAGGAGCCCGCTTGATTTTTCCAAAAGTGCAGTTTTTGATCTCCAGTCAGGTCTTGTAAGAATATATCGAACACTCCAGAGGCTGGAAGAAATAATCGGTCCCTATGAGGAGAATAATAGGCCTTCAGGCTTCCAGTCAGCAGACAGCCATGATGGTTTCGCGGAAGAATTTACGAGAGTAATGGATGATGACCTCAACACCGCTGGAGCAATCGGCCTGATTTTTGACAAGGTAAGGGACATCAATAAAGTCATGGATTCAATTGATGGCGTTGCTGACAAGCCTACACAAAGCCAACTTGCTGACAGTAGGCATCTGGTTTATTCAGCAGCCGGTATTCTGGGATTCCTTCAGGAGACACCATCTCTGTTCTTTGAACAACTGTCCAGCTCTGAAACAAGACTTGACTCAGAGGAAATCGAAAAAATGATTGAGGAGAGGGCAGTTGCAAGGGCCAACAGGGACTGGGAAAAATCCGACCAGATTCGTGCCGTGCTAAAAGACAAAGGCATTATCCTTGAAGACGGCCCTAAAGGTACTATCTGGAGACTCGATGTTTGAAATCGAGACGGATCTAAAACCCTGCGGGGACCAGCCAAAGGCAATTAGGACCCTTTCGGATGGTGTTGAGAAGGGGCTTGTTCATCAAGTATTGCTTGGAGTCACCGGTTCCGGCAAAACTTTTACCATGGCTCATGTAATTGCCAGGGTACAGAAACCTACACTGATCATCGCACCTAATAAAACCCTTGCCGCACAGCTTTATGGAGAACTGAAGGGTTTATTCCCGAACAATGCCGTAGAGTTCTTTGTAAGCTATTATGACTATTACCAGCCAGAGGCCTATATCCCCCAGACGGATACCTATATCCAGAAAGATTCTCATATCAATGAACAGATAGACAAGATGCGGCATGCTGCTACAAGATCTCTGCTTGACAGGGATGACGTGATTATTGTTGCAAGCGTTTCCTGCATTTATGGGCTGGGTTCGCCTGAGGCATATCGCGATATGCTGCTTTATATAGAAACAGGGGTTGCCCTGTCCAGAGAGAGTGCCGTAAGGAAGCTGGTGGAAATCCATTATGAGAGGGGCGATATTGATTTTTACAGGGGACGTTTTCGTGCGAGAGGGGATGTATTGGATATTTATCCGGTTCATGAGGATTATAAGGCAGTACGCATTAATTTTTTTGGAGATATGGTTGAATCAATACAGGAAATAGATCCATTGACGGGGAAGGCTCAAAAATCCCTGAATCGTGTAACGATATATCCGGCCAGCCATTATGTTACTACGGTTGGAATAAGAGAAAGAGCAATAAGGCAGATAAAGAATGAACTTGATGAACGGACCCTCCATTTTCGTTCGAACAATAAACTTATTGAGGCTCAGAGAATCGAGGAGCGCACCGTCTTTGATCTGGAGATGATGATGGAGATGGGTTATTGCCACGGAATAGAGAATTATTCAAGGCATTTGACAGGCAGGGCTCCAGGGGAACCTCCACCTACACTTCTCGATTACTTTCCGCGTGACTTTTTAGTTATTATTGATGAAAGTCACATTTCAATACCGCAGTTGAATGGAATGTACAGGGGTGACAGATCCAGAAAAGAGGTGCTGGTGGACTATGGATTCCGTCTTCCATCTGCCCTTGATAACAGACCATTGAAATTCGATGAATTTGAGTCAAGAGTTAGACAGGTTGTATATGTTTCAGCTACGCCCGGACCTTATGAACTGGAGAAGGCTGAGATTATAACTGAACAGATAATAAGGCCGACAGGCCTGGCAGACCCGGAAATAGAAGTTATGCCAGCAGCTAACCAGGTTGATGATCTGCTTGGCCTTATCAGAGAAAGGGCTCTCAAAAATGAGAGGGTTCTTGTTACTACTCTCACAAAAAGGATGGCTGAGGATCTTACGGAATATTATTCCGATCTTGGGATTAAGGTTCGGTACATGCACTCAGATATCGATACAATTGAGCGGGTTGAGATAATCAGGGATCTCCGGTTAGGTGCTTTTGATGTCTTAATTGGGATTAATCTATTGCGTGAAGGTCTCGATCTTCCGGAGGTTTCTCTAGTTGCCATTCTTGATGCGGATAAGGAAGGTTTTCTCAGGTCAGAGAGATCCCTGATTCAAACGTGCGGAAGGGCGTCTAGAAACGTTAATGGAAAGGTTGTCTTTTTTGCAGACAGGATAACCGATTCAATGCAAAGGGCTATTGGTGAGAGCTTGAGACGTCGGGAAATCCAGCTCCAGTATAATAAAGTCAACAATATAACTCCTGAAACCATTAAAAAGGATATTGGAGATATGCTGTCTTTATATGAGGCTGACTATGTTACTGCTCCAGTTGCGGCTGAGGCGCAGAGTGTCTATGTATCGCCACAGGATATTGACCAGGCGATTAGAGATCTCACCAGAAAGATGAAGAGTGCTGCAAAGGAATTGAAATTCGAAGAGGCCGCTCAGATTAGAGACCGGATAAAGTCACTTGAAAAAGCGGAATTTGAAGTATCCTCTTTTGGATAATTCCTGAGCCGGTTTTCCCTTGACAATTTTTTAACTCTTCGGATATAAGTCAGGTTTGGTTATAGGGGCTATAGTAATCAATTCGACCAGGAGGAAAAATTCCTCCTTGCTTAATCCAATTTAGACCATTAACAATTAGGAGGTCAACCTATGGGTGTTTTTGATGAAATAATCCAGATCGTTGGGCCGGAAAATGCTTTTAATGATCGTGTTGAATGTATTTCAAACTCGCGAGATTTATCAGTCCATGAAGGAATACCCGACATGGTGGTTTTTGCTGAAACCACAGAGCAGATATCGGCTATCATGAAACTGGCCAACCAGGAAAAAATTCCGGTTACGGTTCAGGGCTCGGGTACAGCCACCACAGGTGCATCTCTTCCTGTAAAAGGAGGGATACTGTTGGATGTTCATAAAATGAACCATATTCTGGAGATTAACAAAGATAACTTTTACGCAGTAGTAGAACCCGGTGTTATATGTAATAACCTGAATATTGAGCTGAAGAAACAGGGCCTGCATTTTCCTCCAAACCCAGGCAGCGAGCTTATTGCTTCTATCGGCGGCATGATGTCTACTAATTCAAGTGGGCACAAGGCCGTTAAATACGGCACTGCAAAGGATTACGTAAAGGCGATGAAAGTAGTTCTTGTAGATGGAACAATAATAGAAACCGGTTTCAAAACTCCGAAATCATCCTTTGGATATGATCTGGTCCATATGTTTGCAAGTTCAGAGGGAACTCTCGGGGTTATTACTGAAATCACCGTAAAGATCCAGCCCGTTCCTGAAGCAAATGCACTTGCCCTGGCAATTTTTCATGACCTTGATGCTGCTGGAGAGGCGGTCAGAGATATCATCGGTTCAGGTATACAGCTTGCCGCATGTGAGATAATGGATAAATACAGCCTGAAAGTTGTAGAAAAGGCCATTAACAGAGACATAAGCAAGATAGAGGCCATGCTGATTATCGAATCGGACGGTGCCAAAGAAATAGTGCTCAAGGATATGGAGCGCATAGGTGATATATGCAAAAAATATAACGTAGAGGAATACACCTGGAGCGATGATCCTGCCAAGGCTGGTGAAATAATGGAGGCCAGGGGAAAACTGGTCCCGACCCTTTCAAGGATCAAGCCGGGTAACAGACTTGTTGCCATTTCAGAGGACCTGGGTATCCCGCCCACAAGGATCCCCGACACCATAAGAAAGGCACAGGCCATAGCGGATAAATATAATCTCCTTCTTACAACCTTCGGCCATATAGGGGACGGAAACGTACATACCACTTTTGTGACCGATATGAGAAGCAAGGAAGAATGGGACCGGCTAAGACCCGCAGCGGATGAGCTTGCCGAAATCGCATTGGAGTTCGGGGGAACGGTTACGGCAGAACATGGGACCGGCCTTGCGAGGGTGCCTTATATGAAAAAGCAATTAGGCCCCGCACTTGATGTTATGAAAACCATTAAAAAGGCTATGGATCCCAATGGTATATTGAATCCCGGAAAGATGGGCCTGGATGAAGAAGAACATGATATTTACGATTATTTTGCATTCAAGACCCTTCTTGAACACCCTGAAGGGGTTGATTCCTTTGGTGTTGATATCGATAATGAAATTATTGCCTGTATCGACTGCGGGTTTTGCCGCCTTGGCTGCCCAACGTTCAGCATTACACAGAGGGAATCAAGAAATGCCCGTGGAAGGAATATCCTTGCCTTTAACCTGTTGAACGGCACCATCGAACCGACAATTGAACTGGCAGATGCCTTTTACAGTTGTACGACATGCGGGGCATGTACATATTTCTGTCCTGCCCAGATCAAAGTGGATGAAATCGTCGAGGGGGCAAGAAAGAAACTTTACAAGGCGGGATTTGTCCCGGAAGCCGAGCTTGCGGTCCAGGATAGTATCACCAAAACGGGGAATGTCTATGCAAGCGCCAAAGATGACAGGATTGATATTTATCCACCTGCCCTAAAAGAAAAGGTTAAGGCGGGAGAACTAAAACCCCAAGCGGAAACACTCCTGTTTATGGGTTGTGTCCCGAGTTATCTTGACATGAAGATGGTCCCGAGCCTTATCAAACCGCTTGATGCAGCCGGTGTGGATTACACTGCCTTTGCAACCGAAGAAGGCTGTTGCGGCTTTCCGCTGTTCCTCATGGGTTCTGATGAATTTGAGCCCCATGCTAAAAAGACGATTGAAAGGATAAAGGCAACAGGGGCCAAAGAGCTTGTTACCCCATGTGCGGGCTGTTATAAGACCTTTAAAAAGATTTATTCCGAGATCGGGGATCTGGGCTTAGAAGTTAACCATTCAGTGCATTATCTTGGTAAAATGATTAAGGAAGGTAAAATCAAGTTTACGGGAAATCTGGGCAAAAAAGTGACATATCATGACCCCTGCGACCTTGGAAGGGCATGCAATGTCTATGAAGAGCCGAGGGATATTTTAAAGGCCATACCCGGCCTTGAATTTGTGGAAATGGCCAGGAACAGACAGTTTGCGCGTTGCTGCGGTGGCGGCGGTAATGTTGTGGCCTTTGACCCTGAGCTGTCCGTAAAGATGGCAGCAGAGCGGGTTAGAGATGCACTGGCAGTCGGAGCTGAAATCATTGTCTCCGGTTGTGCGGCCTGCAAGGATAATCTGAGAAAGGGCTTTAAGCTTATACCCAAGGATGAAAGGGGTAAGTTAAAGATTATGGATATTACTGAGATTGTGGCGCAGTCAATGGAATAGTTGAGTTCTTAATGTTTTAAAGTAACATTTTGATCTTAATCAATATGTAAGATGACTGCATAATTTAAAAAAGGAATGTTAACAAGCCTTAATAATAACAATATGGAGGTTGAAAAATGACCATAAGTAAATGGACAAATGCAGGTACACTTGTAAAAATGAATGCATTTAATTATCCTGATAAACTGGGATGGCAGGACCTGAATAAAGAATACACATTCAAGGAATGGAATGAGAGGTCATGCCGGGTTGCAAATGGCCTGAAAGATATTGGAGTAGGCTATCAGGAACCCTTTGCAGTACTTGCCTATAACCGCGGTGAATGGATGGATATTTACGCCGGATGCGCCAAGGGAGGACAGATGGTTGTTCCCATTATGTTCAGATTGGCTGCTCCGGACATCGAATATATTACAAACCATTGTAAAGCAAAGGCCTTTATTGTTGAGGAGCCTTTTGTAGAGATGATCAACGGGATCAAGGACAAACTGCCCGTTCCAAAAGATGCATATATCTATATGGGAGATGGACCGGTACCTGATGGGTATATAGGTTATGAGGATTTCCTGGCCAATGCATCTCCTGATGAGCCTGAAGAGATAGTGGACAGCGCTGATTTCTGGACCATCATGTATACATCAGGGACAACAGGCAGGCCCAAAGGGGTTATGAAGACCCATGAAAGCTATATGGCTCAGTACTACCTTAATGATATTAATATGGGTCTGAGGCCTACTGACAAGGTTATGCTGGTCATGCCAATGTGCCATGTTAATTCTATCTTCTATTCATTTCCCTATACCCTGGTCTCCGCTCCCGTGTTTGTCTATAACATGGTAAGCTTTGATCCCGAGAACCTGCTGCGCACAATTGACAAATACAATATCACTTTTACCTCACTGGTTCCGACCCATTATATAATGATGCTCGGACTGCCGGATGATGTCAAAAACAATATTGACGTATCTTCAATGAGACAGCTTCTTATCTCTTCTGCGCCTGCAAGAAAGGACCTTAAGCTCGCGATTATGGAGTATTTCAAGAATGCAGAACTCTGGGAGGCTTATGGAACAACGGAAGGCGGGCTTGTGACACTTCTCAGACCTGAAGACCAGTTCAAAAAGCTTGGATCTATTGGTAAAGAGATATTCGGAACAGATCGGATCAAGATTCTGGACGAGGAAAGGAATCCTGTGCCCCAGGGTGAGGTCGGAGAATTGTATTACCGTACCCCAATGATCTTTACAAAATATCTTAATGAGCCTGAAAAGAGCAAAGAGGCATTTTTCGGCGAGTGGTCATCAGCGGGAGATATGGTTAAGATGGATGAGGATGGCTATTATACACTCGTAGACAGAAAGGCCAACATGATCATTACCGGTGGTGAGAATGTCTATCCATCAGAGATTGAAGACGCTGTAGGCGCTCACGAGGCTGTCAAGGATCTCGCAGTGATCGGTATTCCGGATGAAAAGTGGGGCGAGTCCATCAAGGCCGTTATCGTGCTTAATGAAGGCTTCACAGCGAGTGATGATCTGGCCAATGAGATAAAAAAGGCCTCACGCGCCAAGCTTGCAGGTTTCAAGGTGCCCAAGACCATTGACTTTATAAAAGATGAGGATATGCCGAGGACAGGCACAGGCAAGATACTTCACAGGATTCTCAGGGAAAAATATGGTAAATGGGCTGATTCACAATAATCGGCAGCACATAATAGGAATACATCATTTTATTACCTGAAATGGTGTGTTCCTTATTCATAAAGGGGTTTGTTGATTTAATTCATTGAATTGGCTTGCAAGCCAATTCAATGAATTAGCTAAATTTAATCAAGTTAATTTACCTAAAGGAGAAAATTACATGTTAAGCAAAGCTTTTATACCTTACAATGGCTACTATTCCAGCCCATTCGCACGCTGGCAGGGAACCCTGCAGAATGAAAATTCAATTGAACTGGGCGCAAAGACTGCAAGAAGATGGTTTTTAAGCAAGGGCTACGATCCTACCATTTTGGACTATATATACTATGGAACTACCATTGCACAGCACCATATGTTTTACAGTCACAACTGGGCGGCCGCCATGCTGCTTGATAACAAGAAAGACGTACCCGGTTTAATGGTCAACCAGGCATGTACCACTTCAACTACCGCTATCCACCTCGCCGCACTAAACATAGAGGCCGGCTCATATAACACGGCATTTGCATTGATGTCTGACCGTGCTTCCAATGGCCCTCATACCATCTGGCCCCAGCCCCTTGGCCCTGGTGGAGAGGTGGAATCAGAAAACTGGATGATGGATAATTTTAACGGCGATCCGAATGTCGGTCTGAAGATGATCCAGACAGCTGAAAATGTTGCCAAAGAAATCGGGGCAACAAGAGAAGAGTCGGACGCCGTTACTTTAAGGAGATATGAACAGTACCAGGACGCCCTGGCAAATGACAGGGCCTTTCAGAAAAGGTATATGTTCCCCTGCGAAGTCAGGGTTTCAAAGAAAAAAACTGTTATGTTTGATGCAGATGAGGGCGTGACGCCCACAACTGCGGAGGGCCTGGCAAAATTAAAGGTCGCTGAGCCGGGAGGCATCCATACCTTTGGTGCCCAGACATTTCCTGCGGACGGAAACTGCGGTCTTATCATTACTACCCAGGACAGGGCCAAAGAGCTGAGCAAGGATCCCAAAGTTGAAATCCAGATTCTCTCTTATGGTTTTTCAAGGGCCAGGCCTGGTTTTATGGCGGCAGCCCCGACACCTGCTGCAGAGATGGCTCTGAAAAATGCAGGGCTGAAAGTTGGAGATATAAAGGCCTGGAAATCCCACCAGCCGTTTGCCATCAATGATATCAACATGGCCAAAAAATTGGGCATTGATGTTATGAAAATGAACAATTATGGAAACTCCCTGATTTATGGTCACCCCCAGGGTCCCACTGCAGGCAGAAATATTGTCGAACTCCTCGAGGAATTGGTTATGCTCGGTGGCGGCTATGGTCTCTGGGCAGGTTGCGCAGCAGGAGATACCGGTGCTTCCATGATATTTAAGGTGACGTGCTAACACCTACCGAGGAGGCCAAGAGGTCTTGACCATTCTCGTATCATTTGCAAAAGGGATCATTTCGTCTTATAATATTTTAGACGTGTGGTCCCTTTTTTTTCAAAAAATACCAGTTCATATAAACTACCGGATTAATCTATTATAAAGAAATGACTTCAATTATTTTTCAGACCTTAGGCGGTTTAGGGATATTTCTGTTCGGCATGAAGATCATGTCGGAGGGACTGCAGAAGGTTGCAGGAAAAAAAATCCGTCAAATATTGGGCATGGTTTCCAGCAACCGGTTTATCGGTTGTGCAATGGGTGCCTTTGTAACCAGCATAATTCAAAGTTCAAGTGCAACAACCGTGATGCTGGTAAGCTTCGTAGATGCCGGTCTTATGACTCTGGCTCAGGCGGTTGGAGTAACTCTGGGTGCTAACATAGGAACCACGGTTACCGCCCAGTTAATAGCATTCGAGATTACGGAATATGCTCTTCCTGCTATTGCCGGCGGTGTGCTATTGAAATTTTTTTTGGGTCGCCGAAAATGGATTTATGTTGGAGATGTTTTGCTGGGATTTGGTCTTGTGTTTTTTGGGCTTGCTACTATGAAGGCTGGTTTTTCACCTTTAAAACATGATCCGGCCTTTATTGAATTTTTTACACGCTTTAATGCAGACAATATAGTTGGAATTCTTTTATGTGTGCTCTCGGGAACAGTGCTTACCGTTGTCATCCAGAGTTCAAGCGCCACAGTTGGCATTACCATGGCCATTGCCAGCCAGGGTTTGCTGGGATTTGAGGCAAGTGTGGCCATGATACTGGGGGATAACATAGGAACAACAATCACCGCTGAGCTTGCCTCAATAGGGGCGAGCGTTAATGCACGGCGCACGGCGAGGGCCAATACTTTTTTTAATGTAATCGGAGTTATTAACATCATCCTTATTTTTCCACTATTTTTAAATATAGTTACATGGTTTACCGGATCAATTCTTAACATTGGCTCTCCAGATCTCCTAGTAAATGGTGAAAGCCCAAATATAGCCAGATATATTGCAAATTCCCATACAATATTCAACTTTGTGAATGCCGTATTCTTTCTCGTGGTTTTTCCATATTTAATAAGGATATCCACCTGGCTGACGATCCAAAAGAAAGAGGACGCAGAAATGGAAGAAATACACGAGATAAAATTTATTGATTCCAAGTATGTAGACACACCTTCGGTTGCTATTGGCCAGGCCAGGGCTGAGATCATGAGAATGGGACAGACCGTTGAGATAATGTTTGACGATGTCATAAGGTCAGTTAATGACCGTAAGCTGAAAGAATTGTCCAAATGGAAAAAAAGGGAAGATGCCATTGATCACCTTCAAAGAGAGATAACTCATTTTCTCGTAAGGGTGACTCAGGAAAACATAACAGAGGAAGAATCCCAGGAAGTGGCATCCTTAATGCGAATGACAAATAACTGGGAGAGGATAGGAGATGAAATAGAAGACATTGCTGGGTTGATTGAAAGGCTTATTGATGAAAATCTATCTTTATCAGACTTTGCAATGGCAGACTACGAGGAAATCTCTACAGAGGTGAGGCGTTTTATAAGCATTGTTTTAAGCTCAATAAAGGATGAGGACAGGGGAGTCATGTCCATGACACAGACTATTGAGGAAAATGTGAACAGAATGAAAGAGGAAATGAAGGCAGGCCACATTGCACGTCTCCAGACTGGTGCCTGCACAGTTGATACAGGCCTTGTATTTGTTGATATGCTTACATCGTTTGAAAAGATAGGAGGCTTTTGTTTTAATATTGCGCAGGCAGTCGCCGGAATCAAGTAGTCCTAATTTTATGCCTTAAAATCTTTTTAAAATAACCCTTTGACATTGCCTGACATGGTATCAATATCTATCCTTCTGAAAGAAGGATTTGAGCCGGTTCCCGGCATGAGACTTATGGTTTCGGCACAGGGACACAGGAACCTTGCACCTGAATAAATCAGGACATCCTGTATTGGAAGTACCCATCCTTTAGGTACTCCCTTTAATTCAGGATCATGTGTCAGACTCAAATGGGTCTTTACCATTACCGTGGAATAATCATTATATTTAGGATCGCTTTCAAGCATTTTGGCCTTGGCTTCGGCAGCAGGCCTCCATGTAACGCCATCGGCGCCGTATACTTCTCTTGCGATCAGATCCACACGCTCACGCAGTTTCATCCCCATTGGATACAAAAAGTGAAAATCGTTTCCTTCGTGGCATGCATCAAGAACAGCCTCCGCCAATTCAATAGCCCCTTCACCTCCATCAGCCCAGTGTGTTGATTTGGCGCAGCGCGCTCCGGCAGCTTCAGCAACCCTTTTGACCATTGCGATTTCATCTTTTGTATCGGTATGAAAACAATTAATACAGACAACCGGGTTAATGCCTGATTTGCGGATTGTGTTTATATGGTGGATCATATTTTCAAGACCTTTTTCAAGCAGGTTCAGGTCTTCTTTGATATATTCTTCGGGCAATGCAAGACCGGAAACGACTTTAGGGCCACCGCCATGCATCTTGAGAGCACGAATTGTTGTTGTCAGGACGGAAACATTCGGTCTTAAACCGCTGTTGCGGCACTTTACATTCCAGAACTTTTCGAAACCGACATCAGCCGCAAAACCGCTTTCGGTGATGTGATAGTCAAACATTTTCAATCCTATTCGGTCTGCAATGATTGAGGATTGACCAACCGCAATATTTGCGAACGGGCCGGCGTGCAGCATGCAGGGTTGGTATTCGGCAGTGCTGACAAGGGTGGGATTGATTGTATTACGCATCCAGGCAGCCATCGCACCTCCGACTTCAAGATCTCCTGTAGTGACCGGCTTGCCGTTTTTGTCAAAAGCAATGGTTATCTCGTCAAGGCGTTTTCGCAAGTCAACAAGGTCCATGACAATGGAGAGAATCGCCATTAGCTCTGAAGAACCTGCAATGCCAAACTTTGACTGCATTGTAAAGCCATCGTGTTTTGCACCTAATCCTATTACAATATTTCTCAGGCTCTGTGCGCAGAAATCTATAACCCAGCCCATTTCAACGCGCGTGGGATTGATATCAAGCCGTTTCATCCCGCTCAGTCTCTGCAGCTGTTCATCGCTGTAATTGCGTTCGTGCTGCATACGCGCGGTAAGCGCAACCATAGCCAGATTATGGGCATTCATAATATCGTTTATATCACCTGTCAGACCCATAGAGATTTCAGTCATGGGGATAAGGAGAGCATTGCCTCCTCCTGATGCAGCTCCCTTTATATTCATGGTCGGCCCGCCTGAAGATTGCCTGAGAGCGCCGCCGACGTTCAATCCAAGTTTTCCCATACCCTGCAATAGCCCGCAGGAAGTAGTTGTTTTTCCTTCACCAAGGGGAGTCGGTGTTATGGCGGTCACTTCAATATATTTTCCATCATCTCTATTTTTGAGCCTTTCCAGAATCTTCATGAAGTTGAGTTTGCAAATCCTTCCAAAAGGGAGTATTTCATCATTTTTAAGATCAAGTTTTTCACGCCATTCATCCGGTGATGGCATATTTTTTTCAGCGATCTCTGAGATCTGCCAGTCTTTCATTTTAACTGCATTAAAAGGCATTCTTACTTTATTCTCCTGTATGCTTTTGACAATTTATGTCAGATTTTCAAAACGCATCCTTTTATATAATCCCTCTGTCTGCCAGCGAGTTGTTTGAAGTTAGATAAAGCTGAAATTTAATGAATTAGAAAAGAATTATCAAGTGCGATTTTATTATTGGATCAAAATATTTATGGTGATATATTTTTTCAGTGGTAAAGAAAAAAGGAGGTTGATATGTCGGAAAATCAATGCATAGGTTTTATTGGCTCAGGTAATATGGGTACCGCCTTGATAAAAGGAATGATTCAAAGCAAACTTTTTAGCAAACAACAGTTGTTTGCATTTGATAAAGATGATAAATCCTTAAAAAGGGCATTAGATTTTTTCGGCCTGAATCGCTGCAATTCAATTGCTGAGATCATGAAGAGCTGTTCAATTGTACTGCTTTGTGTAAAACCTCAGAATATGCAGGCAGCTCTGGATGAAATAAAAATGCATGTCAATGAACATCATCTGATTATCTCAATAGCAGCGGGGATTACAATTGAAATGATAGAGTCTCTGTTAGGCAGGAATATGTCTGTTATCAGGGTGATGCCCAATACTCCGGCACTTGTGCAAAAGGGGATAAGTGCATTGTCGGCGGGCGGGAATGTTAAGCCGGAAGATATGAGAATAGCAATAAAGATTTTTGGTGCCGTCGGAGAGACCGTAGAGGTAGATGAATCAATGATGAATGCTGTTACGGCTTTATCTGGGAGCGGACCTGGATTTGTTTTCAGGATCATGGAGTGCATGGTTGAATCAGGCGTAGAATTGGGTCTGGATAGGCATGTATCACAGCGTCTTGTTGTTCAGACCCTTCTGGGCTCGGCCTGTCTGGCAAAAAATTCAGATCTTTCTCTATCAGGACTAAGAGAGATGGTAACTTCTCCCGGGGGAACTACTTCTGCGGGTCTGTCAATATTTGAACAGATGGGTCTTGAGAGTATAGTCCGCAGGGCAATAGATGCAGCATGCAACAGGTCCCTGGACCTTGGCAGAAAGTAAGGGCATATCCTTTTAACGGCTTGACTGTTTTATCCATACAGCCTGGTTAAGAAAGGCAGAACCATTACTGTACTGATTCTGCCTTCTGTATGCCATCCAAAGCTCTGTTTTTTTAAAGTATAACCTTCGGAGGCCTTCAGCCGTCACATGGTTTTTTATGTAGGTGTTAAAGCTGGATGACGTTTAAAATGATATACCTGTGAAAATGATATGTCAAGGTGGTATATTTATTTTATAAGACTTTAGGTGCCTTTATTAAACTGAATGTCCCCGGCAGATTATACTGATCCTGTTAAAAATCATTCTTTTTAGTTTCGGATTCATAGCAGATCCGGAAAGAATTTATCGTCTTGTTTAAACATGGACTTAATTATTTAACGCCAGGAGGGATTTAATGAAGTATTACATCTACTTTGATGGATACGGTATTAGCGGTAAGGTAATCAGTGAGGTTGAACTGGCCGAAAAGTATAATAATAATCCAGATGAATTTCACAGGATGATGTCTAATGATTGCAATATTAAAGATAATAAAAAGTTAACCGGCAGTGTCAGTGTCCTGAATTTTGAAAGCGAAAAAGAGCTGATCGAGTATCTTGAATCGCTTGGAGACGAAATAACAGGTTTTTATGGTTGTGAGGCTGAATCGCGGCCCTATAATTTTTAGGCAAGGTAAAAGATTATGATGAGATATGTTCGTCTATTCAGGAATATATCAAACTGGTGGTTACATTTTGCAGTAAAATTCGGGTTGACTTCCAGGGATCCTCTTTTATTCAGAACAAGGAAGAGGATTGCTGTTGAGGTTCCAAGAAGGTTGCTGCCTGAATTCAAGGATATCTTCATGGAAGAGTGTTATACGAGAGCATTGGGGCTAAGTGTACCTGATGGGCCAACAGTTATTGATATAGGGGCGAACGCAGGTTTTTTCTCATTGTTTGCTGCGGATCGATTCCCCGGGGCAAATATATATTCATATGAACCCATCGATATAAACTTCAGACAACTTATTAATAATATGGATCTGAACAGGGAATGTAATATACGATGTTTTAAATATGCGGTCTACAGCCATTCAGGGCAACTTTCGCTGTACTATGATACAATTGATTCCCTTTCAACATCTGCCACGATATTAGATCATCAAGGGCCTCAGGATCAGACAATTCAAGTTTCATGCGTTACTTTGGCGGAGATATTTGATGAAAATAAACTTGATAGATGCGACTTTATGAAGCTTGATTGTGAAGGGTCTGAATACGAGATATTATACAAATGTCCTGAATCCTATTTGAACAGGGTTTCTCAGATAGCGGCGGAAGTACACAAGGGAAGGGAAAAGGATCACAATCGGGATTCGCTCGAAAAATTTCTGAAATTGAAAGGCTTTTCAACCCGTAAATATCTAACGCATATGTTATGTGCCTGGAAGACAAGATAGAGATTTGATATGGAAATTATTGATTCTCATACTCACTGGGGGCCTTCTGTAACACTTTTCATGACGGTGACAACAGAAGAGCTCCTGCGGCAGTCCCAATTGTGCGGTGTTGACAGAGTTGTCATTTTTCCGTTTCCTTCAAAAGCCATTGATGATGAGGCGATAAATGAGGATATTTTGAAGGAATCAATGAGGGTGGATAAGTTTATTCCCTATTATTATATCCCCGATGATCTTAGATCAATTCCATTAGGAAAAGGGTATTACGGCGCAAAGTGGCATTGGACGCGTGGGGTTCAGGATTGTTCTTCAAACTATGATGTTTTAGAAGATCCACGTCTGAATTCATTTATTGAAGAATCCCAGCCCATTAACCTGCCAATAATTATGGAGGAAGAACTTGCATTTACTGAGTCCTTTGTAAAGAAGGCAAAAAACCTGAAAATTATCATACCTCACATGGGTATGCTGGGAGGGGACCCTTTGGAGTTTCTCAGTAGCTTCAAGGACGATGAGGATGTGTTTTTTGATACCGCTCTTGCAAGCCAGAATACCATACTCGAGTTTATTCATAAGATAGGTCCTGAAAGGATAATCTTCGGTTCAGACATTCCATTTGGCACAATGAAAAACGAACTTAATAAAATTGAGTCTTTGAATATCGGAAGTAATGATAAAGAATTGATCCTGGCAAAAAATATAAAGCGAATCATCGGTTTATGATTCTTTTATCGCCATTCATGCATTGCCAGTATTCTGACATTAGCAATATCAGTGTCCTGGGAAAAGTCGAAAAGCAGTGTCATTGAGCATTACATTATTTCATTGCTTTCATTTCAGGCAGACTCCGCACCGATAACATTCACCAACCTTGCAGGTATCTGATTCTTTACCCTGAACCGCCATTTTGTATTCATTAATAAGATGTTCTTTTTTAATACCATGATCAATAAAATCCCATGGCAGGATTTCATCATGGCCTTTAGGACGATATACATAGAAGTCAGGATTAACACTGGAATACCGAAACGCCTTTGCCCAATCTCCGTCTGATTTATGTGCTGAATGCAGTATTGAGCCAACCCTTCTATCTCCCATTGAAAGTAATGTTTGTATGTATGCCCATTTTGGGACATCAAAGCCTGCTTTTACCCCTCCTTTTTTTAATAATGCCCTGTTCAACCACTTCTGTTTTTCTTTGAGGGAATTAAAATGATCCATGGGAAACCATTGAAACGGGGTAAAGGCTTTTGGAACAAAACAGTTTATGCTCAGTTTTATTTGCCCTATTCTGCCTCGATGTGCAGATTCTTTTATCATATTGTGCTTGATAATTTTTACAAGTTCCAGAAGTTCCGATACATCTTCATTGGTTTCAGTGGGGATGCCGATTAGAAAGTAAAGTCTGAGAGAAAAGTCTTCTGTGTGGGATATAAGACGAACAGCGTTTATAATCTGGTCTGTTGTGAGGTGCTTGTTTATTACCCTGCGCAGCCTTTCCGAACCTGCTTCAGGTGCTATGGACAGGGTTTTTTGTCCGGAATCTTTGAGATTATTGAGAAGTTCTGGTGTAAGACCGTCGGCTCTTAATGAAGAGACAGAAAACCGGCCTCCTTTTTCAAGAATCAACCGCGTTAATTTATTTATGCCAGGTATATCAGAGACCGCAGCCGCTATCAATCCTAACTGATTGCAGCTTTCCATGGATTCATCAATAGTTGTGCGAAGGCGGGTTTCCATATAGGCCCTTGGAGGACGATAAACAAATCCTGCCGCACAAAATCGGCAGGAATGACCGCATCCTCTACCTAATTCTATAAGTATTTTAGCACCAAATTCAGTATCCGGTGAAGTTATAGCTGATATAGGAGCTTTTTGATTTATGAATGCTTCTGGTTTTGACCGGGCAGATAATATTTTTTCCGGAACACATGCCTGTGTAGGGAAGACGGCTTTGAGAGTGCCGTCACTATAATATTCATGTTTATAAAAGGAGGGAACATACAAAGATTGAACATTTTTAGCAAGGATCTTTTTCGCTTCAAGTTTTTCGGCAGATGAATCTTTGAGCTCAGAAAAAATGTCCAAAAACGCATCCAAATTGGATTCCGCCTCACCAAGCAGAAAGAAGTCAATAAAGTGGGCTAAGGGTTCAGGATTTAAGAAGGTTGTTATTCCTCCTGCCATGACAAAGGGATATGATGTCGTTCTTTCAACGGCAAGGGCTGGAATTTTTCCCATTTCAAGGATTTTAAGGATGTTCGGGTAGTCATTTTCAAATGATATTGAGAAAGCTATAAGGTCAAAATTTTCAAGAGGTGTTTGTGATTCCATTGAAAGGAGAGGTTTCCCTGCCTTCCGGTAGAGGGACATTTCTTGACCGTCAGGCAGAAAAACACGCTCCGCAACAACATCAGACCTACTGTTGAGTAGACGATAGACAATATGAAAACCCAGGTTAGACATGCCCAGGCGATAATGGTTGGGGTAAGCTAGAGCAATTGACAGCCTTCCTCCCCGATCTTTTGTAATAACACCTTTTTCTTTAGCCAGCCTGGCTCGATAAAGGGAAATAATATTGCTGGACATTAAAATCTTTTGATTGCCATCAGGCAATCCTATCGTCTTTTTCGGTTAGTTTAATCTAAAAATTTATTAATCCGCTTTTGCTCTAAGAAATGTAGGATAATCCAGGTTATCAGTAAAGCCGAATCTACTAAGTATACCCCTTTTCCCCTTATTACTCTGAGCTTTATAGTTAATATCTTCAGTCTGCGACGATGAAAGTCCCAGATTTTGCCTCTGATATGTCGGTGTATCAAGTGTATCAGGGTCAAGATTCATACCATTAAATCTAACGGCCCAGTTTTCTTCTGCCTCTTCACGACTTAAATTTCTCAGGTTAACTACGTTGCTGTGTTCAGAATCGTAATCACTATCATCGGAATTATGACTATAGCGATGCTTGAGGGGTTTATCGCGAATATCTATATTATCTTCAATACCAGTGGCGATAATTGTCACCTGAACCTCGTCTTCAATTGTGTCATCAAAGGCCACTCCCCAGAATATTTCAGCATCTTCGTTCACCTGTTCCTTTATAAAATTTGAGGCTGCATCAATTTCATCCATTGTCATATCAGATCTGCCGATTATGTTCATCAGGAGGCCTTTTGCTCCATTGATTGATATATCCTCCAGAAGAGGACTGTTAATTGCCATTTGTGCTGCTTCCGCAGTTCTGTTTTCTCCGCTGGCTCTTCCCATTCCCATTATTGCGGTACCCATCTGACCCATAACCTTTTTTACGTCTGCAAAGTCAAGATTAATGAATCCGCTGCTTAACATCAAATCGGATATGCCTCTAACAGCCTGAAGCAGTACATCGTCAGCCTTGGACATGAGTTCCTTGAAAGTAATGTTTGAGTTGTTGAGGTTTTTGAGGCGTTCATTAGGAATAATGATCAGGCTGTCAACTTCTTCCTTGAGCCTTTCAATCCCCATCATGGCCCTCTTCATTCTCTTTTCTCCCTCAAATTTAAAGGGTTTGGTAACAACAGCCACGGTCAGAGCTCCGCTTCCCTTGCACTCCCTTGCGATAGTAGGGCTGGCGCCAGTACCTGTTCCACCACCCATACCTGCGGTAATAAACACCATATCCGGACGCCCCAGGGATTCTCGGATTTCATTGATGCTTTCTTCGGCTGATTGGCTTCCAATTTCCGGATCAGCACCAGCGCCCAGCCCCATCGTGACGGTTGGTCCGAGCTGTATTCTGTTGGAGCATGTAGAGCGCTCAATCGCCTGACAGTCTGTGTTTGCAACAATAAAATCCACTCCTTTCAGTTTAGAAGCAATCATATTGTTTATTGCATTGCCTCCTGCTCCTCCTACACCAACTACTTTTATTTTGGCACTGTATTTTCCCTTTTCATTTTCGTCCACAAATTCGAACTTCATAATGTCCCTCCTTTTTTGTTTCAAATCCTTTTATGATTCAATTTTATTAATGCGCTTTTGCAAACAGCTAATAAAAACGAGTTAGACGATATCCTTAAACCATTTTTTCATCCTCCCCATGACGCGGTTAAAAATATTTGCATCCCTTATCCTGAATTTCTGATTCTTTTTGTTTGTCTTGGCTCCGTATATGACAAGACCTACTGCGGTTGCATACATGGGTTGATTTACAACTTCCACCAATCCGGTAATTCCCTGGGGGTATCCCACGCGTGCTGGAGTGTTGAATATCTGTTCGGCCATTTCAGTTACTCCGCGCAATTCAGCTGATCCACCTGTTATTACTACTCCTGAGGTAATTTTATTTTCAAAACCTGAATGTTCAAGTTCTCGATACACAAGAAAAAATATTTCCTCTATTCTGGGTTCAATAATTTCTCCCAGGATATGGCGTGACAAACTTCTCGCTTTTCTTCCCCCTACACCCGGGACCTCAATTTTGTCATCTTTGCCTATTAGTGAAGATAATGCACAACCGTATTTGATCTTTATTTTTTCTGCTTCAATTTGTGGTGTTTTAAGGCCTACAGCAATGTCGTAAGTGAGATTATCACCACCCAATGCGAGGACCGATGTGTGTTTTATTGTTCCTCTCGAAAACACTACCATGTCTGTTGTACCACCACCAAAGTCGATAAGAGCTGTGCCAAGATTCCGTTCTTCTTTGGAAAGCACTGCTTCACTGGATGCAAGGGGCTGAAGAATAATATCGCAAACATCTAACCCTGCCCTGTTTGCACATTTTATTATATTCTGGGCAGATGTAACTGATCCCGTCACAATGTGAACCTTTGCCTCAAGACGAGTCCCCGACATGCCAAGAGGATCAAGTATCCCATCCTGCTCATCCACTATAAATTCCTGGACCAATGTGTGAATTACTTCCCGATCCATCGGAATAGCTACTGCACTTGCTGCTTCAATGACGCGCTCTATATCTTTTTTGGTGACCTCCTTCTCTTTCAGGCCAATTACTCCCGGGAAATTAAATCCCTTGATATGACCTCCTGCAATTCCAGTATAGGCAGCTGTGATCTCGCATCCGGCCATGGTTTCGGCTTCTTCAACAGCTTCTTTTATGGAATTAACTGTATTATCGATATTTATAACAACCCCTTTTCTAAGACCTTCGGAAGGATGGCTCCCCATACCGATAATTTCAATGCCTTCAGGCCGGACTTCGCCGACTACGGCACATATTTTTGTAGTTCCTATATCAAGACCGACAACAATCTTTCCAGACATCCAGCTTTACCTCATTCATGAATTGAATTTTGAAATTGCAGAAATCATTGCTCAGAAATAGGCCTCCAGGGCATATATTAGCTCCTCTTAAAAGACACAACGGCACCATCCATGGCGTCAAGATTAATGCGGTTTACACTGTCAATCCGATCTGTCTGAATCAGATGCCCTGCAACTTTCCTCAAGCCTGCTATTTTGCTTGCAAGTTTATCGCCATTTAATACTATTTCCGCATGAATATGCTTAAAATAAATCGACATGCTTTCATTTTCATTTATATGGATTTCCGAAAGATTTTCCAGAGTCCATGGCGGTTCTTCAGAAGCCAACATATTCATAATATGAAAAGCCCTGTTCATTTGGTTTCTGCTTTCCGGTGTATCTTTATGACAACCTGTAATAACGGGAAAATCTAACATTTTTATTTCGTTAGCCTCAGTGAATATTTTGCCCTCACGATTCATACAATAAATCCTATCCATGAGTACCAGTGCATACGGGATTTCTTTTTCAGCCTTCAGAAGCAAGGTGTGCGGAAATTGTCTTTCTAATCGGGCTGATTTGATCCATGGATGCTTTTCAATTTTTTGCTTCAATTCGTATAAGTTGAGAGCGACCAGGCTAAGACCTGAATGCAGATTGCATGCCCGGATCACTTCATCTCTTATTTCTCCTTCAATTCCCTCTACGGCTATCTGCTCCAATTTGATGTAAGGGGATTCCAGCAGGTAATAATAAACAGATAGAAAAAATAAACTTACTATTGAGATAAATGAAAAAAGTAAGAACACCTTTATTACCCCGCTCCCGATGCGTTTAATAATTTTACCCCTGTTGGGCTTCCTATTCTTAGAAGGCTTTCTTTTCATTTTTCATTCCCCGATAATCTCTATTTCGGGCTCCAGTTCAATGCCTGTCTTTTCCTTTACACTCTTCTGGGCAAGATGAAGCAGATCAAGAATATCTTTTGCTTTTGCTCCACCAGCATTAACAATAAAGTTAGCGTGCTTGTCGGAGATCATAGCTCCGCCTATTCTTTTACCCTTTAGTCCTGCATTTTCAATCAGTCTCCCTGCAAAATCATTGGGAGGATTCCTGAAAACAGATCCTGCGCTGGGATAGTTCGGCTGGTATCCCTTTCTTTTTTTAAGGAACTCACAGGTTTCTTTTTCAACGAGTTTTTTTTCCTTCCTGATCAGCTTTAAGCAGACACGGGCAATCACTGCACCTTTTTCCACCTTGAAATGCCTGTAATAGAATTCAAGATGAGGAGGCCCAATTTTTTTCAGGTCGCCTGTCTTTGTAATGATATGTACTTCCCGGACAAAGGATCCGATTTCTTTTCCAAAAGCTCCTGCATTCATTACTACGGCGCCGCCCACTGTGCCGGGTATCCCGGCAAGGAATTCAATACCGCCCAACCCGGAATCACGACAATGCACAAGGAGTTCGGAAAGGAGCAATCCACCTCCTGCTATTACAATTGAGTTGATCAGGTCTTTTACCTCCATAGAAGCTAATGACCCTTGCAGGCGTATCACAACACCATCAATACCCTCATCTTTTACAAGAATATTACTTCCGCGGCCAACGGTAACATATTGGATATGTTCGGTATTTAAAAATATAATGAGCTTTTTCAGGGTTTTCAGATCTCTCACTTTACAAATGGCTTCTGCCTGTCCACCAACACCAAATGTTGTGTATGTCGACATGGGACAATCAAAGAGAATCTCTTCTCCGGCAATACTGATCAAATATTCTTTTTGCTTTATGTCCATCGTCTAATTCCGATCCCTTGAATCCTGTGGCCATGTCAACTTTGCAAAGATTTTAACTTTTCCAGAAAATTTTCGCCTTCTCTGTAAATATCTCCAGCACCTAATGTCATTACAAGGTCTCCTGGAAGCCCAACTGATAAAAGTACATGCAGTATTTCTTCCTGATTAGCGCAGTGTATTACTTCTTTGTGTCCGTGCTCCTTTGCCCCTTGTGCCAGCCATTCAGAATTTACATTTTCAATCGGCTTTTCCCCTGCGGCATAAACAGGTGCAATTATAAGGATATCTGCATCATTAAAACTGATAACAAAGCGATCGTATAAATCCCTGGTGCGTGAATATCTGTGTGGCTGGAAGATTACAATCAAACGTCTTTCCGGCCAGCATTCCTTTGCTGTTTTGAGAGTCGCTACTATTTCAGTAGGATGGTGGCCGTAATCATCAAGTATGATGATACCGTTGTGCTCTCCCTTAATTTGAAAACGCCTCTCCAGACCACCCAGGTCTTTAAGCCCTTTCCTGATAGTCTCGAAATCAAGATCCAATTCAAGTGCTACTCCTATTGCAGCCAACGCATTCAGTGCGTTGTGTTCCCCTGGCAGGCCTACTGTTACACGGCCTAAGGCATTGTTGTTGTAAAGGACCTCCAGGCTGAACCCGGATTTATTCTTTTCAAGATTTTTTCCTCTCAGATTCGCCTGAGATGTCATGCCGTAGGTTATATACCTTTTATTGAGTAATGGGATAATGCTTTGAATTTCTTCATTATCAAGACATAATATCGCAGTTCCGTAAAAAGGGACCTTATTGATGAAATTCGTGAAAGTCTCACGTATGGACTGAATATTCCCGTAGTGATTTATATGCTCATAGTCTATATTAGTGACTACTGCTAAAGTTGGTGATAATGCGAGAAATGACCCGTCACTTTCATCAGCTTCAGCAAGGAGGATATCTCCCTGGCCCAGTTTGGCGTTGGAACCGCCCCATATGTTGAGCCTGCCTCCGATCACTACTGTAGGGTCAAGATCTGCAGAGTTCAGAATGGATGCTACCATGGATGTTGTGGTTGTCTTGCCATGCGCGCCAGCTACAGCAATACCGTATTTAAGGCGCATCAACTCAGCCAGCATTTCTGCCCTTGGTATTACAGGGATAAAATGGTTTCTTGCTTCAGTGATTTCCGGATTGTCCGGTCCAACAGCCGATGAATAGACAACTACATCGGTCTCTTCATAATCCAGGTGCTCATTTTTGTGGCCTGAATAAATCTTTGCGCCAATAGCCTCAAGTCGTCTTGTAACGGGTGTGGTTTTCAGGTCGGATCCGCTGACTTTGTATCCCAAATTGATCAGAAGCTCGGCTATTCCGCTCATACCAATACCGCCGATTCCAACGAAATGAATATGTTTTGTTTTCCCTAATTTTTTCATAACGTGAAATTTTCCAATTAACGCATTTAAATACTCAAATTATATTAACATTATTAAACTTAATTAAAACTTGTTCTTATTATTCATTTTTCGAGATCAGGCTCATGAAATTATACGGATCATTTAATTGCAAAGATCCAATTCGGAGAGCCTGTCTACTATTAATTTAGCAGCATCATGCCTTGCGATTTTTTTGGCATTCTTACCCATGTTTTGAAGTAGTGATGGATTATCCATAAAGTTAATTAAAGTTCTGGCCAGAACTTCACCATTTAAGTCTTTCTGTTTTATCATCTCAGCCCCGCCTGCCCGCACAAGTGAACGGGCATTAATTTCCTGATGATTATTAGTTGCGTAAGGGTATGGGATTAAAACAGAGGGCCTGCCAACTGCTGCCAGTTCAAAGATTGTCGTTGCTCCTGCTCTGCTAACTACTATATCAGCGCGGTTATATGCAGTTGCCATGTCTTTAATAAAGGGCATGATGTCACCATGAATATTTCTATTTCCATATTCCTTGGTCAGGCGTTCATAATCCATTGCACCGCTTTGATGGATTACATGAGGATTCCTTCCTGCTTTTTTTATGATTGATAAAGCATCTACAAAGGCATCATTAATAGCTTTAGCACCCTGACTTCCGCCAATGACCAGGATAGTAAATTGTTCCCTTCCTTTATGTTTTATAATTTCGGTTGATAAAAGTTCATCTCGGACAGGATTGCCTGTTAAAAAAATTTCCCTGGACTTTAAATAGGGTTTGCTATCTTCAAAAGAGATAAATACACGGTCCACAAATCTTGATAATATCCGATTTGTTACTCCAGGATATGAGTTTTGTTCATGTACTGCTGTCTTTATTCCCATTAATTTCGCAGCCAGACACATTGGCCCGGATGAATATCCTCCCATCCCGATAACCATACAGGGTGATTTTTTTTTGATAATTATCATCGCCTGAATCAAACTTTTTGGCATTTTCCAAAGCCCTGCAAACAGATTAAGCCAACCTCTCCCCTTTAAACCTTCCACATCAATATGGGTCGATTTGTATCCATAATTAAACAATATCTCCTGATTCATCCTTTTGCGTCCAACGACAAAAAGGATATCAGAGGCTTCAAATCTTTTTTTCAATTCAATCGCAATGGCTATTCCCGGGAAAAGGTGCCCTCCGGTCCCGCCACCCGCAATTATGACCAAACGATGTTTTGACTTCTTATCAGTACGATGCCTGTTAGCTAACATTTAAACACCTGAATCATAAAATAACCTGTAAAAGAAGGTTTATTTGTTATAAATTCAGTATAATATAATAAGCCGGTTTCCATTTAGTCCTTTACTTTTGTTGTAATATTACTTAATAAAATTATATTCAATTAAAATAAGCTTTATTCATGTTTTTGATGATATGTTCAGTAAAATTCCTATGCAAATAAGATTCATTACTAAAGAAGTGCCTCCATAACTTATGAAGGGCAGTGCCAGTCCTTTTGTTGGAAGCAGTCCCATAACGACACCCATATTTACAATGACCTGAAGAGCAATAAAGCATATTAAACCAAATGCCAAATAGGTGCTGTAAAGGTCTCTGGCATTGAGAGCAACCTTTATCCCACGAATGACAAGTACCCCGAACAGCATGATAATAAAGGTTATTCCCAGAAAACCCATTTCTTCTCCGGCAATAGACAAAGCAAAGTCAGTATGTGGCTCGGGCAGGTAAAACAATTTTTGTTTACTATTGCCTAATCCAAGCCCCCAAAGACCCCCTGAGCCAAATGCCAAAAAAGAATGGACAATTTGAAACCCGATTCCTGTTGGGTCCTTCCATGGATTTATGAATGCCAGGCATCTATCTATGCGGTAACTGGCCTGCCAGATAAGCCATAAAACAAGTGGTATTGAAAGTATAAAAAGCAGAAGAAGATGGATGATCTTAACACCACCTACAAACATCAGTATAAAGACCCAGCATCCTATAATAACAGCTGTACCCAGATCCGGTTGATTAACAATGAGGCTCATAAAGATGCCTGCTACAAGTAAATGGGGTAAAAGACCTTTGGTAAATGATTCCATGTTCGAACCTTTTTTGGACATGGAATATGCGATATAAACAGCTAAAGAAAATTTTGCTATTTCAGAGGGTTGAAATGTTAAATCTCCGAATCGCAGCCATCTGCAGGCCCCGCTAACTTCATGGCCTAATCCTGAAAAGAAGAGCAAAATCAGAAGAAAGAGACTTACAATAAGCAGGGGATATGCGATTTTGGAGTAAATGATGCATGGTATATTTTTTGCGCAAATCATAAGACTAATTCCCAGCATACAGAATACGGTCTGTCTTTTCAGATAGAAATAGCTGTCGCCTAACCGATGAGCGGCCAGATTTGAACTTGCGCTGTAAACAATTACCAATCCCAGAGCAACAAGCAATAGCGCCGGAATAAGGATGAGAAAATCATATCCCTGGTTTTTTGTTGTTTTTTCAGCCACGACTCAGCCTCTCAACAGCAGTTCTGTAAACCATTCCTCTTTGAGAATAGTCTGAAAACATATCAAAACTTGAACATGCAGGTGCCAGCAGCACAATATCTCCCGGTTTCGCCATAGAAAATGCCATTGATACTGCTCTGAACATATCATCAGCCGTTTTGCAGGGGATAATCCCTTTAAATGATTCGGCCAGCAGTTCCTTTGCTTCTCCGATTAAAACAGCTGCTTTGACATTAGTATTCGCTGCTTCAACAAGTGGATCATAATCTGATCCCTTATGACGCCCTCCGGCAATGAGAACAAGGGGGTGGTCAAAACTCGAAATAGCCCTTACGGCCGAATCAATATTTGTGGCCTTGGAATCGTTATAAAACATCACCCCATTAATTTCCCCCACATATTCAAGTCTGTTCTGCAGGCCTTTAAATTCGTTAATGGTTTTCTGTATTACTGAGATATCTATTTCAAGCACCTGGCCAACAATTACTGCGGCCAGAAGATTTTCAAGGTTATGGAGTCCTGGCAGGTTGAAGGAGCGGAGAGAAAAGGATTCGCTTTTCTCTTCATCAATGCAGGCTATGATTCTGTCATTTTCGATAAAGGCATGCCGACCTTTTGACTTTTCCTTCCCGTAAAGTAAAACAGAAACTCCCGAATCCAGTCTTTGAGAATGAAGATTTTCATCTTCATCATTAAATATGGCATATTGACCTTGAACCTGATTCTTAAATATTTTCAGTTTGGATTGCACATATGCTTCATAACTGGGATAACGGTCCAAATGATCAGGAGAAATATTCAGAATGACTGAAACAAAAGGGCAGAAGGTTTCGATCGTATCCAATTGAAAGCTGCTTGCCTCTATAACCAGGTAATCTGCCTTTTTTTCACTGGCAGCATAAGCAGCGAGAGGCGTTCCGATATTACCGCCTACAAAGACCTCAAGCCCTGCGTTTTCGAGTAAATTTCCTAAAAAAGCTGTAACAGTTGACTTCCCGTTGGTTCCGGTCACTGCAATGATTGGTGTATCAATCATGCGACTTGCAAATTCCAATTCGCCAATTACAGGGATATTTCTTTTTTTTGCCTTAAGAAGAATTTCACTGTCATGGGGAACACCTGGACTGATTATGATCATTTGACTTTTAAAAAAAGAATCCTCATTATGCCCTCCTGTCTCCAGATTAGCTCCAAGATCCCTGATCTCCCTGCAAAGATCAGCATCCAGATCAGTTTCAGGCCGCAGTTCACTTACTGTTATTTCAGCACCTTTCTTACCTAGTAACCGGGCCATCCAAAGGCCTGATATCCCCAGCCCCACAATAAGGAATTTGGTATATTGAATGCCTCCGAAGGTTGGTAATGTTTTCATTTACTTTTCCCCTGGGGATTCAATGTTTTTATTTTTTGTTTGATATTCAGACTTTTCATTTTTTTATTAGCTGCCTTAATTCGACTTATCTTAATTTAAGTGTGGCAAATGAAAGTAATGCCAGAACAATGGCGATTATCCAGAAACGAACGATTACCTTCGGCTCCGGCCACCCTTTTAATTCAAAATGATGATGAATGGGTGCCATTTTGAAAATCCTCTGGCCGCGTGTCATCTTGAAATATACAACCTGAAAAATTACAGAAAGCGCTTCAAAAACAAATAGGCCGCCTACAAGAATAAGCACAAGTTCCTGTTTTGTAATAATGGCGACTGTTCCTAAAACCGCCCCAAGTGGCAACGATCCAACATCCCCCATAAAGATCTCTGCAGGATAGGCGTTGTACCACAGGAATCCCAGCCCTGCACCTGCCAGAGCTCCACAGACAACTGATATTTCACCTGATCCGGCAAGGTAAGGTATCTGCAGATAGGAGGATATTTTTATGTGTCCTGAGAGATAGGAAAAAGCCAGGTAACTGCCGAAGGCTACAATCAAAGGGCTGATTGCAAGCCCATCAAGTCCATCAGTTAGATTAACAGCATTAGAAGTACCGACAATAATGAAAATGGTTACTGGAATAAACCAGAGCCCAAGATCAGGAGACAAGTTTTTTAGAAACGGAACATTTAAGTGCAGATCAAAATCGGGGTAAAAGTAAAGTACAAGGGCAACAATAAATGAAACAAGGACCTGGAACATGAATTTTGATGCAGCGGTAAGTCCATGGCTGTTTTTCCTGGACATCTTCAGGTAATCGTCCGCAAATCCGATACCGCCAAAAGAGAGCAGTACAAATATGATGATCCAGATATAGATATTTATCGGCTCGGCCCAAAGAAAAACGGAAAATATTACGGAAGGAAGAATCAGGAGGCCTCCCATTGTGGGGGTACCTTGTTTGCGTTTATGATCAGGGGGGCCGTCATCTCTTATAAACTGGCCTACTTTCATTGAGCCAAGTTTTTTTATCACCCAGGATCCGAAAAGGAAACACAGTATTAGCGAGGTCAGTGTAGAGAGCACCGTTCTGAAGGTTATATACCTGAAAACATTCAGCCATGAAAAATCAATATGAAAAAGATATATAAGTTTATAAAGCATTAGCAGGGTCACCTTTTTTTAGCTGACAGCCAAAAGGCTTTCTACATAGACAAGCTGATTTTGCTATCCATGGCATCAATCACTACTCCCAGAAAATCATCAAGTTTGAACGGTTTGTGAAGATGCTTTGCCACAGAGGGAATTTCAGGTTCTAAATTTTTTTCATCAAAAGGGCTGGCAGACATAAGTATAACCTTTTCTTTACGTCCGGCCTTCTTCATGGTTTTCAGCATTGAGATACCATCCATTCCGGGCATATTGATATCTGTAATTACCAGGTCGAAATTACTTCTCTCCAAAATTTCAAGGGATTCCTGTCCGTCCTTTGCTACCCTTACATCGAACCCTTCGCTTGAAAGGAAATCCAAGAGGAGGAAACGTATTCCCTTCTCGTCATCCACAACAAGTATCTTTTTTGCTTTAACCATGGCTCCAGTCTCCTTAGCTCACGCCTTCAGATCGAGATGTCATTGATTTTAGACCTTCAACCACCTTTTCCATCTCGATTTTTCTTGAGCCCTTGAGGTAGATTAAATCTCCCTCTCTCATTTTATCATTTATACTTTGAATCATCTCTCCATGCGTTTTAACGATTTCCATTCTGTTTTGAGGCATGCCTGCTTCGAGTGCACCCTGAATCATTTCATTTGCATGTCTTCCCATTGCAAGAAAATGAAAAGGATTAAGTTCAGCTACACTTCGACCCGCCTCTTTATGAGCTGTAACCGTTTGGTCACCCAGTTCCATCATTTCGCCAAGCCCAACGATTATCCTGCCTGCGTCTTTTTGAAGCATATCTTCAATAGAATTAAAGGCCGCTTTCAAGGACAGCGGGTTGGCATTATAGGTGTCATCAATAATCACAATACCTTCCGGCAATCGAATTGCCATAAAGCGACCTTTTATACCTGTAAAACGCAAAAGGCCCTCTGCAATGCCGGCTGGAGGCTCATCAAGGCAAATAGCTATAGCTGAGGCAGCAAGTGCATTAGATACATTTTGAATCCCTGGTACAGAGAGTTCTGCGGCAGAGGTTTTTCCGTGAAAATCAATATCAAACCGGATGCCTTTTACTCCTAAATTTGTTATATTAATCGCTCTCACGTCATTTGTTTTATCCAGGCCAAAGGTTACTATTTCCCTGCGAGATGCAGCCGCTCTTTTTTTCAGCAACTCATCATCACCATTCAGAATAATTCTGGCCTCAGGAGACATATTCTCAACCAACTCCCACTTTGCACTTAGAATCCCCTCAAGGTTTCCAAGTCCTTCAACATGGGCCATCCCCACGTTTGTTATCAAACCGATATGCGGATCTGCAATTTTAGTCAGACGTGCGATTTCTCCAGGATGATTCATGCCCATTTCCAGAACTGCATTTCGATATTCATCATCCAGTTGAAGCAGTGTTAGAGGCAATCCAATAAGGTTGTTGAAATTTCCCTGATTTCTTAATGTCTTGTTTCTCTGCTCGAGTATATTCGCCGTCATCTCCTTTGTGGTAGTTTTCCCGGCACTGCCTGTAATGCCTATCACCGTTGCATTGTGATTACGACGCCACCAACCTGCGAGATCACCGAGTGCCTTTAATGTATCCTCTACTGATATGACAACCAGACCTCGCTTATTAGAGGCATGAAGGCTTGATCCGACGATAAATTCACTCCAATTCTTATTCCACCATTCCTTTTCCACAACGATTCCTGCGGCGGATTCTTCAATGGCATTCCGGCAAAAATCGTGTCCGTTATATTGTTCTCCTCTTAAGGCCCAGAAAAACATGCCGGGTGATATATTCCTTGAATCAGTACTGATTCCCGGAATAAAGTTATTAGAACTTCCCAGGGCGCAGGGTTCAGCTTCAAACTCTATCACCCCTGATATAGGATTAACTATTTCTTCAGGAGTTATTTTTCCCCATTGAGCCGACATTTATATATCCCGGATTCCAAATTTATTTAAGGCTTCTATTGCAACTTCTCTATCATCAAAATGCCTTTTTTCTTTTCCAACTATCTGGTAGTCTTCGTGGCCTTTTCCAGCAATCATGACCAAATCACTTTTTCCCGCCATTTCAATAGCTTTCCAGATTGCCTTTTTTCGGTCTGTTTCAATGATATATCCATGCATTCGCCTGTTATTATTGTTTGCCAGGTTATTGAGGCCACATTCCTTTATGCCTTTCTCAATTTGCGCTATGATGGCTTCAGGGTCTTCTGTTCGCGGGTTGTCTGAAGTAACGATTACAAAGTCGCTGCTTTTTCCTGCAACTCGACCCATTTTGCCCCTCTTGCCTTTGTCTCTGTCTCCTCCACACCCGAATACGGTAATCAGTTTCCCGGCAACAATCCCTTTAACTGCCTTTAATGCCTTTTTAAGGGCATCAGGGGTATGCGCATAATCAACTAAAACAGTTGGAATAGTCCTGTCTTTAACTAATTCCAAACGTCCTGGAACTCCCTTCATGTTTTCAATGCCTTTAGCTATGCTTTTAAGGTCAATATCCATACAGAATGCTGCGGCAGAAGCGGCCAGGATATTATAAATGTTGTAAGTTCCTATAAGGGAAGAGCGAACATTCAATTTTCCTGAAGGAGTTTTCAGGCAGGCTGTCAGACCGTTTTTATCTGCATGGATTTGATCTGCTCTAATATCGCAGTTTTTTCCTAAGCCGTATGTCAAGGCGGGGAAGTCAGATAATCCTGCTAGTTCTTTTCCTTTTGGGTCATCCAGGTTAATAACTGCCTTTGTAAAATTTTTGGGAAGTTTTTTAGAAATATCACGAAAAAGAAGGCTTTTAGCCTTAAAGTATGCTTCCATGGATTGGTGATAATCGAGATGATCCCTTGATAGATTTGTAAAAATAACCACGCGGAAAGGACAGCCGTTAGCTCTTTTTTGATCCAGGGCGTGTGAGGAAACCTCCAGAACCGTATGAGTTACACCCTTATCGGCCATTATACGCAATATCTGAATAAGATCCAGGGACTCGGGTGTTGTTACAGGGGCCTGCAATGTAAGTCCTGGCAAACGGTAGTTTACAGTGCCTATGATCCCAGGTACAGCACCCGATGCCAGAAGTATGGACTCCAGGACATAGCTTGTGGTGGTTTTCCCGTTAGTGCCTGTAATTCCTACAAGGTTTATTTTATTAAATGGGTGATCATAGAAATTTGCAGCAATACCTGAAAGCGCCTCACGAGAGTCCGGAACTTTTATCCTTGCAATTTGTGTATTGAAATCCTTGAAATTTTCTCCAACAAGTGCCACAGCGCCATTCCTGATTGCGTCTTCCATAAAATTATGGCCATTTTGGGAATTTCCCTTAATCGCAACAAACAAAAAACCGGGTTTTACGTTCAGAGAGTTATATGCAAGACCCTTTATATCCATTTCAGGATCAGCATGAAAATCAAGCACATTTAAATCTGCAATTAGTTTTCCAAGTTTCATTTTGTTTTCTTTTAGAACACTTTTAGATTTCTATCTTCTCGATTTTTATTGTCCTTATAGTCCAGACAGTTCAAGACGGTGGATTAAAACTGATTTTTACCGTGCCTACGGTTTCAAGTGGGGAACCAGGCTCTGGGTATTGTTTCACTGCAATGCCTGTTCCTTCCGGAACAATTTTTAATCCAAGCGAGGTTACTTTTTTAATAACCTCTCTCATTCCAAGCCCTCTTAAATCAGGAAGAAATCCTTGTATTTCCGGAGCATTTTCTGCCCTGATATCAAGTACGATTTTCTTAAGATCTTTGGATTGAAGAAAAGCATTTTCCTGACTGGAGATACCATAATTCTTAAGTTCAACCACACTTGTTTGAGGGCTTACTCCAAGATAATTAAGCGCCCACTGTCCTACCTCTCTGAAAACCGGCGCTGCAACGACGCCTCCATAATAGCTTCCTTTCGGTTCATCTATGACTATTAGAATCACCAGCCTTGGTTGTTCTACAGGTACAAAACCAACAAAAGTAGAAACATGCTTCCTGCGACAGTATTTTTTTGTCTTTGGGTCCACCTTTTGTGAAGTGCCTGTTTTTCCTGCTACCGTGAAACCAGGGATGTCGGCCTGAGGAGCCGTTCCACTATCGCTTATGACGCCCTGAAGAATTTTAGATACTTTTCGTGCTGTTTTTTCCGATATGACTCTTTTTATAATCTTCGGTTTAGTCTCTTCAATTATCCGCCCTGATTCGTCCAGGATCTTTTTTACGACGTAAGGCCGCATTAATTGTCCGTCATTTGCAATGGCAGCCATCGCCATCACCAATTGAAGTGAGGTCGTAGACATACCCTGTCCAAAAAAAAGTGTTGTTTGATCGATAGGTTTAGCATCTTCAGGCATTCTTATAACCCCATTTCGTTCACCAAGAAGTTCAATTCCTGTCTTGTTTGCGAATCCAAATTTGATCAAATAATCACAAAAGGTAGAGTGCCCGAGTCTTTCTCCTATTTTTACTGCTCCTATATTGCTTGAATATTGAATAATCTCAGAAACACTGAGATGCCCATATTTATGTGTATCATGAATGATGTGGCCATTGATTTTATATTCCCCCTGTTCACAGTCAAAGACACTTTCAGGCTTTATAATTCTTTCCTCCAAGCTCGCAGCCAATAAAAATGCCTTAATTGTGGATCCTGGCTCGTAACAATCTGTGACTGCTCTATTCCTCCATTGAGAAGGTCTGTATTTTGAGAAAGTATTAGGGTTAAATTCCGGAACTACAGCCATTGCCAGTATTTCACCTGTCTTCGGATCTACAACCAGGCACTGGCCGCTTAAAGCTTTTGTTTTATTTACTGTCGCCCTGAGAGTCTGCTGCGCCTTATATTGAATGTCTTTATCTATTGTAAGAACTATATCCCGCGCACCCTGGCCTGAAGGTAGTGGAGTACTTATTGAAAACGGTCGGCCTATAGCGTCACGCGTATGAATCAGGCTGTATTGGGACCCTGTCAAATCTTTGTCAAATTTTTTTTCTATTCCTTCAAGCCCTTGATTATCTATGCCGGCAAATCCGATCAGATGGGCTGCGATTTCACTTCCAGTATAATATCGCCTTGTTTCAGTAGTTACACCAATGCCTTCTATACCAAGTGATTTAATCTCGTTGGTCTTTTCGGTTGGTACCCTTCTCTTTATCCATACAAAAGTTCGATCATCTTCCAGCAGCTTTAGGATCTCATTCTGTCTATCCTTTAAAATTCTGGATATCTGCTTTGCAGCAGTTGCTTTTTCTTTAATTCTTTTAGGATGAGCATAGACTGAACCTACTTCAACGCTTAGTGCAAGTTCATAGCCTTCACGATCATATATTGTCCCGCGCTTGGGAGGGAGCTTGGTAGTTCCAATGTAATCAGCGCGTGCCAGGTCATTGAGTCTATCTTTTTCAAGTATCTGGAGTTGAAATGCCCTGGCTAGTATTATTCCCATTCCGATAATGAAAAAAGCACTAACCAGATATACTCTAAAGCGGATCCATTTTTTTTCACTGACCTTCATGGCAAAACAACAATTTGTTCAGGGGAGGGAGCCTTCATCCCCAGTTTTTTAATGGCCAGCGCTTCCAGATTCCCAGTAGATTTTGATACGGCTAAGTCCAACCTCAACTTCCGATTAATCTCCAGAAGCCTGATTTCTTCATTTTTCATATGGCTAAGGCTATAGCCTATCTGAGTCCTTTCAAAATTTAACCACACGTACCCCATGCTGCTTCCAATATACAACACCAAAAGAATAATGATTAAAAAGAGCTGTCTTTTGGTGATATGGAAACTCCGCTTTTTTTTTCGGGAATTATTAATCCTGAGCCCTGATTTAGCATTTCGTGATTCCACCATCTCATATACTTTTTCCGGTCCAGTCATTACTAAATCCTTTCGGCTGCTCGCAGCCTGGCGCTGCGTGCCTTAGGGTTCTCATTGATTTCATTTTTATCGGGTTTTACAATTCTTTTTGTGAGGCATTTAAACAGGGGCGTTTTTCCGCATACACACCTGGGAAAATCCGGGGGACATGTGCAGCCTTTTTCCCAATCTGCCATTGCCTTTTTAACAAGTCTGTCTTCAAGCGAATGGTAAGAGAGTACAACCAATCTCCCGCCTTCAGTAATTAGAAGAGGGATCTTATTAAGAAATACCTCAATATTTTCCAATTCCTTGTTGACTGCTATTCTTAATGCCTGAAATGATAACGTAGCAGGATGCTTTGCCTTGAAACGAAAGGATGGCGGATATACAGACTTAATCAGGGATGCCAACTGCAGGGAGGTCTCTATGGGCCTGTTTTTCCTTGTTCTGACAATTGCCCTTGAAATTGATTTAGCCCTCTTTTCTTCTCCATATTCTCTCAGTATCATCTCAAGGTCCTTTGCAGGCATGGTATTTACAATATGGCCTGCAGTCAGCCAATCTTCCGGGTCCATCCTCATGTCAAGCGGTTCATTTCTTTTAAAACTGAACCCTCTGCCGGAATCTTCTATCTGATAAGAAGATGTACCCAAGTCTAACAAAACACCATGGACCTTTTTCAGCCCCATATCTTTAAGCACATTATCCAGGTCAGCGTAGCTGGCCTTGATTACGGAGACTTGTTTGCCTTTTGATGCAAGCCTTTTTTTTGATAGGCTAACAGCGTCGGGATCTCGGTCCAGGCATATCAGCAAGCCTTTCGGACCCAGCTTTTTACATATCGCTTCGCTGTGACCTCCGCTACCCACGGTTCCATCGACATAAATACCATCCTGGACCGGGGCGAGATATTCTAGAACATCCTCAACAAGGACTGGAGTATGAGGATACTTCAAAACTATCCCTTTTAAATTCCTAATTCTGAAAGTGACTGACTGGCCTCCGAAAATCGGGCCTTTGACCGCTGAAATTCATCCTCCCATTTATCTTTGTCCCATATCTCAAATCGTTTCAACTCTCCAACAAGGACAACTTCTTTATTAAGCCCTGCAATTACTTTAAGATCAGATGGAATCGTTATCCTTCCCTGTTTGACAGGACATTCAACAGCACCGGAAATAAAATATCTCAGATATGTGTTTACATTATGGTCAAACTGGGGAAGGGCGGCAGCCTTATCTTCAATAAATTTCCAGTCTTCTCTGGAATATGCCCACAGGCAGTTATCGTGATTGGTAACCACCAGGCAATTGTCTTCCCTTTGTGCCAGATCTTCCCTGAATCTTGCAGGGATGGCTAATCGACCTTTGCTGTCAAGGGTATGCTTTGACCGTCCTCTAAACATAAAAACACCTTGTATAATTCGCCATTTCATGGCACTTCATGGCATTATATACCACTTTGTGACACCGTAAATAACTTTATGGCTTTTGTCAAGAAAAAAACAAGAAAAGCCGTTGCATAGAGGATCTCGAATGAAAGGGCAGGAGATAACTATTACATTATAGTGTAGTAGTCTGATCAGAGGCTTACTATTTATGGTGTATTTATTTTAATTAGGAAAAAATGGCTTTTTTTATCCCACTGTTGTGATCCATTTTATATGGAGAAAAGACCTTGTTAGAAACTCTTAGTGCTGTCCAGCATCAAGGTAACAGGGCCGTCATTAATCAGATATACATCCATCATTTCCTGGAAGCGTCCTGTTGCTACGAAGAGGCCTTTTCCTTTCAAAACAGTTATAAAATATTCATATAGAAAATTCGCTTTTTCAGGGCGGGCCGCTTGAATAAAGGATGGCCTGCGTCCCTTTCGGCAGTCGCCCCAGAGTGTAAATTGAGAGACTACAAGTACGGATCTGGAGGTTTCAAGTAAAGATAAATTCATAAGATCATTTTCATCTGGAAATATTCTGAGATTGGCAATTTTATTTGCAAGGTAATCGCAGTCTTTTTCTGTGTCACTTTCCCCTACACCAAGTAGAATAAGCAAGCCAGGCCCAATTTCTCCAACGATCCTGCTATTGACTTCGACCCTGGATTCCTTTACTCTTTGAACGATCGCTCTCATATTATTTACCTCTCATACGAAAATGAGTTAATTTTACACTCCTTTTTATCAAGGTTGAGTGACTTTAAGTATAAAAGCAAATTTTTTCAAGTATTATAAGCAGTTGAGATGTCTTTAAAAGATATTTTTCTCCAGTAATTTAGAATAATAAACTACCCCGCCGCAGAGCAGCGGGGTATCGTAAAAAGCATTGAACGCCCCAAGGAGCGAGGACTTGTCTGCCTGAGGCAGGATCGAACCCTCGTCCGCCTCTGGCGGATTGAAGGCTTATAAAAATATAAACATGACACATTCACTGATTCTTATCAATCCCTGGATTTATGATTTTGCTGCGTATGACCTCTGGTCAAAACCGCTTGGGTTGCTTTATCTTGCAGGATTTCTGAAACATTCAGGTTTTAATGTTCATTTTATTGATTGTCTGAATCGGTATTATCCCGGAATGCCGGACAATAATCTGTATAAGGTGCCAAAAAATCGTTTATACGGGACTGGCAAATTCTGGCGAATGCAGATTGAAAAACCTTATTCCTTAAAGCATATTCAAAGGCCTTACAGTCGGTATGGAATTTCGATTAAGGCCTTTGAAGAAGAATTATCAAAGGTAAAAAATCCGGTAGCCTTACTGGTAACTTCCCTTATGACATACTGGTATCCAGGTGTAAAGGAGGCCATAAAAGTCGCCAGAAAAATACATCCCGGTGTTACTGTTATTCTGGGGGGAATTTATGCAAGACTCTGTAATGAACATGCTGTAAAGACTTCAGGCGCGGACATTGTGGTTACTGAAACGGATCCGACTTCCATTCTTAAAATCCTTAACGATATTGGAATAGAAAAACCAGAACATATCTCTGATTTACAGCCTGTGCCATACCCGGCATTTTATCTCCTTGACAAAATAGATTATGTTTGCCTTTTGACTTCAACGGGATGTCCGTTCACATGCCGGTACTGTGCAAGCCGATTCCTTAGCCCGCATATGAAAAGAAGGGATCCCCATGAGATTCTGGAAGAGATTGTTTACTGGAGAAAGACTTTTGGTGTCAGGGACTTTGCCTTTTATGATGATGCTCTTCTGGTAGATTCCAAAAACCATGTTTCAATTTTGCTTGAATCAATTGAAAGGCTTGATATGGATCTGAGATTCCATTTGCCCAATGCAATTCACGCAAAGGAGCTTTCTGCTGAAATCGCCAGTCTTATGCGAAGAACAGGATTTAAAACAATTAGAATAGGACTTGAAACTTCAGATTTTTCAATCCACAAGGATATAGATAATAAGATCTCTGAAGGTGACTTTGAAAGAGCCATATCAAATTTACTGAATGCTGGTTTTAAGAAGACTGACATTGGGGCGTATATCCTTGTCGGCTTGCCCGGGCAGTCAGTGGATTCAGTGCTTGAGACGATAGATTTTGTTGCCGGAAACGGTGCGATTCCATACCTGTCGGAGTATTCACCTATCCCTCACACTGACCTCTGGGAAGAGGCTGTCAAATATTCAGAATATGATATCAGCGCAGAGCCTTTGTTTCAAAATAACACCTTGTTGCCGTGCTGGGATAATTTCAAAAGAAAGGAATTTGAGAAATTAAGGAAGAGGGCCCTGGAGGTGCGAAGGGTATAACAGATCCATTATATATGATTAATCATGCTTGCCGCATATCCTGCGCCAAAACCGTTATCTATATTGACCACCGTCACCCCTGCCACACATGAATTAAGCATTCCCAGAAGGGCGGCAATGCCGGAAAAACTTGCCCCATATCCAACACTTGTAGGTACTGCGATAACCGGTTTATCAACAAGTCCGCCTACTACACTTGGAAGTGCTCCTTCCATGCCGGCTACCACAACCAAGACTGATGCCTTTACAATTTTTTCCCTATAGGACAAAACCCTGTGAAGGCCCGAAATCCCCACATCATAAATAGTATCAACTTCATTCCCCATAAAACTTGCTGTTATTGCGGCCTCTTCAGCGACAGGTATGTCTGAAGTGCCGGCGCTTATAATGAGGATAGTTCCTTTTCCAGCAGTTTTAACCTGTCGGTGGATAAGTGTTAATACTTTTGATCTGGCATGATAGGAGCAGTCAGGAAATTCATTTAAAATCTTCTTTGCCTTCTCTTCAGAAAGGCGTGTTACCAGAATATTGTCTTCCTGATCAAGGATACCTTTCATAATATTAAGGATATCGGAAACTTCCTTGCCTTCGGCAAATATGACCTCGGAAAGCCCCCTCCTCAAGGAGCGATGGTGATCAATACAGGCAAAACCGATATCCTCAAAAGGGAAAAACTTAAGCCTTTGAACAGCTTCGTCGACCGATATATTACCCTTACTTAAATTGCCCAGAAGGTCTTTTAATTTATTTTGATCCAATTATCTCTCTGCCCTTTTATACAAATCAACCACGCAATTTTTTAGCTATTTCCGCTACCCTTTGTCCAAGTTTCCCCGCATTTTCAATGGCTTTATCATCAGGCACACCGACACAGGAGACTCCGTAATGGCCGGTCGCGGACATGGGGTCTCCAACAATAATCATACCGTAGATTAACAAGGCCTGAATAATAGACATCATGGTTGTCTCTTTTCCACCTGAGGCATCTCCGGAAGTTGAGAAAGCAGCTCCAGGCTTTCCTTCCATTTTTTTTCTTACAGCAACGAAATCATCAAACACCTTTTTTAACTCTGCTGCCATAAGGCCGAAATAGACAGGTGATCCGGCAATAATGCCATCTGAAGCCACGAAGTCGTCTTTTGTTACTTCATCTGTTTTTTTCAGGACGGCATCAACTCCATCCACCTCAGTAACGCCTTTTGCTATTGCTTCAGCAAGTTTTTTAGTATTGCCGCTTTTTGAGAAATAAAGAATGAGTATCTGCATAATTTTACCCCCTTAGGTAATCATTTAAATATTTCCTTAAGTTATATAAGTTTCTGTTCTTTAAGAAATGACATTGAACGATGACCGATATTAGTAATTTTGCTAAGGGATTTTGTCAGAAGAGGAACAGCCTCAAAAGCAACGCCTGAATCAATCATTACTATTGCCTGCTCAATATATTTTTCAGCATCAGCCCACGTCACATCATCAGCATATCTTTCCGCAAGTTTAGTCTCATGTGCGATCATAATAATTAATGATTTAATGATTTCAGCGGCGCCCCTTTTTTGAGGTTCTGGAAGTTCTTCCATCAATTGAAATGTCTGAGACACCCAGATAAGTCCGGACTTGATTTTTTCACTTTGACAAAACGCCATGACAGCTTCCTGAATTTCCATACTCTGCAGCCTTTCAAAAATGTAATATAGATAAATGTTATTTATAAAGCAATTGAACTGCTTATAAGGCTAATTCATTGTCACAGACTTCTCAAGCTTTTTCCTCTATTTGATATTGTTTTCGCTTGACCCAGGCGTGTTTTTTAAATATGAGATCATTGTGCTCATCTTATTGGCTGTATAAAACAGTTC
>DAINAR010000007.1:83098-90414 GCA_036733345.1 Deltaproteobacteria bacterium | reverse complement strand
GCATGCGTATCTGTTCAAGTACCGGCTGGGACAGATTCTGAGCCTCATCTATCAACAGGACTGTGTTACCGCCACTTTTGAATGTCTCAATAAGGAAATTATTTAGCGAGTCAATATAGTCCTGTTTCGTTTCAGCTCCCTTGTCCATCTTAATGCCGAATTCCCTGTTTATGGACTTCAGGAGTTCCATCTCCGACAGGAAGGCGCTGAATATTAATGCAATATTTGTAGATGCGTCTAAATGACTCAGTAGAGTACGGCAAAGTGTCGTTTTTCCTGTGCCGATACCACCAGTAATAGCGATAAAACCCTTTCTCTCGTTGATCCCGTAAAGCAGATGGTCAAGTGCTTCCTTATGAAAAAGGCTCAGAAAGAGATATTTCGGGTCCGGCGACAGATTAAAGGGGTCTTCTTTTAAACCAAAAAAAGATGTGTACATATTCTTAGTTAATTAAACTTATACTCTAATAGTTTCGTTTCACCCTTCCGGTCCATTTGCAGTGATATGGTTGAACCTGATTTCAGGCTGTTATATAAATTAAGGACATCATCAGGGCTTGTTATTGGTTTTCCGTTAATCCCCTGAATAATATCTCCATTTTTTAATCCCAATCTGGAAAAAATAGAATCAGCCCTTATTCGGGAAACAGCAAGTCCATTAGCCTTGCCATCCTTGAAATAAGGGCGGATACGTACCTGCATCATAAGTCTGTTGATGTTCTTAAGAGAATCCTGCAATTCCGCCTGACTCACCGTTATTATTGAATCCGGCTCCTTGCCTCCTGAAGAAACACCATTTCTTCCTGCTGTTATAGAGGAAACAGGTTCCTCCATAATCAGTATTTCATCCTTGTTACCAACCCTCAGAACAATCTTTCCCCTTAAAATTATTTTAACAACTGCATCCTGAATGCTGTCTCCAACCCTGTACAAACCCTGCTTCTTTTTATCAGTTTCTTCGATAACGGAAAAGGAGAGCTCCGGATCACCTGTAACAGTACCTAGAAGTTTTATTTTAAGGGATGTCGGCTCAAGTTCCTCTATGTCTTCTGGTTGGGTGTTTTTGGTGGCAACGCTAAGAGAACCGAACAAATTTCTATCTGTAATAACCTGGAAATCACTAAGGAGTATTTTACTGTAAAGTCCTGTTCTGGAATCCTGATTAATTACTACATTTTCGGTTTCTGCCGGACAATTCAGCCTTGAAAGGACAACCCTGTAAAAAATATCGACACTCGTATAAACGGCAGCGAACAGGGCCGCCAGATTAAAAATAATAAAATAAACCCTCGCCATTCCTCTCCTTACTACAACAATGTGAATCTTGGCTCACTGATATTCCCTGTTAGCAGAAAAGAAAGCCTTCCGTTTTTCATACGTTGCCTGAAATATGCAAAAAAAGCAGAAGAGTCCTTTCTGTTTTTAAAAAATGCCGGAGACAGCTCGATTGAACCCCTGATATTGACAGCACTTTTTGAGATATCGTTATTCAGGCGTATTTCTCCGGATAACGTCCCGGTCATCTCCTGCCCGAGGAGCTCAAAATGATTCAATCTCAAATTCCTTTTTTCCATAACGCACCTGACCTTGAGATCCTCAAAATCTATGGAACCTAAGATCGGAATTGGCCGGAAAAAGGTTATGCGGCCATTTTTAATATTGAATTGCGCCTCTCCTGCACCGTTCTGGAGCTTTTCATCCATGGAGCTGAATGTAAGGGAACCATCTAATTCTCCATTTAAATCACACTCGATAAATGATGAGAGAGACGATGCTTCAGCAATCTTTATGCTGTTGAATTTAATGGAAGATTTGAAATGACTTCCTGTTTTATTTTCCGTAAAATGGATATTGCCTTCCAGAAAACCCTTATTAACATTACACATAAAATTAAATTTTAATCTCCCCAGCAAAAAAGACCATATTTGAGGTCTTACCGTGATGCTGTCCGCTGAAAGATATCTTATATCAGGATTTGCATTACTTGAAAATCTTACATCCGCAAGATTAATGCCGACAGGAAATGCAGGCTTAACTTCTCTGATCATCAGTATATTTTCCGGAGAGATGCTCTTTGCGGTTGCCTGCAGATAAAACTTGAAGGCATTCGAGGGAAAGCGGAAATATAATAGTACAATCAGTAAGATAAGAGAATACAGGAAATAAAATATATACTTCTTGTTTTTGGATATAGACAATCTCATTTTAAACCCTTATCTGCTATATCTGCCTTAAGGTCAATACATGGATAACCGCATTAAGGTATCCGGTTTCTCTCTTGTTTTCCCTGATTTCAATCCTCTTGATACTTACAGCCTTTTCTTTTGATTCAATACGGTAAAGATAATCCACCAGTTGTTTCAGGGTAATTTTTTCCAATTCCATTTGAACCATCGATTCTTTATAAGGGCCTGTCACCTGAGAAACAGACGGTTTCATATACTTGATGCTGTCCTTGACTTTTACTTCACCGGCAGCTTTTTCAAGGAACGAAAACAATGTGAAATTCTCGTCACGACGGGCAATTATCTCCTGTATCCTTTGCGAACCATCTTTCTGAGCCTGATACTCAGCACTCAACTTTATAATTTCTTTTAACGCATCTTCTTTAGAACTTAGCCCCTTTTGAAGCCTTTCCCTGTTTTCAAAAAAGGGGAAGACAATGAATTTACTCAAAAATAAGATGACAATAAAAACTGCACCCAGTATTATAAGATATTTTTCTCTCGTTGCTAATTTCATTATCGCGCCCGCAGAAGCTTTATTTCAAATTGCACCTGATTTCCTGACCTGTCCAGATTTGTTGAGCTTATTGAAACCTCACTGAAATAGCCAGATCCCTCAAGGACATTCTGTATTCTATCAACAGTGCTGTATGTATCTGTCTTACCGCTTATTCGAACCGTTTCCAGATCAATACCTATACGTGTTACATTTATGTTAACAGTACTGGGAATACGTTCGGATATGTCTTTCAGTATTTCAATCACCGGGATATCAGAGGCTGTTCCGGGCAGCACACCCGCCAGCTTTCTTGTCTCATTGATCTTAATCTTCATCTGCTGAAGCGGGTCTACAATCCTCCTCACCTCGGGAAATGTCTGTCTGAACACACTCGCCATTTCCTGATCAAGCCTCCCTGCCCTCTCCTTCAATAAATAGTAGTCAATGCCGATATCAGCAATCAGCAATGCAAAGACTACCGATAACAGCACCGCTGCCTTACGAAAATTCATATTTAGAGCCATATAAGGCCTTTTTGTCTCGAAATCATCTTTCCTGAAATTGAAATTCTGATCGTCTTTGGAATCCCTGATGGCAAGTGCGAGGGCTCCATCCATCAATAAAGGATTCCAGATTCGCGCAATATTCTCATCCATTTGAATCCTGCTGCCTCTGCACAAATCAATCTGTTGGGCCGTAATATTCAGATATTTTTCCAGGATATTCCCTGTATTGGGGTAAAGAGCGCCTCTTCCGGTAAACAGGACTTTTTCAGGACGTACAGGCCTGCCGCTCTGCCAGCCAAAGGCATGCAAAGTGTTGTCTATCAAAGCACAAAAGGACTTGAAATGTTCTTCAATTTGTTCAGGTGCTGAAAAATTGTCATGATTATTATCTTTGGAATGAATGGTGTTTTTTTGAAAAGGACTGTCAGGCAGGGCAAAATTCCGGATAAGAGATATATGCTTATCTTTAAAGAGCACCATGGTAAGCCTTTTTTCTCCAATATCCAGGAAAAGACCCTCTTCCGGGGCTTCCTGCGATTTCAAAAGCCTGCATACAACTGGAACACATCTTATATCCAGGATATCCGGGTCTATGCCGCAGGACTCCATCTGCATGATACGATCCGAAATAAAATTCTTATACACTGATGCAGACAGGATGCGGCTCTGCTCCGAATGCTTGTTTACTATAAAGTCTGATATTAAATCATGGATTGGAAAAGGAAGCATGCCTTCAATTTCAAAGGGAAGTGTCTGAGCAATCTTTTTTCGATCCTTAAAGGGCATATCGAGATTTCGAAAAGAGATACTTTCCGCGGGAATTGAACTTATACAGACATCACTCTTCTGATCTAACTGCGCTGAAATTGCCATTAATGCATTGCCTAACCCACCGCTCTCTTTAATCCCGGCCTCAGCGCAAAAAATAATTTGATGGCCTTTAAGTCCAACTCTTACCTGCACTGCAGTAATCGAATCCTCATTTATGTCAAGACCTAATATTTTTCCTGGCATTTTCTATTGTCTGCTGTTTTTGTGGAATCTGTTTTGCAAACGGCTTTATTCCTTCTTCCATGAAAGTATCTTAACCGTCCTATCATTTCTCTTTACAATGCCGGTTATCTGTTTATTCACATGATCTTTAATTCCCAGTGACGAAATTTTAAAATAGGTGCTCAAAGTTGTTATAATTTCAGGATTAATAACGATATGCCTCATCCCGGGCACATTGTTGTACCATGTGGGTTCATTTATATCCATGTCTTCATTCATGCGATATTCAACGATTCCCTCAACCATCTCGCTGTCTATTTCTTCTGAAAGGCACTTCAGTACTAATTGATCTGCCGTATTGATATTTATCCTTCCATCACCGTGAACAGTCAGGTAGTATGATACCCCCGGTTTCTCTTCAGTACCGTAATATAGCCTCTCTGTCATTCCTCTGACATAAAGCATATCTTCCAGAAAAAGAAATGGTGCATTCCCGCACGGATATGGTTTATCAAGTGCCTGATAATAGCTGTTTTCTGCGCCAAAACCCGTAATTTCGTTGTCTGGATCAATCCAATCCTTAATGGCGTCAATAAGATCATCCACTTCTTCACTTTCAAGATCGAATTGTTCATTATAGAGGAATCTTGTCAGGAGTTCTTTCTGTTCCGGATTATAATTCCCGCTCTTATCAATCAATTGATTGATCTGAATCCTCCCTGAAAGATCCAGTATCTCCAGCTCAAAACGACCGTCTTCAAACATGAGAGAGGAGTTGTGAGAAACTGCACTGGAATATGCCCAGGGCTCAGTAAGTGAGTCATAATCGTTTTTGGATGCATCTTCAGAAAGGACTGCAATGGCGCAATTAAATCCCGATTCAGCAATACATCCCGTGGCAATTCCATCCCTTAGCCTGGCGGCTGCTCCCAGTTCAGAACGCATTGACTTATTAAACTTCAATGTTAATGCAACTATCAAACTGATTATCATAACGGTCAGAATCAGGGCAAAACCCTGTTTATTTTTAAGAAGTCCTGCCATATCTGATCCCGGCCATAGGAAGCACAACGCCTGATATAAATTTTATGGGTGATTCCGGACTAAACCTGTTAAAAATATCAAGTGATATTAAAACCATGGCAGGCAATTTGCCTTTTATTGCCTCCCCATTTGAATCCCAGCTGTCATATGGATTCCCATCTGAGTCATAATAGGTTAAATTAAATGAAAACACATCCTCGCACAGGACCAGTCCCTTGTCTTCCTCACTGAAGGATTTATCAATTTCGGGAGTATCACTCCGGTAAAGAATAAAACCTTCTCCAACCTCGTTTTCCCTAATACTGTATGCTATTCTTGCAATACCGTATTTCCTGCTCCATTGATCCAGAATAAGGTGAGACCGGGAAATAAAACGGATGCTATCCATGCATCTGCCCTGTGACTCACTATCCTCTCCCGCAAATTGATTCCATGAATCAAGATCCACTTTATAAGGCAGATTTTCATCTTCATCAAAAATAATAGCCGACTCCAGATCGTCCTGTATCCTCTCCAGGGCTATGCGAGCCATTCCATAGGCCTCCGCTTTGGACTCGGTCTCTTCTGTCAATTTTATGGTGCAGGTATATGAGACAAAAACCGTTGAGATTACCACAGCAAGAATAAAAATGGCTATCAGGATCTCCAGCAGTGTAAAACCATTTCTGTCTTTTGTATTTATAAGGTCTATTTCAACACTCCTTGATATCTGTGATCATTCTTTCTATGCCGTTGCCTTGCTCCCCGGCATCAGCCCTGAATAGACTTTACAGGTATTACTTTTAAAATTCAAAAAAGTGCATAAATAGACAGGAGAATATAAAGAAAGCTATCGTCCCTTAAACACTTTTCAAACTGAGGTACAGCCCTGCCTTGAACCAGTACCACAACTCATAAGGGTGATAACTCAGGAAATTTCAGGGAAACTATTATCCCTGAGTCAAGGAGACTATCAGGGAATTCACTTTCTGCCTGGCATCGTTAAAAACTCCTGAAAGATTCAAGGAATGATTGGCAAAAATACTTCCTGGATCCCCGTTGAATACAATCAAGGGCTCAAAATCGCATCTTTTCAGGTTCTCAATTATCTTATCAAGTAATGTTAAAGAATTTTTATCTGTCAGTACATCAATGAAATCAATCCGAATTGCCTTAAAAGACTCGTTAAGTGCATATGCAGCACCCTGGGCATAATAGAAATTATTGTCGATCAGATACCATGGTATATCCACTTCCACCATCTTTAGACCCTTTGCTTTTTCTTCGTCCGTATCGTCAATAGTCAAGACTCTGTTTATATCCCGGGGTGCATTGATAAGCCTGGTATTCACCCCTCCCATAAGGGAAGCATACTGCTGAAGCAGTTCAACCAGATTATCTGCCCTCGGATAGAACTGCGATTTGCCTGCAAGAAGATTCTTTTTTAATGACTGCAGGTCATTGCAGGCCTTTTTCCATTTGCTTTCTGCAGATGGAAACCACCATTTGTAGGGATCGTTTGATAATGAAGTGAAGGCTTCTTCTGCCAGAGGGTCAAGCTTATCCGTTGTACGCATACGCGACAGGTTATCCCTCAGGACTCTGATGTTGTACCTGACAACCTCTAATTCACCGATCTGAAAACTGGGCATATTATCAAGGAGCACAGTCGGCCAGAAAAGGTCATTAGGCAGCCAGTTCGAATACATCTGTTCTACAAGAAGCTTATTGGTCGTGATAAACGCCATGCCTTTAATATCGCCATCCAGTTTATCAATCGCAATATTTTCAGGCTTCCTGGAATTGATTGCCATGACAACTGCGAAAAAAACAATCAGGCACAAAAAAATGACTAAAACAGCAGCCTTTTTTCCTTTTTTCTTTTTCTTTTCTTCAGTAGCAGTTTCCATAATCCTGATCTCCTCCTGAACCTAAACCCTTTACTGAATCTCAGCAACTGAATCCGACTCTTTTCAGGGAATCAAGTGCAGTCGTTATGAGATTCGATTAAAAAAATATAACAACGGAATTCATTTTAGAAACGGTAAGGCCTAAATGTCAACATAAAGC
>DAINAR010000007.1:0-82998 GCA_036733345.1 Deltaproteobacteria bacterium | reverse complement strand
ATATAACAACGGAATTCATTTTAGAAACGGTAAGGCCTAAATGTCAACATAAAGCGTGCCCTGTCTGAATCACCATTAGATAATCAAGTGTCACCCGTCTCGCGCCATTGCTTTTAAACGGCTCTACTTGTGTATCCTACATACTGGCTATTATTTAGGGGCTATCAGCTCTCTTTGAGCTTTCACCTTTAAGCTTTGAGCTTTCAGCCTTAACCACTCATCACTCATTATCTGTAAATCTGCCTTCTATTCTCCAATAATCTTCACAAGTACCCGTTTTCTTCTCCTGCCATCGAATTCCCCGTAAAAAATCTGCTCCCAGGGTCCGAAGTCAAGCCTTCCCTCGCTTATGGCCACAACTACTTCACGTCCCATAACCTGCCGTTTCATATGCGCATCGGCATTATCTTCTCCAACATTATGCCGGTACTGGGATACAGGCTCATGTGGTGCAAGTTTTTCAAGCCATAACTCATAATCATGATGAAGTCCAGGCTCATCGTCATTAATAAAAACAGAGGCCGTGATGTGCATGGCATTGCACAGCAATAATCCTTCCTTGATGCCGCTTTCTCTCAGGCAGTCTTCCACCTGAGGTGTAATATTGATGAAGGCACGTCTCGTAGGTATATTAAACCATAATTCCTTGCGATAGCTTTTCATTCAAATTCTCCTCTTTTTTTGAAAGTATCTTTAAAAATACGGTTCATACTGATTTTTCGCAACTTTTGCATGCTCCCTATCTTGTCCGTCATTCCGTGCAAGCGGAGCACGACACGGAATCCAGAAAAGTTATTGAAAACACTGGATGCCGGCTTTCGCCGGCATGACGACATTAATAATATTTTCTGTAATCATGACAGAGTCTATTTGTCGTAATGACGGATTAGACCTTGGGTATGGGTACGGATCACTACAATTCCTTATCTTTCCTCTTTCAAAACTATAGGTACTTTAAAACCAGATGAACCAAACGCCTTTTCATTCTTACTCCCTTGTAACCAGTCATATTATTTAAGATTTTTTAGCACCTACTTCATTCTGAGCCTCCTTATCCTTCTTACGCCGCCTAATGAATTTTCTCCATATCCCCCCTTCGGAATAGCACTGCCAGCCCCAGCGAAACCATCTGATAAGGCTGAATGCCAGCCATAATGCCCAGGCCAGCATCAAAATGTGGTAAATCATTTTATGCAGTGACAGCACCCAGGGCTGAGGCATAAATTCACCTATCCGGTCATGTGTCCAATGAAGATGCAGACTGCTGGAAAAGTTGCCGGTAATCTGCATATCCGGGATACCTAGCAACCCCCTTTCAATAGCAGTATAAAGGCTGAAAAGCGCCACGCCTGTCCATACCGTCAACAAAACCTGGGCACCGTTAAAAGCAAACCACCTCGGAGGAGGCACGTGCTTTCTGCGCATGCCGAGTGCAAGCAGCCATCCCACTATCACCATAGTCATCAGTGGCGATATCTGCGTTAACCCCAGACCAAGGAGTATCCACTGAAAGGTCTTAAGGGGTGTAATTGAGGTTCGCCCGAGTATTACAGCCCCAAGCAGAATAACAAATATATAACTCCATAAAAGTACTGCCGGCCCAAGCCTTGGTCCTCCTGCCAGAAGAATCCATCTGCTTCTCGGCATATTAAAGGTCACCTTTGCATTAACGGCCTGTTCTCCTATCCTGACCAGAGGTCCCTTTGTTAAAATGTTTGAACCGCCGGGCTGCTGCCATTCTATCTGAATCATCTGGCTTCCCGGATGAAGTGGAATTGTGACCTGCTGTCCTTCCTGTCTGACAGGATGGCTTTTTCCATCAATCTTGACAAACTGGAGTTCTGCTCCCTCAGGCAGAGATACATTATGCTGTCCGCCGCGGCTTGTACGGATGGACAGGTTCAGCCTGGCCTTGTCAAAACGCATCCCGGGAGTCCAGTCCAGCTCCGCAGAATCTATGGTAACAATTTGTCCGGATATTGCCTTCGGTCTTGAAATGGTAATATCAACGCTTTCGCCGGGCCATGGTTTCCATTCAGGGCGCCATTGCCCCTGTCTGTCCTGGTGATGTATGACCGGTATCCCTGAAAAATCACAGTGCCATATCGGGCTTGCATCCAGTATCCAGGTCTCGGTCCACGGAACATCCCTGGTGGCTGACAGAGTTAATTTCCGGGCTGTCTTTAGGCTGGATACAAACCGGACTACCCTTTGATTCGGGCCCATATTGATTAAGGCATAAGAATCCTTCGTACTTATGCCTTCTGTGGTAACCGACTCCCCGTCCATAAGGGGTATGGAAATCACTACCGGCATGCCGGTAGGAGTCAGCCTTTCTATGGTTGTACTGATCTGCCAGGTCAGGCCGAGGTGAAAGACCCTTTCCACATTCAGGAACGGAGGAAGAAAACTTTCAGTCATGGCCTGAATTTTCTTTCCCTCCTTCTTCTTACGTGTCAACTGAATAGAAGCATCGACCTTACCTTCCGGCGATATCCCCTGGATATCCCAGCCTTCAGCGGATGCGGTTGCGTGTCGTGGCTTAAGGTACAGGGGGATTTGAATTGCATGCCTTGAACCGGTTGTCCCTGTCAGGACAATATTGTGTATGCCTTTTGGAACAAGTGCCCACAACACTCCTTCAGAATCCTTATAAAGACCTTCAGCATTTCCTCTGTCAATCAGGACAACTGAAGGAAACCATGTTTCTGATTTTGCGGGCAAAGGCACCGCATTTTGAACGGCCGCATGCACCTTCAACAGGATACGCAATCCATCCTCCTTCGCCTGAAGGTCCATATCCAGAAAATCAGCACAATAGGGCAGGCAATCGGGCGGCTCCAGCATGCGTTTCTGGAGCTCTTCAAGGAGATTCTGCGGGGGATAGGAATTTTCCGCGGCTGAAGCCCTGTCTCCGGGACCGGCAATCAGGGAAAAAGAGAGTAATACCAAGAGTACAGTGCCTGCCTTGAATCCATGAGTGATAATACTTTTCCAGCAGGTGCGGTCGACCGTGCCTACTATCATCATTGCCAGCAGGATGGTTCGCAAAAATGCCAGCAAAAGATTTATTTCCGGAGAAAGCAGCCACAACCTGAGTTCCTGTTCCTTATCTACAGGACCGTTCCATTTCATTTCAAAGGAGCGCCAGTTCCAGGAAGGAACACCAGGACCTGTCTGGATAAGGGCATTGGGGTCCTGTTGAAGCATTGACTGTTCTTCAAGGGATTCCTCTTCTTCCTTCATAATCCTTGCCATCGAAGGAAGAGTGGATTTGTAAAGGCCCCTTGCCCTTGAAACTGTATCAGCAGCATTCTTTTCCATCACTGCCCTGGGTGCGCCAGCCATATCCGGCAAAACCCGGGGCATTATCCTCGCGGGCTGCTCCAGCTGAGGATATATGCCACAGCGGATCTGATTCACCATAAACGGGATAGCAAGGACAAGAAGATAAATACCTGCCACTATTCCCCATAAAAACACTGTCCTCCTGATGAATCCTTTCGGCAAGACCTTCATGAGCGCCAGTACTGCCAGCAGATTAAGCCAGACAATCCTCGGGGCACCCGGCTCATGGTAAATCAGGCACATGGTGACAAGGCCCAGGCAGCCCCACGGCCATCCCCGCAATTTAAACAGGGCCAGTCCGATTATCAGTACAATAAAAAGATCCAGCAGGGTCCATTGCTGAAACCATGTCCCGGGAAGCACATCAATACCCCTGGCGTTTAACAGCCGCCAGCCCGGAGAGAGGTTAAGTGTTCCTTTTAGTGATAGAACATTATGGTCCCAGCCTACTGCAGGAAGAACACAGTTGCAGGCCTCGTACCTGGATTCTGCCGTCATATCAAGATTTCCGCGGCGAAGTTCCACACCCGGCTTTTTGTCCTCTCCGTGGGCGGTAATCAATTGATCAACACCGTCCACCGCAACGCGCCCAAGCATGCCTGGAGGATTCATGGCCAGGTACCACTGGCGGCTCATGGTCCCCGATATATGATCCTGCACAGTAAATCCTTTGCCGTCAAAATCCAGCCACCAGGTTCGATAAAGGTTCAATGCATCAGGGGCGGGCTCAGGATCTCCCCGCCTCAATTCCCTGAAACTTATAGTTGAATCAGGCTGCATGACATATGCAGGAAGAGATTTCCAGTTCACGGGCAAATCGGTCCGGGAGGGATCTACTGAAGTAACGCCTGTGACATTAACCATGCGCAGATGGGGGCTGGAGCGAAAAGACCAGATCTCCTGCCCGTATAATCCGGCCACAGGTCCTATTTCAGATACCGGGCCTTCAAAACGTGAATTAATATGGATCCACCAACGGCCAGGCCGTCCCTGTACAAGCAGGTCTCCTTCCGGCCCTATCCTTGCCGGCAGAGGACTTTCTATGTCTGTGGGCAGAGATCCTTTGAGAAGGACATCTTTAAGGTGTATCTCGCGCGCCTGGCCCGATACATTCAATTGGATGCGATTAATAACCTGCATCGGGATATTATCTTCAATCAGTCTGAAAATACGGGTCTCAAGCACGTCCTCACTGCTCACAATTTTCTCACGTTTTTGAAGCCAGAGCCGGCCGTCTTTGTCGAGTACCGGAAATTCAACTTCATGGCCGTTCATTTTAAGATGCACAAGACCGGACGAAGGAGGAATATGGATCGACTCGGGCATTGTGGCCCATTTAAAACCTCCCTTAACCGTGTGCTCACCCGGCGTCAGAAATATGCATGGGAGGCTGGCACGTCCTACAACAGGCGCATCATCACCGTCAACCTCTACGTCCAGGGGCCATACATCCTGATCACCTGGAAGCGGGACCCATGACTCTGCAAAGACAAGCCATTCCTGTTTAAAGAGGCCCCTGTCCGAATCAACGGTCAACTCAATACGGGTGGGCCATACACATTGATATGCCCTTCCGTCATTGAAATGGGTCGGACAAAGCTTCTCTTCAAGACCATGAAGGACCCAGGGCTTCCACCTTGCCAGTTCAGGAGGGATGTCGGTTCCGTTGAAACCTGCAGAACACGGCAGACCGATCATAATAACAACGGCCAGTATTGATAGGACAATAAGACTTCTTAAAGCATAACGCAACATAAGCAGTCCTCCTGTGTAAGATGTGGCTTGCCCAGGTATTATCCAGAGCTACTCTCCTCAGTTTCTTGCCTGAGTAACGTCATTTACCATGAACGTTTATAAGGCAAAATCAAGCTGAGGCTTACAGAAATTGACTATACATCAATTATCTCCAGTCCCAAAAACTTCGACATTGGATCAAAATCCCTGTCGTCATGCAGCAATGGAAGATTATAGTGGATACAGAACGTGCCAATCATAACGTCTATTGTTTTTCTTACTGTAACGCCTTTTTTTCTCAAAAACCTGTAATTCATTGCACTTTCTATGGCAAGTTCCTGACCGCCCATTGGCATGACAGGAAATCTCAAAAGAATATCCTTTGCAATCCTGAAATCCTTATCTTTCTGAAACCCCTGAAGCACTTCTGCCAGGATGAAATCGCCGATAGTTATGGGGATATTCCCCAGTGAAGAATCCAGCCAGTCAGTTTTGGCTGTCAAATTGCCGTTGAAATAGTCGATCCAGACGGATGAATCAACGAGGATCATTTATCTAACCTCATTTCATCAAGGTTTCCGGACCATTTGAGCTTCCCCCGGAAATCCTTTAATCGTTTCTGCCCCTTTAACTGCACCAGTAATTTAAGCCCCTCTTCTATAGCGCCCTTTTTTGTTGTAAGTCCTGACGCCTCGAGAGCGGATTTCATCAGGTCATCGTCGATAACCACATTCGTTCTCATCGTCCATCCCCTTTGTGTATTAATTCACGGAATTATACACATTAAAAAGAATGAAGTAAATAATAAACAATTATAATTTTAAAACATTTTGAGCCGTGTTTCTTCTGGAGATTAAGATCAAAAGCCAAAAGCAGACTTAATTCATTTACTGATTATTAGTATTTGTGGTAATTTGCCTATGCAAAAAACGGATTGCGAGGATTTCGCCGGCCCCACCGCCCGCAATCGGAATACTGTTGTAAATGATAGAATACAGATTAGAGTGAATCCAAACAAACAAGGAGATGGTTCAAGCCATGTATGATACGACACCAGACCACAGACCGTTATTCCTGGCAATTACCTGCTTTCTGCTTTATGCTCAGCTGTTCATGGGATTACCCGTTGTAAAAGCCGCTCCCAGTGTGGTCACAACAATAGCGGTGAGTGGTTACCCCATAGACGCGGGCGTCAACCCCGTCACAAACCGCATCTACGTGGCCAAAACTATCCAGGATTCCGTGGCCGTCATCAACGGTTCAACTAACACGGTGACAGAGACTGTACCAGCAGGTGACGCACCCTATGGCGTCGACGTCAACCCTGACACTAACACCATCTATGTGGCCAACAGAGACGACAACACCGTTTCCGTTATCGACGGCTCCACCAACACTGTAACAGCCACCGTGGCGGTTGGAAATTATCCTGTGGCCATAGACGTCAACCCCGTCACAAACCGCATCTATGTTGTGAACGAGGATGCCAATTCCGTCTCCGTGATAAACGGCGCAAACAACACGGTCACCGCTACCGTGCCGGTAGGCAGCCACCCCACTGGCATCGCCGTCAACCCGGCCACTAACCTCATCTACGTGGCCAACAGGAACAGCAACAACGTTTCCGTTATCAATGGCTCTACCAACACTGTAACAGCTACCGTGGCGGTTGGAGACGGTCCCGAGGGAATCGACGTCAACCCCGTCACAAACCGCATTTACGTGGCCAACCAGTGGCAGTATACCGTTTCCGTCATTGACGGATCGACCAACACGGTTACCGCCACAGTGACGCTCGCAAACATGAACAACCAAGGCGTCGGCGTCAACCCGGCCACCAACCGCATTTACGTATCGAGTTTCTACAACGGCAGGGTGAATGTCATAGACGGCTCGTCCAACACCGTTATAGCAAATCTGGGGGTTGGATCAGGGTCATGGGGGGTCGGGGTCAACCCCGACACCTGCCACATCTATGTGGGCAAATCCAGCAGCAACTCGGTATCGGTTATATACGATCCCTTCATCATCACCGCCTCTGCCAGCTCGGGCGGGAGCATCAGCCCCTCCGGGCAGGTTGGCGTAAATCCCGGGGAGGACCGGTCCTTCATCATAACCCCGGATGCAGGCAATCACATAACCCAGGTCTTTGCAGACGGTTTCTACCAGGGAACTCCGACCAGCTATACTTTTTCCGATGTCGTAAGCGACCACACCATCAGCGCTCATTTTGCCCTCAACACATACACCATCAGCACCTCGGTATCGGGCGGGCACGGCAGCATCCAGGGAACGCAGGTCGTGAATCACGGGAGCAGCACCAGCGTCACAATCACTCCCGATAACGGCTACCACATCGCCAGCATCACCGACAACTCGACACCCCAGGCAGTGGCCAACCCTTACGTCATCAACAACATCACTGCCAACCACAACGTTGTGGTGACCTTCGCCATAAACACCTATGACGTGAACGCCTCGGTCTATTTCACCGGCCATGGTAGTGTGGCTCCAGAATCCCAGACAGTAAATTACGGCGCTGACGCCACTATTGATATTATACCTGATGCCGGATACTACATCTCCTATATCACCGACAACGGGGCTACAGTTGCAATCGCAGATCCATACGTTATCTCGGGCGTCTCAGCCGATCACAACATTGTGGTTACATTCGCTATAAGCACCTTCAGCGTGGACGCATCTGTGGACGGAGATCACGGCAGTATTGACCCCGTAACGCAGACGGTAGACTACGGCACTGATGCTGTCATAGACATTATCCCGGATGCAGGCTATCAAATCGCGACCATTACCGACAACGGTGCATCTCAGCCTGTTGCTGATCCCTATGTCATCTCCAATGTCACTGCCAATCACAACGTTGTGGTGACATTCGCTATAAACACCTTCAGCGTGGACGCATCAGTTGACGGAGGTCATGGCAGTATAGACCCCGCATCCCAGACGGTGAACAGCGGCACTGATGCTGTCATAGACATTATTCCTGATATTGGCTACCACATCGCTTCCATTAACGACAACGGGAAGTGGCGGGACATCACCGACCCATACCTGATCTCAGGCGTAACCGCCAATCACACCGTAGTAATAACCTTTGCTATAGACACCTTCAGCGTGGATGCATCTGTGGACGGAGGCTACGGCAGTATTGACCCCGTAACGCAGACGGTAGACTACGGCACTGATGCTGTCATAGACATTTTTCCGGATACCGGCTATCACATTGCTTCCATAACTGATAACGGCGCAGCCAAGACCATAGCTGACCCCTACGTCATCTACAACATCACTGCCAATCATACCGTTGTGGTGACCTTTGCTATAGAAACCTTCAGCGTGGACGCCTTTGTGGGCAGAGGCCAAGGCAGTGTGGATCCGGTATCGCAGACGGCAGAATACGGTGCTGATGCTGTTGTAAACATTATCCCGGATGCAGACTATCGCATATCTTCCATTTACGACAACGGCACTCGCGTTGACATTGCCAATCCATACGTGATCCCGGGCGTCACCGAAGATCATACTGTGACTGTAAACTTTGCACGTCCGGCTTATGTGCCGTATAACTTATTATTACTCTACGAGGAGACCACACCGGTAAGTGAATAGAAGCAGTAACTATCCCTTTTGATGAAAAAACAAACACAAAGGCAGATATGTATCTACAAAATTCGAATAACTTTTCAATCAGGGCAGAAAGACAGGGCCCTCCCCATCTGACAAAATTGAGTTTTCCCATGCTGTACGGGAAATATTCTTCAATAAAAACACCCGAGTATGAGTTTATTTTCAATTTAAACGGAGAGATTAGATTTATCAAGGGTATCAGTGTAGGTTGGCCTCATCCTGCGGAGCTGCTGAAACGCACGGCTGGAAATGACTGGGTCTATTATACTGTTGGTGACCAGAGTGGTGACCAGGGGATTATCTCCTGGGTTGGTGAATATTATCTGCCCTGTCTGCCGTACCCCAGTAATCCGATCTGGGAAATTGACTACTTTTCAAACCCTGTAATTATGAATGCCTTTGCTGCCTGGTCTCAGCTTTATGCGAATCTTTACGGCGCTCAGGACAAAAGACTTCATCCCAAAGAAAAAAAACTGGTTGAAAACATACTGCTGAATAATGACAATATATTATTTGAGCGTTCACAGAAATTACACTCCATATTAGGAGAGCGTATTACAGTTCTTCCTCCTGATACCCGGCATGTTGACTATGAAGTTATACCAATAAACATTTCAGACGGATGTCTGTATCACTGCAGGTTCTGCTGTGTAAAATCAGCGCAGCAATACCGGACTCGATCAGAAAGTGATATTTCGAACCAGATCCGGGAATTAAAAGCCCTTTTTGATCGCAATCTGGAAAATTACAATGGCCTGTTTCTGGGAAATCATGATGCGCTTGAGGCAGGAGAAGAATTGCTTTTAACCACGGTTTCCAGGGCATTCGATGAATTTGGCTTTAAAACGCACACGATCACTCCTTCCCTCTTCCTGTTTGGAAGCGTTCATTCATTTCTAAAAGCGAAATCCCGGTTATTTGATAAATTTAATACCCTCCCCTTTTCTACTTATATAAACATCGGCCTCGAATCTGTCGATAAATCCACTCTTGAATATATCGGCAAACCAGTGAATGAATCCGGGGTTCGTAAAGCATTTACGAAAATGATTGATATTAACAATACATTTAACAACATAAATGTAACAGCTAATTTTGTGATCGGAAAGGAATTGTCCTCCGATCATTATGAGTCTCTGAAAGAACTGCTTGGAAATGCTCAGTGTACCTCGCGTGACAAAGGGACTGTATATTTATCACCATTAAAAGACAGTCCCAAAAAACGTGAATTACTTCCTCTGGTAAAAGAGATAAAAAGTGCGAGTAAACTCCCTGTGTATATATATCTAATCCAGCGCCTGTGATGCCAGAAACAACGGATTCATGCACATTCAACACTAATGCGTTTTTGGGGTGGTTGATTTTGATGAATTATTATGATAATGAAAAGGGTACTTGTAAGAAGGAGGTAATTACATGCCGAGGCAAGCGAGACTAGATGCGCAAGAAAACTCCATCACATCACAATAAGTAAAATCTAGGTTGAAAAATCTTCAGGAAAGATAAATATGGTTTTTTGCACCTTAGAGCCTTTCTTTTGAAACAGAATCCATGTTCAGTAAACGGCATTGATTTTTCAAACAGATTCAGTTCAGCAGGTGCTCATTTTCCGCTGAATGCCATCCAATAGCAGGCTTGACGCCTATCAACTTATACATGTATATATAATTCATGGAAATACCTTTTCCCGGATATAGGGAAGCCGGCCGGGGCCCGTCGGTTGTTTGCATTCACGGAAGTGCAAGCTCTTCCGGTCAGTGGCGTCCCCTGATGAAAATATTGTCGGACAGATTCAGGATCATTGCCCCTGATCTCTACGGTCACGGACGAACACCTCCCTGGGGGAATCACCGCGGAATGTATGTAGATGACGAGGTTGACCTCCTTGAAACTGCTTTTAGGATGGCAGGAGACCGGTTTCACCTTATCGGTCACTCATGGGGAGGCGCAATAGCCCTTAAAGCCGCCCTGCGCCACATGTCGCGACTACTGTCGGTGGTGCTCTATGAGCCGGCGCTTTGGAGTCTGCTGGTCAACCATGACCCTTCCGGAGATGCAGCCCGGGAGATTGTCTATAACAGGGACAAGACACAGCGGTTGATGGATAAAAAGGATTTTGCAGGTGCAGGAGAGTATTTTATAGATTACTGGATTGGCCCCGGCACCTGGAAAAACTTAAGCGAGAATCGCCGTTCCGCCTTTACAGATGGTATGGTTGCAGCGAGCCCGGAATGGCACGCATCATTTATAGAGGCGACTCCCTTGAGTGCATTCGCATCCATAGACGTCCCTGCTCTACTTCTCACAGGGAAAAAATCCACGGCCCCTGCCAGGGCCATGACGACCATGCTCAGTCACACTCTACCGAACGCAAAAGTAGCGGAATTAGAGGGCATTGGCCATATGGGCCCTGTTACACACCCTGAGATAATAAACAGAGTAATTGAGGCTTTCCTTATGGATAGCAAATGAAGTTTAAGGAAATGATCAAGCGGGATGCTTTTTAATAATTTATTTAATGATATCTCAGGAGACGCTATTGATACAAAAAGGAAAGATTATCGGGAGTTTTTTTTTATGGAGTTAGACTGGTCAATAAATAAACTTACTAATTTATAAAAATAAAAGAAAATAATAGAGGAGAATATTTCTTCTGAATAAATATGTTTGATGATAATCGAAGTAAGAGAATAATATTTGTAGCCCATTGCATACTCAATCAGAATTCTATTTCGGATGGCACAGCTGATTTTCCGAGTCAGTTCCTGGAAATAATAAGAATAATAGAAAATAATCATATTGGAATAGTTCAGATGCCATGTCCGGAATTAATGTGTCTGGGATTAGATCGCAAAGATAAGAATGGTGCATCGAGAGATGTCCTGATTGAGAATACCCGTATCAGAAACATTCTGGAACTCAATATAGAAAAAGTAAATATGCTGGTAAAATCAATCATCCCTCAGATAGAAGAATATCGACAATACGGTTTTGAGATAATTGGAATAATAGGCATAAATAGGTCCCCGACTTGTGGAGTTGAATCAACTTCCATAGACAATAAGGAAGAGAAAGGTAAGGGTATATTCATTGAATTATTGTTGAATGAACTGGTTAAGAAAAATATAGCTATTAAAGCTGTGGGAGTTAAAACAAGTCAAGTAGAAGAATCTGTCAATAAAGTTAAAGAGTTAATAATTTTTTCAAAGCAAAGAAAATTATAAGGGGCAAAGATGGATTTTTGACGGGGGTAGTTATGTTTAAAATAACAAAGAATGGCGTGAATCGTCTGGATATTGAATTTGGTGGAAAGATAAACGCTGAAGAAATGAAAATTGCTTTAGATGAGCTTATCAGCAAGTCGAAGGATATTGAGAAGGGTAAAATGCTTTATGACATTGTTGATTATCATCTCCCTTCACTCAAGGCAATTGCAATTGAATTCTCTCGGCTTCCCGCAATGTTAGGGTTTTTGAAAAAATTCGACCGAGCAGTGATTTTAAGCGACAAAACCTGGCTAAAAAAAATAGGCGAACTGGAGGGCGCTTTGTTCCCGGGCCTGGAAATCAAGTCTTTCAGCAGGGATCAAAAGGCAGAAGCAGAAGCCTGGTTATCGCGTTAAACAAGTGCGGTCCGTCAAAGGCAGAATTGATCCGTAGCCCGTTCAGCCAGTCCGTTAAGTTTTAAAGGGATATTAAAATGCAAATAGTCTGGATTGCATCATTTTTTATTGTCTTAATCTGGTCAGGCATACATCCTAAAGAATATTTCACCTGGATTCTTGAGGTAGCACCCGCATTAGCAGGGTTTATTATTGTAGCTGCAACATATAAAAGATTCCGGCTTTCAACTCTGACTTATACATTGATATTGATTCATTGTATTATTTTAATGATCGGTGGCCATTATACCTATGCAGAAGTTCCGCTTTTCGACTGGATACAAGAATACTTTGAACTCGAAAGGAACAACTACGACAAAGTCGGTCATTTTGCCCAGGGCTTTATCCCGGCCATTATTGTACGGGAAATATTTATTAGGAACTCAATTATAGACAGGGTTCCCTGGCAAAATTTCATCATCGTCAGCGTCTGCCTTGCTTTGAGCGCATTTTATGAACTTATTGAATGGTGGGTGGCAGTATTGTCAGGTGAATCCGCTGAAGCTTTTTTAGGAACTCAAGGCTATGTTTGGGATACTCAATCAGACATGAGTTTAGCATTATTGGGCGCTATACTGTCATTATTAATTTTATCAAAATTACACGATAAGCAATTACGTAAAATTCGAACTTAACCGGTAAAAAAGAGACCAGGTCTTCTGTTGATTGTTATTCAGGGAAAAATCTTCTTGTTTAATAAATTAGATGGGAAGGCATGGCCTGAGAAATCCGATAAGGGTACAGAATAATGAAATCCGGAACCAAGAAAAAACAAATCGGCTATTAACATGGCGAAAGAACCAGCATCAGTTACCCCGGCGATTCGTTTCTTGCGTAAGCATGAAGTGACGTTTACGCTCCGACCTTACAAGTACGAAGAGCGGGGCGGAACAGAGGTAGCTTCACGGGAACTCGGAGTGGATGAGCACCGTGTGATCAAAACGCTTGTCATGGAGGATGAGAAGAAGACTCCCCTCATTATTCTCATGCATGGGGATCGTGAGGTTTCGACCAAAGAACTGGCCCGGACCCTGGGAGTAAAGCTGATCCAGCCCTGTGACCCGGCGACGGCAAACAGGCATACGGGTTACCTTGTCGGTGGGACGTCCCCCTTCGGGACCAGGAAACAGATCCCTGTCTATATTGAGAAAACGATTCTTGATATTCCTTTAATCATTATTAACGCCGGAAAGAAGGGTCTTCTGGCGGAGATGGCCACTGCGGATCTCCTGCGTGTCCTGAAACCCACACCGGTAAATGTTGCCAGATAGTTATGAGAATAATCAGGAAAATTTAAAGTCAAAACATCTGGTGTTTTCTGTCAGGAATATGGAGAGCACAATTTAAGGCCTTTCTCCATGAGGCACCCTAAGCATAGATGTTAATGGCAGCTGATTTCAGGTATAATCCTTTACATGAATAATATACGCATCTATCATGCCGATGACCTCGGCATTTTTGTCATTAAACTCTATTCCGAAGCCCGTCTCTTCCTCTTCATGACTTTTGTTTCTGATTGTCCTCTGTATTTCAAGGTTGCTATTTATCCCTGGCAAAGGGAACGATATACTTACCTCATCCCCGATTAGAATATCTTTCAACTTACTGTTTTCAATGGTTTTTGTAGTAAATTTAACGCCTTTCGAGCTCAGGTTTTTACTACTCCATTTAATCTGTCTTTTTCATGATTAAGATATGCGGGAATAATGCTGCTAATTCTTGGATCTTTGCGCAAATTGATTTTTTCTATTCATTTAGGAAAAGATAGAAAAGTTATTGTTGTTGGATTCGTAATAGACAGCAAAGCAGTAGCGTGAAAACCATATACCTCGCCAAAATGAACATATCTTATGATAAGATCGCTTCCTTCAGAGACCAGATACTCACTGCTTTCCCTCAGAGGTGTTTTAATTATGAGATATGATTTGGGCTCCATTCCAATAAGAAAACTTGATAGTCTTTCCTTAAGCCCTTGTAACTGTATCGATAATTTGCATCCAATTTCAATATTTAGTGAAACAACTTTTTTTGTTTCTGATTTTTCGGTTGATGCCATTTTCTGGTACCAAACGTGTCAATTGCTTTCCATAAACGAAAACATTATAGTTGTTCTCATCATGCTTCGGAAAATCTATATAAAAGTTCCTTTTCTAGATAATTTATATTAAGAGGAAATATCCGTGTCAAGGGCATTTTGAGAATTAGTAAGGGAAAACAGGTTCGTTAATCCTGATTATATTAGCACATGCTGACATTAGAAATACAATGGGTCTTTTCTTTTTTATTGCTTGGATCCTTTGCGGGATTCATGGCCGGACTGTTAGGTATCGGCGGCGGCGGAATTATGGTTCCTGTTCTGACAACACTGTTTCTTTATCAAGGTGTTCCAGTTGAAAGTGCGGTTCACCTGGCCCTGGGAACCTCAATGGCGTCGATTATCGTTACTTCTTTATCAAGTCTTCGGGCACACAACTTTGAAGGTGCTGTTATCTGGAATATTGTCAAAACAATGTCAATTGGAATCATTTCAGGCTCATTTTTAGCAACATTTATAGCGGTAAATATCAGTTCTCTCTATCTAACCATTTTCTTTTCATTGTTTATTGCCTATGTGTCAACTCAAATGTTTTTAAACAAAAAACCAAAACCAAACAGAGAACTGGCAGGCACAGGAGGGTTATTGTTTGCCGGTTCAGGTATCGGGGCCATTTCAGCACTTGTTTCAATCGGAGGAGGCTCTTTAACAGTCCCGTACCTTGTCTGGCAAAATATTGATATTAAAAAAGCAATTGGCACTTCTGCTGCAATAGGCTTACCCATTTCAATCGCTGGTACTGCCGGTTATGTCATTAACGGCTGGTCAGCCACATCAGCAGATAATTATACATTCGGCTTCGTCTATCTCCCTGCCGCATTATTAATTTCTACAGCCAGTTTTTTCACAGCACCCTATGGTGCAAGACTGGCTCACAGATTGCCGGTAGCTTCATTAAAAAAAGTTTTTGCCTTATTGTTGATTATTCTTTGCCTAAAGATGTTATCTTCGGTTTTTTAATCAGATTTTATATATTTATTTATTTATATATAATCCCAATATCCTATTGCGACTACATGTCATAATTTTTAAACACCATAGATGGATCAATATTAAAATTCATCCGAAGAAGCACGTGCCTTTTCTGAATTGATGCACAGTAGTTGTGCTTCAATTATTGTTGATAACCAATCCTGTTTACTGTATATTTAGTTTTAAAAAAGCAATTTCTTATCACCCCGGCAAGTATATAGCCCTGCTCTTATGATGAGATTGAAATCATGTCACATGCTGAAAGAAAAAGGCGAGTTTTCCGACTGTTATTTTGCCTGCTTTTTGCCACACTCGTTCCAATAGAAGTTTCCTGGAGCATGGTATCTTCGTCTCCTGAGAAGGCGGCAACATCCTTATATCAACCAGAAGTAAATATATTGATAAGCCTTTAAGGGGTTATGATGATGTGAAAGAAGGCGATTATGTTATGCTGACGGTCTCAGATTCCGGAATAGGGATTTCAGCGGACGATATGCAAAGGATATTCGAGCCGTTTTATACCAAAAAGGTTATGGGAAAAAGCGGAACAGGGCTGGGTACGGCCGTGGTGTGGAGGACAGTTAAAGATCACAGGGAGTATATTGATGTGCAAAGCCAGGAAGGAAAAGGAACTACTTTCACCCTCTATTTTCCGGTAACCATGAAAGTACTCATGGGAGAAGAAGAGGCCCTGCCGCCGAAAAATTATATGGGAAATGGTGAGTCTATTCTTGTGATAGACGATGTGGAGGAGCAGCGTGAGATTGCCTCCGGAATTTTAAGGAAGCTGGGCTACTCGGTTGAATCCGTTTCAAGTGGTGAGGAGGCAATCGAATATGTGAAAGAAAATCAGGTAGATATTTTGGTATTGGATATGATCATGGATCCTGGCATTGACGGGCTTGAGACATATAAGAGAATCCTGGAAGTGCGCCCAGGCCAAAAGGTTATTATTGCGAGCGGATTTTCAGAAACTGAACGTGTCAGAGAATCCCAGAATCTGGGTGCCGGTAAATACATCAAAAAGCCATATACCCTTGAAAAAATAGGCACCGCCGTAAGAGAAGAGTTTGACAGGAAATCAATTTAATCTGCCAGAACAGGACGAGAGTATAATCTGTCAGCCAGCCAAAGGCTGATAAAGGGCAGACAAGCAGCTACCCCCTTTGGGGCGTTCAATGCTTTTCAAGATACCCAGCTGCTTGCGGCGGAGTTGTTCGTTACAGCCTTAAAGAACCCATAAAAGTCAATAACTCAAAGAGGAGGATCCATGTACAATAACCTGTTTTCCGAAATTACAATCAAGGGGCTAACCTTGAAGAATCGTCTGACAATGGCCCCTCTTTACCTTGGCTATGCCGGTAAAGGCGGTACGGTTAGCGATATGCTGCTGGAACATTACCGTCTGATGGCCGGCAGCGGCGTAGCCATGGTTGTTGTTGAAAATGCAACAATAGATCATCCTGTTGGCAGCGGTTCCAACAGGACTTTACGTGCGGACACCGATGACAACATTGACGGATTGAGGCGGCTAGCCTCAATCATCAAACAAGAAGGCGCTCTGGCATGCCTGCAGATCAACCACGCCGGGCGTTTTGCCCAGACAACACAAGAGCCACTGGCACCATCTGCAGTGAGTACCTTCGGCCGGATGCCCAGGGCATTGGAAATTGCAGAGATCAATTATATCATTAAAAAATATGCCGAGGCCGCAGCCAGGGCAAAAATTTCAGGATTTGATATGGTTGAACTGCATGGAGGCACAGGCTATCAAATGGCCCAGTTTCTCTCCCCGCACACCAACAAACGGAATGATAAATACGGAGGGACTCCCGAAAATCGCCAGACATTTGCAATTTAGGTACTGTCGAAAGTCAAAGAGAAAGTAGATCTCTTCCCGATAGGATACCGGTTTCTGGCCGATGAATGGCTGCCTGACGGCTTGAAGCTTGAAGAGTCAGTCCAGTTCGCCAAAAGTCTTGCTCAGGCCGGAATTGATTACATTTCCGTCATGGGCGGCACATATGAATCCTTTCCCCGGCCTGAAATTGTTGAAAAATCCAAACAGGAAGGATACATGCTCAATTTGGCCGCAGAGATTCGATCACACGTAAACGTGCCAATCATTGCAGCTGGACGCATGTCTACAGGGGCGTTTGCAGAAAAGGCCATTGCTGAGGGGAAAACCGACATGATTGGTCTTGCGAGAGTACTCTGGGCCGACCCGGAATGGCCGAAAAAGGTCTATGAAGGGCGGGATGCCGATATTATCCACTGCAACCCGGACTGTGGTGATGCCTGTATGCAGATGATAGTTAAAGGCATGCCTGCACTTTGTGCAGCCTGGCCAGCAGAGAAAATGAAAAAATGGAAGGCAAAATTTGTTTAATAAGGGCATGAAAATAGCTGTTTCCTTAAATAGAGGGAATGAGTTACAGGTTATTTGGAGTTAATCGGAAGTCACAACAAAGCTTTCATTCATAATTACTGTCTTATTGACAACTATAAACAAAAAAATAATTTATGGACTTTTTTTGGTTCTCATTCTTTCAAATTTTTAGGCCTTACAAATGATTTCCAATAATAAAAAGGGTAAGCCTGAATATAAACAAAAATATGATATCAGCCGTCATCATGCCTGGGCAGCATCAGTTTTACTGGCAATATTAATAGCAGGAACAGGTTTCTTAGAACTGTCGGGCATGGGCGTAAAAGACATAATAATAGTCATAATCGGTTTCATATTAATTGCATATGGTTTAATAGCAGTGTTTTTCACATATAAATACAGATCAGCCCTTAATACTGAAGAAACCCGTCAGGAAGAGTCGAAACAAAATACGGACAAAGAAATGATTAAAGCAGATCTGGAAAAAGAAAAACTGAAACTGGAAAAAAAGAAAGCAAAAAACGAAGCAAAAAAGGCAAAAAAAGAATCTAAAAGAAACTAATGAAATTATCTCTATAAATTATCTAAAATTAAAATCGTTTTTTCATCAAAATTGCCTTTTTTATATACCGAAGACGTAATATTTAATAAAATATTCATCTTCATATATCAATTTTATTATTATTTAATATTAACAAAGGAGGAATAGATATGACAGATAAAAAAGACAAATTTGTGTGTGCTCATTGTGGTTATACGGCCGATGGCAGATTTGAAGGAGACATATGAGACATATGACCCTCTTCCAACCCTTTTCAAAAAACAAATAAATTGATGAGTAAAAAATGGAAAAAGGAATCATAATCGAAAAAAAGGGAAAGACTGCTGTAATTACCCTGAATCGGCTGGATAAGAAAAACGCCATTAATCTGCAAATCAGACAGGCCATGTGCGAGGCATGGGAAACCCTGGACAAAGACGAAAATATCTGTAGTGTCATCGTTACCGGAGGCGAGAAGGTCTTCTCCACTGGCCAGGATCTGGACGAATTGTCTGAATTCAGGAAAAAGGAGCCTATTGCAGATCTTCCTCTGAACAACACCAAAACCTTCGGGGCTGAATTCAAAAAGCCCGTGATTGCCGCTGTAAGCGGCCTCTGCCTTGGTGCCGGCTTCATCCTGACGCTGGTAGGATGTGACATTCGCGTGGCCTCCAATACCGCCATTTTCGGAATACCGGAGGTCAGGGTGGGCATACCCCTTTCCCTGGGAATTCCTCCTATCGTTGCCATGCACTTTACACCGGCAGTCGCTATGGAACTCCTGCTCCTTGGCAATAACATAACAGCCGAAGATGCATATCGAAGCGGATATGTGAACAGAGTCGTCCCGCCGGAACAACTGCTCTCTGAAGCCATGAAGTTCGCCGATCAGATCAATTCACTCAGTCCTCTTATGGTCAGGAATGTAAAAGAGGTCATGCGCTGTGTGACGGCCCCGGATCCAAAGGCCCTGGCCATGTCAAATGCTTTGTGTATGCTTGGACGTCACAGCGAAGACTACAGGGAGGGGCCAAAGGCTTTTCGGGAAAAAAGGCCGCCAGAATGGAAAGGAAGATAGACATATCATGCTCAAGACAAGAATAACTGAAATACTGGGAATCCGCCACCCCATACTCCAGGGAGGAATGGCCTGGATTACTGGATGGGAGATGGCCGCATCCGTTTGCGAGGCAGGCGGTCTTGGAACAATTGCTGCCGCCACCATGGAACCGCAGGAACTTATCGAAAGCATCCAGAATATCCGAAAGGTAACCGAAAAGCCATTTGCTGTCAATATACCCTTAAGACTCCCTACGGCCCAAAGGGCTGTGGAGATAGCCATGGAAGAACAGGTCCCTGTCATCATCTCATCAGCCGGTGACCCCCTGCTCTACGCTGAAGATATAAAACGCCGGGGCATCACGATACTTCAGGTCGCCTTTTCGGTCGATATGGTCAGGCGCTGCAATAAGTCAGGCGTGGATGGCATAATAGCTATGGGTGCTGAAGGAGGCGGAAATATAAGTCCGGCTGAAATCTCTACCCTTGTTCTAGTAAGCGAAGTTACACAGGAAACCGATCTCCCGGTTGTTGCTGCCGGAGGGATCTGCGACGGAAAAGGTCTTGCAGCAGCACTTGCCCTTGGTGCCGAAGGCATCCAGATGGGGACCCGGTTTCTGGCCACCCGCGAAGCAACACTCCATGATAACTACAAAAAGGCTATTATCGATGCCATTGATACAGATACTATCATGACAGGCCGTACAACTGGTCTCCAATTCAGAGTCCGAAAAAACTCGTTGGCTGAAAAAGTCCTGAAGATGGAAAAGGAAGGGAAACCACGGGATGAAATAGATTCTTTTACAATCGGATCCCTTAAAAAGGCGGCTATGGAGGGGGACACAAAATGGGGCTCACTCATGATGGGGCAGATCTCAGGAATGATTCAGGACATTAAACCTGTCGGTGAGATGCTTGACGAGATCGTCTCGTCGGCTTTGGAACAAATCAGGTTGCTGGGACGTTATCTTTCCTGAATACTAAATGCTGCCCGTTTACTTTTGACTCTTTTTATTATGAATAGCCATCTATCCAGTTAGTAGAATAAAAAAATCCCCTCCAGATATCGAAAAATGGCGGGACGTACGCATAACAACCCTACCAGTTGAATCATTTATTGCTTGCCAATTTAAGCAAAATTTATAATAATATAGATAGGAGGAAACAAGACATGAAACCAAATATTTTGATTGCCTTGGATGATTCTGAAAATTCTTTCAGGGCGGTTCAATACGTGGCCACCCATTTCAAAACCGAACAAATAATCACCCTTTTTAGCGTAATTCCTGACACTGAGGCCCTTTGCAAGATGAACAGCAAGGAGTTGACGCCATACTTCAAGGAGCAACAGAGCGCCTTCTGTCACCTTGAAAATAAAAAGAGGGAAATTGTCCAGCAGGCACACGAAAAAGCGAAAGAAATCCTGATAAATGCCGGTTTTCCAGAAGAAAATATTATCTCGAAAATAGCCACTCAAAAACATGGAGTTGCACGCGACATAGTAAATGAAGCCCATGATGGTCATGACATTATAATTATCGGTCGCCGCGGCCTCTCCAGCATCAAGGAGTTTCTTATGGGAAGCATCTCACATAAGGTACTCAATAAAGCCAAAAACATATCGCTGGCCATCATCGACTAACCGGATCATGAAGTAGTGCTCAGTATTTAGATCGCTTTTTCTGACTAAAAATGCAGAGATGTAATCGAAAGTAAATCCCTCTATGTGCAGTTTGCTTCACCCTTTTTCAAGAATCCTCCCGATCTAACGCAAAGATAAAATTTGATTTTGATACTTATTGGATGATAAGCCCGGCACAGGATATCTGGTAATTTTTCAGTTAGAAAAAGCCCTGCCCCTTGTAGGAGCAGATGAAGATCATAATCTCTGAGGGCTTTAAAAAAAGAAATGCTAAATGAGCTCTCTTTGTAATTTGTAAGTAGTATACATAAGCGATTGAAAGCCCGGTTGGGAATGACAGATAATGTGATTTGGATATGAATCACGGTAGATATTTATTTATCACTTTTTCATTTTTATTGGCTGCAGGAATATTCTTTCCCTATACCCCTAATGAATCTATGTCGGAAGATTCCTTTAAACAGGTAAATATTAAACAGCAGGGTTTTTGCCTGATTTCTGTTTATGACAATTACCAGGTGGATAAGGAATTGAAAAGTGCCTGGGGGTTCGCCACTGTTGTAAAAACCCCTGATGAGACCTTATTATTTGATACTGGAGGAAATTCCGAGATATTGCTTTTCAATATGAAAAAAATAAACTACCCCGCCGCAGAGCAGCGGGGTATCGTAAAAAGCATTGAACGCCCCAAGGGGCGGGGAATCGAACCCTCGTCCGCCTCTGGCGGATTGAATATTGACCCTCAATCAATTGATAAGGTAATCATTTCTCATATTCACGCAGACCATCTTGGAGGGTTAAAAGGATTTCTGGAGGAAAACAAAAACGTCACGGTATTCATCCCATCTTCTTTCCCTGATTCCATCAGGGATATGATAAAAAATCATCAAGCTGAATTTACAGATGTTTATGGCCCTCAAAAGATATCAAAAAATATCTGCAGCACTGGAAAACTTTCCGGACCTCCAAAAGAGCAATCCATAATTATCAACTCAAAAAGAGGTTTGATTATCATTACGGGCTGCGCCCATCCGGGTATCATAAGCATCATTAAAATAGGCAAAGAAGTATTTCCTGAACAAAAAATTTATTTAGTCGTGGGAGGTTTTCATCATCCTCCTGTATCTGTAGTTGAAGAGCTTAAAGAATCAGGAGTAGAAAAAATAGCACCATCTCATTGCACGGGTGATCAGGTTATAGAAGTATTCAAAAAAGAATACAGGGACAATTTTATAGAATACGGGGTTGGGAAAGCAATTGAAATTAATTGAAAAAGGACCTAATCTTGAATTGAATTCTACAAAATATTTATCCAGCTAAAATAAACATGCTGTCTATTTTGACAAGGAATAAATTACTTTCCTGGATTAAAATACCGGAATATTAACAGAATGAATCAACTTTCGATCATAATCCTGCTCTCGTGGCTGGCAGGGCTGACCGCCTTTGCAGGAGGTATACTTGCCAGGCTGGAAGGCACTGCAGAAACTGAGGGCAAACGTGAACTGATACATGGAATTGTTGCGTTCGGAGGTGGAATCCTCGTCTCTGCAATCGCATTTGCCCTGGTTCCAGATGGGATTGCGCTCCTGAACCCGACACTTCTCGCTGCTTTATTCTGCCTCGGAGGACTTTCATTCTGCGGTCTGGATGCCTGGCTGAGCAGACGCGGCGGAAGCAAAGCACAGTTCATCGCCATGTTAATGGACTTCGTCCCTGAAGCCATTGCTCTTGGTGCGTTGTTTGCACATAACTACAATACAGCCATACTGCTGGCTCTTTTCATTGGTGCCCAGAATCTGCCTGAAGGATTCAATTCATTTCGTGAGATTGCGGCAAGCGGTTTTACCACTGTCAAAACCCTTACTGCCCTTTTTGCAATCAGCCTGCTTGGCCCTGTTGCAGCATGTACCGGTTATTACTTCCTGCAAAACCACCCTGACCTGACAGCGGGAATAATGTGTTTTGCCGGAGGCGGCATTTTATACCTCATATTTCAGGATATCGCACCTCAGTCCAAAATGCGAAGGCACTGGACTCCACCGCTTGGAGCGGTTCTTGGTTTTGCTTTTGGGATGCTCGGGAAACAACTCCTGGGCTGAAAGAAATAAAATTCATAACAATCTAACTGTCCCCCATCAAGCAAAGGAGCATAAAAAAATATAGCTGAATGGTTGTTCACTAAGTTTTTATATTCTTATTGAAGCTCCACGCAACAAGTTGCGGGGAATCTTCGATTGTCAAGGAAAATCTTTATTTGTATTCGCTCGCTTACCCCGCCGCAAGCCTGCCTGTGGAAGAGTAATTCATTTTATTACATACAGTGGGCTCGGGCAGCTTTAAACCCCGACCAGCGGAAATTCAAAAACATGGACATCCAACCCATTCCTTATTCTTTTATTAAAATCGCCCCCGCAGACTCTGATTGAGTGTCTTATATAGTTCATCTTTGACGGTCTAATCAGAGCAGCACCTTTAGATGACTTTGTTGATAGATACAAAGATACTTTATCTTTCGAAGCTTCCAGTTCAAGACTTATATATTTTTCTCCGCCTGCAGCCAGAGGCTCAAGTGCAGCAGTTATGAGGTCAAGGAAGGTATCTCTATCCGTTGAAATTAATATCTTTTCACAGGAGGCTTTAAAATCAAATATGACGGAAGAAAATAGAGGCTTGTAGGCTATCCTGCGAGTTAGTTCCTGTATGTATTTGTCCCTGTCATAGGCAGCATCAAATATGGCCTCCTCTTCATAGGGTTTTTCTTTTAAAGTCCTCACAAGTCCTTTGACAGCGTCATTCACATCAAAAAGGGTATCCTGATACTTAAATTTAATCCCGTGTATGACATTGATAAAATCGGTCAGGATGCTGTTCATTCTTCTCAGCAGTGATCCTTCCACAAGGTGGCTGATCGCATCGGGTGAAATCAGCTTGTTAACCTTCCTGACAAACTGCACAGCCTTGGAGATAACTGGTGCTCCCTCCATTTTTTCAAGTTCCATTTTAAAATAGTGGAACTCATCAACCATCTTTTCAATGGAAGCAGAGTCAAAGGATCTGATGATCTCAATTGCTGCTTCATTTTCCTCAAGCATTTCCAAATAATAGGAAACCTTTAGAAGACGGCCCGAAATAATTGAAAATATATTGCCTGCTTCCTCCAGAAGAGCCAGTGAATAGTCCGATAGATACAGTGAACGGGCCCTGTCGAGTCGGGCCAGGTCATTCAGTCCCTCCGCTTCCTTTCGGACTTTCTCGAATATCCCTTCTGCCTTTTCGAAAGGTATTGCGTTTCCGTGACCTGGTATGACCATGTTTGCATTCCTTTCCCTACCTGCCTTTATAATGCCTCCAAGTGATACGGCCAGGGCACGATTATCCCAACCTGCCTTCCCTGCAATTCCAGAGCTTGTTGCCAGATGTATATCTCCCGTAAACAAGAACCTGCCCAATCCGTAGCATATCGTGTCTGGACTATGTCCGGGCGTGTGAAATAAATCAAGGACATCATCCTGACTTATGGCCAGGGAAATGGCTGGCAGACAGCCCCCTCCCGGGCTCTTGACTGAAACCAGCCTGAACGGAAATGATTCTCCATACTCACCGTTTGAATTGTTTCCATCATTCTGAGGATTATCTGATATGAAAAATCGCGCTGATACACTGCATGTTGGCAATATGGACCCATTCATATTGGCAAGAGTGAGGTTATCGTCCCGCTTCTCAATGGCCTCTGCACAGATATTATGGCATACAATTCTTCCGTTTATATCCTCCTCCATAAGCATGGAAACGGAAAGGATATGATCAATATGGCAGTGGGTAATAAAGATATACACAGGAATATCCGTTTCTTTTTTCAGCGGAAGGATAACTCTTTTAATATGCCGGATCTGCTCAGGATCGGCTCCGGGATCCAAAATGATAATGCAATCGGAAGTCTTAAAAATAAATGAATTTGCACAGGTCACACTTGGTTTCCTGATAATAGGATAAACCTTAACATTAAAAGTTCCTGGCACCTTTATCCATGCACTGGATTCAAGCATGAATGTTTCCTCCATAAAATTTATATATTTAGAGAATACCAGATGCATTTTCTTAAGTCACCTGATGAAAATATAATACACCATATTCGGTTTTTCCAAAAGATTCATATTCCGTTTACCACCATTACAATTCGCCAAAGTTAATATGATTTTTAATCAATAATAAATGGTATCCTTGGATTTAAAAAATTAATTTTTTCTTGACTCACCGAAATTATTTACCCTATGCTTGTTTTAAAATATAGAATTTTGAGCTAATTCCATAAGAAGGAGGCAAATAGAATGAAACAATGTTCATATTTAATAATTATGGCTTTTGTTTGGCTGATTGGATGCATCACCACTCCTGAAAAACAGATGAATGTTTCAGATCTTATTGGAAAATGGCATGGACCGATGACTGTCTCCGCCTATCCTGAAACAGGACATAGAGTAGTTACCGCCCTACTGCTGAACTTGAAATCTACAATTCAAACCTGAAAGGCCAGATCACTCTCTTTCTAAGCAGTAATGTGAGACAGTCGTATCCCTTCCATGGTCAAATTGAGGATAATAAGCTCATTGCTCACTGGAAGGGTAGCCGCTATATGGAACTCGAGCTTATAAAAAGTAGAGATTCGATGAGGCTTGACGGCAAATACGATTTTATAAAGGTTGGAGGCTCTATGACATTACAAAAAATGCCTTGAGAGAGTTTGCTCGGCAAGCTAATCTTCCGTGGAACCTCACCCCCCTATATTTCATCAGCAAGACCACATTTATAATGCATTTCAGTAGAAACATCTGAATAAAAAACACAATATATTGTATTTTTTATTGACTTATACCCCTATCCTTTGTATAAAAGAAATAAATACGTTTCGGTTCTTTCTCCATTATTTTGCAAAAATAGACTTACACAATCATAAACCTGCAGCTAAAAGCGATATGACAAATGGATAGACGGAGTTTTTTAGCAAAAAGCAGCTTGTTGGTACTTGGCAGTCTATTAGGAATAAACGGTTTTGCAAAGGCCTTTGCCAGCCTGTCACGCATTGCAATAATCATAGATGATATTGGTCACAGTGTTAAACGGGCAATGCAATTCCTTGACCTTGGAATCCCCATAACATACTCTATCCTGCCTCATTTTAAAAATTCCTTTAACCTTGCAATCGATATTCACAGCAGGGGGCATGAAATTATGCTGCATCAGCCTATGGAGCCCTACAACGCTAATATTGATCCTGGCCCGGGAGCCCTTTATGTGGGATACGATGCAGTAAAAATACATAGGATTATGGAGGAAAATCTTTCGAGCCTCCCCTATATTGCAGGGTTTAACAATCATATGGGTTCAAAATTTACCGCATGCCCGGAGGATATTAAAAAGACTCTCGATGTAATAAGCTCAACAGACCTGTTTTTTATTGACAGCCTGACTTCAAGCCGTTCAATTGCCTTCGAGACTGCCAGAAGCCTTAATATTGCCTCAGCCTGCAGAAATATCTTCCTTGATAATGTTCCCGAAGAAAAAGCTATACTTTATCAGCTTCACAAACTAAAAAACCATGCCCTGATATACGGCAGTGCGATTGGTATTGGGCATCCTTATCCTGAAACTGCCAGAGCGATTGCCCGATTTCTATCACTTTATGAGGAGATACCCGGGATGCTGGTATATGCCTCCCGGATGCTGAAGAAATAGTGGCAGCTGATTTACTCAGAGCCTCCTATTATAACTGATTCGATCTTGTAGCCTGCCTCCTTCAGATTGGCCAGAATTTCGTCAGGCTGGTTTGTTTGAATTCGGACAACAAGTATGGTATCTTTTCCCTGCTCAATTTTAGGTGTAATAACGCTTACTATATTAACATTACTTTTCTTAATGATTTGAGCAATATCCAGAAGCTGACCAGGGGTATCAGGCAAATCAAAGGTTATGCGCGTCCAAACATCTGTCTTAAAGCCCATTGCCTCTACAAACAGTTCAAGAATATCATTGGTAGCCATAATACCTACCAGCTTATCACCCTCAACTACAGGAAGAGCCCCGATCCTGTTTTCATACATGGTTTTTGCAGCACGTTCGATAATCATATCAGGTTCGGCAACAAACAGTTTTTCCCTTTTGATCATCAGGTCTTTGACTTTTTTCCTGCTTAACACGGTGATAAGTTCTCTGACACTTAAGACAGTCGATTCAGCTGCCCCCTGCTTAAGCAGATCACGGTCAGTGACCATGCCGAGCAGCTTGTCATTATCGTCCACAACGGGCAGATGACGAATCTTCTTGTCCCTCATAATTGTGAGTGCATCCAAGAATGAGGCATCGACATTAAGCGTTTCGGGATATTCGGTCATTATGTGTCTGACATACATAGGCAGCTCCTGATAATTTAATTAAGTTATTATGCTATCTAACTAAATCAATCCCATTGACGTTTATCTATGATAACCCTGTCTGATTCAGTAAATTCATCTTTTCCAACAAAATCAACCTCTATTCTCAACTTTACAACATTTTTAAGGGCATTCTCAATAATTGTTTTGAGATTTATATTATCAATTCCTGCTGTCTGGACATTTGCAAGCAATGTGATGCTGTCCTTATGTTTGAATCTGTCAACAATCACCTGGAACTTCTTAACTTCAGGAAATCCCTGCATTACCTCAATCACCTGAGAAGGATGAATAAACATGCCCCTAACTTTTGTAAGCTGGTCTACCCTGCCCAGGATCCTTCCAAGGCGAGGTGAAGTGCGGCCGCAATCGCATGGCTCATCTATAAAATAGGATAGATCTCCGGTCGCAAAACGAATCAGGGGGTATTCCTTACAGAAATTTGTGGCCACAATCTCTCCAATTTCTCCGGCGGGAAGAGATTTTCCTGTCTCAGGATCCAGGATTTCAACAATAACATCCTCAGGCACATGCATTCCATGACATGCGCCACATTCAAAACCCAAACAGCCTATATCTGCAGTTCCATAACTCTGAAGCAGCCTCATCCCAAACAGGTTCTCCAGATTCAGCCTCAATGATTCAGGCAGCATTTCCGCGGCAACAAAACCATACCTGAGCTGCATATCCTTTTTCAAATCATAACCAAGACTTAAAGCTTTTTCAGACAGGCTGTGCAGAAAACTCGGCGTCCCTAGATAGGTAGTAATCTTCATTTTAGCCATAAGTTCGATCAGGATATCGGTATTACCGGGCCCTGATGGAATAATGGTAGCACCTATACTGTTCAGAGAATCATCAAGCCAGAAACCGAAAAGAGTCATATGATAACTGAATGTATTAACGGCGATATCACCCGGTCCGATTCCTATGGCACGAAAGGCCTGTGCCCATCTTGAGTCTTCGTATACCCTTTCTCCTGGCTCATAGATCGGGCCTGGAGACCTGTAAATCCGTCTGATATCTTTGAAATCAACACCCAGCATCCCACCAAAAGGAGGACCTTCTGACTGGGTTTTTAAAATGTCATTTTTGTCAAACGTGCTTAATTTTTCTAAGTCCTTTATTTCTTTGAAATCATTAGGCGAAAGATTATGGGAATTAAGCCTGTTTTTGAATGCTGCTGAATTATTGAAAGCATACTCAATGATATCAAGAAGCTTCCTGGTCAGCTTTCGTTTACGCTGCTCCGATAGAGCTGTTTCACTCTCAAAATCCAGAAAATTATGATCCCCATCCACCGTTATTAATCCCCTGTGAGCTAAGTCAACCATCTTTTACGGCGCTTGTAGTGCTTAACGTCTCTGTAGCTTCTCTTTGTTCCGACTTCAGTCAGCCCAAGATAAAACATCTTGACATCCTCATTATCTTTTAATTTATCAACCGTATCATCAAGTACAACCTTTCCGTTTTCCATAATATAGCCATAATCGGCAATGGATAATGCGACACGGGCATTCTGTTCAACCAGAAGGATGGTCACCTCTTTTTCACGATTGATCGTCTTTATAATCTCAAAGATCTCACTAACCAGGAGAGGGCTTAATCCAAGCGAAGGCTCGTCAAGCATCATTAGAAGCGGCCGTGCCATCAGTGCCCTGCCTATAACGAGCATCTGCTGCTCCCCTCCGCTGAGATACCCGGCCAACTGATTCCTGCGTTCCTTCAGACGTGGAAAATAATTGAAAACCATATCCATATCATCTTTAATGGTTTTTCCGCTTTTCCTTGTTGCAGCACCGGCAATCAGGTTCTCCATTATCGTCAGGTTCTCGAAAACACGCCTTCCCTCCATTACCTGAAATATACCGCTACGCACAATATCATCAGGCGCTCTTCTATCTATCCGCTCTCCTTTAAAGGTAATAGTCCCATCAGTCACCTTGCCTTCCTCACCCTTCAGAAGCCCGGATATTGCCTTGAGTGTCGTTGTCTTTCCGGCGCCGTTGGCACCGAGCAAGGCGACTATCTGGGGCTCATTTACAACCATAGACATCCCTTTGAGAACAAGGATAACATCGTCATAAATGACTTCAATATTGTTCAGTTCTAATAATGCCATAATAAACGCAAATTCCGGATTTTTTTCTAATCCATGATTGGTAACGTTTAAGTTTAGGACTCTTTTTCTTTGCCGGCTATCTAACGCTCCAATGTTATGCGTTCAGAAATCGGCACCAGCCTGCCTTCCTTAACCTGATAAATCTTGAGAGACCTGCAGGGCTTATGGTCATCTGCGGTATATGTCACCGGAGCCATCAATCCCATAGGATCAAAATCTCTCAGAGTCTCAAGGGCCTTCTTTATACCCGGGCCAGTCAACTCGTCCCCGGCCCTTTTTATCCCTTCACACAGAATTATAGCAGCAATAAAACCCTGAGTATAATTGCAGGTGCCGGATTCTGCTATATCCGGATGATATTGTGCCCTGAGCTTGTGCATAAGCTTGACAGCTTCTATGTCTGTATCGTCCCAGACAGCAAACGGTATAGTTCCATAAACCCCCTCGCCGGCCTCTTTTACCAGTCTTAACCAGTTTTCATTAATAGCCCAGTTAGCAAGAAATATTTTTGTATCAAGCCCAAGTTTCTTAACATCCTTCGTTACAGTCGATGATGACATTGTGGCGGACTGCATAAACAGATAGTCGGCCCCGTCCTTCTTCATATTGAGAAGCTGGCTTGTTGCGTCAAGCGCTGTGAGGGGAACAATCTGGTCATTGACTACTGTGAGGCCTATCTTTTCAGCCCATGCCTTTCCGTCGGCAACAGGGGAACGGCCGAAACCAGTATCGGAAAATACAAAACATACCTTGGCAGGAGAAGTACCTGTCCAGTTCTGTTTAATAAATTCCATCGCCACTCTTGCCTGATCCGAATATGATGTTGCAGATATGAAATTATACGGAAACTTTTCAGCATCGGTCAGATGTTCAGAATATGATGCGGATACGTAAGGAATTTTGTCTTTTGTAACTATAGGGGCCATAGCCTCGGTGTCGCCTGTTCCCCACCCAAGAATGGCAATAACCTTATCTCTTGACTTCATTTTCTTATATGCGGCAATGGCCTGCGGTATCTTATACTGGTAGTCCACATCGAAAAGCCTTATCTGCCTGCCGTTAATCCCGCCATTTTCGTTTACATATGTGATATAGTCCTTGATAGCCATGCCATATTCTTTGCCGACATCCCCGGTAGCACCTGTTATATCAAAAATGCCGCCTATTGGTATATCCTTGGCCTGAACAACTATTCCAAAAGAAACACACAATAAAAAAACCAAAACAAATAGAACAATCCGCCTCATAATTTATTCCTCCTTATTCGTTAAACAGCTAATATGAAAATGGCCATAGTTTCCAATAACTTCTTGTTGTATGCCACCTTGCCGAAAGCCCATCTGGCTCAAAAATTAAAAATATGATAATAACTAGGCCAAAAACCCCCTCACGAAGTGCTTCAACAAGAAAAGTAAAATATGGTAATGATTCTTTGACCACCTCACTCACCAGTCTTAATACCTCAGGCAGCAATACCATGAATATAGTACCGAATATTGATCCCAGGATACTGCCCAGGCCACCGATAATTATTATTGCCAGATATTGAATTGATACATTTATATAGAAATGTTCAGGGGCAATCACTGTTATATAATGTGCCCAGAGGGCACCAGCTATTCCGACATAAAAAGAACTTATACCGAAGGATAATATCCTGTATTTAAAAAGATTAATACCCATCATTTCAGCTGAAAGATACCTGTCTCTAATAGCTATAAATGCCCTTCCGGTTTTTGTCCTGAATAGATTCCGCGCAAAGATTATTGCCATAATAACTAAAACAAGGACGATATAATAATAGCTTTCGTCAGTATCGAAGGAAAAACCAAAAATAGAAGGGGAATCTACCAGAAGACCCTGAGAACCCCCGGTAATTGGACGCAGGTGAATGATAATAAAATCAATTATAAACTGTGCGGCGAGAGTAGCTATTGCCAGATACAATCCCCTCAGGCGCAGGGAAGGAATCCCAAAAACCATTCCAACGGCAGCTGCAAAAAATCCTGAAAAAGGCAAGGCTACCCAGAAACTCATCCCCAGGGTTGTTGAGATATAAGCTGAGACATAGGCCCCGACTCCCATAAATGCACCATGTCCCAGGGATATTTGCCCTGTAAAGCCTGTAAGGATATTTAACCCTAAAGCTCCAATAATGAATATCCCAATTATATTTGCATTATATAAAATATAGTCCCCGACAAAAAAAGGAAGAGCAAATAAAACCAGGACAAAAGCGCCTAACCACAGCTTGACCCAGGTTGTCTGAAATATCCTTTCATCTCTTTCATAATTGCTATGAAATAAACCACAAGGCATTTAATTCTTCTCCTGCTTAAACACGCTCAATATCGATTTTTCCAAATAAACCATAGGGTTTAATCATTAATATTATTACCAGGACAATAAAAGGTGCAACCTCTTTAACACCTCCGCCGAAAAAATTATCCAGATATCCGCCGGAGAGATTTTCCAAAATTCCTACAATAAGCCCACCTATAACAGCACCTAAAATGCTGTCAAGGCCACCCAGTATCACACATGGAAAAACCTTCAGCCCCATAAATGAAAGGCTGTTATTTATTCCGTTAATATTGCCGATCAGAACTCCTCCGATTGCTGATACAATGGCTGCTATAGCCCAGCTCATTGCAAAAACCTTTTTAACACTGATTCCCATAGACTGAGCAGCCTGCTGATCATCTGCAGTCGCACGCATTGCAATTCCGGATCTTGAATATTTGAAAAACAGCGAAAAGACAATGAGCAGCAGGAAGGCAAAGGCCAGACTCCATAAATAGACCTGTGAAACCACAATTCCACCCATATTTAATGGTTCCTGTGGAAAAATCTGCGGGAAAACCTTTGTCTCTGTTCCCCAGGCTGCCTGAACAACAGCCCTGAGTACACTGGAAAGCCCTATGGTAAGCATAATAATGGATATGATAGGTTCTCCTATCATTGGCCGCAGAATCACCCTCTCTAAAAGCAATCCGAGCAGCAAAGAAAACACCAGTGTAAGAAAAAATGCTGCAATAAAGGGCACCCTGTATTCTATTACCAGGGCCAGACATACATATGCCCCAAGCATCAACAGTTCTCCCTGGGCAAAATTCAAAACACTTGTAGCCTTGTAGATAAGGACAAAGCCCAGGGCAACCAGGGCATAGATGCTGCCGATAACAAGCCCTGTGACAAGCAGCTGCAAAAAAAATAGTGTATTTTCAGTCATTTGAAACAACCTTGGAAAATTAAAGCCACGTCGGCTAATCTTTAAATAGTTTTAAAAAATTAATTTCAACCCTCCGTACCCTTACTCCAGAAGCGCCACCAATGCTTCTTGTCTTTTTCATATTCTTCCACTGGTTTCATCTTTCTTATTTTCAGATTTGTTCTCAGGGTAGTCCTTTTACCATCCTGATACGTTATTACTGACTCAATCGGTACTGACTCATTATCTGAATACAGTCCTTCTATCTCATGGGCATATTTTTCATTTATAATATTTCTTCTAACCTTTTTTGTCCTTGTCAGCTCACCATCATCAGGGTCTAATTCCTTGTATAATAAAAGGAATTTGCTTATCCTTACCGTTTCGGGCAATGATCTGTTAACTCTCACTATTTCCTTTTCAATGAGATCGTACACATTATCTTTGGAGGCTAGGTCGGTATAAGTTGTATAACTGATGCGGTGTTCTTCGAGCCATTTGCCGACGTGCTTGTAATCAACACATATTATTGCGGTTATATAGGGGAGTTGATGTCCCAAAACAACTGCCTCAACAATATAGGGGCAAAACTTCAGTTTATTCTCCACATGCATTGGCGAAAATTTCGTACCATCCGCTAACTGCATAAGGTCTTTTACCCTGTCTATGCAAACAAGATGGCCGTTCTCATCGAAATAGCCTGCATCGCCCGAGTGGAGCCATCCGTCTATGATAGTTTTTTCTGTACTTTCCTCATCTTTGTAATAACCCAGGAATAATGATGGACTTTTTGACAGGATCTCCCCTTCATCTGAAATCATTATTTCGGTCTCGGGAATTGGTTTCCCTACCGTATCAAAATCAATATCCCCATCCCTGTGTATACATGATATGCCTGAGATCTCTGTCTGGCCATAAATCTGTTTCAGGCTAACACCCAGGGCATGAAAAAAACGAAACACATCAGGACCCAGCGCTGCCCCTCCAGTAGAAGCACTACGCAAATTGGAGAAACCCAGCCTGTCTTTAAGAGACCTGAATAGCATAATATACGAAAACCAGTAAGCCAGCTTCCACCAGAAAGGAACAGGTTTTTTTGAAAACCTGAAATCAGCAATTTTATACCCTACCGGCATAAAAAGTTTATAGATCAGTCTTTTCAATAATGATGCATCAAGGTGTTTCACCATAACAGTTCGTGAAAGGTTTTCCCACACACGAGGAGGTGAAAACATGACATTTGGACCGATCTCATAAAGGTCATTGGAGGTGGTATCAGGCTCTTCCGGAAAATTTACAGTAAACCCGAATGCAAGTGCACTTGAAACCGACATCATCTGCTCTCCTATCCACGGCAATGGAAGAAAAGACACAAACTCATCTGATTCATATTTGGGATCCACAGCATTAAGATTATATGACATCCGGAGCATATTTTTATGAGAGAGTAACGAACCTTTTGGATTACCTGTGGTACCTGAAGTATAGGCAATGATTGCTATGTCATCTTCTGAAATATTTTTTATTGATTCTTCAATAATACCGGGGAATCTTTCGCCGTAATCCCTGCCGCTGGTTTCCACATCAGGAAAATACAACAGATAAGGCCGGTTGTAATTACGCATTCCTTTATCATCTGTATAGATAATATACTCAACCTTTGGAAGCTCGCTCATCATGTCCAGGATTTTATCAGTTTGTTCCTGGTCTTCAGTAACAACCATTTTGGCATCTGAATTGTCAATTATATACGCTACTTCGGTCTTTATTGAATCCTGATAAATACCCAGCGGTACGCCTCCAATACATTGCGCGGCAAGCTCTGCATAAATCCACTCAGGACGATTATCACCGATAATTGCAAGCTTATCCCCTTTCTCAAAGCCCAAAGACAATAAGCCCAGTGCAAATTCTTTCACACGGTTATAATAGGATTCCCAGGTAACATCCTGCCATATTCCGAATTCTTTCTCCCTAAGTGCTACTTTTCGGTTTTTATATTTTTTTGAATTCCGCAACAGCAGTGCTGGAAGAGTATTTTCTTTCATAAATATTTCACTTTTATATTAGTCTCCGGCCCGGCAAGGACGGTTCGCTTGCTATTTGAAAGCTTTGCGAACAAGGCCCTATTCCACGGAAACCCATCTTAAATAAGCAATGAAATGCCTTATAATGAATACCTGTCTCAAATATCCAACAGGCCGAGTTTTGAAAATGCTCCGTCTTCTTCTCCGAGATAGGCCTGTATAACATGCGGGTTTTTTTGAATGTCTTCAGGCGGTCCTTCAGCAATTTTTACACCAAAATCAAGGACACATACCCTGTCTGAGATATCCATAACTACGCCCATATCATGTTCAATTAAAACTGTAGTGATACCCCATTCCTCATTAATATCAAGAATAAAGCGGGCCATATCTTCAGTTTCTTCAAGATTCATCCCTGCCATTGGTTCATCCAGGAGCAATAATTTAGGTCTTATTGCAAGTGCTCTTGCAAGCTCAACACGCTTTTGCATCCCATAAGGCAGAGTTCCTACAACCTTTTTTCTAATACTCTGTATCTCCAGCAGATCAATAATATTTTCTTCGATCTCTTTACGTAAAGCCATTTCTTCATTCTTAGCCTTGCCTATATACAAGCCACCACTGAGAACTCCTGATCTTAAATGTACGTGAGCACCCAGCTTTATGTTGTCCAGAACCGTCATACCTTTAAAAAGCTCAATATTCTGAAATGTCCTTGCAATTCCAAGCCTTGAAATTTTATAGGTAGGAAGGCGGGTAATATCAAGACCTTCAAAAAACATTCTCCCCTTTTCAGGATGGTAAAATCTGCTGATACAGTTGAGGATGCATGTTTTCCCGGCTCCGTTCGGGCCTATTATGGCGAATATGCTGCCCTTCTTTATTTCGAAACTTACACCCGACAGGGCATTAACCCCGCCAAAGGAAAGAAAAATGTCTTCAAGTGACAACTGCTTCATTTCAGCCCCTTATAATATCAATGATTCTGCATATAACAGACCACAGCACACATTGTCAATTGGCAATAAGGGACTGAATAGTTTCATTACAGAAATTTAGGCTAACTAGTTAACCCGGAATGTTAAAAATCATTGATTTAAGTTACAGGATGTTTATAATAAAAATTCACGATGACTGCAGGGGGCGAAAACATTCCCATCAAGCCTTATTCGTCGCAGATACTTTCTCAATACAGCATCTCGTGAGTTATAATTTACTGTCAGTGGGGGTGTAGCTCAGTTGGGAGAGCGGTACGTTCGCAACGTACAGGCCAGGGGTTCGAATCCCCTCATCTCCACCATTTTTTATTATGACATAATAACAATATTAATATGCAGACAGGCAGAAAATCATGAAACGAACAGCAAAAATTGAAAGGAAAACTGATGAAACGGAAATCAGCCTTGTAATTGACCTTGACGGGAACGGCAGTGCAAAGGTTGATACAGGAATCCCTTTTATCAATCATATGCTGAATCTTTTTTCAGCGCACAGTTTTATAGATCTGGAGTTGACTGCCAGGGGTGATACGGACATTGATGATCACCATACAATCGAAGATATTGGCATCTGCCTGGGAAAGGCTATTGAAGAGGCACTTGGAGATAAAAAGGGAATAAAACGATATGGAGAAGCAACAATTCCTATGGATGAATCCCTTGCAAGGGTTGTAATTGACATCAGCAGAAGGCCTGTTCTTTCATATCGTGTACAATTAAAAAAGGAAACAACCGGTTCGTTTGATGTTGGTTTGATAAAAGAATTTTTCCGCGCCCTTGTGAACAATGCAGGGTTAACACTGCATGTAGATCTTATTGCAGGAGAGGAACCTCACCACGTTTTTGAGGCTATTTTTAAGGCTTTTGCCAGGGCCCTTGATAAGGCGATCAGCATGGAGAGCCGAATGGCTGGCAGGATCCCTTCAACAAAAGGCATTTTATAGAAAATGAGGTGTTAATGAAAAAAAAATACTTAAAAAAGTCAGGTGCTTTTATATGGCTTTATATATGTCTTTTTCTTATTTTCGGGTGCCATACCAGTAAAACAAATGCCCCACATGCTGAATCAACATCTCCTGAAATAACAAAAATTGTTGTTGTCGGGTTCAGGGCTGCCCTGCCTCATGCAGAGCAAACTGACACTATAATGAGTCCTCTATCAGGATCTGTTTTTATTGCAGGACCTGTTCCACAGGACGCTGTCGAAAAAATTACAGACAGGCTCTTTAACAGGCTTGTAGCTGCAAAAAAATGTGAACTGGTATCGCCAGGGCAGGCTCAAGGACTCTATTCGAGCATCGTTGATTCGGATGAAAATGTGGGCATGAGAGTTTTGAAGTTACTCCAAAAGGTTGGGAGCCACTTTGGGGCTGATGCTGTACTGGCAGGATATATATATAGATGGCAGGAGAGAGAGGGCTCAGATTATGCGGTTAATCGCGCTGCTTCTGTAGCTTTTGATTTACATCTGGTCTGCCCTGCCGATGGAAGCATAATCTGGAGGGGCAAATTTGATAAAACTCAAAGGTCGCTGACAGAAAACCTCCTGGATATGAAGACCTTTTTTCAGGGGAAAGGACAATGGATGACAGCGGAAAAGCTGGCACTAATAGGCCTTAATAACCTTCTGAATGAAATGCCAATATGTATTAATAATTGAGAGGATTTGCAGTTTGTTAATAATTCCAGCAATTGACATCAAGGGAAAACGGTGTGTCAGACTGAAGCAGGGACGCATGGAAGATGAAACAATCTTCTCAGATGTCCCTGAGGAAATGGCAATGAAGTGGTTCAAAATGGGAGCAGAACGACTTCATCTGGTAGATCTGGACGGGGCAATTTCCGGCAGAGCAGTGAATAAAGATGTGATAAAACGAATCACAGCTTCGGTATCAATCCCGATTGAGCTTGGTGGCGGAATACGGGATATGTCGACCCTGGAAAGCTATTTTGATCTGGGAATTCATTATGTCATACTTGGAACAGTTGCTTATAAAGATCCTGAGTTTGTGAGACAGGCATGTAAAGCATTCCCCATGAAAATAATCATCGGTATAGATGCCAGAAAGGATTATGTTTCTGTTGAAGGGTGGACAGAGGATATTAAATTAACCGCATCTGAACTGGCAAAGCGTTTTGAAGAGATGGAGGCCTCAGCAATTATCTACACCGACATCACCAGAGACGGGATGAGGACAGGCCCCAACATAGAGGCTACAAGAGCCCTGGCAAGGGCTGTTAAAATCCCGGTTATAGCCTCCGGGGGAATTTCGGGCATTTCAGATGTCTTAGATGTTCTAACGCTTTCAGAAGACGGTGTTATCGGGATGATAACGGGAAGGGCTCTATATGAAGGCAACTTAAATCTTGAAGAAGCCATAAAGGTATGCAGGTCATAGCCTTATGAAAAAACTTCTAAAGCGGTTGTCAGTAAGCTTCCCTCATTGCGTTTTAAGTTTTTTCTTTAGTGAAGCCATTTTTTTGGCGAAGATATATTATGAAAAACTAATTTTTTGAAACTCCCTGCATCAAAAATATTTTTGAAATTAAATAACATTTTACAATTGACAAACTGAATAAATATGAGCAAACTGAAAGTTTAATTTTATAGATTATCCTTGTTAGAAATTATTAACCTACTTTCTTTTACCGATAGAGCCATGTCATTAAATAAACAGATAAATGAAGATCTCAAAAATGCCTTAAAGCAGAATGATACCATCCGCCTTTCATGCCTGAGAATGCTGAAAACTGCGATTAAAAATATGCAGGTCGAAAAGAGGCGTGATTTAAAAGAAGACGAAATTCAGGCTGTCATCTCCACCATGATCAGAAAGGGCCGTGAAGCTGCAGAGGAGTTCAGAAAAGGCGGTCGTGAGGAACTGGCCAGAAAGGAAGATCAGGAGATTGCAATATATTACACATATATGCCAAAGCAGCTGACAGAAGAAGAGATAGAGAAAACATTAAGCGAAATAATTTCAGAAATTTCGGCTAAAGGGCTCAAGGACCTTGGAAAAGTAATGGGTGAAGCTATGGCCAGGATGACAGGAAAAGCACAGGGAAAAGAAATTAGCCGGATAGCAAAAAAGATTTTGACGGTTGACAAATGAAATGACCGTCGATTTCCAAATATTAAAATCTGCATTTGATCAATAGAGCCTGCATGATTGAACATACGTATCAGGTTCTGGGATATTATGATCTGTTAGATGTCTTATCCCATTATGCCTCATGTGAACTGGGCAAATCAGATTGTCTGTCCCTCAAACCTTCGAAAAACTTAAAAAATATTGATAATGAGTTAAGGCTGGTTTCGGAGATGAGGCTCCTTCTTAAAGTGAAGGGGTTTTTATCTTTTTCGGATCTTACCGATATTGTTCCTTTACTTGTAAAAACCAGAACTGAGGGTTCCTGCCTGGAAACAAATGAATTATTAAGTGTTTTCATGCTGTCAAAAACATGTCATCAAATAAAAGGCTTTCTTGCATCGAATCATGAATTGTGTCCCAGGGTATATGACCTAACATCGGAAATGCCTGACTCTGAGGATCTCTCCAGGCTTATAAGTAAGGCAATTACATCATATGGTGAGATCAAAGACTCAGCCAGTCCTGCCCTGAAAAGGCTCAGACGTCAAAAGACCTCGTACAGGTCAGATATTCAAAAAAAACTTGAAAGTCTTCAAAAATCGAAAAGCATATCACGCGATAACCAGGATCACCTGGTTACCGTAAGAGACGGGAGATATGTAATCGCCTTAAGAACCGACCATTGTACGGGCATTGAAGGTATTATTCATGGCTATTCTCAAACAAAAGTAACATGCTTTCTTGAACCGGTCGAAGTTTTGAGGGATAATAATCGGCTTGCTGAATTACTGCAGGAAGAAAAAGAGGAGGAACACAGGATATTAGTCGCCTTAACGGATGCTGTGAGGGATTCAGCAGTCAATCTGGAATACTCTCAGTCAATAATCAGCAGACTGGATGGATTATACGCCAGAGCAAAATTCAGTGAAAATCTTCAGTGCATATTGCCTGAAATACAAGAAAATTGCGGAGTTGAATTAAAAAGAGCAAGGAATGCTATTCTTATGGCCCTTGCCCTTGATAAAAAGAGGCGCGGCAATAAAACAGATCTCCCTGTGCCTGTGGACATATTTTTAGATAACAAGAGAAATATTCTAATTATATCAGGTCCTAACAGAGGAGGAAAAACTGTCGCATTGAAAACGCTTGGACTGATTTCTCTAATGGTTCAGTCCGGAATTCATATACCTGCCGAGGAAGGGAGTCGTTTGCCCGTATTCAGCAAGATAATGGCGGATATCGGAGACGATCAGGATATTGAGTCGGGTCTTAGCACATTCTCAGCTCACCTGGAACACCTGAATTACATAATTCAGAACGCAGACCAGAGGAGCCTTATCATTATTGATGAGCCCGGGATAGGAACAGACCCGGATGAAGGTGTAGCCCTTGCAATGGCCATTCTTGATTTTCTGTCCCGGAAGGGATCATTGGTGGCGGTGTCAACTCATTTTAACAGGCTGAAAAATTATGGCCTTTTAAACCAGAAAACGGTAAATGCGGCAGTTGAGTTTGATGGCAAAAACAATCGCCCAACCTTTAAAATTCAATACGGATCGCCGGGAGTAAGCCATGCCCTGGAAATAGCCGAAGAGATTGGAATTCATCCCGGTATCATCGAACGGGCAACCACTTATTTAGATAAGGATGAAATTCACTTGAATCAGCTTATTGATAAAATGAATAAGCTTATAGATGAGGCTGAACGGAAAAAATCCGAGGCTGAAAATGAGAAGTTAAAGTATCATTCAGCCGAAGAAAGGCTTTCAGATAGAATAATAACTCTTGAGACTGAGAAAAAGGCCTTGTTTGAAGAGATGAGAATGGAAGCAGATGCAGTAATAAATAATGCAAAAAATGAATTGAAACATGCTATTAACCTTCTAAAAAAAGACAAGCATTCTGTTCAGGCTCGTATAAGTGATGAAATAGTTGAGGTAAGCACTAAATTAAAGGACCATTTTTCATCTGAATCTAACGAAAAGCTACCGGCTGATGCAAAAGAATTTGAAAACGGCCGGTCAGTTTACCATAAAAAACTTGATCAGAAAGGGATCATTCAGTCAATAGACCATACCGGAGAAAAAGTGCTTGTAATGTTTGGAAATGTTAAAATACTGGTGCAGCTTCAAGACTTGGAACTAATTGAAGATATGGCAAATTCTGATCCTGACGTAAGGAGCAGTTTAATATCATGGGATATTGAAGCCCCTACAGTAAAGGAGCTGAATGTGATTGGTTATAGGGTTGATGACGCCCTTGCTCTTATCGATCAATCAATTAATCGCGCCTTAATTGAAGGCGAATTAACATTAAAGATTATTCATGGATTTGGCACAGGCACGCTGCGCAAGGCGATCCGAGATCATTTACGAAATGTTCCATTCATCAAAAATATGTCAGGCGCGGATCCAAGATTGGGTGGAGAAGCAATAACCCTCATAGAGTTGACATAAAATTTACTTTGCCACTTGTAATCAGAAAAATTAATTATATTTTTAATAGACAGGCTAATTTAAATTCGTGAAATTAAAATTGATGAAATCGCAAAAAGCCAAAAAGTACAATTTTTCGTCACAACGGCCCCGAATCAAATGCGGGATAAATCCGCCACAAAAACTGGCGGATAAACTCCAGCCTGTCCCGAGCTTGACGCGGGGCCGGGGTGACGACTTCCAACGAAGTCGTTTTAAATTATATGAAGCGATGGCATTATAACTATATGAAATATTTAACGCTTAACTTGTTTTTTGACATGCTTCGTTGTTCATAGGCTGCCTCAAAGAGGCATAAGTTAGCTTTTTACGAGTATATCAAAATTAATCCGTTTATTATTTCAGCACAGAAATCAGGCATAAAGGATGGAATTAGCATTTTATTTTTTCCCATGGCCGTACGCCTTTCGAACGGCGGCTTATAAATATAAAAAACTTGTAACAAGGAACGGTAAAGATAAAATAACCTGTAACATCTCTTGAAAATATGGTTTCCTTTCAATCAGCAAAAGAAGAAATTAAAAGGGCTGCAGATATCGTTGAGATTATCGGACAGGTTGTACAGCTCAAAAAAGCGGGCAAAAACTATTTAGGGCTTTGCCCTTTTCATTCTGAAAAAGATCCTTCCTTTACAGTCAACCAGGAAAGACAAACATTTCACTGTTTCGGATGCAAAAAGGGCGGGGATGTGTTTTCCTTCTGGATGGAATATCATGGTTCCACATTTCCTGAAGCATTAAGGGATTTGGCAGAAAGATATAATATACAGATTAGTCAGGATTTTTCTGGCTTAGAATTAGATAAAAAAGCGATCCGGAGAAAAGAACTTTTTAATATAAACGAAAAGGCTGCTGAATATTTCCAGGATGGATTGAAAAATTCCGTTAAAGGGAGTCCAGGCATGGATTACCTTAAAAAGAGGGCTTTATCTTCGGATGTTATTGCTGAATTCCGCCTGGGGTTTGCCCCTGATAAATGGGACGGATTGACTGGTTTTCTAAGGCGCAAACAAATTGATTTGGATATGGCTGTTCAGTCAGGGGTAATAATTCCAAGTGACAGAGGCGGATATTATGACCGGTTCAGGGGAAGAATTATATTTCCTATTCTTGATCAAGGGCAGAAGATAGTAGGTTTTGGCGGCAGAGTTCTGGACAATTCTTTGCCGAAATATCTGAACACCCCTGAAACTCCTCTGTTTCGCAAGGGAGAATTTCTTTATGGCCTTAATTCTTCTTTCCAAGCTATCAGAGAAAAAAACAGGGCTGTTATTGTGGAAGGCTATATGGATTGCCTGGCTCTAATAAACCATGGCCTGAAAGAAGTAGTGGCAACCCTCGGGACAGCTCTCACTAACAAACACGTCCGGAAACTCAAAGGTTATGCAAATGAAGCTGTTGTGGTATTCGATTCTGATAAAGCAGGGAAAAAAGCCGCACTGAGGAGTTTGCCGGTTTTCTCAAATGAAGGTCTCTCCGCAAAGGTCGTCATTTTGCCCGATGGACATGACCCGGACACCTTTGTGAATGCCAATGGATTGACCAAGTTCCTGGAGTTGCTGGATCAGGCGTCTCCAATTCTTGACTATTATCTGGATCAAAAATTGACACAAGAGAATTTGGATATCGAAACTAAGGCCCGCATATTAAAGGAGATAATCCCGACCATATCAGATCTGAACACTCACACTCAGAGGGCTTTATACGTACGAAGAGTATCAGAAAGGCTGGGAATAGGCGAAGAAGTAATGTTATCTGAAATGAAGGCCTTTAAAAATAACCCGTCAAAAAAGTTAATTGGCAGTGGTTTAATGCACAGAGAAAGACTGAAAGTCTCAAAAAGGGAAAAAAATATCAGCGATATTCAGCTTCTGAATTTACTGGTACATCATCCGCATACCATCCCAAGCATTATTGACATTGAATGCAAAACACTTATTTCTGACCCGGTGATTATGGAAATTGTTGATACTATATTTGAAAGGTATAAACAGGAGGGCATAAATTCCTGTGAAAATTTAGAGGAAAGCCTTAAGAGTGAATTTGCCAGAATTCAATTTCGAGAAGCACTGTCAGAACCTTCTTTTTATTCAGAAAATGAAGTTGATCAGGCTATTGAAGAGTTTGAAGTAAAAGCATCTCAAAAAAAATTTCTGGCATCGTTCAAAAAGGTAAAAGGGGATGCCGAGGCTTATAATGAACTTCTGAAATTAAAAAGACTGAAAAACAATCATTTATTAAATAAATAGACCTATTTAGCAAGCGGTGATTAAACGGTTTTCGGTTTTGGAACGATGCGGTAAAGGTGAGCACAAAAATCTGAATACTCTTTTTATCATAGGCTTCCGGGAGGGTAAAACATGAGCAAAAACAATGACATGGTAAACTTGAAGCGATTAATTGATATCGGCAAAGATAAAGGCTATATCACCTTTGAAGAACTGAACGATGATTTATCAGAAGAGATGATTTCATCTGAAGAGCAAACTGATGATCTAATGATGATGTTTCAGGATCTGGATATCATGGTTATAGATGAGGCATCTAAAAATAAGATTGAAAAAGCTCAGGGCAATGATGAAGCGGAAACAAAACTCGAAGATCTGGATACCGATCAGTTGGATATTTCAGACACACCGTCACGAATTGCTGATCCGGTAAAGATGTATCTGAAGGAGATGGGCAGTATTGCATTGCTCTCAAGGGATGGCGAGGTGGAAATTGCTAAAAAGATCGAAGCAGGCGAGCAGGATGCCCTGAATGCGTGTCTGCATTGTTCAGTGGGTGTAGATCATTTAGTTGATCTGGGGCAAAAGGTAAAGGATGGAAAAATCAAATTAAAAGATGTGATCAATGATCTGGATGACGATGAAAGCAACTATATGCAGTTGAGCGAAAGAAAAGACTCTCTTATAAAATTGATAGATGAAATCAACGGTTTGAATGAAGAAATCCGCATTAAAAGAAAAGAGATATCAAAAGGCAACTGTACTGAAGAAAAAAAGAAAAAATATGAGACTAATATAAAAAAGAATCTAAAACAAATCAGCAGCCTTGCCAATACTTTCAAGCTGGAAAAGAGACAGATCCAACTTATGGTCGAAAGGTTCGATGATGTTGTGGCAACGATTGAAGAATCGGAAAGACATATTACCGAGTGTATGCTGCAGGCAGGAGGAAAACCAATTTCCTATTTAAAGAAGTGTTTTGCCAAGATATCAGATTCCATTGCTGATGATGATATAATTCAACCAATCGACTTGACAAAAAAGGATCTTTTAGAATTGAAGTTAAAACTGGCTAATGCTCAAAAAATTATCAAGCAGTATAAAGAACAGACAGGCATGCATTCCCGACAACTTAAAGCGACACTTAAGGGAGTGAAGGCAAATCTTGAAAAGGCAAAAAAGGCCAAATCCGATCTTATACAGGCAAATCTTAGACTGGTTGTCAGTATTGCAAAGAAATATACCAACAGAGGCCTGCAGTTTCTTGACCTTATTCAGGAGGGCAATATCGGTCTTATGAAGGCAGTTGATAAATTTGAATACCAGCGGGGATATAAATTCAGCACATATGCAACCTGGTGGATCAGACAGGCAATTACAAGGGCTATTGCAGATCAGGCAAGGACCATCCGTATTCCAGTGCATATGATTGAAACAATTAATAAGCTTATCAGGACATCAAGGTATCTCGTTCAGGAACACGGCCGTGAGCCAAGCCCTGAAGAAATTGCTGAAAAAATGGAATTTCCGCTGGATAAGGTTAGAAAGGTATTGAAGATTGCCAAGGAGCCTATTTCTCTTGAAACTCCTATAGGGGAAGAAGAGGATAGCCATCTCGGCGATTTTATAGAGGACAAGAAAGTTCTTTCCCCGGGAGATGCGGTTGTCAACTTTGGATTGGCCGAACAGACAAGGAGAGTACTCAGGACACTGACCCCGAGAGAAGAAAAAGTACTTAGAATGAGATTTGGCATTGGTGAAAAAGCTGACCATACACTTGAAGAAGTGGGCCGAGATTTCAGTGTCACAAGAGAGCGTATCAGGCAGATAGAGGCAAAGGCCCTAAGGAAGCTCAGACATGCAAGCCGGAGTAAAAAGCTTAAGAGTTTTGTAGAAAATATGTAGCAGCCATTTGATCTGAGGATTCACAGGAAGCGTTTTTTGATAAAATCGATATAAGGGTTACACACATTAAAGCCTTAAAAAGCGGAACAGTGCTAACCAGTTAAAAGGAGATATTTCTGGATGAAGAATACAATGGCAGTAATCATGGCAGGAGGTAAAGGGGAACGACTGATGCCCCTTACAAAAAATCGCTCAAAACCTGCTATACCATTCGGCGGAATATACCTGTTAATAGATCTGGCCCTTTCCAATTGCATAAATTCAGGAGTTTACAAAATCATCGTTCTTCCTCAATATAAATCTCAGACCTTGATGCAGCATCTTGAAGGAGGGTGGAATATCTTCAGCCCGGCGCTTGGGCACTACATGAAAATCGCACCGCCGCAGATGATGGCAGGCGAAAGATGGTATCAGGGAACTGCGGATTCCATCCGCCAGAATCTTTATTTGATTGAACAGGATTCACCGGAATATGTACTAATACTTTCAGGAGACCATGTTTACAAGATGGACTATTCCATCTTTAAGGCTTATCATGAAGCCAGCAATGCGGACGTTACTATTGCGGTTATTGAGCTTGATAAAGAGACGGCCAGTGAATACGGCATACTTGAAGTTGATGAAAGCTTTAAAGTCAAAGGCTTTCAGGAAAAGCCCCATAAACCCAAAACAATACCTGGAGACAGTGACCGCATACTGGCCTCCATGGGCATCTATATCTTCAAGACACAGGTCCTGGTGGATTTATTAAAAAAGGACCCAAGGCCTGATTTCGGCAAACATCTGTTGCCGGATATTCTTGATACCCACCGCGTTATGGCCTATCCCTACCGCAGAGAAAACAAGATAAAAGATGTAGCATTATACGCAGACAGGGACGGATTAAGCAGGGAAAGTAATATTAACATCGTGAGTGATTCAGGCTACTGGCGGGATGTGGGGACACTGGATTCATACTGGAACGCCAATATGGACCTGACCGGAATAGAACCGTTTTTTAATATGTACGGGAAATACTGGCCGATTCGTACCTTTCAACGACAATATCCTCCGGTTAAGACTATCTATGCACAGGAGACAGGCGAGGAACCAAGAGCAGGGCGTGCCCTTGATGCCCTTGTAGCCCACGGATCAATAATCAGCGGAGGCCTTGTCCGAAACAGTGTTCTGTCATATAATGTTTTTGTCCAGAGCTGGTCAGAAATAGATGAATCGGTCGTAATGGAAAATGTGGTTATAGGTGGTTATTCCAGAATCAAAAAAGCTATCCTTGCAGAGGGAGTACATATCCCCCCCCGTACTGAGATCGGGTATAATCCCAGAAAAGACCGAAAACGTTTTACTGTAACACCAAGAGGCATTACTGTCGTTACAAAAGAAGATTTTCAATCACCCTGAGGCTGGCATGAGTTTAATCCCCGGCATTGCTGATATGTCCCCAATACTTATACGGCACCTTGACCAGATTCGCATTGAAATATCTTTGATCGTAAGAGACTTCCCTGCCGATCCATTCCGGTAATGACGGCATATCCTTTTCATCTTCAAGTTCAACTTCGGCAAGAATCAGACCTGCATTTTCCCCAAGGAACTCATCTACCTCCCATATAATGCCATCGTATTCAATCCTGTGCCTGTACTTCTCGATAATAGGTCGTTCGCATAGGTGTTCAAGCATGCCCTCAGCCTCTTCAAGGGGGATTTCATATTCATATTCCAGCCGTGAGATTCCCCTTGCAGGGCCTTTAATCGTTAAAAAGCCTTTCTGCCCAACGGTTCTTACCCGGACGATACGTTCCTTGATCAAGGAAAGGTATCCCTGCCGGTAAAATAATCCTTTGGAGGTGATACGCCAGGAATCTCCTTCAACTAAAAATTTACGCTCGATCTCCATATTCATTTTGATAACACATCCGGCACAGGCAGAGCTTTTTTTTCACTATAAGACTCTGATCAGTCTTTATTATCCTGTTCGACTATATCAATCAGCCGTTCAAAAATATCCGGAACGGCTGAAACCACCCTGTTCCAATTAGGAAGGTGAGGGGCTTCATTCGGAGCTTCAAGGAACTGCTGTCCAGCGCTCTCGATGCATGCAACAAGTGCTTCGGCTGTACTGCCCTCCGCATGCCTGTCATAATTCAGGCCGTTAATCCTGGCATCGTATTCATATCTTGCAATCAAATCCTGGGCCATGCGCAGATAACTTGCCTTTAAAGATATAAATAATTCATTGGTCAGGGTATATCCCATGCTTGCGATTGTTCGGAAGATGCACTTCGCTATATCTGTACCCATCTTCAACAGTCCCTCGTTAGGATCTTCAAATGTAAGAGACTGGTGTTTGTGTTCATAGTTATCAGCAAGATCAACCTGACAGATCCTGCTCATGGAACAATTGCGGTGGACCTCCCCGAGAACTCCCACCTCTATTCCCCAATCTCCCGGGATTCTCAGTCTTCTGGCCAGATCAATACCCATTGAAAATTCCCCTGCCAGGATATAACGGAAACTGTCAAGGTAATCCAAAAACTGATTCGGACCGAGTGTTGATTTCAGGGCACGTATAAGGGGTGTCATAAAGATTCGTGTTATACGGCCATGCAGCTGATTTGTAATCCTTGCATAATAACCCTTGCAGAACTCAAAATCTATATACGTATTTGCAACAGGGTAGCAAAGGCGTGCAAGCAAATCCCGGTCATAGTTTACGATATCGCAGTCATGCAGTGCTATGACCTGACTATCGTCTCTCGCAAGAATATATCCATATGCCGTCCAGGCGGACCTTCCTTTTCCGTCTCCGCCTGCGTCAATACCACTCTCATTAAGTTCCCCGTAAAGGGCTTCGATCTTCGGACCCGTGCACCATACTAATTTGGGTTCCTGCGGAAGAGCTGAAAAAAATTTTTTTGCCTCAACGAAGTCTTCTTCATCAGCATTGCCGATGGTTACTATGATGTTCTTAAGATATTTTACATGACGGAGTTCTTCGACAATCGTTGGAAGGCCTTTCCCCTCAAGCTCAACAGGTATATACGGCAGGACCAGGGAGATTGGACGATGAACAGCTGCCTCCTGGAGTTCTGCCTCAATTTCATCTATATCCCGGTATTTAAGTCTATGAAATGTTGCTATTTCACCATTCTGAAAAAAATCAGACATAATCTCCTCCTAAACTAACCGCTCAACAGAATACAGGTTGCTTCAGCAAAAAACCAATCTGATAATAATCCTGAGTTCCATTCCGAATCAAGTAACGTTAATTAACTCCAAATTCCTCCCGCCAAAATATTACTCCGGCGATTAAAAACATCAATCGTCATGCCGGGCTTGATAAGCCTCCCCCGGACCCCGATCCGGGGGCATACAGTCGAATTCATTGTGGATTCCGGCCCCGAACAGGAATCCGGGACAGGCTGGAGTTTACCCGCCAATGTTTTTGGCGGATTTATCCCGAACTTGATTCGGGTCTCGAAATTTTACCCGCCATTTTTTGTGGAGGGTTTACCAGCCTGTGTTTTTGGCTGGTTTATCAGCCCCTGGCTGGGACAACATTAACATATACTATTGCTGGAGTAATAATATCATAAATTATATTGTTATAAAAATCTCAACTTTGCAGTATTTCTATCTGTTAATAAGGGATATTTTTCACACTATAATATAAACGAAGTAGTATATCCGTTTTTCATTGTCAAATATTTTTGAATAATCCTGCTCAACCATAATTCTGGAATATTTAAGTCTTGACATGGAACTATAAAAATAATAACAGAAAACATTCTGCCAAGTTACGTGTCAAATAGCATTCACCCGTTTACGAAGGAGCCGCAATGAAAAATCAAAAAACAAAAAAGTGGCCATTAAAGGATAGCAATGGGCTGAACAGGAAACTCATAGACTACTCCATGATCGCAGGCGCGGCTCTGGCCGTTGCACATCCTGCAGAAGCGGCAGTGCAATATAGCGGGATTCAGAATTTAAATGTGAGTAACAGTGTTGAAACAGTTGACATTAACGGTGACGGGCAGATTGATTTTCTTTTCTGGAATCTTCATTCCACATATTCCGGCACCTATAATGGGTACAATTATACTTACAGATATGGTGGAAATATAATGTTTCCCTATAACGGAAACGAATTTTCATACACATTATCCACTTTTACGTTAAATACGACTTATCAAGTACCAGTAGTTCAAATAATGGAAAATTCCCAGAGCGCTGGCCCCGAAGCGAACTGGAATAATTTTGTCGGAATTCTTGGGTTTGATTTATATTATAATTATACTGGTTATATTTATGATCTGCAGGCAGGCAAATTCAACGGCCGGATGGGCTATATAGGAGTAAAATTCGATATAGACGGGGCAATCCACTACGGATGGATCCAGTTCAGAGGCGCAGCGAATTGTTCCGCGGGCACAATTATTGACTGGGCATATGAGGACCAGGCAGATACCCCTATTCATATTCTGGTACCATCTTTAACCATTCCCACACTTAATGAATGGGGAATAATTATACTTACGGGGCTTATCCTAATGGAGGGAGCAAGAAGGCTGAAAAAGCGAGAACAGGAGAACTGATAAATCATAGCTGATCTGCATTAGCCTTTTTTTGATTTCTTAACAAAGGTTCCACCGCCTTGGCCATACCTGTTTCATCAAGCCCGCCACCCAAAAATGCATTTACCCTTGCCGCTGTTCCTGCCGGATCTGAGATGGCCATACCGTATTCAACATAAAGCACTGGAATTCCCCTTGCAGACAGCATGAGTTTAACCCTTCTTATCTGTTCAGCAAAGACCCTTTTCAATATTTCATGAGAGATCTTCGCCTTTTTCTTGCCCTGCCGCCGGAGCATTACGTCCTGTGATTCTATAACCTCATCCAAATGACGTTCCATAAAAACAACACAATAATCTATACCCTTCTTTATAGGCAGATGCCACAGCAGCTGAGCAACAATCTTGACAACCCTGCTTCTTGCATCAGCAAGCCAGGATGCATCTTTCCGGAGCTGTTTGGCCTTTTGAAACTCAAAATACCCTCTGGGATTGTCATCGTCAGCCTTTCTGGTTTCGTCGGTAAGGGCTTCAATGCCTCCCAGGGTAAGCATTTGCATCATCATTGAAGTACCGGAGCGGGGAAGACCGGAGACAATAAAAACCGTATTATCCCGGTCTACAGTGCCCCTGGGAACAGTATCATAAGATATTGAAATAACCGGATGATCCGAAGTGATAGGAGTCCGAGCCGCAGTATTTTTATCCTGCTGAGAATATGGATTTCCTTTTTTAAAAGTCTGAATCCTCTTTTTTGCCTCCTTTGCCAGTCTCTTGTGCTCTTCTGCTTTTGCTTCGTCTCTTATCCTGTTCTTATAAATATAGCTGAGCCGCCGGTGGGCATCCGGGTAATCAGGGCTCTGAGAAATCGCCACTCTCAGTGCATTAATTGCCTCATATATTCTTCCTATTCTATGAAGTGCAACACCCAGAACAAAATGGCCTTTTGGATTGTGAAATCGAAGGCCTACTGCTGTCAGTGCTGCTTCCGCTGCCTCACTGTTACTCCTCACTTTGAGGTATAAGCGCCCCAGACCGAGGTATGCTTCGGCGTTTTCAGGGTCAATGGAAAGAGACCTTTCAAAACTGTTCTCAGCATCCTCCCATCTCTTCATTTTAAGATATATATCACCTAAAATGTTGTGCAGGGCTGATTTCAGGCTATCTAACTTTTCAGCTCTCTTCAAGTGGACAAGGGCCTTTTCATCATCCCCCTCTTCAAAAAGAAGAGCGCCCATAAGAAATTCCATTGCATAGGCACTTCCTGATGCCCTGGCCCGGAGTTCACGCAGTTGATGCTGCTCCTCCACTTTCAAATCCTCTATCCTGGGATCCTTGTGGCCTTTGCTGAATTCCTTGAGTTCTCCGGTCGCCCTTAACATATCCTGCCTTTTCCGTTTGAAAATATCCTCAAGCAGTATCCTGGACTGTTTTGTGCGGCCCAGCGACTTGAGGCATGTGACCAGCTGGATTCCGAACCTGTATTCATCAGGCCATGACTCAAACAGCTCTTCCAAAACAGGGACGGCTTCAGAATAAAGGCCTGCACCCATATAAGACCGCGCAGCATTATAATCCAGTTCACGAAGACTCTGCTTTACCGCCTTTTCCCTGTCATCATCCGGTTTTTCGATGTATCCCAGTTCAACGAGTTGATTAATCACCTCATATGCCTCGACAGGATCTAATCTTCTATCTTCCGGGTGCCTTCCGTCATCTCCCTTGATTTCATCCCAGCTTTGGACAGTCTTTATTTCAGGTGGATGCTCAAAGACATTAACGAGAGGCTTCCCGTCCATGTCTTTTCCAACAGGCATTCCAAAAAGAGTCAGAATTGTCGGGCAGATATCGAGGAGACTGGCACCGTAAATGATCTCATCCTTTTTTATGTTTGGGCCCTTTATTGCGAAAATACCGTAGGGCCGATGCTGTGCAGCAGGGCCGGCAGGCTCAACCGGGATATGTCTCGGCCTCAGGTGGTCCGAGTGAAAACCGTGGTCTGATACCATTATTACCGTACAATCATCACCTGCCTTGTCCAGGAGTGTGCCGAGCAGAATATCGTGATATATATAACCGCTCTCCACAACATCTTTATATAGCTCATAATCCTTTTCATTTACCCATGGAAGACGAGGAGGATGAAAGTTCATAAAGCCGTGGCAGAAATGATCAATTGAGTCAAAATAGACGGCCGTAAAATCCCACTTCTCATGGTGCATTATAGCTGTTGCGGCCTTATTGATTGTAGTGCAATCAGCAATGATCTTTGCAATATTTTCAATCCTGCGATTCTTTTCCTGGTCTATCTCTGCCAGGCGGGGAACAAAGTTCATGATAAGGCCCGCATCAAGTTCCTGCGGATGAACACGTAATGCTGCCAGATTCCTTACAAGCCTTTCAGGGTGTATTGTCCCTGATCTTATGGGCCAGGATTTTCCATAGGGCGCTATTGCTCTCTGATAATGGTTTGAGACCATAACCCCTTTTATCGGCTCTGCAGGATGTGAAGGCCACCAGCCGATAATATTGGATTTCAGGCCTGACTGGCTCAGGATATTCCAGATGGCCTTTGTTTTCCTCGAGATATTGGTAATCGGTCGTACCCCGCCTGATTGCGGGTCAGGTTCGATAAAGCCGAGTATACCGTGCTTGAAAGGCCTTTTTCCTGTTGCAATTGATGTCCAGAGCATGGGTGACAATTCGGGATAAAGTGTTGCGAGATTGCCGATTACACCCTGCTCAATAAACTTTGCCATATTCGGCATCTTACCGTTATCAATGAGGGGATGAATAATTTTCCAGTCAGCAGCATCCCATCCGATCAATAAAACTTTACTGGTCATCTTTTTCAGTCCCACTGGGTTAAAAATTCCCTTCATAAAATACTAAAATACTGCCGGATGAAATAGCATTTTTTCCACATAATAGATCAGCCTGTTGGCTTAATGATGGATTTTCTACTCTCTTGACAGCCTCCATGCCGGTAATGCATATTAACAGAAAAAGGCCCGGATATAAACAATTCAGGGCTCAGGGATTCCATGAACAGGCATATAAACCTTAAAAGGTTTCTCCAATCCTGTTTTATAGGAACTAAATATAAAAAATGCCGCGCCCAAAGCATCAAATATTGCATTGAACGCGACGTTTGCATTGTCATTCAATATAATTCCCGGAAATCTTACTCACGGGGCATAATAAAAAAAGAGACAAACAAATGATCATTTCGCCATATCGGTCTTCCACACTTCCCATACCTTTCCAACAAGGTCCGGGCCTGGTTTTAGAGTCATCCTGCCGGGCTGCCATCCTGAAGGTGTTGCCTCGGCTCCTTTGCTCTTTCTTACAAGCTGGAATGCCTGGATTTGCCTAAGTGTTTCAGCCACATGCCTTCCCACAGGAGGTGTCAGTACTTCGTATCCCTGAATGACTCCGTCAGGATCTATGATAAACCTGCCACGATTTTCTACTCCGGCATCTTCATCATAAACGCCATAGGCTGTTCCTACCTTTCCGCCTCCGTCGGAAAGCATGGAGAAAGGTACTCCTCCCTTGACCATCCTGGAGAGTTCGTTGTCATTCCACATCTTGTGGACAAAGACGCTGTCGACACTCATGGAAAAGACTTCAACACCAAGCTTCTGAAAGTCCTTGTAATGATCAGCGACCGCTGATATTTCGGTTGCTCAAACAAATGTGAAATCACCCGGATACAGGCACAGGACAACCCATTTACCAAGGTGATCTGAAAGCTTTACGGATGTAAACTCCCCCTTGTGGTATGCAGGGGCGACAAAATCAGGTGCTGGTTTTCCTACCTGTATCATTTTTCTTACCTCCTTTGCTGGCTGCACTGTCTGCTTTTCCTGCTTCTCCTCCGGCTGCCCGACCAGCCCACCGGTCGGGCGAGCACATCCAACCTTAGGCTTCTCCGCCATAGCCTGCCTCCTTTCGCAACATATTGTTGGCATACTCTATTTTTGTTTTCTATCTCTTTTTTGAATCATCTACACCCTGAAAACAATGCAAATTTTATATGATAATAAATAAAGTTTCAAGTACTTATACTCCTTCACATAACTATATCCTGGCTTTTTTAAATCGTGTTTCATCAATCCCGGGCTGCAAAGAGGCAGTAAAATCGATTATTTTTCCCCGCTCATCCATGACAAAGGTCATCATGAGTCCAAGGGTACGGATGGATAATGGATATGAAAAACCAAATACAAGATTGTAATCCTAACCGTGCAACCCGCATCTTGTGTTTTGGCTTGAACTTTTTTGCATTAATCTGAGAACAAAACCTGTCCTTTTTCTCTGGTTTTTTTTCGAACGTTCAGATCACCGTCAACTGTGAGCCTTTTTCTCTATAGCTCGCAGCTTCATGAACCATGGATTAGTTCCGAGCACTCGTTCCTCGACTCGGGACTGATCCTTTATTTGTTATGCTCCCCCTCATCATTTCATCGAGCCATCCTGCCACACGTACTGACTATTCGTCACAGCTTCATCTCCATGACTTACTCCATTTAACAAAAAAACAGAAACTGATAAAAACCTGAACACTTAAAATCTGCGATATAACATCCTTTTTTTATTTAATGCATATTTGCAATGGATGTTTTCCTTTCTTAATCCTTGTGAAGGCTTGGTCAATAATCAGGTGCTACGCCTCTTTCCTTTCTTTTAATGCCTGCCATTTGACACAAAAAACCAGGGATTCAGCAGATCTTCTTTGTTGTACCGCATTGCTTCACTATTGTCTGCCCGGAACACGGAAGCGCCCGCGCATTCAGCGATAATATGGCCCGCCGCAGTATCCCATTCCATGGTAGGCCCCAGCCGAGGATACACATCAGCGCTTCCTTCCGCCACCCGGCAGAATTTCAGGGAACTGCCCGCAGGAATAAAATCCAGATCACCGTATTCTTTTCGTTTCTTCTCCACATATTCCTCAAGTTCTTTGGTAGCGTGGGACCGGCTGCCCACAATGGTAAAAGGCCGCCCCTCAATGATACCGGCATGAATAGGCGTGGCGAGGGCAATGAACCGGTCGAGGGGCATGCCATCAATATTCTTATCCCCATCCAGGGTAATGCGAAAGGCCCCAGCCTCCCGGGCCGCAAAATAAAGCTGGCGTAGCACCGGCACATAAATAACTCCCATCACCGGGGCATTTTTTTGTATCAGGGCAATGTTGACCGTAAATTCATCATTTTTTTTTATAAATTCCTTGGTTCCGTCCAGAGGATCCACTATCCAGAAAAAATCCCAGTTTTTTCGCAATGCATAATCCAGGTGTTTGCCCTCTTCACTCAACAAGGGAAACTTAAAAGTAGCCAGCCGGGCCTCAATAATTTCATGGGATCGTTTATCCGCAATGGTCAAAGGGGATTTGTCCGCTTTTTCTTCTACGGCAAAAGCCTGACGATATATCTCCAGAACGGCCGCACCTGCCTCTATTGCAGCAGCTATCGCCGGCATAATCAGTTGATTGATGTTCATAATAAATTAATGTGGTGCCTGACCTGCAGGCGAGCTTTTTAGCCTGTCAGGTCCAGGCCCTTGTTCAAATAAGCCGCTGCGCGGCAGAATCAGTCTTTATAGATCATTATTGTTTGATTGAATAACTCATGATTTCTTCTACCCGACAAGGTTAAAAGAAAAAAGGAAGATACCATGAGCCATTTAATTAAACGTTTTAAGGAAAATCTTCAGTTAGCAGATTATACAAAAAGGAGTACTCAATCTTATGTCAGTTCTGTTCTGCATTTACAGCGTTTTTACAATAAGCAGTTAGAAGATATCACTGAAGAGGATCTGCGTCAATACTGGCTTTTCTGTAAAAACGCATTTGGCTGGAGCGCTGCCTAGCCTGTATTCAGGCATTCAGCATTGTTTTTTGTATTATTCACTATACAAGATTTGAGCTTGGCCCCAGATATGAAGCAGTAAAAAAATGCGGGAAATTATGGGAATCGAATAGACATTAAGCATTAACTGAGATCGCCGTATATGGCGGATCGGTTTAACAGGTGCTTTTGACAGGTAAAAATTAATGTTATTCACTAATCCGGATTTGACCCCGTTCCCGGACCCCGTTCCCGCACTTAAAAAACGTTCTGTCCCATTGCCCGTAATTATTTGCAAAAGATCGATATATTTTGACATAATCAAATTTCGACCTCTTTTTTTGATATTGATTGCAACAGCATTTATGATATGAATTATTCATTTTATACATGTAAATGAAAAGCTCATTTTAAAATATGCTGAATATCATAATCAAAAAAGAAGACAGTCAATCCATATGGAAGCAGATACTTTCAAAGAGTATCACCAGTACAAAATACCTGCCGGATTCATTCGAAATAGATACTGCCGCACTTCAAAAGGTAAGCGCCTGCTATCCCATGCGCATAAATCCTTATTTCCTGAGTCTTATACAGCAGAAGGATGACCCCATATACAGGCAGTGTATCCCGGATCTCAGGGAGATTACGATTGAAAAAGGCCTTGAAGATCCTCTCAGCGAGGAGAATTATTCTCCTGTCCCTGGCCTGACACACCGGTATCCGGACAGGGTACTTTTTCTGATATCAAGTCAATGCGCCATGTATTGCAGGTTCTGCAACCGCAAGAGAAAGGTGGGAAGGCCTGATATGGTGACAAAAGAATCAATCAGGGAAGGAATCTCATACATAAGGCACAACAGCCGTATCAGGGATGTCCTCCTTTCAGGTGGAGATCCGCTTCTTCTTGGAAATCATGAACTCTATGATATTTTGAATAAAGTGCGTTCTATTCCGCATGTGGAAATTATAAGAATCGGGACCAGGGTACCCTGCACCCTGCCACAGAGGATTACCCCCCGATTGACGAATATGCTGAAAAAATTTCATCCTTTGTTTATCAACACACATTTCAATCATCCCCTTGAAATAACCCCTGAATCATCACTGGCATGCAAACGGCTTGCAGATGCCGGAATCCCTTTAGGATGCCAGACCGTCCTCTTGAAAGGAATAAATGATGATCTGCATACGATGAAGACCCTGAATCAGAAACTCCTGACAATCCGTGTGAGGCCTTACTATCTGTTTCAGGCTGATTTGGCAAAAGGGACTGCCCACTTTTTTACCCCTCTAAAAAAGGGGCTTGAGATCATGGCGGGATTGCATGGACACACTTCCGGCATGTGCGCACCTCATTTTGCAATAGATCTGCCCGGAGGAGGCGGGAAAGTCCCTTTACTCCCGGAATATATAGCAGGATCAGACAGGGATAATCTTGTTTTGAGGAATTATCTGGGAGAGGAATACAGATATCCGCTTGATGAGTGGATATAAAAATAATAAAAGCCGTCAGTCATGACGGCTTTTTAAATATCATTAAAGATTCAATAAACTGAATAAACCGTCCGGTTTTAATACTCGCCTGGCAGCTGTTTGAGCTGAGCCAGAGAAAATACCGGGCCATCCTTGCATACATACTGGTCGCCTATATTGCAGCGCCCGCATATTCCAATGCCGCATTTCATACGCATCTCCAGAGAAAGGATAATCCTCTCCGGAGGAAACCCCAGCTTTTCAAGGACCGGCTGGGTAAATTTAATCATAATAGGCGGGCCGCATACAATTGCAATCGCATTTTCAGCGCTTGTTATCTTCTGCTCCGTAATGGTCGGCACAAAACCTACGTTATATTTCCAGTCAGGATCATCAGTGCCGTCCACCGTGATATGCATATTTATGTCATCTCTCTTTTCCCATTCTGCAAGCTCATCCCTGTAAAGCAGCATGCCAGGGGATCTTGCACCATATACAACGGTAATATCCTCGAACTTGGAGCGGTTTTCAGGATCCAGCATATAGATTATGCTTGACCTCAATGTTGTGAATGCAAAGCCGCCGCCTATAATAACCACATGTTTACCCTGCATCTCTTCCCAGGGGTACCAGTTTCCCAGAGGCCCCCTGATCCCCATTTTGTCACCTTCCTTCATGTTGTGAAGGTGATTCGTTACAAGGCCGGTCTTATTAACGGTAAACGTTACAAAGCCTTTCTCCGTGGGGGATGATGCGATGCCAATGGGTATTTCACCCTTTCCCGCCACGGACAGCTCGGCAAACTGACCGGGTGTATATGCAAACCTTTTTTCATCCTCCGGGTCTATAAAGACAAACCTGAATGTCTTTAGGTTTTTGTCTTCGGTCTCCGTGGTTATCTGATCTATTCGTACCGGATAGGGTAAATACGGATTTTCCAATCTAACACCCCCTGCGTATCAATTAAAAATTAAGAATTAAGAGTTAAAAATTAATGAATTCGAAAAAAGTCTACAAATATCATTTTCCGTCATTCCGGCCCCGAACAGGAATCCGGGACAGGTTGGAATTTATCCGCCAATGTTTGTGGCGGGTTTATCCGCCAATCATTGTGGCAGGTTTATCCCGAGCTTGACGCGGGGCCGGAGTGACGACTTTTTACGAGACCGTCAATTATGAATTTAGAACTAAAGGTTATTCATCAATTCACATACATGCCTTATGTCAATGTTTACAGGGCACTGCCTGATACACCGTCCGCACCCTGAACACTGAACACCGTCATTATATTTATCCACATAATATTTCAGCTTGTGCATAAACCTCTGACGCACACGCTGAAATTTGTTGTCTCTTGGATTATGACCTGAGCCGTGAAGAGTAAAAAGAGGAAACATACAGGAATCCCAATTCCTTATCCTGTCCCCTCTGTTCCCGTTTATCTCATCCTGAATATCGAAACACCAGCATGTCGGGCAGAGATACGTGCATGTGCCGCAATTAATGCATGCAAATGCAAGGTCTTCCCAGAAAGGAGCATCAAAAAGCTCATTTATGGTCTTCTTGCTCAGATTATCCGTGGGAAACTTTGACTTTATCTTGCCTTTTGCCTCGGCTGATACGGCATCGGCTTCTTTTTTAATGGAATCATCAGCCGGTTTGCCGCCTTCTGCTTTTCCAAGAAAGGCCTCGCCTTTTTCTGTCAGGGCCTTCACCAGATACGTCTCTTTAACCGGATAAATAATCGCATCAAGCCCCTTTTCACTGAAAGGCCCTCCGCCTACCTCCGTACAGAAGCAGGTATCATAAGGCTCAGTACATCCGTAACCCACAAAAGTTGTTGACTCAAAATGCTGCACCCACCATGGATCCCGGTATTCGGGATTGTCAAAGTTGGGTTTTACTATCAAAAAGGCCTGCATATCACACGGCCTTATACCTACTACTGCCTGAGGGGGATAATCCCTGGGCAATTCCTTAACAACATTTACTTCAGGATCGCTCTCATCAAGTGAGTATTCAAACATGCCCTCTGACTGGGGATAAACCACTGATTTAGGTGAAAGCCGAGTGTTTACAAAGTCAAAATCCGGCTCTCCCTCGCCCATGGCCTTAAAGCTGTGATAATCCCCATCCTTGACAGGAACAAAAAGCCTGTAGGTATCTTTAAGACCCTCCAGGGCCTTGATCCATTCTTCTCTGGTGAACACCTTTTCTGTCATAACCTATACACCTTTCACCGAATAAAATCATTGTAGTCATCCGGCCTGTAAACATCCAATGGAGGCCTCTGATCCAGGCCCAGACCTGCTTCCCATGAAAAGAGTTCCAGCACATCCTTATTGAGCTTCTTGGTGAACTGCCTCACCGGTATGCCCACAGGACAAGCCCTCTCGCACGCTCCACACTCGGTACAGCGCCCTGCACAATGGTAGGCCCTCAAAAAATGAAATGTCAACGTGTCCGTAGGATCAATACTCTTGCCAACCCATTGAGGCCTTGACTCATCAACAAAGCAGGTTGGACAGTAACACAGAGGACATGCATTGCGGCATGCATAACACCTGATACATGAAGATATCATTTCATTAAAAAACTTCCATTTTTCTTCAGGGGCCATGCCTTCAATCTCTTCCACGTCCTTGTAGGGCTCTGATACCTCCTGCTCTTCCACAGGATCTGCAACCATTTCATCCGATTCCACAGGATTGCGGTGTTTGCAGGTAACGCAATTGCTCTGAAGATAATCCTTCTTTTTTAAGGTCTTTTCAAAATCCCCGCATTTTACAGTGAACTCATCACCTTTCTCCTGCAGATCTGTTATCTCTTTTCCTTCAACAGCCCTCTGAACTGCCCTGTGATCGATTATTCCGGTACAGGGAATACCCACTATATAAATCTGTTCACGCTTGATCTGGTTCTCGATAATATGAGTCATGATATTGCGTGAATTACATCCATTAGCTACAATCCCTATCCTGTCAGACCTTTTGGTCAAATAGTTGCACAGGTTCATACCACAGTTGCTGTCCCAGTAAAGGAGATCCGCATCCTTGTGATCGCGAATTATAACCGGTTCATTCTTCATGGGAATAGTGCCCTTTTTATATCCTATAAAGACATCTACCTTCCCTTCCTCAAGCAACCTTCTGGCTGTCTCCCTGATCTTGTCAGTATATTCAAGCATTATGCCACCTCAGCCCTTTGTTTAATAAGAAATCTCGCCGGACCCAGGGCCTTCACTTCCTGTGCAACAACATTCGCCACTTCGATAAACTTCGTTGCCTCTGCTGAGGATATCCACGAAAACTGAAGCCTCCCTGGTTCAATACCCATATGTTCCAGAAGCCCTTTTAAAAGGGCAAATTTCCTTCTTGCATAGTAATTACCTTCCAGGTAATAGCAGTCGCCGGGGTGTCACCCCGAAACCCATACGCCATCAGAACCGTGGCGAAAGGCAGCAAGAATAAACTTGGGGCTGACTCTTCCTGAGCACGGTACCCTGATAACCCTGAAATTCGGAGGATATTGAAAACGGCTTACACCGGCTAAATCGGCAGCGCCGTAACTGCACCAGTTGCATAAAAATGTCGTAATCTTTGGTTCCCAATTAGTCATTATCGACTCCTGATTCTTAAATTACATTAATCATGGCCATGATCTGGTCTTCGCGGAACCCCTTAAGGTTAATGGCCCCCGATCTGCAGGATGCCACACACAGTCCGCATCCTTTGCATATTACAGGATTAACCTCCGCTTTACCAGCAAAACGTCCTTCCCGGAGGATTGAAGGGGCAGAATAGCAGCAGATATCAACACAAACACCACATCCGCTGCAACTCAAAGGATCAACCTGAGCAACAGTCCCGCTCATGAAAACATGTTTTTTTGCCAGCAATGTGACGGCGCGGGAAGAAGCAGCTTCAGCCTGCGCCACGGATTCATCGATGGGTTTTGGATAATGGGCCATACCGCACAGAAATACACCGCCTGTGGCAAATTCCGAAGGCCCGAGCTTTGCATGGGCCTCGACAAAGAATCCGTCTTCGTTCAAAGGCACTTTAAAGAGCTGAGCGAGTTTCTCTTCGTCGTTGGCTACTATCCCTGTAGCAAGGGCCAGAAGATCGGCTTTCAGAACTACTGTCTCTCCAAGTATTTTATCATTTACCTCTATCTGAAGTCCTTCCTGTCCTGCCATCACATTCGGTTTCTCATCCTTTGAAAAACGGATAAAGATAATGCCGGCCAGCCGTGCCTTTCTATAGAGATACTCCCTCTCGCCGTATGTTCTGATATCCCTGTACAGGACAAAGACATTCATCTCAGGATTCAGCTCTTTTAAATGCAGTGCACTCTCTATGGAATGGGAACAGCAGACCCTTGAACAATAAGGCCTTTGAGGCTCCCTGGAACCCACGCACTGAATGAAAACGGCATTCCTGATGTCTTTAAGCGATGAATCATTTTTGATAAACATCTCGTCCAGCTCAAGATGCGTGACTACCCTTGGATCTTTTCCATAAAGGTATTCATCGGGCTTGAATTCCTTTCCTCCTGTGGCAATCACCGCTATGCCATGCTCGACGGTCTCCTCACTGTCATTAGATTTCAATGTAGTTACGAAATTACCAACAAAACCGTCAACATTGCTCAATTCCGTCTCAAGGTGTATATCAATATTTTTATCCGACTCGACCGATTTTATCAGTTCGTTCAGGTGCAGCTGAATATCTTCTCCCTTCCATGTCCTGAAGAGGTTAAGAGCCTGGCCACCCAGAGATGATGACCTCTCAGCAATACATACCTCGTATCCCTGTGCCGACAGGCTTTTTGCGGCAACTATCCCGGCAATCCCGCCGCCAATCACAAGGGCCTTCTGGTTAACCTCCAGTTCAGCTTCATAAAGGGGTTCCATTAGGGCAACCTTTGACACAGCCATGCGAACAAGATCCCTGGCCTTTTCCGTCGCCATTTCGGGATCATCCTTATGGACCCATGAATCCTGATTCCTTATATTTGTCATCTCGAAAAGATATTTGTTCAACCCCGCATTTACCATGGTCTCCTGGAAAAGAGGCTCGTGGGTCTTGGGAGTGCAGGCTGCTACCACAATACGGTTAAGCCTTTTTTCTTCGATCACCTGAGCAATAGTATCCTGGGTATCCTGTGAACATGTGAAAAGATTATCGGTACAATATTCGACAAATGGAAGCGAGGCTGCATAATCACGTACTGCGGGGACATCGACTACACCTCCTATATTGATACCGCAATGGCATACAAAAACCCCGATACGAGGCCTTTCGCCTGCTATATTCCTCTGGGACGGGAATTCCCTTGTTTTTGTTTCAGTATTTCTTGCCTCACTCAACAGGGCACCCGCCTTTGCCGCCGCCGAACTTGCTTCTATGACCGATTGAGGGATATCTTTCGGGCCCTGGAATGCTCCGCATACATATATACCTTCTCTTGAGGTATCTACAGGACTAAAGGACTCTGTCTCGCAGAAGTTGCCTTCAGTAAGCTGAATGCCAAGATCACCTGCCAGCTTAACCTGTTCAGATGAAATCTCAATACCAACAGAAAGTACTACCATGTCAAATATCTCTTCAGTAATCTTTCCGTCTTCTGTCACATACTGGACAGACAAATCATCACTGCCTTCCACGAAATCAATTGTCGGCACCCTTGAATTAATAAAACGGACACCATGTTTCATTTTTGCGTCATCGTAATATCTTTCAAAGTCCTTGCCGTGCGTACGCATATCCATGAAGAACACAGCACAGTCCAGATCACTTCCGGCATGTTCTTTGGCAATAACAGCTTCCTTTATGGCATACATGCAGCATACGGAAGAACAGTAGCCATGGTCGCATCCGTGTACATCCCTTGAGCCAACGCACTGGAGCCATGCAATCTTTTTCGGTTCCTTTTCATCCGAGGGCCTTACAAGATGTCCCTGATAGGGACCTGTGGCACTCAGGATGCGCTCAAACTCCATGCTGGTAATCACGTTCGGATATTTTGAATAATGGTAAGCCTGATATTGAGAAGGGTCAAAAGGCTGGAACCCGGGAGACAGTATAACAGCACCAACATTTATATCAACTGTCTGCTCATTTTCCATGTGAGTGTCAAAAGTGACTGCCCCAGCTTTACAGACCTTTACACATTCGTAACATTCGCAGCATCCGCCGCAGTTGAGACAACGGGCAGCCTCTTCCATGGCATCTTTATCGTCAGCACAAAGATTTACTTCTTCAAATCCGGAAAGCCTTTTTTCCACGGGCATGGTCGGGACTTTTAAACGATGCCTTGTCGGTTCATCATCCCTGATCTCCACCCAGTTCGTCCCTATCGGGGGCTCTTCCTGCCATTCTGACGGAAGTTCTTCTCCCTGCAGGTATTTACTTATATATCTGGCTGCGCGCTTTCCCGCATCAACTGCTTCTATTACAGTTGCAGGCCCGGTAATAACATCGCCTCCGGCAAAGATCCCTGGAATGCTGGTCTGGAGTGTCTCAGGGTTGACCATAAGAAGATTCCATCTGGATATTTCAATGCCCGGCTCCTTGCCCAGAAATTCAAGATCCGGTTCCTGTCCGATAGCCGGAATCACAATATCTGCCTCAATGAAAAATTCGGACCCTTCAACAGGAATTGGTTTTCGTCTACCTGTGGTATCAGGCTCTGTAAGACGGGTTCGGATGCATTGTACGCCTGCTACTCTGCCGTTCTCTCTGGCAATTGCCATGGGCGCCACCAGAAAATGTATTTTCACACCTTCCTTTTGAGCCTCTTCAATCTCTTCAGGTTCAGCAAGCATTTCGGTTATGGAACGCCGGTAAATAATGTGGGACTCATCAGCGCCCAGGCGGAGCGCCACCCTCGCGCCATCAAGTGCGGAATGACCTCCTCCGATAATTACAGACTTTCCTTTCAACTGCTTCAATTTCCCGAGGTGGACATCCCGAAGAAAAGACGTCACATCGACAACACCTTCTGAACCTTCTTCACCAGGCATTCCGAGCTTAAGCCCTTTCCATGCCCCTGTTGCAAGAAAAACGGCCTTAGCTCCATGGCTCCGCAATTCTTCAATTGTAAGGTCCCTTCCGATTTTCGTGTCAGTATTTATCTCAATCCCGTAGCGTTTCAGATTTTCAATCTCAGCATCCAGCACATGTCTTGGAAGACGGTGTTCGGGAATGCCGTATCTCATCATCCCTCCAGCCTCAGGCATGGAATCGTAAACACTGACCTTATATCCGTCCTTTGCCAGGAAATAGGCTGCCGTTAAACCTGCAGGACCTGAGCCGATGATTGCCACCATTTCATCCCTTTTCACAGTCTCAGGGACAGGAATTTCGCTCAGCTTCACATGGTCAGCAGCAATCCGCTTGAGTTCCCTTATGGAAACAGCCTTATCCACCTCAAGACGGCGGCAGCTGTTTTCACATTGATGCGGGCAAACCCGGCCAAGCACGCCCGGCAGGGGAAGATCACGCATAATGATTTCGATGGCCTCACGGTACTTTCCCTGTTTGACCATCTGTACATAGCCCTGAACATTAATGTTCGCAGGACAGGCCATCCTGCAGGGCGCCAGATCAAACTTCTCTATTACAAATGCACCTGGAATAGCTTGGGCGTAAGGCTTGTAAGTGGCCTTGCGATTCACAAGGTCCATGTCATATTCGCTGGGTCTGCTGACAGGACAGACATCTGCACAATCGTTACAGGCAGTACATCTGTCAGGGTCAATATACCGGGGCTTTTTATGCAGGGTTACATTAAAATTCCCCTTTTCGCCATTAATTTCTTTTATTGTTGAACAAGTGTGAAGTTCAATGTTTATATGCCGGCCGACCTCGACCAGTTTAGGCGAGATAATTCACATCGCACAGTCATTGGTGGGGAAAGTCTTATCCAGTTGAGCCATTACACCGCCAATAGCCGGTGATTTTTCAACCAGATGCACATAAAAACCCGTGTCTGCCAAATCCAGGGCCGCCTGCATTCCAGCGATCCCGCTCCCGACTACCAATACAGATCCTTTAACTCCTTCAGCCATAAAAAAACTCCCTCTGGCAATAATTCTACTGAACACATTAAACTTAGATATACACAAATAAAATTATTTGTATAGCTTCGAACTTAAATTAAGCCACAATAAAACAAAATTTTTTCTATTATTGTAACGGTAAAATTAATACTTTTGCAACCGCTGTGTTGTCAAGAAATTTCGTCCCGGCTTTTCAATAAACTATCAAAAAGTTACATTTTGAATAGTGAAATCCCCTTTAAAAATCTTATACCTGGGAGGAATATGAAAAATCTGTTTGTAATTGTCACCTGATTTGTCGTTTTTACAGTTGCAGAATAGAATTGTAAATGATATTGGAGATAAACTGAAAAAAGAGAAGGATCTTGCAGCAAATAAATTTAATGTAAGACCAACGGGTATATTCCTGTAAGCGAATGATATTAAAGTATATTTTTTGGTGTTGCAAAATAGCTGTATTACAGCTAACATGTTTCACCATTATTGTGTGCTTCGTAATATCTGATTAGTATATGCCTGCGGCAGTATGATTATAGCGGAGCCGCAAATACATATTTAAATAAAAGCCCATAAAATTATAAATCACGAAATTTTGAGACATCCAAGAAGTATTATAGTTTAATCGTAAGGAAACAAGGGGGTTTGATGGAAAATTTTAACCTGGAGCAAGCAGACCCGAATTTCAGGAATGAGCTGGCTAAACAGCCTGGGGGAGATAATTTTGCCGCCTGCTATACCTGTGGCACCTGTACAGCAAGTTGTCCAATTGCTGCAGTTAACGAAACTTTTAATCCAAGGCGTATTATTCGACTTGTCCTTTATGGGTTTAAAAACGAGATTTTCAAAAGCGACTTTATTTGGCTTTGCTCGAGCTGTTATGCCTGTCAGGAAAGATGCCCGCAGGGTGTAAGCATAACAGAACTAATGACTGTTCTGAAAAATATGGCATTTAAAGAAGGCCATGCCCCTTCAGGTATACGAGCTCAAAATGAACTTATAAAAGGCGAAGGCCGAATTTATCCAATTGACGATTTTGATAACAAAAAGCGAAACAAAGCAGGATTGCCTCCGGTTCCGACTTCGTGTCCAGTTGTAGAAAAACTGTTTCCACAGTAATAGCTATATGGGAATATCAGGCTGGCAGTTTATGCACAAGGGATAATCTCTGCTCGTAGTCAATTATACTGATTTTTTATTGTTGACAACCAAATCCCTTAATAAAAGCAGGGATGCTATGAGTTTCAAAGATAATAATAAATATATCTGAGGAATAAGTTTATGAAATATGCATTTTTTTTAGGATGTACTATACCAGCAAGAGCCAGAAATTATGAACTTTCTGCCAGAAAGGTCGCAGAAAAATTGAATATTGAACTTGTAAATGTAGATGAATTCATTTGCTGTGGCTTTCCTATAAAGTCCAGTGACATACTGGCAGCTGAAACCATGGCGGCATACAATCTCTGCCTGGCTCAGGACAGAAATCTGAATATCTTGACATTATGCAGCTCATGTGCTTCGGCATTGACGGAAGTGGCGCACAAATTATCGGTGGACGGTCCGGCAAGAGAAGAAATTAATAAAGAACTGGCCAAGGCCGGAATGGAATATCGTGGAGGTGTTAAAGTCATGCATCTCGCGCGTATCCTGTATGAAGACATTGATAAGGAGAAAATCAAAGAGCATTTCACAAAGGACTTGAGTGATCTGAAACTTGCTGCACACTATGGTTGCCATTATATTAAACCCTCTGAAATTTATGATGGGTTTGAGGATGTAGAAGACCCAAGATCCATTGAGGATCTGGTTGCCCTGACGGGTGCAGAGGTTGTGGAATACAGAAATAAGAAAAGATGCTGCGGAGGCCCATTACTCCCTGTTGACGAAAATACAGCAGGTTCTGTAACAAAAGAAAAACTCGATGATATTTCCAAGGCCGGAGCTGATGCCATATGTCTTGTATGCCCTTTCTGTTCGGTTATGTATGATGATAACCAGAAGAGCATTGAATCACAATATGGCATTACCTATAACCTTCCAGTATTGTATTTAACACAGGTACTGGGCATGGCAATGGGTTTTGACAGGAAGGAATTAGGCCTTAATATGAATGTAGTAAAGACCAAGGAGTTGCTGAGCAAATACTTCGAAGATGATAAAGGATAGTGCTTGAAGTCTGGATCAGGCTGTTAATTTTTTGTTTGTTTCATCAAACCTTTCGGCAATAAGATTTTCAAACTCCTTACCAAAAAATCGTCGATTGCACTGGAGGTCCCACTTCTTTTTATCCCAGTAAAGCTTAAGGCCTTTGATATCATTTACAGTTTCAAGGGCCTTATTAACTTCTGTAAGCATATTCCTTTTCAGGCCGTCTTTTCTTAGCTCATAAAGGTCGTTCAATCTATGCTTTTGATCCTCTGATAATCCGATTTCATCAGATCTCCTGATGAGGTCTACAAACAGATTATGCAGTTCCACGAAACTGTTAATCTTATCCATCTGCTCTTTAGTATGGTTTAACATCAGCTCGGCAATTTCAGTCATTCTTATTCTATATGCTGTCTCCAGCTGGAGTTCATAGTCTCCCGTATAAAATTGATATGCCTTCAGCTCTTTGAGACAGTTATTAAAATAATCTTTTAACTTATTACTTTCTGTAATAGTATTCAAAAATGAAATTATTTTATCTATATTTATGCTGTCCTGGAAATCAATTGTCAGAACGGTTGGGAAAGCATCTTTTCTTAAAAACAACCCTGAATCAGATTCAAAAAATTGAGTTATGAGGTTTTCATTGTCCCAAAGCATCTCGATTGAAACCGTATCAAGGTGCTTATTTACAGCTTCATATCGTTTCTCTATTTTCTCACTCATGCTTAAAAAATTCAGGCAAACCAGATCCTCATGTGAATTGAGTTTCTCTGACCCCAGAAGGCTGATTAAAAGAAGTTTGACCTGATTAATAGGGTTTAAATAGCCGCAAATTTTTTCATAACCGAAGATTCTCACCCTGTCTCCAACAAGCTTTTCCAGGATATAATGCCTGATCTCTTCAGCCAGACTCTGAAAGGTCTTGTATATCCGAAGGGCATCACAAACCTCCTTTTCAAAAGTATCGTATCCTGTACTTGAAAGAACCTTTTTTTTATAAATATATCTTAAAGGAACCTTAAGCATAAGATTTACAAGATCAGAAAATTCAACATATCTGATACCCTTTAATCTAAAAATCCGTTCCAGCGAAAAAATCATCCTGCCGGCATTGATAGACCTTGTCTTATCCACATTTTCCGCAACGCTGGATTTCAAATACTCTGAAGGCGAAATTCCTTCAGGGAGACCTTGACTATGAAATGCTTCCAGTGCGTAAAACAGCCTCCCTCTCTGCGCAAAGATTGCATTCATATATTCTTCAGGAGTAGTTGATCCATCAATAACTTTGTGGCACAAATTCCTTATTTGAAATAGCCGGCTGGCAAGATCTTCAAGCAGAAGATCTTGCCTTATTGAAGACAATAAGAGGAAACAGAATATAAAAAATGCATCAAAAAGATCTTTGTCCTGGGCGTCGACCACATCCTGTATTGCAAAAAACGACAGCTCACCACGGAAGATATGGTGAAGAAGACCATGATGCTTGATTAAAAAAACAAGATAAGACTTGCCTTTCTCATCAAAGTGGTATCTTTCAGCAATTTTTTCCTCTCCTATTATGAAGGCCCCTGCGTGGGAGAGGTAAGCGGGATTTATCCTTTCTTTGTATTTTTCTCTGAGCATTGGCACTCTGCCAATATCCTGAAAAATAAATGACAAGACGAGGGCAGTTATCAGTGACTTATTTTGTTTTAAATGATCAACAATCCTTTCAAGATCTTCAATCTGGTGTTCACTGGCACCTACGATGCCTGTTGCCAGAGGACCGAATTCCCTCAGAGCCAGATTATGTAAAAAGTGGGTGTCCTGAAAGCTTTCTTTATCGTGACGGATAAGGGCCTGAAACTTTTTTGTAGCATTGATTATATACTGTGTTACAGGAGATTTCAGGTATAAATTAGATGAAAGATCAAGATCTTCCAGTTCAGTGAATTCCGGAAGTATAAAATTCAAAATAGAAGGTGCATAACTGTATAAGAGGTCAAGATCAGTATAAACAAAATTCGGGGAAAAAGTTACCTCAAAAAAATTTTTTCTTAAATATTCCCTGAGTGTTTGAACTTTTGTAAACCACTCTTTCTGTCGTGAGGGAAACTTTAGAGAATATCTCTTGTCATCAAGCAGCCTGATATGACTCTGGTAAAAATTCTCAAGGTTGGAAAAAAGAGTCTCAATTTTTTTCAGATTGCCGATGGAAATTCTTGATAAGGGTAAACCTGATATATCCCTGCTAAAAATCTCCATTTCTCTGATATTTTTATCCATATCCATATATGAAATTTCAATTGCTCGAGATTCTTTCTCTATTTTCAACAAAAACCCTGTGCCTACCACAAATGAAAAACCGTTTTGATAGAGCTGTTCGCTGAACCTCTTCAGAATATTCAGATCAAGGTAATTAATATTTATCTGCCTTGCCTCGTCTGCTACCTTTATAACAAGCTTATCGATTTCAGACGATGCTACATTGCCCAGTATAGGATTGAAATTAATGACTTCACCCTGGGCAACATTAACTGTAATCCATAGCAGGACAAACACGTCCGCCCCACTCATTCTTTCAAAAAGACGACCTGTTCCATGGAATTCTATATCAAGGAACTTCCTGTAAAATACCGGTAATTGCAGGGGATCAGATTTCAGATACATCTCTTCGAATTTATCTATAATTTTTTCGAGCTTTATAACATCTTCTATCCTGGCCAATCTGCTCTCATCATAATCCGCCAGAGACTCCTTCTCCATCTGACCTTTTCCCTTTAAAGTATGCCAGTTATCGAGAAATTCAAAACGGTTCATCATTCTAAGAAGCTTCTGGACAATTTTAAAGTGGACTCCGCCCATTGAAGCCGTCTTCTCATCCAAAAGTGTATCCCAGTCAAGTGTTTGATCGGTAACAATTCTTACGATTGATTCATAGGTATCAAAAAGCTGACCAAGCTCTTCCAGGGACAGCTCAGATCGTTTGGAGGACTCCATTTCGGCCATGGTCATAAGCCTGCAATAACGAAGGAGATTCAACGCGTCCTGGAGATCTAATGTTCTTGCAAGGTCTGAAAGAGGCTTTAAAGACTTTTCATTCATCTTCCCGGCTATGATGCGACCTAAAGTTGTGTGGCCTACGACAATATAAAATATCTCCTTCAGTTCCTGACTGCTGAAACCGAACAAAGCTAATGCATCCATATTTTTGAGAATGTTAGTTCGTGATCCTTCAACCCTGTCAGGATTAAGATAATCTCTGATCTTTTCAAGTTTCCTTATCTTTGTTGTCAATGAGATAATATTGTTTAAATTGCTGAATCTCCTGTTTTTGTTTTCTAATGGCTGTTTAAGACGGTCAATAAAATTATGAGGCAAGCCTTGATAATTTCCTCTTCTGAGCTTAAGCAGCACCCTGAGTGTTCGAATCAAATAATCAAATGAATCTCTATACTCGGCCAGAAATCTGGTTGAAAATCCTATCAAACCCGATTCCTCAGCATCCCTGATTACTTCCTGGGAATTGATTTTCAAATCCCGTTTTTTCCCCAGATAGCTGATCATGAAATTCGGGGTGTAGGCTTCGAAGGAAACTTTTTTCTCCCATTCATCCTTTATTGATTGTGGAATTATTGGCCTGAAGTATTTTTTTTCAAAAAAAATGGAAAAAAGCCTTTCCCAGGTCCTTTCCTGGTTACTCAGAAAGGGCCAGTCACTGAAATTAAAATTCAGGTATGGCAAATTGTTTATCTCTTCATTTGAAATATCCTCCAAAAATTTACCATCAAGAAGCATATCCTCTATTTCTTTTTCCACATAATTATTGCCGAGATATTTATGCAGGTCGAATACATTAACTTTCACTTTGTGTTCTTTTATCTTGTATTTTACCCTGGTCTTAAAAAAATGAGTGAATAACAGGAAACGCTTTTCTTCCATTTTACTCTTGAATATGATCCTGGTTGAGAGGTATGTTTTAGGGGAAAAATACCTCGAAATAATAAAAAATTCACCTTCAGGCTTAAGCAGATTATATAATTTCCAAAGGATATATATACCGTACTGATCCAGTCGCTTCTTTGACAATCTTTCCTTTGCAAGAGGACTGAAGTCTTCAGTAAAAATAATTTCATAGGGGTCTCTTGCCAGAATCAACTGATCCAATTGGAGGTCAAGGTTTTTTATTCTATCAAGAGAATCTAAAACAACAAATCGATGCTCTTTAAATCGAGAAGAAAGTTCATGGAGAATTATATCGTCTTCATGGCACAAGATTCCGATATGACGAAATTCTTTCAGTTTCTTTTCTGTTTCAAATCCAATTATTTTACTTATTTCATCAATCTTGGCCTTAATGTTAACGGAAGTATTTGACAGGAAATGAACTGGAATCAAATAATATGGTCTTCCGAAACTGGAAAACCTTATGAGCAAACCGATTCTTTTATAAATGTCATTAAGTTCTTTATAATGATTTTTAATGATTTTGGGCTTTTCAAAGTTGATGGTCTGAAGCAGTCTGATATCTTTTTGTCTTAGCTGATCATAGACCTCGAACAGACCGAACCCATAAGCATTTCCACCAAATCTGCTCTGAAGCTGGCACGGATGTTTATGGGCTGCAATAGTTCCCAAGGGTATATCTCTTGGATCAATTCCAAGGGATTTGAACTCATCAGGTCTTATAAACTGGAAAGATATCTGTTGAGATAGATTCTCTGATGGAATGTCATATGATGGATCCATAATTCTTGTCCCTAAAGACTTGCCTAAATAAAAAAAAAAGACTATCATAAAAATTTTATGAAAAAAATATACTTACTTCCAACTTATATATTATATTAGCAAATTATTTCCATGGCTACAAATAAATTGGAGTTGCAATATGATCACCAGATATACGCGGCCTCAAATGGGTCAAATATGGGAAGACAACAATAAATATGCGAAATGGCTCCAAGTGGAAATTTCTGCCTGTGAGGCGATGGCCCAGGAAGGTCTTATTCCAAAGGAAGCTGTTAAAAATATCAAAGAAAAAGCTGCTTTTTCCGTTGAACGAATACTGGCAATTGAAGAAGAGACAAAACATGATGTCATTGCATTCCTGACCAATGTAGCAGAATATGTTGGCCCTGATTCCAGATATATTCATTTGGGCCTAACGTCTTCCGATATCCTCGATACAAGTTTTGCTCTTTTGCTGAAGGAAGCAATGGAATTAATTATTCAGGGTGTAAAGGATGTTGCTCAGATAATCAAAACCAAAGCAATTGAATACAAAGACACTGTTATGATAGGCCGGTCACATGGAATTCATGCCGAGCCAATAACTTTTGGCCTTAAATTGGCAGTCTGGTATTCTGAGATGGAACGTAATCTGAAAAGGCTGGAAGATGCAAAAGAAGTTATCAGCCATGGAAAGCTGTCCGGAGCTGTGGGTACTTTTGCAAACATTTCGCCAAATGTAGAAACACTTACCTGTAAAAAACTGGGCATTAAACCTGCTCCGATATCAACTCAGATTATTCAACGTGACCGCCATGCCCAGTTCTTTACAAGTCTTGCGATCCTTGCTGGAACACTGGAAAAAATTTCTATTGAGATAAGACATCTTCAGAGGACGGAAGTCCTTGAGGTTGAAGAGCCTTTTGCAAAGGGACAAAAAGGTTCATCAGCAATGCCCCACAAAAAAAACCCTGTTGGAAGTGAAAACATTTCAGGCCTTTCTCGTCTGGTGAGATCAAACTGTATGGCTGCTATGGAAAATATTGCCCTTTGGCATGAAAGGGATATAAGCCACTCATCCGTTGAAAGGATAATTGGCCCTGACAGCACTATTCTTATAGACTATATGCTTCATCGCTTAACAAAAATTCTGAAGGATCTTGTTGTCCATCAGGACAGGATGATTGAGAATCTGGAAAAGACAAATGGATTGATATTCTCCCAACAGCTTCTCATCAAACTTGCGGAGAAAGGCATTGATAGGCAGAAGGCATATGTAATGGTTCAAAGGAATGCCATGAAGGTTTGGGAAAACGGCACGGATTTGAAGGACCTGGTTATGCAGGATAGCGAGATTACAGAATACCTTGCTGAAAAAGAAATTGAAGAGGTATTTGATTTGGATTATCATTTGAAATATGTTGATCATATTTTTGATAGGGTATTCTCCTGAAATATACTTACCGAACAGGACTTCATATCATTAAGCAAAATAATGAAAATCATCTGCTGTTGATTTGAGGGAAATTGAGGTTAAACAGTAACAGATTCCTCGCCGCACATAGCCCTATGATAAATTTCAAAGCTGATCGAATTTCCGGGCTGTGAGGGTTTTAAAAGGAGTCTGTATTTTTATCTGCTTAAAAGAATGAATTTATATTACTCCTTGCGGTATATTTATATTTAGATCTCGATGAACTGATGTTTAATCCGCCAGGCGTATGAGGGTTTAATCTGCCAGCCAACCAGCCAACCAGCCAAAGGCTGGTAAAAGGCTGGTAAAAGGCTGATAAAGGGCAGACAAGCCCGCCACAAAGACTGGCGGGTAAACCCGCCATAAACACGGCGTACAAGTATCCCCGCCCCTTGGGGCGTTCAATGCTTTTCAAGATACCCCGCTGCTCTGCATCGTGGTAGTTCATTAGGTAATTTAAAATCCCGGGGAGATGGATTTTGTTCCATAAAGACAAAACCACACTTGACAAAAAGGCGCCCCCCTATTCATCCCAACTGACAGTGATGATAATGAGAGGCGTGGGAACAATTCGCAGCTTCAAACTCTCCTACCGCTTTCTCTTCTGGGCTTCCTTATTCTTTATTCTTTATATAATTGCTTCTATTATTTTGATTAATAAATATTTTTCAGAAGCCCACAAAAATAGACTTCAATCTGATCAGTTACAGCGCCTGATGAAGGAAGCTGAGGAAATAGAAAAAGAACTTTATCGATCCAATCAGCATCTTGCATTCTTAAAAGACTATATTAATAAGATCGAATCCGGAAATGATAAAGAGCTTGAGCCGCCTGAGCCTTCTTCTGATATAGATCCCGGCAAAACGATTGAAACCCCTCAAAAGATAGAAACAATTGAGGCTGTAGAGGCTGTATCTCAAGGGAATATTGTGGACATAAATGATTTTTCCTTTAAGCAGGAGGGCGCAGAGTTAACGGTGGACTTCAAACTGTCCAATACAGTTTCGAGCAAAGAAGCCGTCAGCGGTTATGTACATATAATTGCTGTCAAGGATGATCAGGAAAGTCAAAGGTTCTGGTCCAGTCCAAAAGTGGCGATCAGGGAGGGAATTCCTGTTAATTATAAACAAGGCCAGTTATTTATAATCAAATATTTCAAGAAAATTCGGGGAAGATATTTCTTCGAAACAGCCAATATATCACCTTCCTCCATAAAGGTCCTTGTCTATAACCGGTCCGGTGATTTGATCCTTGAAAAGGTTTTTGAAACAACGAAGACATCATGATGCTCAAGCATAATCCAGATCAAGCAAATCATCCCAGGGCGATACCTTTTTTACCCGTATAAAGATCTCCTCACCCAGATGAAGAATGAAACCGCTCTTCTGCTTTATTTCAGCCAAAATCAGAAAATCACATAAAACAATACGGTATTTATTCTTAAATTCTTCAAGTATCATAGCCTTGTACTTTTCGCCAGGATGCTGGCTCAGGAATTTTAAAACCCAGTACCGCAGTCGTTTTCGTTTTACATTTCCCATCTCTCTAATTATCGGTTCCACTGAGATCCTGATCTCTTCCAGATCCTTCTTGTCATAAACCAAACCACCACCTGAAATAAAACCACACATCTGTCTTTGGACAACAAGATCAAGGTACCTTCTTATGGGAGAGGTCACATGTGTATATTGTTCTAAACCTAATATACTGTGAGGAGCAGGCGAAGTATCTATTGCAAGAGGTCGAAGCTTTCTGCGCTGCCTGAATACGTAATAGACATAACCTGATTCATCCACAGTCAATATTTCATTAGGTTCAGGTTGTGTCCTGAATAGAATAGGGATTATATTATCATAACAGAATTTAGCTGCCAGATAATTATACAATATCATTAACTCGGCTACAATTTTTCTGGATGGGGTATCCTGTTCAATCAATTTCAAGGATAAGGATGATTCAGCGTTAATCCTGATATTCAGTTCAGGCAAAGAAAGGCTTATCGCCCCTCTATTCATTCTATCCCTTAGCAATGAACTGCTTATCTCATGCATCTTTTGAAACATGGGTTCATCTGGCATTGAATCGTTTACCTCATCATAAGTCAACTGACGCTTAACCCGGATAAGACTTTGCGTAAATCTGTAATCAAGGAGCTTTATATTTTTATCAAAACGTATAAAAAGGGAAAGGGCCGGCCGGTCATGGTCCTTTATAAGGCTCAGGCGATTTTCAGAGAGGCTTGGAGGAATCATGGGTATTTCCCTGCCGGGAAAATAATGAGAGGAGGCCCTTTCTGAAGCCTCTCTGTTTGTAAGGCTGTCCACTGGAATGACAGATGAAACATCGGAAATATGGATGCCGAGCTGCAAGTTATCTCCAACCATTTCAAGGCTTATGGCATCGTCATAATCACGGGTAAAAGGTCCATCTATTGTTATGGAGGGCAACTTCCTCAAATCTTCGCGACCTTCGAGGGTCTTGGTTATCTCTGAAGCCAGTGAGGCTGATTCTTTAAGTTGTTCCCTGGTGAAAGCAATTGGAATTCCCAACCTGATCAGGTCGATATTTTCATCCTCTTCCCAGACGCCCATCGAGATTAAAAGATTCCTGCTTTCCCGGATGTCAAAAATGCCAGCCCTGGCTAAAAGTTCTTTACCATATTTGAAATCAGGTGCATCAGTGCCATAAAGGGCCATCTGAATGAGTAAATCAATAATTTCCCTCTTACTGGATGGAGCGAATGTGTTTGTCCCCTGCTGCAGGGACTTCAGCCATAAGCTTCCTTGAATGAGCTTCTCCTCCCTTAATGCTTCTTCTTCTCTATTCTTGATAGTTTTTTCGATATGTTCAGAGGTGTTGGCTATAAAACGACCATCTCTCATTCTAAAATACAGCCGGTCTTCAAACAATGCCCGAACAAGCGCAGAGATATGATCGTCCGTAACATATTCCCCAAAAACTAATTGAGCAAGGTACCTATTATCGAAACTCTCCTCTTCGTCCCTTACGAGTTCTGAGAGTTCTTTGACATCAACTCCCTTTTTCAGATCGTCTCTTGATTCTTCTATTTGCTTTAATTTTTCCAGTAATTCTTCTCTGGGTTTTTGAGTATCAACGGCAGACTGTGAAATAAGTAACGCCCTTTTTGCTGAAAGATTAACCTCCTTGTTAGAAGGCGTCAGAAGATGGAGTTTATTGCCCTTATCCTGTAAACAGAGGGTGCAATGAAATTTATCGTGCTCAATATATTCTATTATTTTACCTTGATTCATTTCCGTTTATTTAGTCTGTTAAAGATTAAAGACCTGTTAAGAGAGATCTACAAAGCGTCATTTCTAATGATATCCTCAGTCGTATTTTTTGTCACCGCCAGGGGGCTGATGAAATTTCGACGCCCTCGCTTCGCTGGGCGGGAAATCTTTGCATCCCGCTAAACTCCATACATCAATAAGTTAATCTTACCCTCACGCCGCAGATTGATTGACAACGACACTCTCAAGCTATTACAGCCCGGCATATTGTTCTGGATGACTATAGCGAAGTAATCGAAATGACATATTCCCGGAATCTTGCCTTTATAGAATTACTCGAGGATTGACGGGTTCATATACACTCGAACTGCAGCTGAAGTCGGGTCATTCGACTGTTTGTGCTTTTTTTTTGTCCATGAATATAAAATACAGATTTCTGGCATAAATGAACAGCCCGGCCCCCTGGCCAACAATGAACACAGGGTCTTTGCGATGAATCGCATATAAAAGCAGAGCTGCCCCGCCTGCCACACTGAAATACCAGAATGCGATGGGAATAACACTTTTTTTCATACGCTCGCTCTTCAGCCATTGAATAATAAACCTCATGGAAAACATGGCCTGACCTGCAAAACCAACTATCAGCCAAACATCGTGCTTGGACATTTCTTTTTCTATTCCTTTCTTTCCAGAACCGGCCTTTTAACCCTTCGCTGCAACCACATAACACCAACGATATCCACGATGCCTACCCACAGGCGATCATGAAGGCCGTATTTTGATTTTCCGCGTTTTCGTTCACGGTGACTGACCGCAACCGAAATTACCCTGCCTCCGTTGCGCATAAACAGTGCGGGCAGAAACCTGTGCATATGATCGAAATAGGGGATTTGAAGAAAGGTTTCACGGCCGAATAGTTTCAAACCGCTGCCTGTATCAGGCGTATCGTCCTTCAACAAGCGAGCCCTTACAGAATTGGCAATTTTCGAAGACCAGCGTTTAAGCCAGTTATCACGTCGTTTAAGGCGATGCCCTATCACAAGAAGTCCACCTTTTGTATCCTGAATGGGCTCTTCATAAACACGCTTCCATAGCCTTAAAATATCCGCAGGATTATTCTGACCGTCCCCATCCAGCGTTGCAATCCACGGTGCCCTGGCAGCCCTGACGCCTGTCAGGACAGCAGTACTTTGTCCGCATGTATTTTTATGCCTGACAATCCGAAGACGATTAAAATCCTTTGCTGTTCGGGCTAATCTTTGCGGCGTTTCATCATCGCTTCCGTCATCAACATAAATGACCTCATAATTGAAGACTCCGTCAAGAGAAGAGCGGATCTCTGATATCAATGGAGCGATATTATCCTCTTCGTTCAGAACAGGTACAACTACTGACAATTCCATATCCATATGATTGGATTCCTCCGGACTGTCAGGCCTTGATGAACAGCCGCCATGATATTCTTTTTCCATTATCACTGTCCTTGGCCTGTTACACAGCCTCTTTTTTGGACACCTTCTTAATCACCAGGTTAACAATAAATATGAATGAGATAATCATGAAAATCGGATCTACAAGATAATCCCAAAGGTTAACAGATTCCATAATTTTAACATCATAACTTAATATGCAGAGTATCAAGACTATGCTGAAACGATTTTTAATAAGAATCAACATTAAAGTAACTATCATCAATATCACAAAGAGAAAAGAAAAGCTCCAGCCAAATGCATAGGGGTCTAATCTTCCGATGCCCAGGGCCATAGGATATAATAATATCCCTGTAATAACACAGAATATGCAGCCGCTTATAACCGCTTTGCTGTCAAGAAGTTTAATGCCAGAGGAATTTTCAAATACCTTGGAGCACAAAATGGCTGTAAAAGGAATACAAAAGTTTGCGTTAATGCTGAAAACCCATCTGGCAAATGACAAACCCCGTAGCGGGATTACTGTTATCAATGCTGAAATTAAAAAGATAATAAATATTGATCTACAGCTTCTTGTATCTGATGAAAATATTTTTTTTGATATAGATTGCAGGATAAAAACAACAAGAAGAAATGAACAAAAAAAGGTGTAAGCAAAGGGATTCATCTCTTGGTTCCTTTTATTTGCATATCTATCCACGGCTCATTAAAGGCCAGGTGTTTGATATGCCGTCTTTGCCACGTATAAACCAGATGAATGATTTTATCGCTGGTTTGTATCATATAAGGATATGAAAATTCTTCTCCCTGTGTATTTTCAATTGTTGAAATATGCCTCCAGTTGTGGCCGCTGTCATCCGATATTGCAAGAGAAAGGTTTTCCCTGTTTTCCCTGCTATCGTTAAAAGCCATTAGAATAAGTCCATTAGATAGATGGACAGCATTAATCCCTGAATCAGGATTAGGCAGTTTTAAGTTTTGTGGTTCAGACCATGTATGTCCGGCATCCCTTGTGGTCGAAATTGCTATTTTCCTGTCAGAAGACAGATTCCTGTAAAAAGCCGTGGCCAAATATGGCTCATAAGCAACGATGGAGGGCTGTATGAATGACCGTCCTCCCGCCATTCTGGTTTTTCTGAAATGAAACTCATTTTCCTTATTTCCATTTCTAACCCAGAGTATCTCCGGAAACCTTCCAAGGCACTCATGATAGATGGGAATAACAAAACCGTCATTATCGAGAAAAACAGGATTATTTCTCACCAGTTCACTGACATTAAAAAAAGGGCTCAGGTTAATTCTTTGACTATTAGTCCAGTTAATGCCTCCATCGTACGAAATCTTAAAATTGAGAGAACTTCCTGACCAACCGCCGAATGCTATTGTAACGTAAACCAGCCATAGACGATCTTCAGAATCCATGAAAATAATCGAATTTCCGATTTTCTTAACATACCTGTTGAGTTCCTGGGAAGCGGACTTTCTATCAACAACTACTTCAGGCTTACTCCATGTTGTCTTATTATCAGCGCCAGAGGTTGATAAAAAAATCGCTGTATCTTTTGAACCTTCTCTAGTGCCGCCATACCATACAGCGGCAAGGCCTCCATTCCGAAGTTCACATATTGAGCTCACATGAACCATCTCCGACACAGGATCTGGATTAATAAACTCTTTGAACATCATCGGCATAGAATCATTCACCGCCATTGATACTGAATTTACAGCAAAAGTAGAAGATGATCGATTACAGTCAGAGTAATGCCGCCATATGGGTAAGACATGCAGTAGCAGGGTAATAATAAAAAGGAAAACAACAGAGCGTTTATCCATGACAACCTTCAAGATGACGGTCCGGGGCACAGGCGATAATAACAGATGCCCGGTCTAAGATCAGCCAGAGAACGCAAATTAATCGCCTTTTTCCAGTCATCCCATTCAGCATCTTCACGTATGAAACGGATCCATGTCTTTCTTGACCAGAACGTCCTGAAACATCCATCTTTATTAAAGGTAATACCGAGTTTGCCTGCGAGTGATTCAAAATCCTCTGCCTCGGTTTCCCTTACAAAAAGAAAACCGTCAAACTTACGGAGCAGGCTGACGTCACCTGTACTGAATGAACGAACTCTCTTAACGCTCCGCTTTAAGCGGATTGATAACATGGCAGGCTGTGAGCTGTTATAGGAAGCCACCTTGGCCGAGCCTACTATTTTTTCAATTTCTGCCGGCAGCTTATTTATACCTAAACACGGGTATAGGCCACCAATTAGAACAGCGAACAAAATCCCTACACTCAGGGTTGCCAACCAGATGTTATTCTTTAAAAAAGTAATCCAAAGCAACATGCCGATAACAAAAAGGCATGCCAGTGCCATCAATGTTCCTTTCTGGAACCAGATAAAAAAGATACAAAAAAGAAATGTAAAAAATGCGACCAGTGATATGGATATCCGAAACAGAATTGCCTTAATTGCTCCTGGAACTTCTTCAAGCCAGTTTGCAGATAATACACATGCAGCTGGAATAACAGGGACCATATAACGGGAAAAACAACCCATAAAAAAACAGGGGACCAGGCTTATCAGAAACCAGAATACAAGCCATAGGCCCTTACGGGTGAAGGCCTGGCTGTAATTTTTCAAATAATGTATACTTGCTGCTATAAATATTATCGTCCAGGGAAAAATAAGGACGAGTCCCTTGCGCAAGGCAGATAATGGGGCTAATATACTCAGTTCCTGATGTTGTCTTGCAGCCATTTCTCCCTTTAAAATTGAAATGTAATCCGGCCAGATATATGCCATCGCCAGTGGCCAGGGCAGGCAGATGGCAAGAAGCAGTATGAATGCAGCAGTAATTTGCATTCGGTGTGAAAAGGCAAAACCCCATTTTCTGAAAACAGTCAAGGCCGATAAAGTTGCGGCACCAAAGAAAATTAATCCTATTGGACCTTTTACCATAAATGACAGCCCGAGGCTTACGGCTGATAATAAGATCCATCGAAAACGGCCTGCCTCTCCCCAGTTCAGAGCAAAATACACTGCCATGCACGTAAAAAAGGCAAGAGGCAAATCCAGCATTGCCCTGTGGCCCTCAATAGCGATCGCCATTGTGGCCAGTGTTATTAATCCGGCAAGAAAACCGCTTTTTTTGAACAATTTCTTGTAAAGTAAAAATGAACATAATGCAAGCCCTGCACCCGAAAGAACTCCCCATATTCGAGCGGCAAATAAATTAATGCCAAAAATTTTATAGGTTAACATGATAGCCCAATAGAGCAAAGGAGGCTTCTTGAGACGAGGCTCATCGTTTACCCAGGGTGTCAGCCAGGAGCCATGCTCCAGAGTTTCCATTGGCGTTCGCAATGAAAGCCAGTACTCGTCCTGTCCGGTTATACTCGTTTCGCTCCATATTTTAGGGGTGAGAAGAAGTATCCCCAGAATAAAAACAATTATGGCTCCGTACCTGCTTATAATACCTGACCTTAAATTGTAGTTCAATTTTTGAACACCTTTTACGAATAAAATTTACCCAGGGCATCAGGAATCAGTGCAAAAACATATCCTTCCGGTTTTCAAAAAACCCTCTATCGATCGCCAATATATCCCTTCAATGCTGTTTATCAATAGCCCATGCCTTTGCAATTTCTGGATTAAGCTCAAAAAAACCTCTGCGAATTTCATATTTAACCCTGTTTAACGGGCAGGCAAAATTCATGCACCGGGAACAAAAAGGTTTGCTTAATGTCACGAAAAAGCCTGCAACTGTAAGAAGATATATAAACAATAAATATTCAATTCATTTTTTACTATATGCTTCTTATCTATTCAAAAATGAGGTTAGACAATTATAGGCATTTTTACCCGGAAACATATGTTCGCCATCACAGACGCTAATTTACTATACACTAAATCAAAATACAACATATAGGATTGTTAACCAAATTCGCATTCCCATTTGGCATTTAAACCAGACTCACCCTTTGAATCCGCCAGAGGCGGACGAGGGTTCGATCCTGCCTCAGGCAGACAAGTCCCCGCCCCTTGGGGCGTTCAATGCTTTTTAAGATACCCCGCTGCTCTGCGGCGGGGTATCTTATTTTTTCCAGGCTGATAAATGTCTTAAATGCTGATTAATATATTTTCTCATCACTGACATATCTTCTGTGGATAATATTTTACGATTCAAGGAGCACTGCAAGTTAATTTTCCTATCAGATCCGCAAGGGTTTTTTTGTATTTATTGGGAAACAAGTCGTGTTCAACATTGAAGGATATCATATTGTTAATGCAGTGATTTCTATTATTCCATGTGTCAGAAAAAAACTTTCAGATGATCTCTTGACAAGTTAAAAAAGTTAATTATTTATTTAATATAAACAAGCATCTACCGGTGGGCATGCTTAAAAGTCAG
>DAINAR010000006.1:0-93256 GCA_036733345.1 Deltaproteobacteria bacterium | reverse complement strand
CCGTTATTACCTTCTTTACTTCCTTCGCCATCAGTAAATCCTCCTCTATGGCTTTGGTATCTGAGTATTTATCTTTGCTTTGCTCTGGCATTTTCTGTCATATTTTCCAGTGTTTGTGTTTCTTTTTATTAACGCTCCTATCAAAATCTGAGTCAATTATCTTGTCGTAGTCAGCATAAAAATGAATAAATTATCTGGTTTCTTGAAGGAGACGGTTGTTGTTATGATTAGTATCTCCTCAAATCCTACTTGCTACAACATAGGCCTCTGAAACTGCCTATAATATATCTTCTTTCGAGGCTTAACACAGTCGCCGATCGTTTGAATATTTAATAGTATTCCTCGTGTATCGTTATTGACCCCCTATTCAGGTCATTATTTAAGAATTACATTAACTCTTCTTTTATTTGAGTTACTTTTTCTTCCGACCCATAAATGCTTCATATGCCTTGGCTTTTTCTTCCAACGAGTAGCAATATGCATTCGCGACTGCTTCCAAGAACTGTTCTTTCGGGCTGAATGACTCAGAATATTTATTAACCAAATTTTTTACCATTGCCAGTGATGAAGCAGGAAGGGAACTCAATTTTTCTGCCAACTCACTGGCAGCCGCTATTAGTTGATCAGCCGGGACAAGTTCGGAAATTATTCCAAGTTGGTATGCCTCTTCGGCACTGATAATTTTTCCAAGCATAAGGAGTTCTTTTGCTTTACTTGGACCTATCATTTTAACCAGGTTGGTTGCGCCTCCCCAACCAGTAGTCACACCCAGCGTCACTTCTGGAAATCCAAAAAGACCATCTTTTGAAGAAATCCTGAAATCACATGCCAGTGCCATTTCCAGGCCACCGCCCAAAGCATAGCCATCAATAACGGCGACTACAGGTTTCATCGAAAGTTGAAGTGCCTGACAAAGGTTCTGTCCTCTAATCGAGAATGCCAATGCATCAGACGCGTCCATTGTCTGTTCTTCTTCAATATCAGCACCCGCACAAAATGCCCTTTCAGATCCAACAATTGCTATCACCCTGATATCATCATCCAAATTGGCTTTTAAAATTGCTTGTTGAAAACTATCAAGCATAGCGGAAGTTAATGCATTAAGCTTAGAAGGACGATTCATCTTTATCCATGCTATTTTGTCTTCTTTTTTAAACCTTATTTCTTCGTTCATCATTTTGCCTTTCAAGTTTATTTCGATTGCTTTTTGGATCAATATTTCAAGCTTATTGATTTAAAATAGTTGTTTCCTACAACGCAGCTTAAGTTCATCTAAGCACAACGTCTTTTAGTATGTCTTCCCTCAGCTGCGTTTTTTTGACTTTTGAATTATGTGTCATCGGAAATGACTGAAAAATATATACAAGATCAGGGATTTTATAATCCGTAAGACTCTGTTTACAATAGTCGATGACCTCATCCTTAGAAATGGAACTACCCGGACTTGGAACCACACACACCACAGACCTCTCACCAAGCACACTATCAGGGATGCCAATCACAGCAACTTGCCCAACCTTATCATGGCGCAATAGCAGATTCTCAATTTCTGCAGGATAAATATTATATCCCCCTCTGATAATCATCTCTTTCTTCCTCCCCTTAAAAACAAGATTGCCCTCCTGGTCGAAGCATCCAATGTCACCAGTGTGAAGCCATCCGTCCCTGTCTATGTCTTCAGAAGTCTTTTCAGGATCCTTGAAATAGCCCACCATAACGCTTTCTCCACGTACCACTATTTCTCCCGAATCGTTGTTACCCATAGATTCTACTTCTTTCACTATACTTATTTCTTCGCCAGGAATAGGAGAGCCGACTGTAGAAATTCTAACTCTAAATGGATCATCAGGATTTGTTACTGTGATATAAGAAGTTGTTTCTGTTAGCCCATATCCGATAATTACCTGACATCCCATTTCCTTCTCAATTCTTGACATGACGTCTTCCGGACATTCTGAACCCGACACAAAAGCCTGTCGCACAGAAGATAAATCATATTTTGAATTTTCTTTCTCGATTTCCATCAATTCCAGAATAAACATAGTTGGAACCCCAACGTGCACTGTTACTTTTCTTCTTTCAATTTCTCTGAGTACCTCTACTGCTTTAAACTTCTCCATCAACACCAGAGCCGACCCGGAACGCAGAGCTCTTAGCATCGAAGTTACGCAACCCAATGAAGAAGTCATCGGCACCACAACAAGATACCTATCATCCATGGCGGCCTTCACCTTCTGGTTTATCCTGTCCACCGTCGAAATAATGTTATTGGTAGAAAGCATGACACCTTTTGGTGCGCCGGTAGTTCCGGAGGTATAAAGGATCAGACATACATCCTTGGATGATGCCTCTTTCTGATAATTTTCAAAATGTTTCCTAAATAAATTCATGTCACATTGCTGTCTTAGCTCTGAAAAGTTTCGAATAGAAGTAGACTTGCTTGCACCTATGCTGAAGATGTGTTCCAGATTGGACAATTTGCTACGCATATTTTGAACAACTTGCGAGTAGTCATTATTTTCGTAATCTGCTATTGTAATTACGACTCTTGCTTCTGAGTGAGAGAGTATGTATTCGAGTTCCATCTCACCAACCCGCGTTCCTATAGGGACAGCGATGCCACCCAGCAGCGATACAGCAAAAAAAGATGAAACAAACTCGGGCCTGTTTGGCAGCAATATAGCTATCCTATCTCCCTGTACAATGCCACAAGATTGCATCAGATTTGCCGCTATCAATTCAGCCTCTCTTGCCAGTTGCCGGTATGTAAGCTCTTCTTCATTATAAATTATTGCTGTATTTAATTCATGCTCAAGCCTCTTGAGAAGCTGGAACAGGGTTCTTTCATATGACATGGTAATCCTCCATAATTGCCATTTAAAAAATCACAAAAAATGAGAAATATTATCTAATTATAGGCCTGTTTATTATTTTGAAAATCAGGAAGTTAATGGATTGGAAAGTAGTTCCAAAATATTCTTCACAGGCTGCTCATAATAAGAGATCAAAGGGTAAAAACAGTCTGTCCACCATGAATTATCCATTGTATCCCTGATTTCCTAATTCGAGCACCAATAAATCCCTACAGATGGTTTCTAATGTTGCGCCCATCTCTGCTCGGTTTGCTCTCTCATGCCTCTCAAGTAGGAGGCCACTGAACTACCTTTTGCAATTCAAACACTTTATCCGCCTAAATAGGCTGTCCTTATTCGTTCATCAGCCTCCAGATCCTTACTGTCCCCTTTCAAAACGATCCGACCTGTTTCTAAAACATAGCTCCTTTGACTGACCTTAAAAGCCAAACGAACATTCTGTTCCACTAACAATATAGAAATTCCACTTTCAAAAATATTTTCGACAATTGAAAAAATCTGTTTTACTACGATAGGAGACAATCCGAGGGAAGGCTCGTCAATAAGCAATAATTTCGGTTTGAGCATCAAAGATCTTCCCATAACAAGCATTTGCTGCTCACCCCCACTCAGACTTCCTGCCCGCTGTTCTTTCCTATTTTTTAAAATGGGGAAATAACTGAACACCTGATTTAGTCTATTGTTAATTTCAGCCTTATTTGACTCTAAAAAGGCACCCATTAAGATATTATCCATGACAGTCATATATGGAAATATATGCCTCCCCTGGGGAACATGAATGAGGCCAGCTCTGACAATTTCTACAGTTGATAATTTATCTATTCGCTTTCCTTCAAACCAGATCTCTCCTGAATTTGCTCTTTTCAGTCCGGATACAGTTCTTAGTATAGTGCTCTTGCCAGCGCCATTACTTCCAATAATGGAAATGAATTCTCCCTCTTCTACATTAATGGAAACTCCCTTTACAGCCTCCGCCTGACCATATTTTACATCTATATCTTTCAATTGAAGCAGCATCGCTTTATTCTCCCAAGTAAGCCTTTATTACATCAGGGTTATTTATTATGTCGTTAGGGGCTCCTTCCGCAATCTTTTGCCCAAAATCAAGCACTGTAATCCTGTCAGCGACGCTCATTACTGCCTTCATATTGTGTTCCACCAGCAGAACTGTAATTCCGCGCTGTAGTGTTTGTTTAATCAAATGCAACATCTCTTCAGTCTCACTGGGGGTCATACCCGATACAGGCTCATCAAGTAATAATACTTGCGGCTCCATAGCTAGAGCCATGCCTAAACCAAGCTTGCCTTGTGCAACATGCCCTAAAGTACCGGCCGGGACTTCACTGAAATCACTTAATCCCACGATTTCTAACAGCTCAAGCGATAGTTGTTCCAGCCTTTTATTCTCTTCATGTGAATGGCGTGTCTGGAACACCATATCTATGAATACACTACTCGACTTCAAATGGCATGCCGCCATCATATTCTCTAAGACTGAAAGACTATCAAAAAGAACACGTATTTGAAAAGTACGCGCAATTCCTTTTCGTGCAATCACATGCGGTTTCAGCCCGGCAATATTTTCTCCATTAAAAAAGATCTTTCCTTTGGTAGGACGGAGATAACCCGCTATCATGTTGAATGTTGTGGTCTTCCCAGCACCGTTGGGGCCGATTAATGCATGGCATTCTCCCTTTATAACATCGCAGCTAAAATTATCGACAGCTGCCAGAGCTCCAAATTTCTTGGTAATTCCATCAATATTAAGTAATATCATTTTTTTAACCGTTACTTATTTTCCATTAAGGTTTCTACTACCTCTGAAATACGAGGGTATGCTGATAATGCCTTTAGGAAGCCCCTTTACTACTAATATTAAAGCGACTCCTGCAACCATAACTTCATAATCTCCAAAGGTGCGAACTAATTCACCAACGACCCTTAAGAAAGCAGTGCCGAGCAGGGGACCCAGGAAAGAACCAATTCCACCTACTACCGTGTAAGCCAATGTATTAACTGACTGAGTAACGGTAAAACATGTGGGGCTTATACAGGTATAATAATGAGCGTAAAGGGCCCCGGAAATGCCCGCTAAAAAACAGCTGATACCAAAAGCAAGTACCTTATATTTTATAACATTTATGCCCAGAGATGCTGCTAAATCATCCCTATCCTTTATTGCTGAGAAAATTGTTGCAATACGCGACCTGTCTATGCTGTGTGATAGGAGCATTGCAAGGCATACAAATAAAAAGACTAAATAAAAGAAAGACGTTTTTGAAATAATTTCAATTCCTAAAACAGGGTCGGGCGGAGGAATAGAGGCCAATCCGGTAGGACCACCAAATAAATCTACCCCGACAAAATTGAAGAACAATCTTATAACTTCGCCCATGCAAAAAGATACCAGGAAGAAGTAATCAGCTTTTAATCGTAAGGCAGGCCAGCCGAGCAAACACCCTACACAGGCTGCAACTATTCCGGCAAAGAAGAGAGAAATCCAAAAACTGATTCCAAGTTTCATTACCAGTAATGCAGAGGTATAACCACCGACTGCCATGAAACCTGCCTGTGCAAATGAAACTGGCCCTGTCTGCATCAGTATCCGAAGCCCTATCACAGTGATGCTGACTATTCCCGTCCCAATAATTACATGAAGCCAGTATTCATTGCTTATAATCTTTGGTAGCAGCAGCATCAATGCGAAGATTAATAACGTTAACACAACCCTCTTTGGAGTTATCCGCGGCCTTTCTTTTCCTTTGATCGTCTGCATTTGCATCTTCTTTTCTTGTTGTGTAAAATTTGTCATTTTTTTCATCATTCGAACAGAGTGCCTGGAAGCAACCCTGTGGGTTTAATTATCAATATCAATAGAACCAAGGCGAAAACAATCAGAGTAGAAAGCTGACCAATAAACATAAATCCATAACCTTCTACCAGTCCGATTACTATTCCTGCCAATACTGTCCCTGGGAGATTGCCTAAGCCCCCCATAATAGCTATCGCGAAGGCCTTCATCAAATACCCAACTCCCATGGAGGAACTTACATTGAAAACCGGCGCTACAAGTGAACCGGCTGCTCCAGCTAAACCACACGCTATAGCCATGCCAAGTATAGAAACTTTCTTAATGTTGACACCCATAAGAATAGCTCCGTCCTGATCCTGAGCAATAGCACGCAATGCACGACCATAATTAGTTTTATATAAGAACAGAAACAGCCCGATTATAAGTAAAACAGAAATCCCAACCACCAGTAATCTTTCGTTTGACATGTAAGCTCCTCCCAACCGGAACGAGCCACTGACAATAGATGGAACAGATACGGGAGCCGCACCCCAAATCACGATAGCACCCTGCTGCAGAATTTCAGTAAGCCCTACAGCAACAAGCACCACAGGCAAAACCTCGGGGAAAAATTGACCGTAAAGATACCTTTGAGTAAGTGCGCCCATCAGCGCAGTTAAGATCACTGCTATCAATATTGCCAATATATAATTAATACCCAACAGTACAGATGCCGTATAAGCTAAAAAGCCGCCTATCATGAGTATTGAACCGTGAGCAAAATTCACTATATGCAGCACACCAAGAACTAAACTAATGCCCAAGGCCCCCAGTATGTAAATTCCGCTTAACACCATGCTGTTCTGAAAACCCTGCATTATCATATAAAAGCCCATCTTCCAGCCACCTCTGAGCGGGTTCTCCGCTCTTCCATCTTAAATTATTACCAATAGTCCCTTTACAGAGAGGTCTTCTATTTTAAAGGTTTAAAACTTCAGCAACTCATTTATGTATGGGACATAAATACCTCATGATGCCGTTTATGTATACTTCACTTACGGTATTACTGGCATCGCCGAGCCCACAACAACCCATTTACCGTCTTTGTACTGTTGAAAATATATCGGCCTAGACAGTTGTCTTTTGATCCCATAAGTTTCCTGGCCCTGATACCTTGTTTTTACTCCGGCCAGCGGCAACTCGTACTCCAGATTCTCCATCACTTCGGCTACTTTTTTTGTATCATCAACAGTACCAGCTACTTCCATAGCCTTAACGAGCATCCATACTGCATCATATGCTGACAGGGCGAGGAAAGACATATCACCTTTCAAATTACGCTCTTTTTTATATTTATTATTCCACGCCTCCTCAGCAGGAGTCGCAAATTTTGAGCCAAACGGCACACCCTGACGCACAATATAGCCTTCTGCATCCTTACCGGCAATATCTGCTACAACTTTTGGTGACATCCCGTTCCCCAGCAGCATACCCTTAAAGCCAAGTTCTCTTGCCTGTTTTGCTATAAGCCCTTCATGTTCGGAAGCTATGCCAGGCATATCGATTGCATCAACCTTGGCATTAATATATCTGGCGAGGTAGGGATAAAAGTCAGAGGTTTCTCTCTCGAAGAAATCTGCCCTGAATACTTCTACGCCAAACTCTTTCCATGAAGCCTTTGCAGCCCTGGCTGAATCATAGCCAGTGGCATCATTTGCTGTTAATATGGCAACTCTTTTTACTTCCGGGTGTTCCTTACCTACCCACCTAACAAGAGCATCCGCAAATCCGTCAGGAGACATATATTCCCTAAATGTTAACGGCTTTTTAGGCCCTAAAACATCTTTATGCCAACCGGTTGCTAAAAGTATGACGCCATTTTTTTCTGTGATTGCCTGAGCAGCCAGCGTTGGAGCTGAACCGATAGGAGCTGCTATGTATTTGACCTTGTCGCCGAAGACCAGCTTATTTGCAGCTGTCGCTCCGCCCTCAGATGTATAATGATGGTCATAACACTTTGTTACAAAAGTATAGTGCTTACCACCAATTATTCTTCCACCGGCGGCATTGATATCCTGCACCGCGGTTTCTGTTCCCATGTGTCCAAGTTCACCATCGTAGGCTGCTGCCCCACTCAGGGGCTGCATATCGCCAATCAAAACTACACCGCCTTCTTCAGCTGATTGTGCCTTACCAAAGCTACCCACTCCAAATGCTAAAACACTCACCAGTAGTGCAACTGTCAATCTTCTCATTTTTTACTCCTCCTTAAATTACCAAATGTTTTTTGATTCATTTGCCAACTATTTGTCCAAAGATAATTCTCATACATATATATATACAAATACCTTTCAATTTAGCGTTAAGTTATTGATTCTAACGAGTAGTCCATCCTCCATCTATAAAAAATGACTGGCCAGTAACATAGGAAGAAGCTTCTGATGCCAGATATAAGGCAGCAAAAGCAACATCCTCTGGAACCCCAAGTCTACGAAGTGGAATGTTTTGGTTTATAAATTCTTCAAAAGACTTGTCCTGCTCTATTACGCTTGCAATAAGGGGTGTTTTGATAAATCCTGGAGCTATACAGTTTACGTTAATATTATAAGGTGCCCATTCAAGTGCCAGTACCTTCGTGAGCTGGGCTACTCCACCTTTGCTAGCAGCATAAGGCCCTCGGGCTTCTTGTCCAATTTTTTCCAGTACGGAAGATATGTTGATCACTTTTCCCTTCCGCTGGCTTATCATGATTCTACCCACAGCCTGAGAAACAAGAAAAACACCTTTCAGATTAACACTAAGTATCAAATCCCATTCCTTCTCAGAATATTCTATATATGGCTTTCTAATATTGATTCCTGCACAGTTTACAAGGATATCGACTCTTGAATATTCGCCTAAAGTCCGCTCAATGAGTTTATCAACGCTCTCTTTGCTCGTAACATCTGTTTTAATCGCAATTGCATTACCGCATTCATTTTTTATCATTTCACAAGCCTGGACTGACCGCTCCTCAATAATGTCAGCTATTACGACGTGCGCCTTCTCTTGAGAAAATTTCCTGCAAATCTCAAAGCCAATCCCAGAAGAGCCACCTGTGACAATTGCTACTTTGTCATTTATAGAAAAAGCCGTATCCATTTTCACATTTCCCCCGAATAGCTCTGCACTCCAAGCGATTCAAAATTATGTTGACATGTGGATGTCTTCAATTATGACATCTACCATTTAGAACGTAGGCAGGAACACTTCCTAACCTAAGAATTGTTTAGAAATAAAAAATGTTCAAAATACCCAGTTCTTGATTTATATAATTTGCAAGCCTTGTGCCAATCAATATTTCGATCTAATAATAGGAAGTTACAGCAAAGAATGATTTACCTAATTCTTTTTATGCTATCTAATTGATACCCATAGCTATCTTTTTGATCTCTTATGCTATCTAATCGATATCTTTCATCCTCAAGCGAACTGACCATTCACTCTCTTGGTACCTAATCTTGATATCAAATGAAAATATCGGGTTGAGATAGCTATATAAAGTCTTAATACCATCCTCGCTTTTGTTGAACCGCGAAGTTTGAACTTGGCTTGGACATATGGTGTCGGGAAAGTTAGGCTAGCCATCGGGCAACCAGGCACCCCTCTTCATTCAGCCCGATTATCGTGAAGAATCAAACAACGCCGATTGAATAAACCTTACAAGAATTGTTTTCCACAATCAGCAAGGGTGTTGTGCATTCTGCCTCCCACACAGGACTGCTAACTTAAATTGAAGCAATAACAGGCTTGCGTTTAACAGCTACTTCGAGACATTACTTAGGCAGAGGCTTACTAAGGTGAGTCATGAAGCTGTAACAGCCTTTTCTTGGCCCGGCGAGCCAGAAGCTGATACACGACAACAAAATACTGAATATAGAAATAATAAAAGATGGGATGTAACTTCCTAATACATCAAAAGAATACCCTGCGAAAAAGGGACCAATCAAGCCTCCAATCCCCATACCGGTAAGCAACAGGCCAGCCATTACTCCAAAATTTTGACCCGCGAATATGTCGGCAGCCCCTGCTATGATTGTCGTGGTAAAAAGACCTGCTCCGAAGCCAAAACAGGGCGCGTATATATATAATAGATAAGACTGCTTAGGGTTATGCACAGAGATTAAACAAACTAGTGCTACTACGCAAAGGATCGAAGCGAGAGTCCCGGTTTTCTCTCGACCTATCCAGTCTGAAACAAAACCGGAAAGCTGTCCTAAAGCTAGGGTGATTCCAAGAAAAGCCGAAATTGAAACGGCAAACACGCTCTCAAAACCTGCATCTTCCATGAATTTCACCTGATGTGCTATCATAACATAGACAGCCATCCCCCAAAAAAGGGCATAAGAAATCATTAAGAGCCAGGCTTGGCGGCTCAGGATGATATATCGCAATTGATAGCTGGGTTTCTCGCTTTCTATGTGGAAGGTTTTTTCCAACTGTGTGTCACTGGTTTCCTGTTCTTCATCAGATCCATAAGCTTTTTGCCCAATGTCTCCAGGGCGGAAGTGAAACCAAAACAGATAAAGCGTAAGGAGAATAACAATTAACATACCGGTTAAAATTAGAAAACTGCAGCGCCACCCGAAGAGTAGAATAGAACGCTCCACCAAAATACCATAACCAAAACTTAAACCTCCACCTACTTGGCCCAAACCGAGCACAAGTCCACGCTTTGAAATAAACCAGTTCATCAGAGCCGGGCCAATCATTGGCCACCCACAAAATGCCGTTCCCAGTGGCATTAATACTCCGAAAAGAACGTAAAAGTGCCAAAGTTCGGTGGCCATGGAGCAACTTCCCGTTGCCATCCCAAGTATGATTACGCCAAGTATCATCATCCTCTTGGGGTTAAAGCGCTTTGCTATTATACTAGGCAATGGTGCAAGGAATCCATAAACCAGGACATTCAGCGACAGCATGAAGGATACGTCAGCCCGGGTCCAGTTAAACTCTTTAAGAATGGGTGAAAAAAAAACGGCAAATGAATGTCGGATACCATAAACAAGGATCATGGCGATCATGCAGATTGCTATGATGATCCAACCACGGAAATTATATCGAAATTTCGATTTTTTCTTAGTTTCCCAAGGATTTTGAATCATATTTGCACTCAAGATCCCATGGAAATAGGTAGAAAACTGAAGTAGCTCATAACGAATATCCGGGTAAAAGAGCGGTCTAAAATACGCGTCTATATTTGGACTATTACCATTCTGACAATCCTCTCCTTCTTATCTGAAAGCGCATCCAGACACGCATTCACTTCACTAAGGGCAACCCTTTTAGTTACTGACTTAGAAAGATCAAGGCGTCCGGAGTGTACAAGATCGACAATAGTCGAAATCTCCTTTAGTTCCATAGCTGATGAACCCATCAACTCCACTTCTTTTCTAACAAAGCCAAGCAGAGGGCCAGCATTTATATCTCCTTGTCCAAGACCAACAGCTACCACCCGGCCACCAATTTTCACGGCTTCAATGCAATCCCTTATCGTTCCAACAATTCCAACACATTCGATGGCAACATCAAATCCATCTCCCGCCGTCAAATCTAGTAGCCTTTTGCTGAAGTCTCCGTTTTTTGGGTTAAAAACTTCGTCTGCACCAAACTCCTTTCCAGCCGCCATAGCTGACTCATTAACATCTACACCTACGATTAAGCCCGCTCCCATAATTTTCGCAAGACTGACTGCATGCAGTCCTATACCGCCCAAGCCGTATACCACGATTTTTTCGCCAACTGACAGCCTTGCGCGGCTAACCACCGCATGGTAAGGGGTAGCAACAGCATCAGTTATAATCGCCCCTTGATCGAAAGGTATCGAGTCTGGGAGTGCTATTAGATTTCGCTCGTTTACTTTTACATATTCTGCAAAAACTCCATCCAAATCACGACCAATATTTTTTCGCCTCAAACAAATTGAATCACGCCCTCGCAAGCAATTGTAACAAATCCCGCAAGTCGTAACACAATTAATGCAAACCCGATCTCCAACATTCCATCTCTGAACATTATCGCCAATTTCTGTAATGACACCAGCTCCCTCGTGTCCCAAAATAATAGGCGCAAACTCTGTGAAAGTGTGTCCCTTTACAATGTGCACATCAGAGCCACATATTCCGGCGGCATGAACTTTCACTATCACATCCGTTGGCCCGGGTTTAGGTACTGGAACTTCCTCAATTCTCAGTTTCTCATTAGCCCTATAAAATCTTGCAGCTTTCATGACATTTCCCGATATATTATCATATGATTTCACGTTCGCCGGCCACTTCCACCTGTAATTTTTATTGCGTTACAGTTAATTAAAATGGCCTACCTTTTCCACTTTTTTGTAATTCTCCAATTCATCTCTTATAGACTGTGCCTTCTTATGAGACTATTCAAGATGAATAGTATAAACTTGATCAATTTAGGCATAAATTCTTCAAGCACAAAATGGCATCTGTGATTACCTTAATACCAAGTGCTTAGGAATTACTTAATAAAAAAATCTCATGAACCTTATAACTATTCTTCAAGTTTAGGTATTGTGGCCTTTCTTTTTACTCGTTTTTATATATTCAAAAACTGTGCCAGTGAGCCACATCATATTCTTTAATTTTAGCCGTTTTCATACCATCTTAACAAAGTCTTTTAAAGATAATGCCCAATCAGCCAATTTTTTATACAAAATCAGTAGGTGAAAAAAAACATTTAGTCACTGCTTCTGGCATAGAAATACAGGAGTATCTGGCTTTCTGAATTCACACCTTGAATGTTAGCCTACCTTTGACAATTTTGAATTTTATCCTAAAGAAAATATGGCAGATAGGTCTAAAGTATGCTTGAATAAAGGATGGTAACGCACAGATTACGTTTGCCCTATTTTTTTTAAGGTTGATGTCAATCTGAAAATTCCCACCGACGCTGATGAATAGACAGTGCTTAGTGAACAATTGCTGATTTAGAACACAGTATATTATTATATTTTTTACATTTCGGATTCTTACGAACCAATCAATATTGGAGCTTCCAGAAGACTACAAAAACGCTATCGTTTCGATATTTTCTTGATATCATTTTGATAATGTGATAAATATGATAACATCGCGTTAACGTAGTGGATTTAATTTGAAATATTATCCAAGCGCTTTTCGCTGTTTTAAATCCGGTATATTTTAGAAAACATATTGGAAATAAAACTAATGTTTATTTTCTAAATATTTCCCTTAAATCCTTTTAAAAGAATAATTATTACGAGGCAATTGAATAGAGGATAAAAAGGCCATATATAAAACCTAATTATTTTAAAGGAATAGAATAATGAGCCAAGCAAAATCACTTACTAAATCAAGCAGTATTAAAAAAAATACAGAAAGAAGAATTAGAGAACTGAGCGTGCTGGCCGAAATGAATGCACAAATCCATTCGACTATGAATTTAAACCGCTTACTCCAAATTCTCGTTGAAAAAGCAGTAGTAGCTGTTAATTTTGAAAGGTGCCTGGTTTATCTTTTAGAGGGAGATTTTTTACGATGTGCGGCCTGGATCGATCGGATAAAGACGGAAAAGGCTTCCATCATAAGGAAAAGGGTAGGATTTCGTATGGACGAAAGAGCAGCTGAAACCCTATCTGTTATGAATAAAGTACCATTATATGTCAAAAATGCTGTTACCGACCCAAGAGTCAGCCCTAAATTCCGTAAGATTTCAGACACTAAGGAATACTGTGTTGTTCCACTTCTTGGCCGTAACAGGGTCCTTGGCATCTTCACTGGTGATAAGGCCTATAGTTCAGAACGAATTACAAAGGAAGATATGAATGCACTTAAGCTTTTTGTAGGGCACATTGCATTGGCGATTGATAACTCACTCCTTTACGAGGAAAGAGAAAAAGTTACACATTTACTTGAAAGCAAGGTTTCGAAAAGGACTGCCCAGCTTCAAGATACTAATATCAAGCTTTCAAAGACAATAGGTGAGTTATCAACTCTCTACAAAATGTCACAGCTCCTAAACAACAGCCTGCGAATAGATGCCGTTTGTGAAAATATAGCAGATATGTTGAAAGAACTTGGATATGATATATTCGCATTGTTTGTTAAACGGGATGGCAAACCCCCTAAAGTATTAACAAGCGGGCTGGACAACAGCTATGAACAATTTCGTGATATACCTTTAATAAATACTGCATTTCAGGAGATTGCCGGAAATACTCCCCCGGTTTCCATAATTAAGGATCTTTCGAGCGCCCCGGTTGAACGTTCTTTTCGTGACTATTGCTTTAACAGACAAATAATTTCATGCCTTGAGGCTCCAATTATTGCCGGATTTAAGTCAATAGGATCATTACGAATATACTCTAAGGCTTACCACCGTTTTTCTGATGACAGTCGGAAATTTTTTTCCGCATTTACTCAACAGGCAGGGATAGCCCTGGATAATGCGATTAAATATCAAGACGTCCTAGCGGAAAAAAATCATATAAAATGTATTTCTGAACAGATTCAATTACAGAATAAATACCTAAAGGAAAGAATCAGGTCTGATTTCGTTATTGGATCAAGCCCCGGGATGCATGCAGCCATGGACTTAGTCAACAGGGTTGCCAATACTGATACCTCGGTTATCATTTACGGAGAAACAGGCACAGGCAAGGAACTCATTGCAAATGCGGTCCATGAATTGAGCATTCGAAAAGAAAATCCCTTGATTAAGGTCAATTGTGCTGCAATTCCTGAAGAACTAATTGAGAGTGAACTTTTCGGTCATGAAAAAGGTTCTTTTACAGGGGCGCATCAAAAACGTATAGGAATGTTCCAATTAGCTGACGGAGGAAGCATTTTCCTTGATGAAATCGGTGAGTTATCTCAGCGCACTCAAACTAAGCTTCTCCGAGTTTTACAGGAACACGAGATAATGCCATTAGGATCAAAGACCTCACAAAAAATTAACGTGAGAGTTATAGCTGCTACAAACAAGGATTTGCCTAAAAAAGTAAGAGAACACGCTTTCCGCTCAGATCTATTTTATAGACTTAACGTTTTTCCTATTACCCTTCCTCCCCTGAGAGAAAGGAAACAAGATATTCCTGAATTAGCAGAATTCTTTGCAAGAAAATATGCTTATATTAAAGGGGTAAAGCTGAACATTACTCAATACTTAATGGATTATTTTCTTAACTATTCCTGGCCCGGGAATGTTAGGGAGCTTGAAAACGCCATTGAGAGATTATCCATAATTTCCAATAATGACAAACAGTTAATAGACAACCTCCCCACCGAAATTTTTCAACACAGTGACAGACGGGAAGAAATCTTCAATGAAGATTATCACAATTTTACCAATGTCCTGCCTGATTTTAAACGGAATCTCGTTTTCAGTGATGTCGTGCGTGATTTTAAAAGATATCTCGTTCTCAGATGTCTGGAGCAAACAGGCGGCAAAAAGTCTCAAGCAGCTAATCTTCTCAGTCTTCCTCGATCCAATTTCTCCCGCCTTCTAAAGTCGCTTGAAATAGAAAACTGAATTCCCATTATGTTAAAGTCTGCAATCTAATTGGCAGGTATTTAGAACCCTATTTCCTCAATAATCACTCCATTTATTTTTTGACCTGCATCTAACGATCTTATCTCCAAAAACACAATTGCCATACAATATCCCTGTAATTTAACAGGCATGAAAGGCACAGTCTTTGCATTGAAATAAATTCAGAAAAGCAAAGCTTAAAGGTTATTTCTCCAAAGGACCTATTCTAATCGCACACAGAAGAAAGAAGCCACAGAGCTAACTTACTCATAGGCTTAGAATGAAGAGCACCTTTAAGTCTTTTGTCAGGAATTATTTATATGTTCAACTGGAGATAAGGAGGGAATCGCGGATGAAAGCATCTGAATTATTTGACCTCAAAGGAAAAGTCGCTTTAATTACCGGCTGTTCCAGAGGTTTGGGAAAGGATATTAGTTTATCGCTGGCACAAAATGGTGCTTCATTAGTGCTCAGTGATTTGGTCTATCCCAAGGAAACGAGCGAGGAAATATCAAAAATAACGTCTGAATATATTGTTCTAAAAGCTGACGTATCTAATGAACAATCAGTACTGAACCTTACAAGAGAAGCCATTTCAAGGTTCAAGCGAGTTGATATTCTTATTAATAATGCTGGAATCGCCCAGGCAGGATTCATTCCAACTGAGGATGCTCCAATCGAGGAATGGGACAAGGTAATGGCAGTCAATTTGCGGGGGGTCTTCCTATGCAGTAAACATGTTGGCAAAGAGATGATTAAGAATAGAAAAGGCAGTATCATCAATATTGCATCGACCGCCGGCTTCACGGGAGTCCCCAGATCTCCGGCATATTGTTCATCAAAAGCCGGAGTAATCCTTCTCACAAAGAGCCTGGCGCTTGAATGGGCAAGGTACAATATTAGAGTAAACGCAATAGCCCCGCACTATCTTAAGACAGACCTTACCAGTGCCCTGGAAAGTTCGAAAAACGTATATGATTCGCTCATAAAACAGATTCCTATGCGGAGATTCGGTTTAACTTCCGAACTTATTGGACTAATTCTATTGTTAGCCTCTGATGCATCAACTTATATGACGGGAACGGTTGCTATTTCAGATGGTGGCTATCTAGCGCAATAACTCATATTCCATTAAACCGGTTTTTTGATCAGCATTTATTTTCGAAATTGAGTGTGCAGACATAATTAGGTTTTTTTAATGGGAGTACTCAAGAGACTTAATAATATTTTTCTTTTCATAGAATCGCAGAGCATTCCCCTCGATTTAACAGCCCTCTTTAAATACTATTATTGAATTTATAACAGTATAGGTAGAGAAAGATTGAAAGCCGAGGTATTTTAGTCGTGAGAGAAGAATTAATTGATGTTTCACAAGCTATTAAAGGGTTCGAAGGATTCATTGGCTCCTGGTATATCGCGGATGACAAATCAATGATATTTGATGTGGGACCTCCAAGGTCAGCACGTTATTTAATTGATGCACTAGATGATAAGGGTATAAAAAAAGTAGACTATATTTTTCTGACCCATATCCACATAGATCACGCCGGGGGATTGGCAGAACTACTTGCATATTTTCCTATGGCTTGTGCTGTATGTCATAGGAAAGGAATACGTCATCTTACAGACCCATCGGATTTATGGCTGAACAGCAAAGAGGTCTTAGGAAAAACTGCTGAGGCTTATGGAATGCCAAAGCCTGTTGCCAGGAATCGAGTGATAGCTCATGATGAATTAATGATAGATGATGTGCTGGTACTGGAAACCCCTGGGCATGCAGCACACCATCTAAGCTTTTGCTATAAAGATAGGCTTTTTGCCGGGGAAGCCGCTGGAATACATCTTATAATCAAAGGATCTGAATATATGCGTCCTGCAACTCCGCCGGTATATTTTTTTGAATCATCAGTTAGAAGTATTGAAATACTGTCAAAATTGGATGACATGCCCATTTATTTCCCCCATTTCGGAAAAGGAGAGAGCTCTCATCGCCATCTCAGGAATTACCTCGATCAACTTAACCTTTGGAAAAATGAAATTCACAATCAGATACATTTAGGGACAGACGATATTATAGAACGATGTTTACATGAATTTTTAGATAAAGACGTTCGACTAAAAGCTTTCGATAAAATGACCGAAGAAAATAAAATTAGAGAAAAGGCTGACCTGGAGCTCTGCATAAATGGTTTTTTTAAAGCAGTATCTTCTCTGTGAAGATGTGAAATTTCACACTCGTGGCCGCAGATAGTATACCTGATTTTTTTAGTGTTTACGAATAGTTTAGTTCTTTCAAAAAGAAAAAACAAAAATAGTTGCTATATATGTTTTGATAATAATTGATTTAACAAGGGTCAAAACTATGTTAACGGATTTTTGTGGTTGCAATTCATGTGGGAATCTTCTTTAGCCGGAATGATAATTTATAGGAGTAGTATCTAATGTCACAAAATTTTGAAAAATTATTAACCCCAGGCAACATAGGGAAAATGAAAGTCAGGAACAGAATTGTAGTACCGCCTATGGTAAGGGGTTTTGCTTACCCTGATGGTATTGTCACAAGGCGACTAATTGATCATTACACAACCATGGCTAAAGGTGGGGCAGGTTTGATAATAGTTGAGGCAACCTTTGTTCATCAATCAGGAAAATTGTTCACTCAGGATTTAGGCATACATGATGATAAATGTATACCTGGACTTAGTGATCTGGCCAGTGCCATAAAAGAATGGGGAAGTAAAGCAGCAATACAGTTGGTGCATTCAGGAAGGCAAACAACAACTGCAGTTACCGGCATGCCAACATTGGCACCTTCAACTATTCCCTGTCCTGTATCAGGAGGATTTCCTAAAGAATTAAGCATTGAGCAGATAATTGAGTTAGTCGAGTCATTCGCACAAGGGGCCAGGAGAGCAAAAGAAGCAGGGTTTGATGCGATAGAGGTGCATGCAGCTCATGGGTATCTTATTAACCAGTTTCTGGCGCCCAATACTAACCGAAGAACAGACAAATATGGTGGCGATATCAATCAAAGGATGACTTTTCTTATAGAAGTAATTCAAGAGATAAGAAAAATTGTGGGCGTTGATTTTCCAATGCTAACAAGGATTAACTCAACAGATTATGTTGATGGTGGGCTTGAATTAGAAGAGGCGAAACAAGTTGCAAAAAAGCTGGAAGCAGTCGGAGTGGATGCTCTGGATGTCTCAGCGGGAATTTATGCGACCGGTCTTACCTTTCCTCGCCGGCCAAGTACCGGGGCTTCAATGTATGAACCACGCGGACACATTATCAATGATGCCGAAGAAATAAAAAAGGTCGTCAACTTGCCTGTTATAACTGTTGGTTCCATAACAGCTGAGATTGGCGACAAAGTCCTTCAACAGGGAAAAGCGGATTTTATTGCTATAGGCAGAGGTCATCTGGCTGATCCCGAAATAGGTAATAAACTGATGGCGGGTGAGCCGGAAAAAATACGCCCATGCATTAGATGCAGCGAGATGTGCAGAAAAATGAGTGTAGGGATAAAATGTTCTGTTAATGCCGAAGTAGGCTTTGAAAGTTATAAATTAACTGTGCCGCTGAGACGTAAGAAAGTTCTTATTGCTGGCGGCGGGGTAGCAGGCATGGAAGCGGCACGCGTTGCAGCCTTGAGAGGTCACCATGTCACTCTATGCGAAAAAACTGAAATTCTGGGAGGGCTGTTAAACGCAGCAACAGTGCCGAGCTTCAAAGAGGACCTGAAAAAATATAAGGAATGGTTGATAAGGCAAATGGAATCTCCCGAAATAAAAATAGAACTTTGCAAGGAAGTCACGGCACAGATGGTAAGTGAGATCAAACCGGAGGTTGTGATTATTGGCACAGGTGCAAGCGCTTTCCGTTTGAATATTCCCGGCATTGAGAAACCTTTTGTCACTACTGCTATCGACATCCTGTTAGGCAAAGCCCATCCCGGAGAAAAAACGATTATTGTCGGAGGTGGTGCAGTTGGTTGTGAAACGGCCCTGTACCTTGCCCAACAGGGTAAAAAGGTAACAATTGTAGAAATGATTCCTGGAATAGCTCAAGATGCATTGACTATCAAGGCTATTCTTCTCACCAGACTTACAGAATCGGGCGTGGAAATGATTACCGAAACAAAGATCATAGAAATTACCGATGATGGTGTTACCGGTATAGAAAAAGGCCGAAATATTATCAATATAAATGGAGATAAGGTAGTATTGGCCACCGGACTCGTATCTGAGACAAGGCTTTATGATGAGCTTAAAGGATTGGCTCATGAGATATATGTAATAGGAGACGCCCTGGAGCCACGCAGGGTTGGAAAAGCGACGAGTGAGGGTTATAGAATAGGTAGCACTATTTGACATGTCCGAAACAACTATCTCTTACCTTGCCGAAAAAGCAAAGTTTTATGTAATTGACTGAAAAACAACTTATATAGGCATTAATATAAGCTCAATATTCTTGCCCTTCAAGTTAAGCGGGCATCTGCCACCTCTTTCAAGAGGTTTTGTCATAATCCACTTTTTTGTCCCAGCCATAGGCTGGTAAAATTTTGAGAGATAAAAATGTATGATACAAGAGGATAAACAACCACGCAGCTATTCGAAAGTTATTATTACCTGCTGTTTTTGTCTCCAGACGGTAGGAATTGGGGTATATAATGCCTTTTGGATATTCTTCACACCGTTAATTTCTGAATTCGGATGGTCGCGGGCAGTGATCTCCGGTGCATCGTCAATGGCTTTCATGGTTTCCGGCTTTTTTGGAATCTTAATTGGACATTTAAACGACAGAATCGGCCCAAGGATCATCGTAGGGTTGACGGCCTTATTTTTCAGTGCAGGCTATATATTAATGTCCCATACCAATTCTATTTGGGAACTCTACCTTTTTTTCGGCTTTATTTTCGGAATCGGATTAAGTTCTGTTGATGTTATTGCCCTGACAACTGTTGCCAGATGGTTTCCGGCCAGACGCGGATTAATGACGGGGATTGTAAAAGTGGGAACCGGTGCGGGACAATTTGTCTTTCCCCTTCTGGCAAGTCTTTTGATTGCAGGCTATGGCTGGAGAAATTCTTTTGTAGTGCTTGGGGTTATCTCCTTAATTATACTGACTATTATTGCCTGGCTGCTAAAAAAAGAGCCTGAGAAAATCTCAAATACAACACATTTGTCATCCACGGATTCAAATGAAGAACGTGCTATAATAGATTTTTCATTCTTTATGGCATCTAAAACGTCTCAGTTATGGATTCTGTGCCTTATCAACCTTTCTATCGTATCCTGTTTGATGAGTGTACTGGTTCACATCGTCCCGCACGCACGAGATATCGGCATTTCCGTTCATAAAGCTTCAGGAGTTCTCTCAACAATCGGTGTTGTCAGCATGGCAGGCCGTTTTATAACTGGCATGGTGATAGACCGGATTGGAAGCAAGCGGTCCATGATGATAGCAATATTAGTGTTAATAACCTCAATGTTATGGTTGAAGACAGCGGATCAGTTGTGGAAACTGTATCTTTTTGCTGCTATATACGGCCTTGCCCATGGAGGTTTTTTTACGGTGATTTCACCTATTGTGGCAGAACTTTTCGGGACGTCTTCCCATGGTTCCCTGTTCGGTATGGTTGTTTTTTTTGGGACTGCTGGCGGAGCAATAGGACCCGTTATAACAGGATATATTTTTGATATGACCGGCAGCTACATCCTTCCTATCTGGATTGCCCTGCTGGTAAGTCTTCTTGGACTTAGTTTATTGATGGTATTAACGCCTGTAGCGAGGCATTCTATTGCAAAACAACCATAAAAACCCCTTGAACTGATTTGACAACTTCAAGGGGTTTATTAACTTATCCATGGTAGTCCCAACGGGAATCGAACCCGTGTCTCCGGCGTGAGAGGCCGATATCCTAGACCGCTAGACGATGGGACCTTATAAATGCAAATCCACGCGCTGGGCGTGGTCTAATTGTGGCTGGGGGACGAGGATTCGAACCTCGGTTAACGGGGCCAGAACCCGTCGTATTGCCACTATACGATCCCCCATCAAGAAGTGTATTTTGCCTGATTCTCTATAAAAGTCAAGCCAAAAAAGGAGCCCTCATCTGTAATAATCCTTGAGCTGTCGTTCAATCTGTAAACATAAAAGAGATGATAAATAGGGAGGGGCGGCTGGTTTTACAACGCTTTCCAGCACCTCACCATGTGACCGTCTCCCCCAGCCCTGTAAGTATCAATCTCCGTTGTCCTGCACCTGTCTTCAACCATAGGGCATCTGTTCTGAAATTTGCAGCCTTCAATAGTGTGAGTCAGGCTGGGGACATCACCGCCGATCAGTTCTGTATCTAAGCCTTTACCGGGTTCCGGCACTGGAATAGCCGACAGCAGTGCCCTGGTATATGGATGGACCGGATTTTCAAATATCTCTTCAGTAGATGCATATTCCATGATCTGCCCTAAATACATAACTGCGGTTTTATCACTTATGTAGCTCACTACATTCAGGTCATGGGAGATAAATAGATAACTGAGGCCCAGGTTTTCCTGCAGATCATTCAACAGATTAATGATCTGGGCCTGGATGGAAACATCCAGAGCAGAAACCGGCTCATCACAAATAATTAATGCAGGGTCTACGCTGAGCGCTCGTGCGATACCGATCCTCTGACGCTGTCCTCCGCTGAATTCATGAGGATAGCGATCTGAACTGCCGGCTGAGACGCCGACCATATTCAGGAGTTCTTCTACCCGCCCCTTTCTCTCGTTCCCTGGAAGTCCCAGGGTTCTGAGACCTTCCTCAACTGACTGTCCCACTGTCATACGCGGATTAAGTGATCCGAAAGGATCCTGGAATATAATCTGCATGTCCTTCCGCAAAGGTTTCATTTCACTTTCAGACAGGGCGCTGATATCACGACCCTGAAAAATAATCCTGCCTCCATCAGGCTCCAGTAATTTAAGTATGACTCTTGCCACAGTGGATTTACCGCATCCGCTTTCGCCGACCAGACCGAGTGTTTTTCCCCGCTCAATCTCCAGGTCCACAGAATCAACAGCCTTTATCCAGCTGCCAATCTTCTGGAGGAATCCTCTGCGCACAGGAAAATATTTTTTAAGGCCTTCTGTCTTCAGGGTAATTTCGTTGCTCAAGACCCGCTCTCTTCATAAAGGAAAATAATTAATTCACGAAGCTGCATCCGCCCTCTGTTCATACAAAACAGGACAGCGGCTTAAATGACCTTCACCATAATCACACATCTCAGGAAATTGTTCGCTGCATTTGGCATTTGCAAACCGGCACCTTGGATGAAAAGGGCATCCGCCCGGTTTAAATGCCGGATTTGGAACTGTTCCGGGAATGCTGTACAGTCTTTTACCCCGCCTGGAACGGCCCGAAAGCGATTCCATCAGTCCTATAGTGTATGGGTGAGAGGTTTCATTATAGATCTGTGATGTATTGCCCTGTTCTACAATAATTCCAGCATACATCACGTATACCTGGTCTGCCAGATTTGCTACAACGCCCAGATCATGGGTGATATAAAGAAGTGATTTGGAGCCGTTTTTCTGAATCTTTTTAAACAGATTCAATATTTGGGCCTGTATCGTCACATCCAGGGCAGTAGTCGGCTCATCTGCAATAATAAGGTCAGGATTGCACGCCAGGGCCATTGCAATCATTACCCTCTGTCTTTGCCCGCCGCTCAACTGATGAGGGTAATCATTAATCCGGTCTTCAGCAGATGGAATCCCCACATCTGTCAGCAGTTCAACACACCTTTGCCGCAATTCATGCGGCTCCGCCTTTTTATGTATCCTAAGACATTCTTCAATCTGATCGCCTATTGTGAAGACAGGATTCAATGAGGTCATGGGTTCCTGAAAGACCATTGCAATCCTGTTTCCACGGATCTTCCGCATATCCTCTTCAGGCAGATCCAGGAGGTTCTTCCCCTCGAGCATGATCCTGCCGTCCATTATTTCTCCCGGCGGACTTGGTACAAGTCTCAGGATACTCAGCGCTGAAACCGTCTTTCCGCAGCCCGATTCTCCGACAATGCATACCGTCTCACCTCTTCGGACTTCATAGCTTACTCCATCCACGGCATGAGAAACTTTTCCATCACCGTAGAAATATACCCTTAAGTCCTGAACTGAGATAAGAAGGCTGTTGTCATCCATAACAGTAAATTCAACTCACATTACACCATTAAAATCTTACTGACTTTTCAGCAACGATCTTGTCAAAAAATAGAACAGCATTCTCAGGCTGAGATTACTGAATGCTGTGATATTGCACGTAAATATGGTGGCTTTTACGTTTCGCCTCGAGATTTTGACGTGCCGGCTTTCAGAAAAGTTACGGTATCTGTTTATGCGGCGCAGGGTCAGTATTGCCATTCCCAGGGCCCAGAGACAAAAACGTCGGATTCCCTGTTCATTTCGAGGAATAAGCAGTATATAACTCAAGGCGTTTTTCAAGTGGACATAGGATATACTTAACAAACCTGCAATGCCCTCACCGAAAGCAGGATCATAGTCACTGGATGACAAATCCTTAAGATTAAACCCTGACTTCAAAAATATATCCTGAGGCAGCCAGCATGCACCACGCGCCCTGTCATCCCATATATCCTTAAGGATATTGGTCATCTGAAGGGCCTGGCCAAATGATACTGCCAGAGACTCCAACTGTGACTGTTTCCTGGCAATCCTGGGAGAATAATCACAGAACAGGGTAGTCAGCATCTCACCGACTACCCCGGCAACATGATAACAGTAACGATCCATTTCCTCCATGTCTTTTAATCCGAAGGGGCTGCCGTTCTGTTGAAAATCTGCCATGCCTTCAGCCATAATCTGCACACAGCGAAGCAAAGCCGCCTGTTGAATCCCGGAAAAGCTGCGAGTTATGCGGATAACGGCAGGTACATTTTTTATGAGGTCTTTTTCTTCATCAGTTGTGCTGCTGGAAAGAGCTGAAAAAAGGCTGTTGCTGAATTCATACGCACTCGCATTTCCTGCGACTACTCTTACAAATTCCTGAGAGAAATGCCTTTTCTGATCAGGTGTCAACGCTGGTTCATCCTCTACCGTATCAACAATGCGACACAGCAAATAACCATTACCGACCACCCTTGAAAGATCCGGCGGGAGTTGAGGTATGGTCAGGGCAAAGGTGCGGGAAACTCCCATTAAAATATTATCCTGATACTGTTGATCGTTCACGGGATTTATATCCTGTTGCTCCATTTTATACCCTGCCGGGGATTCTTCTAAAAAACTAATTTTTTCAATCCGCCAGAGGCGGACGAGGGTTCGATCCTGCCTCAGGCAGACAAGTCCCCGCCCCTTGGGGCGTTCAATGCTTTTTACGATACCCCACTGCTCTGCGGCGGGGTAGTTTATTTTATGGATAATAGGGAAATGATAATTGTGTGTCAATTTCTACAAAAAACCGATTACCCCTTACCCGGCATTTTATTCCAAAGTTGCTGATTTCCCTCTTGACACCTGACTCAGGCAATGGATTTGCAATATTATTAACCCGATCAAAAGTTGAACATCCCGTTTTCATAAATCAGAGTTTTCCTGCCGTTTTTCAGGAATGCCGTAACCGTCTTTTTTTCCGTATTAACAAGGTCCCAATGAAGGGCGGAATCATTAAAACCCAGCCTCTTTTTCTCCTTTTCTGTAAGCTCTGCAGGATCACCATCGTAGGTATCGCTGTATGAAGAACCGGCTGCAATATGGCAATTTCCGTAATCGCCTCCGTAATTCTCATCATAAAGGGTATTAGCCATGAATTTGTCTATTCTGGAAAACCTTTTGTCTGTAAGGGAAAACTCCCCTACCCTTCCAGCACCCTTGTCCATGGATAATTGCTTTACTACAAATTCCTCTCCTTGCCCGGCATTTATCTGAGCAGCCGAGCCCCTGCTGAAAACAAGCTTCACACCCTTTACATAGTTGCCGCTTCTAAATGATGGCTGGTCAGCATAGTAAATCCCTTCAGTCCCTCTCCAGTCCGGAGAAATAAAAAGTTCAAAACTTGGAATGTTATGCCCTGATATACCTACCCATTTACGCTGTTTCCCTGGCCTGATTTTAAGGTCTGTATGTTCGGATTCGACATGGAAGTATTTGACATCCATACTGTTAAGCCAGTTCTTAATGGACATTGCATCCTTGTAAATACCCTTCCATGCCTTTACAGGGTCCTGTCTGTCCAGATAGCATGCCCTGATTATCTGTTCACTGTAATCTTCAATGCTCAATCCCGCCTGTTTTGCCAATTCATCCGTTGGAAAGGTGCAAAGGGTCCATCCATATTCCCCTCTATCCTCCCGTTCCCATAGTAGGTCACGTAAAGGCTTCCTCGCTACAGCCGCCTTTCCGATCTTCTTCGGATCAATGTCGCTAAGATGAGTCAATGACTCCGGCGCATTCAGATAGATACTGCCATTAAGGTTTTCATAAAGTTCCTTTTCCCCGGGTGCATTGAAAACGAGCTGGTTTTTATTAGCCCTGCTATAAAAATTATGTTCCATGACAGGGGTCAGGCCCATGCGCAATACAGGGTTCAATCCCATATCCATTATCTTTTCCTGAAGTATTTCAGCCAGCTTAATGGCAGCCAGATCAAATCGGATTAATACAACTTCATTTTTATTAAATCTTACCTTTCTTGCGGTTTTCAAACCCCAGAGCAATACTTCCGAGTATCTTTCAATACTATCCATACTCAACATTACTAAGACCTCCTGATTATTATCCCATATGCAAGCAGCATTACCTGATCGCTTCCGGATCAAGCATTGCCTCTCTGACTTCCTTGCGAGGGAGCTGAGAACGAACCCTTCCGTTAATAAGCAATCCTAAACCCATCACACGATTCCCCTTCAGCGTAAGTATTACATACCCTTTTTCGATATCTGTTTCAAAGGGAATATCTCCTCCTGATAAAAGTGCGCTCAACTGGCTTTCGTCAATTTCCAGCTTTGCCCTGGTTGCAGCAGGGCCATAAATCTGAATCATCCTTGTGGTAGGCTTTATAAAATTGCCGACTTTGTGAAAGGCCTTAAGTCCTACCTTCGAAGGCTTTAAATGAGAAAGCTGAATTTCTCCACACGATTTTCTCATCATGTACCAGCTGTCTTTTCTACTGAGCAGCAGATAATCATCAAACAGTTCCCGCGATATCCCGAACCTGTGTTCCAGATATGTAAGAATACGATTCCGTTCAGCTTCTTCTGCCAATTGAGGCCATGAAAAATCCCACCGAGTCGATCCTGTGAGGGTAAAACCTGGCGCAGTTTTCAAGTTGTTTTTCATATCTATCATCTCTCCAGCTGATCAGTCCAGGATCATGATCAAATCCTGTCTTTAATGGCAGCAGAACAGCATCACGGTTCTGTAACAGATAATTCACTACTGCCTCATTTTCTTCAGGACTATATGTACAGGTTGCGTAAACCATCCTTCCGTCACCTTTAAGCAAATCAAAACCTCTAAGAATAATCTTTTTCTGCAGAGTGGTGAGCCTTTCCCTTTCATACGGTTCCCTGTAACTGGAACCTTCATTTATCCTCCTGAAACGTCCTTCTCCGGAACAGGGTACATCCGCCAGTACATAATCAAATTTCTGTCTTAAGGGAAACTCCTGAGCCTGATATGCAGTAAGGACTGTATTCATAATTCCAAGCCTGGCAAGGGTATGTCCCATTGGTATATGCCTGTTATGGTAAAGTTCATTTGCAATAATTAATCCGGTATTATTCATAAGCTGAGCAAGATGGGAGGTCTTCCCACCGGGAGCAGCACACATATCAAGTACAAATGAGCCCTTTTCAGGAGAAAGTGCAATGGAAGCAAGGCAGGAAGTAAGGGCCTGCGGGTGAATATAACCCAAAAAGTACTCGATCAGGTTCCCGGGTGAAGTTAATCCTTTCATGGAATAAAGGGTGTTATTTCCTTTCAGAGACCTTTCAAGGTTATCTCCCCTTGACCTTATAAAACCTGCCGTCTCATCAGGCTCTGTTTTTAATGAATTAATCCTGATATGACTGGGAAATGGTTTTTGAAGGAATTCCTGAAAATGAGAAAAATCCGGTATTATTTCACTGTAATGTTCAAAAAGTGTCATGGGCCAGTTCCTTGCCAAATCGACCTCTTAAAGCCTGTATGATTCCAGGAAGAAAAGCAAGCCTATTTATTTTTATACAGATTGATCATCCGGCAGATAAAACCGATCAGCAGTGTGGCGCTGATAAGTATTATCAGATTTGAAGAAAAAAAGGTCATGATAAACCGGAAAGGGTCTTTCAATTGATATGCAGAGATAAGAAGATTGATTCCAAAAATTAGAAAGAAGCAACTCAGCAGCACAAGAATAATCTGTCTTATCCACCAAAATATTTCAGATGACATTTACACCATAAAAAAACGAATGAATTCAATACATATTGCCTGGAATCTTTCACACCATAATAAATTGCTGATAAAAATCTGCTTCCAGAATCCTTTCATCCGGCAGAATTCACTATCCTTGGAAAGACCAGTTGTTCGCAGGCAGTGTAGGGATCCTTGTCTCCTGAAACTATTGACTCAACTGCACTCTCAAATTCTTCGGTCCTGGTTATGCTGTTAATCACTTCCTCTATGATCCTGTTCTTAATCATATCGGACAGTTCCTCGCGAACTCGCTCCTTTTTCCTGGCCAATTTCATACCATCAGCAGATTCAAGCATGTACTTGCCATGTTTATGTATTTCTTCCAGAAGTTCAGCAATACCCTTATCAAATACAGCCTGTGCCTTGAGTATGGGCGGCTTCCATGCACCTTTTCTGTATTTTTCCTGATCCATATCAATCATTAATCGCAAGTCGGCTGCCGTCTTTTCCGCACCCTCCCGATCAGCCTTGTTTATCAGGAATATGTCACCAGCCTCCAGAATCCCTGCTTTTATTGCCTGGACATCATCACCCATACCCGGGACAACCACAATAATTGTAGTATGGGCGCTCCTGACGATCTCTACTTCATCCTGTCCAACTCCTACTGTTTCGACGAGTATGAAATCCTTGCCCATTGCATCCAAAACATCAATGGCACTCCTTGTTGACTGGGTTAAGCCACCGAAATGACCCCTGGTAGCCAGAGATCTTATGAATACGCCCTTGTCCATGCTGTGACGCTGCATCCTGACACGGTCACCGAGAATAGCCCCGCCACTGAAAGGGCTTGTCGGATCAACTGCAAGGACTCCTACAGTCTTGTCCTGTTTTCTCAGGTGGGTAATAATCTGGTCTACAAGCGTGCTCTTTCCTACACCAGGAGCCCCGGTTATACCTACTATATAAGCCTTTCCCGTATGTGGATAAATCTCCTTCAAGACCTCCCTTATCTCAGGAATACCATCATCTATATCGCGTATAAGCCTTGCCACAGCTCTTATGTCACCGGCAACAACCTTTTCTGCCGTGCTTTTCATAGCATATTACCTTTACCTTGGCTTAACATTATCCTCAACCCATTTAACGATCTCCTCTAATGAAGATCCGGGTGTAAAAATTTCCTTGATTCCGGCCTTTTTAAGAGCCGCAATATCTTCTTCCGGGAAAATACCTCCGCCGCATACAACAATATCATCTGCTCCGTTCTCGTGGAGGATTTCTAAAACCCTTGGGAACAGGTATTTATGAGCACCCGCAAGGCTCGAAAGTCCTATCATGTCAACGTCTTCCTGAATGGCAGCTTCAACAATCTCTTCCGGTGTCTGGTGAAGACCGGTATATATCACCTCAAAGCCTGCATCCCTGTAAGCCCTTGCTATTATCCTTGCCCCACGGTCATGCCCATCGAGTCCCGGCTTCGCCACCATTATTCTAACTTTTCTTTTCTGAATCATGCTCATCCTCTTCTTCAATATCTTGAATGAAAAGCAAGGTTACGGGTTCTATCTAGTAAATACCCGGATCCCTGTATTCACCAAAAACTCCTCTAAAAACATCACAGATCTCCTGAAGAGTTGCATAAGTCCTTACTGCATCTATCAACGGCTCCATGACATTCTGATTTCCTGAACCGGCTTCACCTACTCTTTCAAGACACTCTTTAACCCTGCTGTTGTCCCTCTCGTTCTTTATCCTGTTAATCTTTTCTATCTGAAGCCTTTCAAGTTCCTCATCAATTTCAAGGAGATCAACCTTAATTTTCTCATCAGTTTTATATTTGTTAACACCCACCACGGTCTTCTGTTTTTCATCAACCTGCCTCTGGTAATGGTAGGCAGAATCAGCAATCTCCTGTTGAGGATAATTCTTTTCAATTGCAGCAAGCATACCGCCCATGTCATCAATCTTTTTTATAATCTCAAAAGCCTCTTCCTCAAGTTGATTTGTGAGCGCCTCAAGGCAGTAGGATCCTCCAAGAGGATCAATAGTATTTGTAACACCGGATTCCTCTGCAATAATCTGCTGGGTCCTCAATGCAATAGTGGCAGATTCTTCAGTGGGAAGTGCAAGAACTTCATCAAGGGAATTTGTGTGAAGCGACTGTGTACCGCCTAATACGGCGGCCAGGGCCTGCAAAGCCGTCCTTACCACATTGTTATATGGCTGCTGCGCAGTAAGAGAACATCCGGCTGTCTGGGTGTGAAACCTCAGCCACCACGATCTCGGATCCTTTGCCTTGAATCTCTCCTTCATGATCCTGGCCCACATTCGCCTTGCTGCGCGAAACTTGGCTATTTCTTCAAAAAAATCAAGATGAGAATTGAAAAAAAAGGAAAAACGAGGTGCAAACGAATCGACATCAAGCCCCCTTTCAACTGCGTGCTGGGTATAGGCAATGCCGTCCGCCAGGGTGAAGGCAAGTTCCTGTACAGCCGTGGACCCGGCCTCCCTTATATGGTATCCGCTTATGCTGATAGTATTCCACCTGGGGACATCATGAGTTCCATATTCAACCGTGTCTGTTATTATACGAATGGAAGGCTCAGGCGGGCACATAAAAGTCTTCTGGGCAATAAACTCTTTCAGCATGTCATTCTGTATGGTTCCGCCGATAATATTTTTGTTTATTCCTCTCTTTTCAGCCATGACAATATACATTGCCCAAATAACCGCCGCTGGCGGATTGATGGTCATGGACGTGGTTATCCTGTCAATGGGAAGACCTTCAAACAGGTCTTCCATATCCTTTAATGTATCAATTGCCACTCCGCACTTGCCGCACTCACCCCTTGCCTTTGGAGAGTCCGTATCATAGCCCATCAATGTGGGCATATCAAAGGCAGTTGACAACCCTGTCTGCCCCTGGTTAACCAGGAGGTGAAATCGTTTATTCGTATCATGGGCACTTCCGAGTCCTGCAAACATCCTCATGGTCCAGAGACGCCCTCGATACATGGATGGCTGAGCACCCCTTGTAAAAGGATACTCACCCGGAAAGCCTATATCAGCCGAAAAATCCTGGTCTCTTATATCTTCAGGGGTATAAATCCTTTTGATTTCCCTGTCTGAAACTGTGGAAAACCTCTCAAGTCTTTCAGGTTTAATTTCAAAGACCCTGTCCAGCTTCTCCTGCCAATCCATGTGGGCCTTTTCTATATCATCAAAGACTTTACGATTAAATATCAAAGACATACCATTTTCCTTTTATCAAATTATCTCTTACCTAATACTCCTCTGGAAATCACCAGGCGCATAATTTCGTTTGTGCCTTCATATATCTGGCATATCTTGGCATCCCTCATAAAACGCTCCATTGGGTATTCCTTGCAGTACCCGTAACCGCCAAGGATCTGAATGCCCTCTATGGAGGCCCTCATGGCTACATCAGATGCGTACATCTTGGCCATGGCCGCCTCTTTTTCATAAGGCATTTTATGGTCCTCCAGCCATGCAGCCCTGAGCGTAAGCATTTCAGCAGCATCCAGTTCTGTGGCCATATCTGCCAGTTTCCATTGAATTGCCTGAAATGTTGAAATTGTCTTTCCGAACTGCTCCCTGGTTTTGGCATATTCCAAAGCATTTTCGAGTACAGCCCTGCCAATCCCTACTGCCTGTGATGCAATACCGATTCTTCCCCCGTCAAGGGTTGTCAGCATTATTTTCAGACCTTGCCCCGCATTTCCCAGGAGTGCATCGGCCGGAACCCTTGCCTCGTCAAAAATAAGTTCAGCAGTTCCTGAAGCAAGAATACCAAGTTTATTTTCAACATGCCCAACCTTGAATCCCTCAGTTTTTTCAAGGTCCACCACAAAAGCGCTTATTCCCTTGTATCCTTCGCCCTCAACAGTAAGATGAGCAGCCAGGACGCAGTAGGATGCGACATTGCCGTTGGTGATAAATTTCTTCTCACCATTGATTATATAACCATCGCCGTTGCCAAAGGCAGTGGTTCGGATGCCGCCGGCATCCGAACCAGCTCCAGCCTCAGTAAGTCCATAACATCCAAGTTTTTCGCCGGACGCGCAGGGATAAAGATATTTCATTCTCTGTCCCTCGTTGCCGAATGCCAGAAGCGGATAACAATAAAGGGAATTATTCACTGACATTATCGACCCTGTAGCTGCACATGCCTTTGAGATTTCTATCATGGCAAGCACATAGCTCACATGGTCCATTCCTCCTCCGCCATATTCCTCCGGGACTGCAACGCCGAGCATCTTCAGATCGCCCAGCTGTCTTATAATATCAGCAGGATGCTCATGTGTTTCATCAAATTCTGCAGCACGTGGCTTGATTTCGGCTTCGGCAAAACGCCGGGCCATGTCCCGCACAAGTAGCTGTTCTTCAGTGAGGGAAAAATCCATTTTTAGAATAATTCCCCTTTGAATTCAGGTTTTCTTTTCTCTAAAAATGCAGTCATACCTTCCTTGCCGTCCGGACTCACAGCGCAGTACCCGAAATTATCCGCTTCAACATTGCAGCCTGTACGGAGATCAAGGTCAAATCCCCTGTCAATACATTTCTTTATGCCGCTCATGGAAACCCTTCCTTTCGCGGCAATTGACTGTGCTGTCTTCATGGTTGCATCCCAGAGTTCTTCAGGAGGGAAAACCTTGTTTACAAGGCCTATTTCCCTTGCCTGCTGTGCGCCTATCAATTCACCAGTCATGCAGAGCTCTTTTGCCATGGCCTTCCCAACCTGCCTTGGGAGACGCTGGGTTCCGCCAAATCCCGGAATCAGACCCAGGGTAATTTCCGGCTGGCCGAATTTTGCCTTTTCAGAAGCATATATGAAATCACATGCCATAGCAATTTCACACCCTCCGCCAAGAGCAAAGCCGTTTACGCATGCAATAACCGGAATCGGGAGATTTTCGAGTCGAAAGAAAAGCGCCTGACCGTCCATGGAAAATTTACGGAGCTGAAGTGGTGGAAGTTTGGACATATGAGCAATATCTGCCCCCGCCACAAATGACTTGTCTCCCTCCCCTGTGAGCACAAGAACCTTAATTGATGCATCTCCCTCAATATTGTCCAGTGCATCTCCAAGATCAATCATCAATTCAGAATTAATCGCATTCAAGGCCTTGGGCCTGTTGAACTTGATAATCGCGACACTTCCATCTTTTTCAAAGATAATGTTTTCGTAGGCCATTTTTCCTCCTTTGCTGAAACATCTAAAAGAACTGAAAACAATAGACTTGCCGTCTATCATTCGATTAATAAATATTTCGCACTTCCACTAAATCTTGATGGGTTCGTAAAAAGTCGTCAAACTGACGGCATAGTAAAAAGATCCAAACGCTACACCGCTCGTCAAATACCGCTCTTGAGGGAAGATGAATTTTTTACGAAGCCGCCAAATTTTAAAGCTGAAAGAAGAAACCAGGTTCTGTCTTTCAGCTTTTTCCTTCTTTACCTTCAGTTAGTTATTTTATACTCTTTCAATGACAGTAGCCATCCCCTGACCGCCGCCTATACAAAGAGCTGCCAGACCAAGATCGTGGCCTTCTCTCAACATTTCATTCATAAGGGTCACAATAATTCGGGCACCTGAACATCCGATTGGATGGCCGATTGAAATCCCGCTGCCAAGGACATTCGTTTTTTCCATATCGCACTTCAATTCCCTTACACATGCCATTGCCTGAGATGCAAAGGCCTCATTCAGCTCAATAGCGCCAAAATCATCTATACTAAGATTTTCCTTTTTAAGAATCTTGCGAACTGCAGGAATAGGACCGAGGCCCATATAAGCCGGATCCACACCCGCGAATGTGCAGGATCTGATCTTTACAAGCGGTTTCAGGCCGAGTTCTTTGGCCCTGGTATCTGACATCAGGAGTAATGCTGCTGCAGCATCATTAATGCCTGAGGCATTACCGGCTGTTACAGTTCCGTCCTTCTTGAATGCCGGCGCAAGCTTGCTCATCTTTTCAACACTTGTATCCATGGGCCTTTCATCAGTATCAAAAACGATTGGATCACCCTTTCTCTGAGGGATTATTACCGGAACTATCTCCTCCTTGAATTTTCCATCCACTATTGCCTTCCTGGCTCGCGCATGGCTGAGGGCACCTAATTCGTCCTGTTCCAGTCTTGAGATCTGATATTTTTCGGCAATGTTCTCAGCCGTTATACCCATATGATACCCATAAAAAATTTCAAATATACCATCAAGGATCATGAGATCAACCAGCGGTTTATCGCCCATTCTTGCTCCCCATCTGGCAGCGGGAAGGATATACGGGGCACCGCTCATGCTTTCCATTCCGCCGGCCAGTATAATGTCCGCCTCTCCATAACGGATTGCCTGAGCAGCAAGGGCAACAGCTTTCATTCCTGAGGCGCATATCTTATTAACTGTAAACGCACCGACTTCCTTTGGGAATCCGGCAGCAATCATAGCCTGCCTGGTTGTATTCTGCCCCTGCCCTGCCTGCAGAACATTACCCATAATCACTTCATCAACTTCAACAGGCTGAGCTGATTCATCATAGTCGTAACCCTTTTTTTCCAGCTCAATCATGCCTCTGCCTTTGAGGGAATCAGGTTCAAACTGAGTCAAATCTTCCGTTACTATGGGCCTCAAATTAACTTTTTTCAGAGTCTCCTTTAAAACGATAGATCCCAGTTCCTTAACAGGGATGTCTCTTAATGTTGCACCAAAAGTCCCAACCGGCGTTCTCGCACCAGAAACAATTACCACATCTGCCATAATCCATTCTCCTTAAAATTATATTAGTATTATATTTCAACCCACCCCCCTGAACTCTGCATTACAGGAAAATGGTCACGAAACCCTTCAAAAGTCAAATTTTATATATATAGTTAGATATATATATTCAAGTCAAGCTAAATCCTTTCTTTCAGTATTTGAAGTTGTTCAGGAAAAACATTCAGGGCACAAAGGCAGGCAGGTTTTTTCATACTTCCTTCATGATATGATAATGATTCCTCTTGACAAATCTCATGACAGCCGGTTAATGAATAATTTTTATTATTGATGAACTACATAGCCGTCAAAGCAGGCAGTAAAGTCAGGTAAATGATAACGGGATAATGTCTTAAATCAGAATATGGACTTTTAAATTCGACATATAGTAGTCTCTAAAATGTCTCTTACTGAAAAACAAGGAGAATCATTATGAATCCGATCGCCAGTGAACTGAACGAAATCATAATGAAGGCAAATATTCATGTCTATGAGATGCTTTCTGAAGTTGGGAAGAATCTGTTTTTTCCCAAAGGTATCCTTTCGCAAAGTGCTGAAGCCAGGGAAAAGGCCCATAGATTCAATGCCACTATCGGCATGGCGACTGAAAAAGGCGGAACGATGTATCTTCCGTCGATAATGGCATCAATTAAAGGGCTTGAGCCTGAAGAATCCCTGACTTATGCACCTTCTTTCGGAATCATGCCGCTTCGGCAGGCATGGCGTAATGAGCTTTATGAAAAAAACCCTTCACTTAAAGGGATTGATATAAGCATTCCTGTTGTTACAAATGCTATCACACACGGACTGAGTGTTGTTTCTGATATGTGGATGGATCCGGAAGATTCTGTTGTCATTCCCGATAAAATGTGGGGCAATTACAACCTGACTTTTGGCGTCTTAAGAGGTGCTCAGATAATTAACTACACACTTTTTGACAAAAATAATAGATTTAACCTGCAAGCATTCGAGGACTGCTTGAATTCTGAGGCTGAAAAAAAGCACAAAATCATAGTCCTGCTTAACTTCCCCAATAATCCAACTGGTTATACGGTAAACAATGAAGAAGCAGAACAGATAGCTGATATCTTGATCAGCCTGGCCAGGGCAGGGAAAAATATTCTGGCAATTACCGATGACGCCTATTTTGGTCTTTTTTATGGAGATGAAACGTCAAAAGAATCAATCTTCTGCAAACTTACAGGACGAGATCCAAGGTTGCTGGCCATAAAACTGGACGGCGCCACCAAGGAAAACTTTGTCTGGGGTTTAAGGGTCGGTTTTATTACTTATGGAGCATGCTTTGAAGGCGATGCAAGGCAGGCTTATGAGGCCCTGGAGAAAAAAACAGCTGGCAATGTCAGGGGATCAATATCAAATGCCTCTCATCTGGGGCAGCAGATTGTTCTGAAATCCATGCGCAGTGAAAACTATCATTCCGAAAAACAGGAGAAATTCAGCATTATGAAGGAAAGGGCGCTGGAGGTCAAAAAGGTCCTTTCAGACTCAAAATATAATGAGGCATGGGAGGTCTATCCCTTCAACTCCGGATATTTCATGTGCCTCAAGTTGAAGACGGTGGACGCTGAAACTCTCAGGGTTCACCTTCTGGACAAATATGGTGTAGGACTTATCTCCCTCGGCAAAACTGATCTTCGCGTGGCATTCTCATGTACTGAAAAGGAAGATATAAAGGAACTTTTTGATATAATATTAAAGGGAATAAAAGATCTTTCATGAAATAAACTCACATTTAGCTATTCCTTTAAACAAAGACTCTCCCCCTCTGATAACAATGGGGAGAATCTGATTTCTATGTTTGACCTCTCTGTCCCACGATCATTTCCAGTATTACAGCGCATTCCAGACCAAATGGCAGATATCCCGCATATCCCAGGACCGGCATCTCGAAAACATGATATCCCTGCACAAAGGGTATTGTATATTTCCATTTAGCCAGGCTGTAATAATTCCACATCTCCCAGAACCATCCGCAGACCAGAGCGGAAATAGCAGCTGAAATCACAGGTGACCAATTCCCTGCAATAATACCCGCTATTATGTGATCATCTCCAAAAAGGGTTTTTAGAGATATAACGATAAGCAGAGGGGATATCCACAGAAGGGGAAAAAGATAATCGGGCCATACACCGATACAGGTCAGGCCGGCACCGGAAATAGCTAATACTATCCATGCAACAGCACGCGGACGGGAAAACCTGATGCTTACAAAATTACCGAATCCTTTCTCGATCCAGGGCATGCCGTAAATCCATTCGTATACCCCCTGAACGGCGGGCAGAACCGTTGAAAATGAAATAGTGGCATGAAGGAAATATTCAAAGGAATTCAAGGAAATTCCTGTATAGTGCCAATTCTGCACAAAACGGTTCAAGTACTCAAAGAACCACCAGAAAACAGAGCTGAAAGGGAAAAGAAGAAGGAATATTCCTGGACGGTCAATCATCAGGCAGTGTCCATTTTGCCTGTAAGCCAAAGCGTTGGCAATGAGTATAAATGACAGCCAGAGAGGAACGAAGGTATATGTCTGGATATCTTCAAAAAAGGAAAAACGGGTCCATGCTGTTATCCAGGAAGAAATGCATGCTATAATCCCAACCCAGCCCCACCATGGAAAAGTGAATTCAGGTGTTGTTTTTTTCACCCTCAGGTAAACAAAAGCCCTTTTGATAAAAAAGAAGATAAAGACGGCAAGCGACAAAAGAGAAACAATAAATACGGGAAATGAAAAAGGTGCATGAGTTACATAGACAGTTTTTGGAGGAAATTCAAAGTACCGGCTTAAAGGAAATCCTGAGAGAAAAACACCTGCCAGGGGCAGACCGATCAGCATCGCCGATAATATAACAAATTTTTGAAGAAAGGCCTTCATGCCGGCAACCTGTAAGAAACTATTATTTCAACTATTGAACTGCCGATAAATCATTCTTCTATCTTCAGAATAAATATATCAATAGAACATCCTACTCTTTTTGTATTATTACTCCGGCAATAATATATGTCAATGTTGTCATTCCGGCGAAAGCCGGAATCCACAATGATTCCGACTGGATATCCCCGAATCGGGGACCGGGGCAGGGTTATCAAGTACAGCATGAAGATTGATGTTTTTAATCGCCGGAGTAATAATAAAGAAAAAAGCATTAGAATTTATTTTTCTTATTTTTGGTGGTAGAATAAGGTACTTCTATGGTATTTTCTGACGCAAATAATGAACTACCCCGCCGCAAGCAGCGGGGTATCAAATCCTCGTCCGCCTAGGCGGATTGATTAATACATTTAATGGAGCTTGAATTGGACAGCCATCTAATCTGGATTGATCTGGAAATGACAGGGCTTGACCCTGAAAACCATGTCATTCTTGAAATCGCATGCATCATTACCAGCAACAGCCTTGAAATTATTGCCGAAGGGCCTGACATTCCCATTAAACATCCAGAGCATATCCTTTCTTTAATGGACAGTTGGAGCAGGAAACACCATCAGCTATCCGGCCTGCTTCATCGAGCAAAAACCTCTCCTTATAATTGCAACCAGGCTGAAGATGCAATACTGGATTTTGTGACAAAATACTGTAAAAAAGGTCAATCTCCTCTTTGCGGCAACTCAATTTGGCAGGATCGCCGATTTCTAATAAAATATATGCCCCGTCTGGAGGATTTTCTGAATTACCGGAATATCGATGTCAGCTCGATCAAGGAACTGGCAAAAAGATGGTATCCTGCACTTCCTCGCTTTAAGAAACAGAAACAGCACCAGGCCATGGAAGACATCAGGGAATCCCTCAATGAACTGAAATTTTATCGCCAGCACATATTTATGGATAATGCAGACATCACCCATATCCAGCAAGTATGAGGACATGCTTCTTAAACATCTGGACTGAAGACAAATTACTACTGATGAAACCAAATAAAATTAAACATATTGTTGCCCTGTCAGGGTTTCTGGGAATATCTGCCGTAGCATTCGGGATATACAAAGAAAACCATCCGGTTTTTATAATCGGCCTGATCATAGTCATAACAGTGTATTTAATAATCCGAAAAAAGCTGAAAGACTCTTTACACAACAAATCGTGATGGCGCCTTATACCGGCATCTTTTAACCGTTGCCATAACCAGTCATACGACACATATATCTTGTCACCAGGCCGCTTGACATGTATATTTTTTTGATCTAAATTAAAAATTGTGGGCAACAATTTAATAATAGTGCATTTTCATCTCTTTTAAGATAAAGAATGCAACATGGGGAACAGTAAAAAGCCCTGCAAATTATACTCGTGACCAGACCAATTTAAAGGAGGGGATATTTCATGGAAAAATTAAAGGCAAAAGATATTGTGGTCAATGATTATGAAACTATTAGCCCCGAAGCCTCTGTAAAGGAGGCAGCAAAGTTGATTTTCAACGGTAAAGTTAGAACCACAGGCTATAAACCCTTCGGTGTCATGGTGGTAGACGACACTGGCCGACTGCTTGGCATGGTTTCAATGTTTGACATACTTTATCATTTGCGACCCTCCTTCCTCAATTATGAAGTAGGGAGCTTCAGCATCTGGAAAGGAGAAATTGAAGTTTATGTTGATCACTTCAAGGACTTGAGGGTTGAACAGATAATGAGCACGCCTGTGATAGCTGTTGCGCCTGATGATGATTTAATGATTGTAATTGACCTGATGATAAAGAAGAAATACCGGCGCATCCCTGTGGTGGATAATGGTAAGATTGTGGGTATTGTATATCTCTCGGACGTTTTCTATCACCTCTGCAGGACCTGGTTGAAGGATTGATAAGGGCGACAGCACATAAAAACATTTTCGTCCTGATGATATTTAGTAAGAATGAGGACTGCTTATAGTTTTCTTTATTAGAAGCAATTATAAATGCTTCATTATTAAATCGAATAGCATGCATATAATATTGGAGGTAGCTCAATGTTTGGGATAGGAATGCCCGAATTGATCATAATATTGATCATTATTTTAATTATTTTTGGCGCAGGCAAATTACCTGAAATAGGCAGCGGGATAGGAAAGGGAATAAAAAACTTCAAAAAGGCAACTCATGAACCCCCGGAAAAGATTGATTCACCCAAAGATAAAGACACTACTGATACTGACTGACAATTAAACTCCTGACTATTTTGAACCCGTCGCAGGATTCCATAATTTTTTGATTCAGATCATTAAAAGCTCAAAATGTTGACAGGCAGTTCCAGTCCGGCAATGTTCAAAAGCTGCATGCAACTATTAATAATCAATAAAGACTGCCCCTAAATAATGACAACAAGTCTAAAAAGGGATGTCATCATCCGGGATGGCCATCGGCTCATCACCCGGCAATGGAGCGCCAAACGATTCTTCCCTTGTATCCTTTCCTGCAGAACCAAGCATCTGCATGGCCTGAGCTACCACTTCTGTAATATAGCGCTTAACTCCATCGCGGTCTTCCCATGACCTTGTCTGCAATTTTCCCTCAATAAAAACCTGACTTCCCTTTCGAAGATACTCACCGCAGATCTCGCCAAGACGCCTCCAGGCCACGATCCTGTGCCACTCGGTACGTTCCTGCTTTTCACCATTTTTATCTTTCCATTGTTCTGACGTTGCAATAGTGAAGTTAGCTACTGCGACTCCGTCTGCAGTGTATCTTACCTCAGGATCTCTCCCTAGATTGCCTATTAATATCACCTTGTTAACACTTGCCATATTCTTTTCTCCTTCAATTTTTGTGGGCACCTGAAAAGATTTAAAGGGCTTCAAGTTTGTAAGGTTTTATCTGTAGCATAAAGGAATGCTTCAAATCAAGCGCATTTAAAAGTTTGTGTGTTGACTCAGGTTGACTAAAGGATTAATTTATTGTTTATTTAATAAAAAAAAGTTGATTATTCATGCGGTAATATCGGACCTGTTTAAATTGTGTGTCTATGGTTTCCTGAAAAATCAAGGTTCGGAAGATCTGTTAAAGTGACCTCATTATTAATTTGTATGAAAAAAAATGTCCGCAAAATGAATACATCGAAATAACACAGAGGCTTTAAATGTTAAAAATCATACCCCTGGGGGGCCTTGGGGAAATCGGGCTCAACATGATGGCTGTCGAATATGAGCAATATCTCATTGTAATTGACGCGGGCCTTATGTTTCCTGATGACTATATGCCAGGGATTGATTTCGTTATTCCAGACCTGCAATACCTGCGGGAAAACAGAGATAAGGTTAAAGCACTTATTCTCACTCATGGCCATGAGGATCATATAGGAGCAGTGCCTTTTTTCCTGAAGGAGTTTTTTGTTCCTGTTTTCGGTACAGGCTTTACATTGGAATTGCTGAAACAGAAACTCAGGGAACATGATTTACCTGAAGAACCTGATCTTAAAAAAATCAGCGCTGGAGAAAGCACATCTCTTGGACCATTCAGGATTGAATATATCAGTGTAAACCACAGCATTGTTGATGGTGTTGGCCTTGCAATCGAAACGCCTGAGGGAATAATTGTTCATTCTGGCGACTTCAGATTGGATCCGACCCCTGTTGACGGACAGTCTACTGACCTTATAAGGTTTGCCCATTACGGTGCAAAAGGTGTTCTTGTGCTTTTCTCAGACTCCACTAACGCTGAAAAGGAGGGATTTACACTGAGCGAGAGTGCAGTACGTAAAACGCTCAGGGAATTATTCCAAACCTCACAAGGACGGGTTATAGTTTCAAGTTTCGCTTCAAATATAACCCGAATCCAGCAGGTCATTGACCTGGCAGTAGAATTTGACCGAAAATTGGTTCTTAGCGGTAAAAGCATGGTTACGAATATCCGTTTGGCAAGGGAACAGGGTTTTATCAGCATGCCTGATGGCCTGGAAATCAGTGAGCGTCAAATCGGTATGTTTCCGGATGAAAATATCGCAATTATAACCACAGGCAGTCAGGGCGAGCCTATGTCAGCTCTTACAAGGATGGCTCATGGACACCATAAAACAATTAAAATCAAGCCCAATGATAAGATCATCCTCTCATCACGCTTTATCCCGGGTAATGAAAATGCAATAACATCTATAATAAACAGCTTTTATCATATGGGCGCCGATGTTGTATACGAGAAGGTCTCCGATATACACACTTCCGGTCATGCCAAAAGAGAAGAATTAAAGGTTATGCTCAGTCTCGTAAAACCTCGCTATTTTGTGCCAATTCATGGTGAATATAGACATCTTGTCAAACATGCACAACTGGCTCTGGAAATGGGTATGCCTGAAAACAGGGTCCTTATTGCAGAGGATGGTAAAACTATCTGCTTTAAAGACAACGAGGTCAGCCTGGGAGAAGCTGTTAACACAGGCCGGGTTCTTGTTGATGGAAAAGGCGTTGGTGATGTAGAAGAGGTTGTGCTTAGAGATAGAAAAAGGCTTAGCGGAGACGGTATTGTAGTTGTGCTTCTGGCAGTAAATGAACACTCCGGAGAAATAATTTTTGGCCCGGACATTGTTTCAAGGGGTTTTGTAATTGAAGAGCATGGTGGTTTGATACTTGATAGTGCAAAAACAATGGTACTGGAAGTGCTTGCAGATCTTGAGCGCCCATCTTCTATAGACTGGCTGGAAGTTAAGGCTGATATATATAAACGCCTCAAACGCTTTTTTTATAATATTATCAACAGGAGCCCTTTAATTCTTCCGATCGTTATCCCTATGTGAAAGGATGGAAATTACAAAGAATGGTTAAAGTTTATGTTGCAGAGGTACCTGCAAGAAAGCAATAAGACTGTTAAAACAATAACTGATTAATTTAAGACTGAGGAAAAGCCAAATTGAGAAACAGAGCAAGTTCCTTGAGTAAGACTCAAAAGCCCGTGCATTCTATCAGAAAGGACATCCGAGGGCTCATCTTATTACTTATAGCCATACTCTTAGGTGGAAGCCTTTTTTCTTATAACAATGCTGACCTGCTTTTCTGGGATGTAACAGAGCCTGTTGGAAAAGCACAAAACCTTTTCGGGACTGTAGGCTCACATCTGGCCGGAGGCATCTTCCTGCTGCTCGGATTTTCCTCATTCTTTTTAGTTGCTGTCTTTCTTGCATTATCCCTTCTTTCTTTCCGTGGGCGCTCACTGTCATCCCCTGTAAAAGGAGTTATTGCCGTCTTTGTTCTGCTGGTTTCCTCTGCCGGGATATTAAACCTGCAATTTCCGGAAGTTGTGAACTTCAGGAATGGAAGTACCATAGCCGGAGGTCTGATAGGTCTTCATGTTGCAGAACTCTCCAGAGAATTTCTCAATTATTTCGGCGCATATGTATTTCTTATTACACTTTTTATCATATCACTTATGGTTGCCAGTCATCTCTCCCTGGGCTGGATCTTTTCAAGATTCAGCATATCAGCTTTGGGTATGTTGAGAAGGATAAGAGGTTCCTTTACGAAAAGAAAAGAACGTAAGAACAGGACACGGAAAGCCGTTATTGCCAGGCATAAAATCGATTCAAAACCGAAAGTTACTATAGTCAATCCGACCCACGAAAGCGAAAAAAAACCTGAACAGGAGCAATTTCCCTTTATGAACGTAGCAGGGGAATTCATTCTGCCTTCACTGGATTTACTTAATGATCTGCCTGAGAAAAAAGATACTGAAATACAACGCGAAAGCCTTGAAATCAATGCCCGTCGTCTTGAAAGGAAATTGGCTGACTTTGGCGTTGAAGGCGAAGTCACAGAGATACTTCCAGGCCCTGTAATCACAATGTATGAATATAAACCAGCCCCGGGGATTAAAATCAGCAAGGTTTCTGGTCTAGCGGACGACCTTGCTCTTACATTGAGAGCGCCCAGTATCCGAATCGTGGCTCCCATACCTGGAAAGGCAGCCATCGGTATAGAAATTCCCAACAACCACAGGGAAATGGTGTTTCTGAAGGAGGTTATTGCAAGCCCTTCGTTCAAAAGTTCCAACTTCAAATTGCCTATTGCCCTGGGCAAAGATATCACGGGGTCTGCTGTAATTACGGATTTAACAAAAATGCCCCATCTTCTTGTGGCCGGTGCAACCGGCACAGGAAAAAGCATCTCAATAAATACAATGATCAACAGTCTGCTTTTTAAGGCATCTCCCGATATGGTTAGATTCCTGATGATCGATCCAAAAAGGATTGAGCTCTCAATATATCACGATATCCCACATTTGCTTCATCCTGTGGTAACACAACCAAAAGATGCCACCAAAGCTCTCAGATGGGCAGTGGAAGAAATGGAAAGAAGATATATGCTCCTTTCAGACAGGGGCGTAAGAAACATTGATGCATACAATCGCAAAATAGCTAAAAAACCTTTAATTATATCTGATGACACATCACAGGGGACAGACAGTTACCTTCCATATATAATACTGGTTATTGATGAACTTGCGGACCTGATGATGGTTTCATCCAAAGATGTTGAAGAGGCAATTACCAGGCTGGCTCAGATGGCTCGAGCAGCCGGAATTCACCTTATCATTGCAACGCAAAGGCCCTCGGTAAACGTTCTTACCGGCATTATCAAGGCCAATTTTCCTACAAGAATATCATTTCAGGTTTCTTCAAAGGTGGACTCAAGAACCATACTTGATACTAACGGGGCTGAACATCTTTTGGGTGACGGAGACATGCTTTTCATGCCACCCGGCGTTTCGCGTCTTATGAGAATCCACGGTCCATATGTGTCGGAAGAAGAGGTCACCCGTGTCACCGATTTTCTCAGAAAACAGAAAGAGCCGGATTATGATAATTCAATTTTGACAGAGATTGCGCACGATGAAGAAGGGCTGGATGATGAATTTGAACTTGACGAAAAATATGACCTGGCTATAGAACTCGTTGTAAATACAGGCCAGGCATCCATATCCATGCTGCAGCGTAAGCTCAGAGTAGGCTATAACCGGGCCGCAAGAATGATCGAGGCAATGGAAAAAGAAGGCATTGTAGGCCCTTCGGATGGAGTCAGGCCGAGGGAAGTATACGGTAGAAAGGTAATGTAAAAATGTTAAAGGTCCTCATAATCAGTCATCTTTTAGTACTGTTTTTTCATATTGCACCGCTTGCAGCCGGAGATCTGTCAGGTGTCCTTGAAGGTATTCGCAAAAAGTATGGCGCCCTGCCTGGATTTACAGTGTCTTATACCCGTGAGGTAAATACAAGGTCAATGACTATGCTGGGTAACCAGATCAAAGGAGATCTGGCCACCGGTCAGATATATTTCAAGTCCCCTTGTTACCTGAGGCTGGAGCAGGAAACACCCACGAAAGAAACAATCATAGCAGATAAAGATAAACTGTTGTGGATTGTTCCGGATAAAAAAACTGCTTATGAATATTCTTCCAAAACATTCGGGATGGAGTTAAGGCTTTTAAACGATATCTTCAGCGGTTTTAGTGAAATAAATGATAAATTCCGGATCGCAATGTTTGATCAAAACAAGGCAGAGTGCCATGGCCTTGAACTCAGGCCTGCTACCCCCTGGCAGGACGTGGATCGGATAAGACTGATTATAACAACTGGATATTCTATTAATGAAGTTCATATTCACAATCAATTTGGCTCAATAACCAGCTTCAGACTCAGTGAAATGGTTTTAAAGGAAAGTCTGGGCAGTGCCCTTTTCAGCTTCATTATTCCGGAAGGCTTCCGGCTGATAAAAGAATAGGGAAAATATTCATAATATGAAATCGAACAAGAGAAAAAAAATACCCTACAATATTACACTCCAAAGCCGATTGAATGAACTCGAAGAAAAGGCTGCCCAGCTTGGCATACATATTCATTATGACCGGCTTGAAGCGGCCGGCTTGAAACTGAAGGGAGGCATTTGCAGGGTAGATGGAGAATATCACCTCTTTGTTGACAGAAGAAAATCAACTGCTGAAAAGATAAATTCCCTCCTTGATTTCCTTAATCATCCTCTCCCGAAGGATATCCCCCGGATCGACGAGAAGCAGTTAAGCCAAATTCCCCAAGAAACGCCATGAAACAATCAATTCCTAAAAAAAATATTATTTGCTCATGGCAGAGTAACCTGCTTTTTGGAATCTTAAGAATAACATTCTTCATAATCTTAATTTCAGTACTCTTTTATGCTTCACTGGCTTCAGGCACCTCTGTGTTAAATGCTAAGCAGAAAAAAACCTGCCTGGATATGATTTCTTCGAAGGATGCACTTCTTATAGCTAATCCTGACGGAAATATAATTATGAAAAAGAACGAAACAAAGAGCTATATTCCTGCGTCGACACTCAAGCTTATCACAGCACTTTCGGCAATCAGGCACTTTGGACAGGATTACAGGTTTAATACCGAGTTTTATATGGATAGAAATAACAACCTGAAAATTAAGGGCTATGGAGATCCTCTTATGATTTCAGAAGTGTGGCAGGAGATTTCCAATAGTCTTGGGAAAAAAATTCGGGATTTTAACAACCTTATTTTGGATGATACCTTTTTCTCGCAAGACATCTTGATTCCAGGCCTGGGAACTTCTACTAACCCATATGATGCCCCGGTCGGCGCCCTGTGTGCCAATTTTAATACAGTTAATTTTGAACGCAATAAAAACGGAGATATCATCTCTGCCGAAGCGGTCACTCCAATGTTACCCTTTGCCAGGCAACAGATTCTGAGACATGGTTTAAAAAATGGCCGCTGTACGATATTCCACGATCAAAGGGAGGCAGCATTTTATGCCGGTGAATTGTTTTTACACTTTTTAAGAGAACAGGGGGTGAAATACCGGGGAAAAATAAAATTCGGCACCTTGAAGCAGAACGACAGGCTTATTTATACCTACCGATCCAGTTTTACGCTTACAGATATTCTGATGAAAATGATGAATTTTTCCAACAACTTTATAGCAAACCAGATTTTAATTACCCTGGGGGCCCATGTTTACGGATCACCAGGCACATTAGTAAAAGGAATTAAGGTAATCTCTCATTATGCAAAAGATGAACTCCATCTTGAAGATACTGAGATTGTGGAGGGATCAGGGATATCAAGAAAAAACCGGATATCGGCGATGGAGATGCTCAAGGTTTTAAAAAAGTTTTTACCATATCGGCACCTGCTCAAAAAACACGGCCCGATATTATACAAAACAGGGACTCTTAACGGTGTCAAAACCCAGGCAGGATTTATTCTAAATGATAAAGATAAACCTTACTCTTTTATCATTTTTCTTAACGGCACCAACCCTGATATTGATTCTATAATGGAATGCATCAAAAAATATATTCTGGATCCATGAGCTTATATAAACCGTCCTGCAATACATCGGCGTCATTCCTTCCATCCATGAACACCCAGCAAATCTACAAAACGGCATCCCCCCAGGTTTTTTTCCACAAACCTGCCGTTTTTTCTTGTTATCTTAATTAGATCCTGGCTGAATCTGTTGCCGACCGGAATTATCATTCGACCCCCTTCTGCAAGCTGATCAAGAAGAGGTTGAGGAACCTGAGGTGCTCCGGCGGTCACAATAATGGCATCATAAGGCTCATATTCCTTCCACCCAAGCGTACCGTCAAACACCCTGTATAAAACGTTGTCATAACCTAATTCGTTCAGGACAGCTCTTGCCCTGGATAATAGAGCACTGATTTTTTCAATAGTATAAACGGTTTTTGATAATTCAGCCAGTATAGCTGTTTGATAACCGCTGCCAGTGCCTATTTCAAGAGTCTTTTCCTTTCCGGTCAATTCCAGGGATTCAGTCATTAGAGCGACAATGAATGGCTGAGATATGGTCTGTCTGTACCCTATTGGCAATGGATGATCATTGTAAACCTCGCCGACAAGGGCTTCATCAACAAATCGATCTCTTGGAACCTTTTCCATTGCTTTTAATACACGCTCGTCTCTAATCCCACGGGAAATTATCTGGTTCTTTACCATCCTTTCCCTTACCAGGCGGTAATCTGGTACATGGACCATTTTCTCTCTCTTGGAAACCTCTTTTTTATAGTTATTTGGTAAACTTAATGGTTTTTATCACATAAGTCTCTTAAATGCAAACTTATATCTGGCCACCTGATTAACAACCAGGGCATCCTCTGCTGCATTTGTAAACCTATACTATTAATCGATTTATCCGCCTGTGTTTTTGGCGGATTTATCCGCCTGTGTTACTGGCGGAATAAAAAATCCCAGGAATGTATAATCAATAACATAACAGCCGACTTTTCTCTGGTGAAAAACATTGCAGAAATCTTACCCGGGTTTTTTAAATTTGACCCTTGACATTTAATACCCTGATCTTATTTTTTGTCAGTTAGGTTTTTCAATACCCTTTTTGAGATAATGTCCACGCATAAATGAAATAGCTTTTGAAGGACAATATATGAAGGCGGATCTTGATCAGGGAAAGATGAGTATTTTAACCACCCTGACAGTATGTCTATCGAGACTGGCAAAATTCATTGAAATATTTTGAGGGACTTAATCTGTGGTTAAATGGGGTTTATGTTGAAGCCCATATCGTAAAAAATGGGGCATTTTAAAAAATTCTCGAAAAAGATTAAAATTAATCATACTCTTTGTGTTTGAAAATCATATGTATATTTAACTTTTAAACTATTCAATTTTTTTGGGAGGAGATAAGCAAAATGAAAGTAAAACCGTTACAGGACCGCGTAATTGTAAGAAGGATGCAAGAGGAAGAAAAAACAAAGGGCGGCATTATAATTCCTGATACAGCAAAAGAAAAACCAATTGAAGGTGTTGTTGTGGCTGTTGGCGATGGGAAATTGCTTGACAATGGCAAGAAGATGCCGCTTGAAGTCAAAGAAGGAGACCGCATCCTATTTGGTAAATATGCAGGAACTGAGCTCAAAATCGAAGGCGAGGAACTCCTGATAATGAAAGAAGATGATATCATTGCAATAGTCGAATAGACCTTGCCGGATAGTTTCAATCACCCACAATAGATGAATCGAAGGAGGTTTTTTAGTATGGCAAAAGAAATCAGGTATAATATAAAGGCAAGGGAAGCAATCCTCAAGGGGATTGATACGCTTGCCGATGCAGTCAAGGTAACCCTGGGGCCAAAAGGACGAAATGTTATTCTGGATAAATCATTTGGCGCTCCCAATATTACAAAAGATGGTGTTACTGTTGCAAAGGAAATAGAACTTGAGGACAAATTTGAAAATATGGGCGCCCAGATGGTCAAAGAAGTGGCATCCAAGACATCTGATGTGGCAGGAGACGGCACCACCACAGCAACAGTTCTTGCCCAATCCATCTATAGGGAAGGATCAAAGCTCGTTGCAGCGGGAGTAAACCCGATGGCCATAAAAAGAGGAATTGAAAAGGCCGTTGAGGTAGTCGTAAAAGAACTGGAAAAGATATCAAAGCCTACAAAGGATCAGGAGGAAATCTCCCAGGTCGGCACCATATCAGCAAATAATGACAGAACCATCGGTAATATCATAGCAGAAGCCATGAATAAAGTTGGAAAGGAAGGGGTTATTACTGTCGAAGAAGCCAAAAGCATGGATACAAGCCTTGAAGTCGTTGAAGGTATGCAGTTTGACCGCGGATATCTCTCACCATACTTTGTGACAGATGCTGAAAAGATGGAAGTATCTTTATCAGACCCATATATACTTCTTAACGAGAAGAAAATAAGCTCAATGAAAGATATGGTTCCTATATTGGAACAAATCGCCAAAATGGGCAAACCTTTACTGATCGTTGCTGAAGATGTTGAGGGCGAGGCTCTTGCAACACTTGTTGTCAATAAGCTTAGAGGCACTCTCCAGGTTGCCGCTGTCAAAGCACCCGGATTCGGTGATCGAAGAAAAGCAATGTTGGAAGACATTGCAATACTGACTGGCGGAAAAGTAATCTCTGAAGACCTTGGCCTCAAGTTGGAAAATGTCACTCTTGATGATCTTGGAACTGCAAAGACAATTAATATTGATAAAGACAATACCACTATCATTGATGGCGGCGGCAGCAGAGCAGACCTGGAAGGCAGAGTCAAACAGATAAGGGCGCAGACAGAAGAAACAACGTCCGACTATGATCGTGAGAAATTACAGGAAAGACTGGCCAAACTGATCGGAGGTGTGGCCGTTATAAAAGTTGGCGCAGCAACTGAGATTGAAATGAAAGAAAAAAAGGCCAGAGTGGAAGATGCACTTAATGCTACAAGGGCTGCTGTTGAAGAAGGCATAGTTGCTGGAGGTGGAGTTGCCCTTGTCAGGACTATTCCCGCAGTTGCAAAATTAAAGCTGGAAGGTGAAGAACAGGCCGGTGTTAATCTTGTAATGAGAGCACTTGAAGAGCCTATAAGGCAAATTGCAAATAATGCAGGGGCTGAAGGCTCTGTGGTAGTAGAAAAGGTGAAAGAGGGAAAAGGTTCTTTCGGCTATAATGCGGACACAAATACTTATGAAGATCTTATAGCTGTGGGCATCCTTGATCCAACAAAGGTAACCAGATTTGCATTACAGAATGCTTCTTCTGTCTCATCTCTGCTTCTTACAACTGAAGCTATGATCGCAGAAAAACCTAAAGAAAAAGATGACATGCCCGGCATGCCTCCTGGTGGTATGGGCGGCATGGGTGGTATGGGCGGTATGGGCGGTATGATGTAACCGGACCGTTTTCAAAGCCTGACAAATATGCAATGACGGGGCATCATCCCGTCATTGCATCTCTTTTTCGTCCTTTCACACAAAGACTTCCTTATTTATCATAAAAAACAATAAATTAGCACTATGAACAGATTCAAATTCAAAAATAATAGCCTTTCTTTCATTTTTCTGCTATTGGAAACCATTAAAAAGTAAATCCATTTAAGACTTCATTTGCGCATATTACAGTTTGTAATAATTTTGGGGTTATCATCCAAGATTAGAACATTTAATAAATTTTCATTTCCTGAAGGCTAATTTGGTCATCAGGTCATCTTCAAATTCAACACAGATATATCATAGTCACAACAGAAAATATTTTTGGTAAGGAAATGTCCTATGGAAATCAATGACAAAATCATATTAGTCACCGGGGCAGCAGGATTCATAGGGTTTCATTTATCAAGAAAACTGCTTGAAATGGGCACAGGGGTTATTGGAATTGATAACCTGAACAGCTACTATGATGTTAACCTTAAAATGAATCGGCTCGAAATACTCAGATCATACGATGATTTTGTATTTTATAAGGAAGACATTCAAAACCTTCAAGCACTCAAGAATATTTTTTTTCAAAACCGGATAAGCATTATCTGCAACCTGGCTGCACAGGCCGGGGTAAGGTATTCCATGGAAGATCCTTTTTCCTATGAAAAAAGTAACCTTAAGGGTTTCCTGAACCTTCTTGAAACAGCGCGTAAATTCGGAACTGAGAATTTTGTCTATGCTTCATCTTCTTCAGTTTATGGTGATAATAAAAAAACACCATTCAGTATAAATGACATGACTGACAGCCCTATCTCACTGTATGGTGCCACAAAAAAGGCCAACGAATTGATTGCATATGCATACAGTCATCTGTACAGCATTCCCTGCACAGGACTCAGATATTTTACGGTCTACGGTCCCTGGGGTCGGCCCGACATGGCCCTGTTTCTTTTTACTGATGCGATTCTGAAAAAAAGGCCGATAAACGTATATAATAACGGCAATATGAAAAGAGACTTCACATATATTGATGATATCGTTGAAGGGACAATCGCAGCGTTGAAAAGACCAGCGTCTCATGAAATCTTCAACCTTGGTAATTCAAAGCCTGTCCAGCTTTTGGAATTTATCAGCATACTGGAAAGAGAACTGGATCAGAAAGCTGAAAAAAACATGCTGCCGATGCAGCCCGGAGATGTCCCTGAAACTTCTGCGGAGATTACCAGGTCTACTGAGTTATTAGGTTTCCAACCAAAAACAAGTGTTGCGGAAGGAATAAAAAGATTTGTAGCCTGGTACAGAGATTATTATATTGTATGATTTATATTTATCCCCCTGAATATCAATTTTATCAAACATCAATAGCATTCATGATATAACCACTCAATTCAAAACAGATTGACATTTCTATTTCTTTCATTTAGTTTATATAACAAAGCTTGAAAAATGTTCATGCAGTGATTATTTTTTATACGGTCTAATTTCCATATTGTAATTTGAATCTGCACTGAAATTGTAATCAAAAATCTGTCCTAAAAGACAAGTTGTTGAATCTTTTCTCTTTTATCTTTATGGATGAAGGGCATAATTCTTGCAGGTTTTTTGTATGTAGAAAAATTTAAAGGGGGTAAAAGAAAATGTTAAAATCCCTGAGAACTATATTTTTGATATTGATAATCAGCGGTTTTTGTTTTGCAGTATGTTCACAATCTGATGCCGCATATTATACTGTCCAGGATGAAACCTTTGTAGAAACAATTGGGGATTTCACTGTACTTAGTGACTTTGTAGGCGCGGGAACCGGCCAGAATTACGAGGTTGTTAAATGGCCATCAGGCACGTCATGGGATGGGGGTCCAGGGGATCAGGCACCCCATGGTGACGTTACCATCAGCCAATTATGGACCTTTCTCAACGGCGAAGGGATAACATCCGCATCTTCCCTTGTTTTCGGGTTTGACCTTAATGAGCAGGGCCATGGCCCTAATGACTTTGACTTTGTAATTATCGAGGCTCTCCAGATCAGTCTCGGAGATAAGGTTTTTAATCTTGGCGACAACAGGGTCCAGGTCAATGACTGGAAAGGTACAGGCAGTAATTTGACTGAGGCATTCTTTAAGATCGACCTTGGTTACGATTTTATGCAGCAGTTCAATGCGGAATCTCCTGAGGATTTCAGCATTGTGGCAACTACATCTGCAACAAGTGCAGGTTTTGAAGAGTTTTTTCTGGATCCCATCATGACAGGCCAATACCCGGCCGTTCCTGAACCGGCCTCCATATTTCTTCTTGGCCTTGGACTGGCCGGTCTTATGGGCTTCACAAAGAAATTCAGGGCAAGGCAGTTAAATAGTTAACCCAAAAACTTAATTAACATGAAATGCGGAGTCTTATGGCTCCGCATTTTTTATTGCCTAGCCTGAAAATGCAAGTGATAAATAAGATACCCAGTAGCCTGCCGGAATATGCTAAACCAGATTTTCTTAACTGTCTCCTTATTCATTTTTTTTCTCAGCCTTAAAAAATCGACCGATTATAAAAATACTGATCAAAGGTTTCTCAGGGTAATTTGTACTAAATTTCAAAAAACCCCGATAGTCCTCAGCCGGACCGGGTATATTTTTGAAAAAGACCTTGAACCTCCGTCCTTTTTCGATTTCTTCCAATTTATAATTCAGCTTATCTTCAAGATTAAAATCGCCCGGCGTTAGGACTAGATCCTTATCCAGGCCGGCACTTATTTCAACTTCTCTGGATATTATATCACCTTCCTTTCCGGACAACCTTATGCGTCTTGAAGAGATATATATAGGAACCTTAATAAATGCCTTAACCTCCAGACGCTCAAGCTTCATATCTGGATCATTTGAATAAACACTGGCACTTTTATGAAAATTGCCATTATAACCGCTTGTACGTATGGAAAGAGTTATCCTGCCCTCCCCTCCGGGGGGTATAGTCCTGTCGAAGGATGTAACTGAGCAGCCTCAACCAGGATTTACCCTTGTAATTTCGAGGTGCTTATCACCCTCATTTGCGACAATAAAAGCATGCTCTATTATCTCTCCTTGAATAACATTTCCGAAATCAAACACCTTTTCTTTCAGGACAAGCTTCGGGCCGGAAATTTCTTCAGCAGTTACATTGTATGAATACAGAATCATTCCACAAATAAGAACAAATAAAATACTCCAGATTCTTTTCATAACTTGCACCTCTACTGGTTATTTGATTGTCACTTTTTATAAATTCTGATACTTTTGTCAAGCTCATCTATTAAGCGTGATCAACAGGTGACATCGCCACATAATAATATGATTTGACCTAAGCCTTCTTTTCGATCCATAACCTGATCTCTTCTATTTTAGGGATTTTGCCTACACTCTTAACCTCGCCGTCAACAACCACAGCCGGAGTACCAAAAACACCATATTTTGCAATCTCCATCAAATCAGTCACCTTCTCTATCCGCATATCAGCACCGGATTCATTTACCGCCTCCCTGACATTTTTTTCTGTCTGCTCACACTTTGCACATCCAGGCCCCAATACCTTTATTTCCATTTTTGATTACTCCTTTCATCAATTATCTGCTGGCCTCTTTCAGCCATTCAATAATCTTGAACCTCTGCGGAACCTTTCCCACGCACTTGACCTTTCCGTTGACTATCAAGGCCGGCATACCCATTACACCATACTGCCCTATTTCCTTTATATTGGTTATGTGCTCCAGATTCCCTGTAATATCGGCTTCGGCCATTGCCTCGATAACCTCCTTTTCCAGACTGTCGCACTGGGTGCATCCGTGCCCCAGCACCTTTATATAAATGCCTTCGTAGACTTCCTGTTCATAAGGCCTGCCCAAAAATTTCTTGAATTCCCGCAAAAATGCATTGCCATAATCCTCTTCTGCTTTTTTCGGGATATAGTTTCTTTCTCCAAGGCGATGCAGCATTTCTTCCATAACATCCTCATCAGGCTTATCCGCATATTCTCCGGACATCTCTTCCATCACGGTTTTCAGCCCCATGATGCCCACAGGTGAATTTGCTACCCTTATCTGTGTTACATCATCCTGTGTCATTTAATACCTCAAAACTTATTCATTACGAAATGCCAAAAAATGTAGTTTCAGTTCTTTTCTCTTGCTTTTATTCATCTAAAGTAAATAAAAAGTAAAGATACTGCCTTGTGGCGAACTTATCCCGCGATCCAGCCATAACCCATACCTGCAATAGCTTATAAAAACACGATGATGACACAAAATTCCGCTGTCTTTTTAATTCCCATAACCCCACCTGTGACGAGTATATTCGGAAGAAAAAGTACGGGCCCGGCCTTCCGAGCATAAAACCGGCGACAAGCACGCATGTGAAGGCATAATCTCTTGGATATTCCCTCAGCATCATAAAGGCCTAAAAGCCTGATTGTCTTATTACAGGCTGATCCCATGGGATATAGTAACAGCCAAGGAAAATCAGGGGGACAATCAAAAATTTAGACCTTCCTTTGATTATAAAATCTCAATATTAAACTGAGGACTCAAATGGATATCATATAATTTAAATAGCCATATAAGTATATAACCATTCAACTGTCACTAACCGGTTTTTTTTACTACACCGTTTCTAACAGGGCTGGCATTTTTGCATATATTTTCACGGTTTATCATTGGAAGTCTTTCCACGATTCTCAAAACCTGAGAATCATCGTTCAGCCAATGCATTAGATTTCCAAGCATCGACGAAACATAGGGGCTGTCTGCCCCGTTAGTAAGGTGATAATTGACCCATAAACCTTTTTTTTTCGAATTTACCACACCGGCGTCTTCAAGCACCTTCAGGTGTTTTGATACAGTCGGCTGAGCAACCTGCAGAGCCTCCCTGATTTCACAGACACACATGACCTTGTGCTGCAGCATCTTAACAATCTTTACCCTGTTTGGATCGGAAAAGGCCTTCATAACCCTTATGAAATCTTTCATATACACCCCCTCTCTATATATTCCTTATTGGTAATATATTAAGGCATTTATCCATAGTCAAGGAAAATCATAACTTTTTTCCAAATCAGGAAAACTGACACCTAAATACCTTTAGTTTTTGCGATGACGTCGAAGATTAATTAATTTTTATTTGCAAAACAGCGCACAATTGAAGTAAAAAAAATAGGGATTCAAGGTATTATAAATAAATTTTTATCATTATATTGCAACCTTTAAGTTATTGTAAATCTTCTCTTTGTAATTACTGCCTGGTAATTAATGGATTAGAATGACTTTAAGGTGAAAGGAGTGAGACATGAATTTACCGCAATACATTACCGTTGAAGAGGTTCGAAGGGTATGTGAGGAACTCAAGATCAGCGACTGGACCAAAAAGAAGGAACCAAAGGTTTCCATGAAGGAAGCTGAAATCATCCTTATTGAAGTCAATAGAAAAGGAATGGATATTGAACCGAAGGAGTTTCAGGCGGGCCTTGAGGTTGAGCTTGAACACGGACTCCAGTTCAAGGATGCGAATGTAACCAATAACCACCCGCTGCTGACCGGTCTCATTGTTCTGGCGCATTTCAAGGAATCTCTTGACTATTACAGGCTCCTTGAGGTAGCTGAACTTGAAGGAGATCTGCTTAAGGCAATAGCCAGGGGACAGACAAAAAAAATCAAGGCCTACTATGAAAGGCTTGCATCTGCAAGGATAACCCTCAGGAAGGCCGAACTTAAACGTTTAGAAGGAAAATAAGAAACTATATGGACCAGAATAATCACAATTTTAGTACAGAAATAGAAGAAGCAGAAGTAGAGGAAACTGAAATAGAGGAAAATTTCGAGGAATTGCTAAACCAGAGTAAAAGCGAACCAGTTCGGCTGAATCCTGGACAGATGATTGAAGCAACAGTCACCAAGATATCAAAGGAATATATCTTTATTGATTTTGGTGGCAAGTCAGAGGGTTATTTACACGCAAATGAAGTGATGGATGATGAAGGAAATATATCAATAAAGGAAGGTGATACCATTAATGCCTTTTTTCTTTCTTCCAGGAACAATGAAATGCTCTTTGCAACCCGTCTGAAGGGAGACACAACAGGGAACAAATACCTGGAAGAGGCATACCAAAACCATATCCCGATTGAAGGATTTGTTGAAAAGGAAATAAAGGGAGGATTTGAGGTAAAGATTGGTGGTAATACCCGTGCTTTCTGCCCTTTCTCTCAGATGGGAATGCACAGGGTTGAAAATGCCGAAGATTTTGTCGGCGGACACATGACCTTTAAGATAATCGAATATGGTGAAAGAGGCCGTAACATAATCGTTTCAAACAGAGTTATCCTTGAAGAAGAACTCCGGGAACAGATGGATGCCCTGAAGGGATCCTTAAAAGAAGGTATGACGGTAAGTGGAGAGATATTGTCAATCAAGAATTTCGGTGCTTTTGTTGATATCGGCGGCATTGAAGGACTTATTCCTGTCTCTGAGATTTCATGGGGACGAGTGGATGACATCAACAGCTCATTAAAGGTTGGGCAAAAGGTAGATGTTGTTATTAAAAAACTCGATTGGGAAAACAACAAATTCAGTTTCAGTTTAAAGGAAGTCCTTCCCGATCCATGGGATAACATCGCATTGAAATACCCTGAGGGATCTTCTCATAAAGGCAAAGTTGTGAGGCTTGCGACTTTTGGTGCATTTGTTAATCTTGAACCCGGCATAGATGGTCTTATCCATATATCCGAGCTGGGAAAGGATAAAAAGATACGTCACCCCCATGAAGTTCTGGAACAGGGCCAGAATATTGAAGTCAAGATAACCAGAGTGGATGCTGACGGGAAACGTCTCTCGCTTAAAATGACAGCTGAAGAGCAGGATTTGGAAGATGAGGATTATTACAAAAAGCACCTGTTAGAGAGGGGCAATAAAACGTCAGGCTCTTTCGGTACACTTGGCGACATGCTTAAGGCAAAAATGGAAAAATCTTAAAAAGTCGTCAAAGAGACGGCACAGTAGAAAGCTCCAGATGTAAGATGAGCGAAGCTTCATGAATTAGGCGTACATACAGGTACGCCGCAATGACTGAAAATGATTCACAACTTGGCATATGGACTTCCAATGAAGTCGTTTTAAATTACATGAAGCGATGGCATTATAACTGTATGAAATATTTAACGCTTAACTTGTTTTTTACCAGGCTTCGTTGTTCATAGGCTGCCTCAAAGAGGCATAACTTAGCTTTTTACGAAGTCGTCAAAAACGAAAAAGAAATTAGGAGAGATTACGTAATGGCCTTCAGGGCGCCGATAAAGGTCTGTTTCGGTGACATAGATAATGCCGGGATCGTATACTACCCCAGATTTATGCATTATTTCCATCTTGCAATTGAGGAATTTTTCTCAAGTGCCCTGGGCATAGATTTCGCTGATATCATACACCTTCGAAATGTCACCTTCCCTACTGTACATGTGGAAGGCGACTTTCGCCGGAGACTTGAATATGGTGATCGGGTGGATATGGAAGTACGAGTAATTGACATCGGCAAATCCTCCATTACCTGGGGTTACCGGGGATACCTGGTTGGTGATGAAGAGGAACTTGTAGTGGACGGTCATAATACTACAGTTTGTGTCACTCCGGATACCTTCGAAAAAATAGAGGTGCCTGAATGGCTGAGAACAGCATTGACAACTTATATGAATTCCTGCAAGTAAAATAAACCTATTGACGAAAGGTCAGGTGGATGACAAATAGACTGAAAAATCTCATAAAAGAAGCGCCCGTACATGAACGACTAATAGAAGTGCGTTCCTATCCGCTCGGCGAGGATCAGCTTATTGTGGAAGGCCGTCTCAGGGATGAGCGGCTGATACAGGGATATGATTGGAACGGCGAGCAATGTTCGCCCGGCATTATACATTTAATGTCCGTAAGACTCCTTGTGGGAGACTGGCCTGTCACCATATTCGATGCTGAGGCCGAGATGGAAGAAATTCCCCACAGACTGTGTTCTACAATACTGGATGGAGTAAGAAAACTTATTGGCCTGCAGATCATGTCAGGCTACGGCGAAAAGGTAAATAATCTCCTGGGGGGGATAAGGGGCTGTAACCATCTCACATATCTTATTGTCTCAATGGGCACTGCAGCCCTGCATGGATATTGGACAAGTTACTCCCGCAGCCGGCATCCGATTCCGCGTTCTCTGGATGAATTCACAGGGCTGTCAAACCTGATTAACAGTTGCAAACTCTGGAAAGAGGATGGTCCTATTATAAAGGAGATAAAGGATGAAATGAAAAGAATTAATCTTCCCTGAAGTCATCACGCTTTATCGACCTCAAGGAGATAGAGGATAAATATGGACTGTAGTGAACAAAAAAGCACTTTTCCTTGAATCAAGATAAAGGTGCTATAATTAAATGATGCAGGCTTTTGATATCATATTCAATTTGACACACAGGTGCCCTTCTTTTATATTTTTTCAATAAAAAGCAATATATTATAACAACGAGCATACCCGCCATCGCATAGAATATTCCTATGAAAAAAATGTAATCAATAAATGCAGAAATTTGCTTCCCCCCCCGGTCTTCATAATTTACGTGCATCCATTAATCAAAAATGACACTAGCAAGCTTCCAAATCAGAAATTAGCAATTTTTTACAAGATCAAGAAAATCAAGCAGTTGGGCAGAGGCGTACATCTGTACGCCACACAACCAATTCCGCCGATTTATCCAACTCAGGCGGGTTGACGCTGAGATTGTAAAAAAGGGCCATTTCGGGATGGAAACCAATTAATAGCTGGCGAGATGAAACAGTAATAAGAGAAATTACCGGAATTGATCATTATGTTGTGACAGCAGGGATTATTAAATTTGGCAAGATATTGATTGATCATGCATGCAAAAAAAACGGTTAATGTGTTTTGATGAGCTGTTCTGATTTTTAAAAGTATTACGGATCTTTAGGAGATATTTCTGCCAATGCAACGCCATTTGACGCTGATGTCAAACCCGGACAAAAACAGATACAAAATAATATAATATGCTGGCATTTGAGCTGACAAAACACGGACTATAGTTACTTTTGGTTATTTTCTTTTGTAAAACTGTTTTTACTTGGATATTCTTACCATAAATGGTATATATCCATTTTATAAGGAGCATGAAGTGAATTTTAAAGCTGTGTCGTCGGCATAAATTTAAAAACCACATTTAAATAAAGGAGGATAGTTAATGAGGTGTTACATTAAAAAGAGTTTTATTTTTATTATGGTATGTGCGTTTCTGTGCTTTATGGGGACCTTAAGCTTTTCAGACGATCAGATCCTTCAAATGGCTACCACAACAAGCACGGACAACACTGGTCTTTTGGACTACCTGGCTCCCAGGTTCAAGGCCGATACCGGAATTGAACTGCGCTGGGTGGCAGTCGGAACCGGCAAGGCCCTGGAGCTTGGAAAAAATTGTGATGTGGATGTGTTACTGGTTCATGCACCTGCGTCTGAAAAAAAATATATTGCTGATGGCTATGGAGTTGACCGTCAGCAGGTCATGTTTAATGACTTTATTTTCATAGGCCCCAAGGGTGATTCTGCCGGAATAAAAGGAAAAACCGTAAAAGATGCACTGAGCATAATTTCATCAAAAAAGGTACCCTTTGCCAGCAGGGGAGACAATTCAGGCACCAACAAAAAAGAGATCATTCTCTGGAAAGATGCAAATATCCCATTGCCGGATAAGGAATCCTGGTATATTCAAACAGGCCAGGGTATGATAAACACCATCACCATTGCGGCTGAGCGGGATGCATATACAATGACTGACAGAGGTACATATATCAAATATGAGTCCAATATGAAGGGTAATCCTCCTCTCGTAATCCTGGTGGAGGGAGATGCTTCTCTTCGAAATCAATACAGTGTTATACCTGTAAATCCCTCACGGTGCAAAAACGTAAAATATGACCTGGCTAAAAAATTCAGTGAATGGATGGCATCACCGGCTATTCAAAAGATGATCGGCGACTTTAAACTAATGGGTAAGCAGCTGTTTATCCCCAACGCTGATGAAAAATAAAAGCAACTGGTTAAAATGGATTATATCTTAGAGGGTTTTCTTGAGGCTTTTCAACTCCTGATCAGCGGTCATCCCGAGACATATACCGCGATTTTTACCACACTCAAGGCATCTTCCCTTTCTATAATTATGAGCCTTGTAATGGGTGTCCCTCTGGGATTTATGCTTGGTAATTTTGACTTTGCAGGAAAAAAACAGGTTAGGGCCGTTGTAGATACGCTCCTTGCCCTGCCTACCGTTGTTGTGGGCCTCTTTGTGTATGCCCTTATATCACGAAGGGGCCCATTCGGTAATTTTGAACTCCTGTTTACCATTCCCGGCATATCTATTGCTCAGACCTGTCTAGTAATACCAATCGTCATATCCCTCACAGCAACAGCGATAGAGGGCCTTGACAGACGCCTGAGGTTGACGCTCATGGCCCTTGGCGCCCAGGGCAGGCAAATCGCAATTACCAGTCTTCTGGAGGCCCGGTATGCAGTGCTTATAGCAGCCATTACCGCTTACGGCCGTGCCGTATCTGAAGTTGGTATATCCATGATGATAGGCGGCAACATAAAATGGCACACGCGCACAATTACCACGGCTATTGCACTTGAAACCGGTAAGGGTGAATTTGCAATGGGCATTGCCCTTGGTCTGGTATTGCTTTTTCTGGCATTTGTCGTTAACAGTCTTCTGAGCATTCTGAGGAGAAGATCCTGACATGTCAGATACCCCTTTATATGAAATAAAAAACCTCAGATACAGCTATGGCGGATCATTCAGCCTGGATATTCCATCTTTTATTATCCGGAAAGGGGCATCAATTGGACTTATGGGGCCTAACGGCGGAGGCAAAAGTACATTTTTACGGATACTGTCATTTTTGGAGTCTCCGGATAATGGAGAAATCTTTTTTGAGGGTAAAAAAATTGAAAAAACCAGTGCGGATCTCAAACGGCACGTGACCATTCTCCTTCAGGAACCGTATCTTCTCAAACGATCCGTGTTTGATAATGTGTCCTACGGACTTAAAATTAGAGGTCAAACGTCAGGAATTAAGAATAAGGTGCATGAAGCCCTCAACTGGGTTGGATTGAATCCTGATCAGTTTTCACATCGCCGCTGGTACGAATTATCAGGGGGTGAAGCACAGAGAGTCGCACTTGCTTCAAGACTTGTTCTCAGGCCAAGGGTACTCATCCTTGATGAGCCTACCGCGAGTGTAGATAAGGAAAGTGCAATTCTTATAAGTGATGCCATAGATATAATCAGAAAAGAACACGACACATCTCTGGTAATTGCCAGTCATGACCTGATATGGCTCAACAGCGTTACAAATGAAATAGAAAAGATGTATGATGGCAAAATTGTCAGATTCGCCAAAGGCAACCTGATCAGCGGCATATGGCATCCTGAACAAAATGGGCTCTGGAAAAAGACCCTGCCCGATGGACAACAACTCATTTACTCTGTAAAACCTCCACATGAGAAGGCTACTGCCGTCCTGGACCCATCTGAAATATTAATATCATTAATGGCTCCACAGGGAATGTCTGCACAAAACATCCTGAAAGGAGTTGTGACCGGCATGACCATAGAGAATAACACAGGAAAGGTGCTTGTAGACATGAGCATCTCCGGTATGAATCTTATGTCCAGGATAACAAAAAAAGCAGCAGAGGACCTAAGGCTTATTCCGGGGAAAGAGGTATGGGCGGTATTTAAGGCTTCATCACTGCACTGGCACTAGCTCATAATAGAATAACCTGGCAGCCTTTCACCGATTCACCAATTTTTCCGGATACTTTTTGATACTATGGCAAATCAATTGTCTGGAGATACTGCATGAAAGAACGTCTCAATGACAAAACACACCATGACAGGCAAAAGAACGAACAGCTGGACATGTTTGAAATCCTGGAAGACATAATACCTCTGTGCGATGCAGGAAAGGCCTTTGTTAAAGGGGAAACTCCCGTTGCCAGGCCCATTATTGACAATGATATTCGCCGTATTTCAGCAGGACTGCACAAAAAACCACGTTAACCATCTGAATTAAGACATCATCAAAGAGCTTTTATTCTCCGCTTTCAGGTCAAAAAAACAAATGGATAATACACAAATCACCTGTCTCAGTTTTCTTTATTACGATTTTTTCTTTTTCTTTATTTAAAAAGTATGTAATATTTTTCATCTATCCATACCCAAAGCGCCATCGCAGGGCTTTAAGTTGTTATGGAATTACCATTGCGGTTTTCCGGAAATTATTCACTGTCACTTAAATAAAGGCATTGAGATGAAAACCTTCCTATTACTGCTTCAACAGGCTATCCGGAACAATACATTCACTCCTTTCCCATATCACAGGTCTTATAATGTCTGAAAAAACCACATACTCAAAACATCAAACCAACAATTCACAAAAAGACAGGCTTGATCTTTTTATTAAGAACGGGACCATACTGAACGTCTATTCGGGTGAACTGTTAAAAGCCAATATCGGGATAAGGGGAGAGAGAATCTGGTATGTTGGCCCTCTTTCCAACATGGTCGATGACGGGACCCGAATCATTGATGCTGAGAAAAAGGTACTTGTGCCCGGCTATGTCGACCCCCACTTCCATCCCTGGAATATTTACAACCCGCTGTCATTTGGGGAGGAGGCATGCCGACTGGGAACCACGACCCTCGTCTGTGATAATCTGACCTTTTTCATGCTCATGGGACTTGAACTTTTTGAAGAATTTATGGATGTTTTTTCAAAGATGCCTGTCAAATTCTTCTGGTTCTGCAGGGCTGTCCCTCAAACACCCATGGAACAGGAGGATGACCTCTTTTCAGTAAAGAATATTAAAAAGCTACTGAAGAATCCAAATGTGCAGGCCTTAGGAGAAATTACAAGGTGGCAGGAAGTGGTTCTTGGAAATCCAAAAATCATGAGCCTGGTAAAGGCCACCAAGCTTCTCAGAAAACGAGTGGATGGCCATACAGCTGGTGCCAAGAACGAGAATCTGATTATTCTTTCAAGGCAGGGGATTGAATCCTGTCACGAAAGCATATCAGGCAATGAAGTACTTGAAAGACTAAGGCTCGGTTTTTATGTCATGCTCAGAGAAAGCTCTCTCAGACAGGATTTAAGCAATCTTCTGAAACCGATCACGGAAAACCGCATCCTCACAGACCGGCTGATGTTAACAACGGACAGTTCAACGCCTGCTTTCTATGATCAATTGGGAATCAACGACAACGTAATTAAAATAGCGATAAAGGAAGGTATAGATCCGGTAGCAGCTTACAGGATGGCTACTATTAATCCGGCGGTATATTTTGGTCTCGATCATGATATTGGAGGCATAGCACCGGGAAGATATGGAGATATCCTTGTGTTGGAAGATATCCTCAACCCTGTGCCGGAAACAGTCATTTCAAAAGGGAAAATCGTTGTCGAAAATGGGAAACTGAATAAACCTTTTCCTCAAGTGAACTGGCCACACTTTTTCCCGGAATCCTCATTTGTTAAAAAGACCTGGACTGCTGATGAAAACCTCTTCAGGATCCCTTCCAACAACAAAAACGTCAATTTTCCAGTAATAAAACTAATCAACACTGTTATTACTTCTACTGAATGGACCAAATTCAAAACAAAGAACGGATTTGTGGATTTAGATGGAAACAGTGATTTATGCCTGGTCTCATTAATCAACAGAGACGGAAGGTGGGTAACCAATGGAGTTCTTAAAGGTTTCGGAGCCAGTGTTGAAGCTCTTGCTTCTTCGTTTAACACGGCCGCCCAGATCCTGGTCATAGGACAAAAACCGGACGCAATGCGAGCTGCTGTTAACCGGGTTCTTGAAATAAAAGGGGGTATCGTCGCTTTTGAAAATGGACGTATTGTCTATGAATTGCCTCTGCCGCTGGGCGGCATAATGTCTGAGCAGCCAATGAGAAATATCGCGGCCAAGGATATTGAATTCCAGAGATTTCTTGCTGTAAGAGGATACCCGTTTCATGATCCACTGTATACACTCATTTTTCTACCCAATGATTTTCTTCCAGATGTCAGGCTCAATTACAAGGGGATAATCGATATAAAAAGAAATAAGACTCTTTGGCCAAGAAGGGACCTTGCTGAATAAAAGGCCAAATTCTGAAAATCTGAAAATTCAACGCAAATTGTATATTAATTCTATAAGTATAAAGAATTATTCTTGCCTTTAAATAAAATTAGTGCTAATAAAATAAGAAATTTAGGATTTTTTATCTTAAATTAACTCGCTAACCCCACAGCCTTTACAATTCCTGATCTTCAAAGTACTCCCAAGCTACGGGGAACGCATTCGTTATTCATTTTCATGTATTGGAGACTTTCAGCTCATAAGTTTAGCCCATGTAGGGCGCACCACCTCTGCGTCGGCTACGATTTGAAACAGCCGCGGCGATTTCAAAAGTATCATGTACGACGTTATTTGCGATGTGGAAAACCAGAATTAGTAGTAAAAGGAGAACAGAATGAAGATTTATGCAGGAAATTTGTCGTACGAGGTCACCGAAGAGGACCTGAAGCTGGCCTTCGAACAATTTGGACAGGTTGAATCCGTCGCCATTATAAAAGATAAGTATAGTGGACAATCAAAAGGATTCGGGTTTGTTGAGTTTTCTTCCAAAACTGAAGGGCAGTCAGCAATTGAAGGTCTGAATGGTAAAGAGTTGAAAGGAAGAACTCTTAACGTGAATGAGGCTCGGCCTCGAACAGAAGGTCGTGGCGGCTATGGCGGCGGCGGCAGAAGTGGCGGCAGAGGCGGCTATGGCGGCGGCGGCAGAAGTGGCGGCAGAAGCGGCTATGGCGGCGGCGGCCGGGGCAGAGGATAGAACACAAAAAATAAAACTAAACGATAATAGAGCCCTCACCTTTACCTGCCTGGCACTGGCAGGTGTGAGGGCCTATATTTTTCAAGGGTTTAATACCTAATCAGTTGCCCTGACTGAATAGATTATCATTCTTCCGGCTCCAGATGGACTACTACATCCAGAACTGCCGGCCCTTTTCTTAAAAGCGCATGTTTGACATTCTCGGAAATCAGATGCCCGTCCTTTACAGACATATCAGCATCAACGAGGATATGGAGATCAACAAAGAGATATTCGCCACACTTTCGCGTGCGTATTGCATGAACTCCTTTCACACCTTTTTCATCGATAGATATCTGCTTAATCTGCCCATGCTCTCTATTTGTTGCCCCGCAGTCAACAAGCTCTGATAATGATGGTTTAATGATATCCCAGGAAACCTTAAGGATAAAAAGAGATACGATCATAGCTCCAATATGGTCAATAAACGCCCACTCAGGATTCCATGTCGATACGGCAACTGCAATCAAGGCAGGGAGAGAGCTTAAGGCGTCAGACCTGTGATGCCAGGCATTGGCAATCAGTGCAGATGATTTGACACGTCCTCCTGCTTTCACTGTCAAATGATATAATATTTCTTTTAGAACAATTGAAACCAGTGGTCCTGTTATCGCAATCCAGCCTGGCTGCCCGAGGTGGCCTTCATATATCGTTGTCAATGCCCTGAACCCTATTCCGACAGCAACTACAACCAGAACTACTCCGATAGTAAGTGTAATAAGAGCCTCTATTTTCCGGTGACCATAAGGATGATTTTCATCGGGCGGAGCAGACCAGTAATTGACTCCAAAGAGCACAACCAGATCAGTAGATATATCTGATAGGCTGTGAAATGCATCGGCTATTACAGCCTGACTTCTTCCTGATAAACCCACAACAAATTTCAGGGCAGCCAATAGCAGGTTAATTATCAGGCCTATCCATGTAACGCGTTTTATTTCATTAGTTCCATCTTCTATACCTGGATCTGGTTTTAAGGTTTCAGTATTAAGTTCTTCTTCCATTTAAAACAACCTGTTGATACCGCAAACGCTATTCATACAGAGACCTTCATAGAACTATCACGACTTATCAATTATACCGCAGAGAAAAATCTTAACACAATTGAAACATTAAAATTTCTCGTCGCTATGCTCCTCGTACTGGCAAATTATAGAGGTCTCAGACATGGAATTGCCAGAGGGATATCCGTATTATTAACAGTTTCATCATATACTATTTACTATTCTTTTTTCAAACCCCATCAACAGAACACTATTTAATCACTGACAAGGCTTTTTTCCTGTTCATTGTATTTGAGTAAGAAAGACAGGAAAAAGCCTGCAAGGATAAGCCCGCCGACAATGGATACACCCAGAGAAAAAGCCCCTGAGTCTCCCATAATTCCTATTATAATAGGGATAATACCTCCGCCAAACAAAAAAGCAGCAGGCACTGTCAGAGAAACAGCAACATTTCTTGTTTCTAGCGGCCCAATCAATGAAAGAAGGGCAAAGGCCGGAGGGAAAAAACACACGGCAATTACAGGCTGAAGAAACACAAGAACTACTATGGATGAACTGGATGCAATCCCCAAAAGAAGAGTCATGATCCCTGTAAGCAGAAGTACTGCACCGATAGTCCGTTTGGGCCCCAGACGATCAGCAGACCATCCTGATAAAAAGGCCATCCAGAGCCCTGAAATTCTTGAGAGCGCCAGCAATGTATTAGCCCAGTTACGATCAATGCCATGCTCTGAAATCAGGTAAAGAGGCAACATGGTATAGATCCCCAATGTTCCGGAAATTCCAAGGCTGAAAAGAAGCATCATAAACCAGAACGATGGTATCATGAACAGTGTCCTGAAGGACCGGAAACCCGGAGGTTGACCGCGGAGCTTTTCACCTTTTCCCCAGCGGGCGAAAGCTATACTTAATAGAATTGACAATATACCTATGAAACGGAGTGCAAACCTCCATGAGCAGCATGCAAGAAATGCTTCTGCAATAAGAGGCGCAAGGACAAAACTCAGGTTAGGGGCAAGTTCATGCACTGCAATAGCCTTACCCCAGTGTTTGCTGCTTATAATGGAAGTCAGCGTTGCAATACCGGATGGCAGATAAAGGCCTGCACCCATTCCCAGACACAGAAGACCCAGACGAATACCCCACAGATTATCACATAAAGAAATCTCCAGAAGTGACAAACCAAGAATCATAGCGGAAATGATAATGGTTTTCTTATGGGTTAGAATGGAAGAGACAAATCCTGACCCAAGTAGAGCAACAAAATATCCGATTGAGATTACCAGGAAAAGCGAGCCGGCATCAACATGGCTAATGCCTATTTCTTTCTCTATTGCAGGCATCAAAGGCGAAAAAATGATCCTGGAAATAAAATTCAGAAAAAAGATTGATGTCAGGAAAAGGAGTTGTCCCATTTGTGAGCGAAATAAAACACTGCCTGAATCTCTGTTCATAGTTCTAAATCCGCCGCTGCCAGATATAATAAATTAAGCTTCCACCTTATGAAAATCGTATTTCCAAGACTATCTCTGAAATTTATCATTTTTCTCAATATTCGTAATATACATATTCAAAATATTTATGACGAGCAAATAATAACCCCTGTCAAACATTAATTAATTTGAATATTTTAAAATCAGGAGCTCATTGATAAAGAAACTTTGGACAGGCAGTTAATGATATAAGTCTGAAAATTAAAGTCTCGCTGCCGATGTTTGTGATGAGCAAAATGCAGTATTCTAATCCTGAATAGCTATCAAAAGTCATTTTTAATCTTTCAAATAGCAAATAAATATTATATTCTCTATAGCTTACAGTAATAGAATTCTGAGTAAATATTCTAATAGTATTACACCATTTCTATAAAAGGAGGTTAAAAAATGGCCAACGACCCGGGAATAGGAAAAAAAGTTATTGGAAGGATTATAAGTATAAAGGGTGAATGCAGCGCCGGCCATAAGGAGGGAGATTCTTTTGATATAAGCTGTCATAACACGGCTGGATTATGCGGGTTCTTTTATCATGACATTTTCCCCACTTTATCAACATTCCAGTTTGGAGGAAAAATGCCGTGGTGGGAAGGCGATACTATAGAGGTACAATGCCCCGATAGTAATAACCTCGTAATCATGGAGCTAAAGAGATCTGAACGGAATTAACCGGGCATTAACATGTTTTTGGCAGGCTCTCCGCACCTTATTAATAAGAGAGACATGGGTATTATCAGTAAGGATAAATGAAAACAGGGAATGGATTTAGAAGAGCAGATCAATGTCGTTGATAATTATAGCGAAGAAAAGATTATAAAGTTAGCTGAAAACCCTGAATCAACAGGCAAGATAACAGAAAATATAAAAAAATGTCTTCAAACATTGTGACCTTTCTCATCCTTCACTGAAAAAAAGCAAGACTGAATTAAAATCCAGTGGAACCCCTCCGGCAGGAACCGGAGGCTTCATTCTAAAACGCGACATCCCGCGACTGGCAGAAAGCATCAATCCCCCAGCGGGAGCTGGGGGCTTTCTGCAGCGGGGTAACGCTGCCAGTTTTGAACCACATGATATAAGAAAAAATCATCCAGAAAAAAATCAAACCTCCCTGGATACCTTCAATAGTATTTGAACTGAATGAAATAATTGCTAATCCTCTAAGCACAGCAAATAATATCAGCTTTTGTGTGCCCGAATCAACTGTCTTTTCAATATGTTTATCTTAACTGCCAGCCATTAATGGATTTTGGGATAACTGTGAAACCGATATTCCATCGGAATTATCCTGAAATATCCTCCGGAAAAATGCAACAATAATACGAAATTGTTTTTTTCTTATAAGCAAACTACATTATTGTTATTTAATCACATTTGATTAAATGCTTAAAGCTGCCATCATAATGATTTTATTTGTCATTTAAGTCTCATCATTAAATGGCATAAACATTGCTGACTATCTATATGTCAATACACCGTAGATGCAAATCCCATTAAAACGGTTTTGGATAAATCCGATTAATAGAAAACAGGAGATCAGAAAATGAATACCGGAGATACAGTTTTTATAGTAATGTCAGCAGCTTTAGTCATGTTAATGACTCCAGGTTTGGCCCTTTTTTATGGAGGCATGGTACGAAACAAGAACGTACTTGCTACAATAATGCAGAGTTTTATTATCCTCGGAATCATTACCGTCGAATGGGTGATCTGGGGTTATTCAATGTCTTTCGGCCCCGATCATGGGGGAATAATCGGAGGATTTGACTGGGTGTTTCTTAATGGCGTCGGTATGGAACCGAGTTCAGATTACGGGACAACCGTGCCTCACCTTGCCTTTATGATCTTCCAATGCATGTTTGCTGTAATTACCCCTGCTCTCATTACTGGCGCCTTCGCTGAACGCATGAAATTCAGCGCCTTTTTGATTTTTATCCTACTCTGGGCTACGATTGTATATAATCCACTCTGTCACTGGGTATGGGGAATAGGAGGATGGATGGCAAAGATGGGTGCGCTGGACTTTGCAGGCGGTACGGTTGTCCATATAAGTTCGGGAATATCGGCCCTTGCTGCCGCAATAATTATCGGAAAAAGAAAGGGCTTTGGAAATACAGCCTATATCCCACACAATATTCCCATGACAATAACGGGGGCAGCACTCCTCTGGTTCGGATGGTTCGGTTTCAACGCCGGAAGTGCACTCGCGGCAAACGGGCTGGCCGCAAACGCCTTTGTCGTAACTCATGTTGCATCTGCTGCTGCTACCCTTTCCTGGATATTTATGGAAGGAATACACAGAGGAAAACCAACCACCCTTGGAGCTGCCAGCGGCGCTGTTGCAGGTCTGGTGGCCATAACTCCGGCCTCCGGTTTTGTTGGTCCAATGTCCGCGATAATTATTGGTGGCCTTGCCGGCATGTTTTGTTATGGGGGAATAATGTTAAAATCCAGGCTCGGATATGACGACTCTCTGGATGTAGTTGGAATTCATGGCGTCGGAGGGACTTGGGGAGCCCTTGCAACCGGGCTCTTTGCAAGCGAATCTATTAACCCGGCAGGATCTAATGGTCTTTTTTTCGGCAATCCAGGTCTACTCCTTACTCAGTTTATTTCCATTGCCGCAACTATGATCTTTGCTTTCCTAATGACTTTAATCATCTTAAAAGCCATTGATAAGATAATTGGATTAAGGGTTTCGGAAGAAGACGAAGAAAGAGGACTGGATTTAACAATGCATAACGAAACAGGATACAATTTATAATTTATAAGAACACCTGAAACCTATCTGAAAATTATAAAAACATAAGGAGATTATAACATGAGAAAAATTGAAGCTATAATTAAGCCGTTTAAACTCGATGATGTTAAGGAAGGTCTTTCTTCAATCGGAGTCAAAGGCCTTACTGTAAGCGAGGTTAAGGGCTTTGGGCGTCAGCGCGGCCATAAGGAAATATATAGAGGCGCTGAATATCAGGTGGCGTTCGTACCCAAGATAAAGATAGAGATTGTTATGGACGCCAGACTTGTACCTGAAGCGGTTAATGTGATCAGGGAAAAGGCATTAACGGGACAAATCGGGGATGGCAAGATCTTTATCATGCCGGTAGAAGAAGTGATACGTATCAGAACAGGTGAAAAAGGTGAAGATGCAATCTGATTTTAACCCTTAATAAGGACAAACAATAGTGTAATGGATAACGCATCGATTCAAGCAGACATAAGTAGTATAAGAAATCCATCGTTTCCAGATGAGCGTTTAAATTTTGCTTTGCGGAATTTCAGGCAATCAAAGGAAACACTGGTATCTGATTTTCTTGAGAGTAGGATTAAAGAGTCCTTCCATCAGGCTTACTCGGAAATAATGGATTATTATTTCCGCATGACAATAGAAGAAAGCAGGACGGGGCAATCACTGTTCAAAAAAGGTACTCTTTTTGCGTTGGTTGCAGTAGGCGGTTACGGGCGCAAGGAACTATGTCTTCATTCGGATATAGATATTCTGATCCTCTTTAACAAAGGGATACCCCCTCAGGCAAAGGAACTTGCTGAGGAATTGTTTTACCCACTCTGGGATCTCGGTATGGATCTTGGCTATGGCGTACGCACTGTAAAAGACTGTCTGTCACTATCAAAAGATGACTTTGAGGTATTGACTTCCCTTATTGATATACGCTTTATCTGCGGAGCCTCACAACTCTATCTAAGACTTATAGAAGGATTACAGAAAAAGGTAATAAAAAAAAGCGCATCGTCATATGTCAAATGGATTTATGAACGTAATGATATCAGGATGAACACATTTGGAGATGCAAGTCATCTCCTCGAACCTAACCTGAAAGAAGGCATTGGAGGTTTAAGGGAATACCATCACATAATGTGGATGGCCAAGGCCTTTTTAAATGTTAGAGAACCAGAAGATCTTAAGGATCTCGGCAGGCTTTCTGATAATGAGCTAAATGATCTGCAGGATTCTGTAAAATTTATCCTTCTCGTTCGCAACCATCTTCATCAGCTTTCCGGCAGGAAAAATGATCGTCTGAATTTTGAATACCAGGAAAAGATAGCCAACCGTCTTGGATATAAAAATCTGCCAAAATTTCCGGCAGTTGAGCAATTTTTAAGCACGCTCCATTCCGCAATGGAATCTGTAAAAAACATTCACCGCTCCTTCCTGGCTCTTCATTTGCCTAAACGGAATATGAAAGTAAGTATTATCCCTGAAGACATCTCTAAAGAGATCCTTGTGTCCGATAATGAGATAGGTTTCATTTCGAGTGAAGTCATAAATACTGATCCTCCGATAATTATGGATATCTTTGAACAGAGCTGCAGGTTGGGTCTTCCTCTTTCCCTGGAGGCAAGAAGACAGATAAAAGAATTTCTCAATCTTGTCGACGATCCTTTCAGAAGTTCTGAACGGACTGTCAGTTGTTTTCTAAAGATCATTAACGGGCGCAACACTGTCGAAACGCTTGACCAGATGTTTGAGACAGGACTTCTTGATGCCTTTATCCCGGAGTTCGGAATGATAAGAGACCGTGTGCAATTTGACGCCTATCATATATTTCCTGTTGGCAGACATGTACTTGAAACAGTTGCCAACCTGAAAAGTCTTTCAAGGCAAAAAGATCTGCTCCTTTTTGATATATTCGTTGACATTAAAAATCATGAACACCTTTTTCTGGCCGGCCTGTTCCATGATATAGGCAAAACCGGCAAGGGACATGCACGCAGAGGATCCCAAATCTGCCGCAATATACTCAAAAGAATAGGATATCCTGAAAAATGGGCCGAGGAAATATCATTTCTTATAAACCATCACCTTCTGCTGGCCGAAACAGCTACTCGAAGAGATCTTAATGACGAAAAAGTAATCATTGATACTGCCCGTTTGATAGGCGACATAGAGAGATTAAAGGCATTATACCTGCTCACATGGGCAGATTCAAAGGCTACGGGACCAAGGGCATGGAACGAATGGACGGAAAATCTGGTGCAGGAATTATTCTTCAAGGTGCTGCATATCCTTGAAGGTGATGAGCTGGCAACGCCAGGCTCATCCAAAAAGGTCATGAAATTAAGATCAACGCTCAAGCGCAGGATATCCGGGGACATAGATCAACCCGACTTTGACAGGCTGTTCGATGCCATGTCTCCAAGATATAAACTTAACACGCCACCGGCAGATATCCTGCGAAACATGGAGATGGTACTAAGCTTTGAAAAAGAAGCTGTGGTCCAAAAGTCAACTGCTTTTATCCTGGATGTCAGGGAGGATAGATACGACGGATTCTGGAAGATAACATTCATCGGAAAAGACAGGCCCGGCCTTTTTTCTGATATTGCGGGGGTGCTGGCCTTAAATAACATAAATATTCTGTCTGCAAACATTTATACCTGGAGGAATGGAACTGCAGTTGATATATTTTCGGTAACCAAGCCCCTTGATTCTATCCATCCCAGCGAGACCTGGGAGAAAATAATCTCTCAACTAAAAAACATATTCAGTGGCAGACTTTCATTATCTTACCGCATGAGCCTGAAGGCATACCCTTCCATCCTGTCTGAGAGAAAAACTCCGGCTCGTCCTCCGGAGGTCAGGATTGATAACAGATCTTCTGATTTTTTTACTCTGGTAGAAGTATTTGCATCTGACAGGATTGGTTTGCTCTATCTGATAACACGGACGCTTTTTGATCTTCAGTTGGACATACGGATCGCAAAGATCGGGGTCAAGGGGGATCAGATTGCAGATGTGTTTTATGTACGGGATTTGGATGGGCAGAAGATATATGATGAAAATCATTTTAATGAAATAAAGGACGCCTTGCTCTATCACCTGTCAGGGAAATTATAAATCTTTAATTATATTCGAGCTTTGCCCACCTTTTTATCTTGCCCGATCCCATTAAGAAGGCCTCTTTTCCTCCGTATCATCATTAAAAAGTTTACTATACAAAAGGCCTGACCTGGTTTCGACATCCATTTAACCATCAAAGGATAATACCATTCCACTTCTTTTAACATTTTTCTGCTGTCTTATGAGCATATACGCCATATCATTGATTAGGATAAATGAATGGTTATCCCAAAGCAAATTATGAGCTTATGCTCAATAAAAGCACTTGACATTTTGCTACAAAGGTTTATATTATGAGCATAAGCTCATAATTGGAGGTGAAAATGCCCAGACCCAGAAAACTCAGATTTGTTCAGGGACGCCCCATTGTTGATGCCTTTTTTCCGAGCGGAGTGCCACCATGGGGCAGGCAGGAGGTCATCCTGCCCATAGAGGGTCTCGAAGCTATCAGGCTGAATGATTATCAGGGACTGGAACAGGAGACATCAGCCAGGATGATGAATATCTCACGACAAACCTTTGGAAGGATCCTGGCTGAGGCAAGGGCAATTGTTGCTGATGCCCTGGTTATGGGAAAAATCCTTAGAATCGAGGGAGGCAATTTTGATATGCCGCCCAGAGGGAGAGGAAGGCACCGCCATGGGCGGGGCTATTGATTTTACTATAAAGGAGGTGTTTAGACATGCCAGGATTTGATGGAACAGGCCCTGGAGGAATGGGCCCTATGACCGGAGGAGCCAGAGGTTACTGCAATCCTTACGGAGCTGCTTATGGTCCGGGCCCAGCATGGGGCGCCGGCTATGGGGGCCCGCGTTACGGACGGGGGTTCGGAAGAGGCCGTGGCTTCAGGGGAGGCTATGGCCCTGGTTTTGGCTGGGGTCGCGGCTATGGGAGAGGCTTTGGCTGGCAGAATGCTTATGCTCCGGCAGGAGCATGGTATGGACCAGGCTTTAATGGCACTTACTCAACTCCCAATAGCATAAACCCTGAAGAAGAGGCCAATATGCTCAGGAATGAAGCTGATGCCGTAAAGGATGAACTTGATGCCATACAAAAACGCATCGAGGAGCTTGAATCTAAATCTTCTGAGTCATAATAGCTGGTGTTATTTCTGCCGTTCAAGGGTTCAGAGTTCCAGGTTTTTCATTCTTATAACCTTTGATCTCTGGACCCTGGGAACATTTGTCAGAAACCGTAAGAATCAGGTAAATCTCTGATTATTATAAATTCTCAGCTATTTGAGTAAACCATGTTATCCCTGTAATTCCTCTTCAGAATTCTCTTGATCAATCTAAATATTCATTTTTTCTTTTCTATCTTTATGATTAAGCTATCCCGACAATAGAAAATCTCCTTTATATGCTTTGTAGTCTTCAAGTGTCTGTATGTGAATAGGCACAATGTTTTCAGGCAGTTCTGACGTTGAAAAAAAACGCACCATCGAGCCTTCAACACCATCCGCATTCGGCTGGCCTTTCCATTTGCGAACAATAAAGGCAATTGCAAAGCATTGCACCATATCGCCGCCCGGATAAGAAAATTTTTGACTGGGACCGCAGTAAAGCCCCATAGGTTCAGCTTCGAGAACTTCAAGTGAGGTCTCTTCTTTCACCTCCCTTTTTATCGCCTCAAAAGCAGTTTCATCCAACTCAACAGAACCACCTGGCAATCCCCACAAGGAATTGTCCTTTCTATGCTGAAGTAGTATATTTCCGTCGCCCTCAATAATAATTGCCCGTACACCAGGAACAAATACTCTGGTTGAGCCTACAAGCTTCCGAATTTCTTTAATATAGCTCATTAATTTTTACCCAGTTTCAATGAAAGGAATTCATACCTGAAAATTACTCTCCCTTGTCTCAACCGAATTCAAAGGATCTACCCGCATTGCAGGGAATAAACTTCCGAGGAAAGGCCTCCCGCAATTTTGCCATTGCGCCATTGCCGGTACAGTGCCCGGGGCACAGAATATCCGGATCCAGGCGGTTCAGAAATTCAATCGTGTGCTCCATCCTCACACGCGAAGCGGATAAAAGATGCATCCCCCCTAATACCGCATGAATTGGCTTATCGCCGGTAAGCTGCTTTATATATAGCAGTGTATTTATAACACCCGCATGGGCACAACCGACAAGAACAACGGTTCCTCTCGAAGTCTCAAAAAACAGGGCCTGATCATCAGGAAACGGATCGGGTGCAGTGCATCCATCATCCAGGAAAAAAGGCCCGCCAGTATCTTCAAACTCTGTTACCCGCGGAATTTCACCGGTAACAAAAATGCCTTCAGTTATTTGCGCGGGCCTTTCTGTATAAATCACTTCACTTACAAACCCCTGGACTGCTTCCCTGCAGGTGTACGGCATACCTATGAAATTACTCTGTCCATACAAATTGCATGCAAACTTTGGCTGGAATGCAGAAGGGTGAGCATAAAGCTTAGGATTGCTGGATACAGGCAGGACTGCCCTCAATCCGCCTGTGTGATCATAATGCCCGTGACTCAAAACAATATGTCCGACCTTTTCAAGAGGAATCCCCATAACCGATGCGTTATTCAACAAGACACCGCCCTGACCTGTATCAAAAATTACATAGCTATCCCCGGTCTCTATCCAGAAGCATATACCATGCTCTGGAATTATACCATTTTCGCCGGCTGTATTTTCAACTACAACAGTAACTTTTCTTTTATGGTTCATCTGGACTTTCCATATCAAATTTTCAGCTTAACGCCAGCCCTGATTTTCTTTTTCCGGACTGATACCATGCTGAATTTTCTTACTATACTCTTTCTTCTGTTGAAATCCGCATGTAAATGAGATTGTAAAGCCAGGCAAATAATGCGCCTCCAATCAAGCCATCCACAAAAGCCCATATAAAACCTATAATGCTTCCTAAGGGGCTTATGCAGTAGCCGCGGTAAAGCCGGCCAATGATTGTAACCTCACCGGTAGCTCCATCAAAGGCAATTATCCACCACGTAAGCAGAAAAAGTGCGACCCCCCAAAGCAATCCACAAGTGAGAGCAAAAGCCTTTACGTTCAGTCTCATTTTCTTATCTCCTTTTTTTATTTAATCACGATAGAGAGGATACCTGCTGACTAACCAAGGTTTCATAAGAGATACAGAACTTTTTAACTTCACCATGAACACATTAAAAATTTAAAAGTTTTAAAATAAAACCTTTTTTCAATCAGCATTATCCGCTTGCAGGAGGTTCTACCAGGGTCGTAAATTCCTTCATTACCCATCCGTATTCCCCATTCGGCAATAAAACATATAACCAGCCATCCGATTTCCCATGGATCTCAAGGATATAACCTTCATGGATCTGATATATAGTCGGATGCATCAGGCTGGGTCCTGACCTTACATTCAGGACAGATGCAGCAACCGTAACTTTTCCTGTTGCAGCATCAGCCGGTTGGACCAGACCTGAAGATTCTTCTTCAACAATCACATCTGGAGGAGTTTCCACAACTGCATACCCCCCTGGAGCCCTCCTGTAGAAGACATCTCCATAGACATAAAAACCGACACCTCCAACCCATAATCTCCTGAAGCCGACAGGCAGGTTTACCACAACAGCCCCTATAGGCGGTCTTACAGCAACAAATCCGGATGGCGCTGGCCTGTAAAAAATACCTCTATGATAAAAATATGCATTTCTATTGTGCCATACTCTCCTGTGCCCTGGGGGAAGTCTGGGAACAACATGACCCGGACGAGCAATCCTGGGAGGAACTGCAATTCTCCTGTGTTTAGGATGACGTGCAAAAGAATCATCCGTAAGCATTATGAGGGAAACTGCAAAAATGGCAATGAGGATCATAAAAAAACAGCTTTTTCTTCGCAATTGCATAAACATGATTTTCCTCCTTTCTTTAAAAAATGTTGAAAATAATGCTACTCCTTTTCTTCATAAACCTGATGCACTCAAAAAAGTCTTCACTCCGGTGAAAACCGGAGTCCAGATGCTGAATAACTACTCAAAAAGCCATATCGGATTCCAAATTGAGTTTATCCCGCACTTGATACGGGATCAGAATGACGGGAAAAGAGCATTTTTGACTTTTTTCGAGACCATCAAACCTAGATTAATACTATTCCTTATGTTATGCAAGTCTCTCAATATATTGTTTGACATTCAGCATGATTGTTCTTTATATACAGCAATTCACAATTATTGGATAAATGAGAATAGGAATAATTATTTTAAAGTTATGCAAGGAGTTTCATTATGCCAAAGGCCTGCAATCTGAAAAAAGGCAATATCATACAGATTAATGGATCTGCGTATCAGGTGAAAAAAATCGAGGTCCAGACACCCTCCGCCAGAGGGGCAAATACCCTTTATAAGATTCGTTTTTCAGGAATCCCTTCCGGTCAGAAGATTGATCAGACCTTCAAAGGAAATGATTTTCTTGAAGAAATAGAAATGGTGAGACGGCATGTAAGTTATATCTTCAGAGAACAGGAAATTTACACGTTCATGGACCTGGAGAACTACGAACAGTATGCCCTTTCCTCCGAAAGCATGGAAGGCCAGGTTCAATGGCTTGTCGAGGGGCTGGAGGGAATCACGGCCCTGATAATTGACGGCCAGATCATGGCCATTGAACTTCCCGTCTCCGTTGAGCTTGAAATCATCGAGACCGCCCCGGTTGTAAAAGGCGCAACCGTCACCAATCGCAACAAAACAGCCAGGCTTTCAAACGGACATAATGTCCAGGTACCGGAATACCTGTCCACAGGAGACTTCATCCAGATAAATACCGAAACCGGGGAATTCATGTCCCGTATAAAAACTCCTTAACAGCATATCCAGGACCAATGCTTCTCTATAAAGTTTTTACTTCAAAACTAATATCCTGATCTGCTTATTGAACTACCCCGCCGCAAGCAGTGGGCTATCTCCAAAAAGCATTGAACGCCCCAATGGGCGGGGAGTCAAGCCCTCGTCCGCCTTTTACCAGCCTCTGGATGGTTTACCAGCCTTTTACCAGCCTTTTACCAGCCTTTTACCAGCCTTTGGCTGGTTGGCTGGTTGGCTGACTGGCGGATTGAGCGTCTATACATACTGTTCACGCTGGAGCAGTAGAGTATCAAACACATAGATTACAAGACCAGTCCATATACAGCCAAATGTCATTAAATTTATTGCGGTGAATGGTTCTCCGTATCTGAATACGGCCAGAAGGAACATAAGACTGGGTGCAATGTACTGCAGAAGACCCATGGTCTTATATTGAAGCCGCCTTGCTGCGCTTGTGAACCAGACAAGTGGAAATGTGGTAACAGCACCCGCCAGGACAAGGAGCAAAGTGGTTCTATAGTCAATGACGCCGAAGCATAAACCGCCTCGTATCCCCAGATAAATAATGTAGCCTGCTGCAAAGGGAAAAATAAGGGTGGTCTCAACGAAAAGACCGTTGACAGATTCGATTCGAATCGTCTTTCTAAGTAATCCGTATATACTGAAACTAAACGCCAGAAAAAGAGCTATCCAGGGAAACTTGCCATAGTGAATAGTCAAAATTGCTGTTCCCGCTGCCGCAAAGAGCACTGATAATATTTGAAAAGGACGGAGTCTTTCTTTAAGGAAAATAACTCCCAATAAAACGTTGACCAGCGGACATATATAATAACCGAGACTTGCCTGTAAAACCCTGCCTGTATTGACTGCATAAATAAAAATAAGCCAGTTTGAGGCAACAAGAAGAGCTGTTATGAAAAGGGTCCTTAATACTCCAGGAGAAGCAAGTGATTCCATGAGCTTGGCCCAGTCCCTTGCCAGGATAATCAGTATTACGGTCATTGGAACAGACCAGATAATCCGATGGCTCAAAATTTCCAGCGCTGAAACATGACCCACTGCCTTGAAATAAAAGGGGACAAGCCCCCAGAACCCGTAAGCTGCAATGGCGAATAATACGCCAATATTTTGTTCACGAGATACTGGCAAAATTAACCTTTCTTGACTACAATTTTTTCAATCCGCCAGCCAGCCAGCCAGCCAACCAGCCAACCAGCCAACCAGCCAACCAGCCAAAGGCTGGTAAAAGGCTGGTAAAAGACTGGTAAACCATCCAGAGGCTGGTAAAAGGCGGACGAGGGCTTGACTCCCCCGCCCATTGGGGCGTTCAATGCTTCTTAAGATACCCCACTGCTATGCGGTGGGGTAGTTCATTTTGGCTTCGGTTGGTCAGGACATCATTTCGGTTTTTCCACTTCTTTCAGTTCTTTGCTCCTATCCTTTGAAAGATCCGTTCCGGCAAAGTCTTTAACATCCTCAGGGAGCCTGAGGAAAAAATGGTTAAGGACTTCAAGCTCACATTTGCCCTCAGAAATCTCGAAACTTAGAATATGTCCACCTCGATTTCGATCACTGCTGATAAAATGCAGGTGATATCCGGCGACATTGACACCTTTGACATAGGGAGGACACCTGAATCCGACTATTGTTCCCTGCACGTTATTCATAAAAAATTCGGGCTGATTACTTGTAACTTCCTTGAGCGGCGGATATGGTTTCTTCTGACCCGGGACACTTCGTGTCCTCATAGACTTGAAATGCCCCGTAATCCTTATGGCACAGAAAAGGTTCTGGTTGGGAGCAGTCCGGTCTATAAGCCTCTCAATCCCTTCATAATCCGTGATTCTATCAATAAAAAGTGTCTTTTCCGGCTTGAAAAAGCATGCCGTGGCAAACGGCGTTTTAACTGAAGGGCAAGGAACATATACTTTTCCGTCTGCCCTAATCTGATAAACGATACCATCAAGCAGGACCATTTCTCCATCAAGACCGTCAAAGGTCCCTATTCCAAAATCGCCATGTCGCACCAGATGCCGGCAGGATATATCGCCATCGTAAACACCAGCCAATAAAGCATCTATCGTTGATGTCTGGAAGACTATGTCCTTTTGTGTTGAACAGCCTGATATCAAAAGACTCAGACCAATGATAAGGTAGAATAATCTTTTCATTATATTGTTCCTTTGCTGAATCTTACACAAATATTTTCCCTTACTTTTGATACCTTCATTTTGCCTTTTCCCTCTCAACAAATTCAACCAGGATATTGTCCACAGGAAAAACAAAGGCGATTCTGCGATTATCAAAACCGCAGGCAGGAACCGGCTCACATACCACCGTACCTCCTTTCTCCTTAACCCTTTTTATCTCCTCATCAATATCATCCACCTCAAAGCAGATGTGATGAAGTCCTCCGCCTCGGCCCAGGCTTTTCATGACAGGAGAATCCTGGGCTGTTGGTTCAAGCAGTTCAAGGGTAATTCCCTCACCCCAGCCCATATCAAGGAATACTGCCTTGACCTTTTGAATGGGATCCTCTTCAGGTTCTGCAATAATATCGAGCCCAAGAATTTTTTCATAGGTTTTTATGCTTTGCGATATATCTTTAACAACAACTCCTATATGGTGCAATCTCATAAATATTCTCCTTCATATTTTATCTTCTGATCTTTCTATTCTATCTCATCTGTTTCGTCAATTTGGTTGATCGATTATAAAACCATTTTATCATTTAGGATTTCTATTCACGCCAAGCGTGATTAGAATAGAAGCAACCTCTTTCGAAAAAACCGTTTTTGATATGCGTTTCACCTCTCGATCACGCAGGCCTTTCAAAAGAATAAGATACCCTTTCCTGCCTTTATGCATGATATCTTAACTGCCTTTTCGTTATTTACAGCCAATGAAACACCACTGGTTTCATCAGTATATTTTTTGCCCTGAGGAGACATAAAATTAGAAATCGCCTACAGCAAAGGGATGGATTGATTTTGACCAGTATCTATTCGTCAGATCGCTCCATGCGCTCAAACTGTAACATAGGCCTGTTAAATTTATCACAATCTGCCGGCCGGGAGGGACATCATCACCGCCATGTGTTACACCAATAAATTAAAGCTCATTTTTCTCGCCGGTATTGACGTCTGATTTCCTGGCCTGACATACGGTCGTCGATGCCATTAAAAGGCATAAAAAATACAGGAAAAATAAAACTTCGCTTCATGGCTTATTTCCTTTTCGACAAGTTGTTGAGTTTTGCTGCTTCAGGATGTAAGATTGATTTGACAAGCTTTCAGATATAAATGATAGTATTTGATTAACTTTAACCCAGTTAAGATTTTTAATCCAGCAGTTTTATTTTAGCGGATATTGAAAACCATGAAAGGCTTATTCAATCGCATACTCATAATTGATATCAGTACCGAAGACGTAGAGGCAAGGGACTTCCCTGATGATTTTTTTGAGAACTGCATTGGTGGGAAAGGCCTCGCAACCCGCCTGCTGCTTCACTTCAACCCTGCTGGCATTGATCCTTTTGATCCTGAAAACTTCCTGATCTTTGCCACCGGTCCTGTTACCGGCAGCACTATCTGGGGGTCAAGCAGGTATGGGGTTTTTACAAAATCTCCCCAGACCGGTTTTTATTCGGAATCCTATTCTGGAGGCCGTGTCCCGGAGGCTGTCAGTTCCACCGGCTATGACGCCATCCTGATAAAGGGCAAAAGCAGTAAATTGAGAGTACTTGTCATTACTCCGAACCAGGTGTCATTTCATGATGCCGAAGAACTTCGGGGAATGGATACATATAGAACTGAAGACACGGTTGTTGAAAGATTCGGGAAAAAACAAAAAGGCTGGAAGACAGGGGCCGTTGTCATAGGGCCGGCCGGCGAAAATATGGTAAGTTTCGCTGTTATTGAAAATGATTACTGGCGTTCGGCAGGACGCACGGGCACCGGCGCTGTAATGGGTTCGAAGGGATTAAAGGCGATACTTTTTACGGGTAACCGCACAAGAGATGTATATGACGGCGCTGCCGTAAGGGAAATTTCCCGGAATCTTTCAAAAGATGCAAAGGACAATACTGCGGTTCAGAATTACAGGGCAGTAGGGACTACAGGAATGGTTCGTGCTATAAACCAGGCAGAGGCATTTCCAACCCGGTACTGGTCAGAAGGGTCCTTTGAAAACTGGACCGAGATCAGCGCCGATACACTGCACAAAAGCTTCGAGGTAACGCCCCATTCATGCCTTAAGTGTCTTCTCGCCTGCGGCAGGCTGAGCACTGTAAAATCCGGCAGACATGCAGGGCTCAGGATTGAAGGCCCGGAATATGAAACCATATTTTCTTTTGGGGGTCTTTGCTGCATCAGCAGCATCGATGAAATAGCCTATCTTAATGACATATGCGACCGTCTCGGGCTGGATACAATATCAGCCGGCAACCTGTGCGCCTTTACCATAGAAGCGGCAAGACGAAAAAGGATAGATTACGAGATAGATTATGGAAAAGCCGAAGCCATTGCCGGACTTCTTCACCAGATCGCCTTCCGCCAGGGAATTGGCGATATCCTTGCAAGGGGAATCAGGTCTGCTGCTAAGGAATGGGACCTGGAGGATCTGGCAATCCATGTAAAGGGACTTGAACCGGCAGGCTATGACCCGAGAGTTTTAAAAGGAATGGGTTTGGGTTATGCCACCTCGGACAGGGGTGCCTGCCATCTGAGAACAACATTTTATAAGGCTGAATTATCAGGCCTTGTTGATGCGTCAGAGATTAAGGGTAAGGCGCAGATGCTTATAGATTTTGAAGACAGGCTTACTCTCTTTGATTCCCTGATTTTATGCCGGTTTTACAGGGACCTTTATCCCTGGGATCAGCTTGGTGATATCATTAATGCCCTGACAGGGCTTCCCGGAGACAGGGAATTCCTGTCAAGGATTGCTTCATCCATCTCTGATGACGTGAGGAGATTCAATATCAGAGAGGGGCTTACCCGTCAGGATGACTCCCTTCCCTCAAGGTTCCATCGTGAACCTATTAGCTCAGGACATATAATCACCGAGGATGAACTGACATTCATGATTGATGATTATTACATGTTACGCGGCTGGGATAAGGAAGGAAGGCCGGCTGGAGGAGAACCCAAATCAGGCACCTGATTCAGGCATGAATTATGCATTAAATTATTCTATAGATTTAAAAATCAGGCATAAGGCAACAGGTAAGAGGTAAAAGCAAAACCTTTTACCCATAACCAACAACCCATAACCTGTCTTTTGACAAATACGGTGCAGATAATGCCCTGGTGGTGGATCATAAAAAACTACAATTGTTGCATTTAGTGTAGCATTGGAGTAAAAACAATCATTAAGATTGACCAGCAAATATTCTTAATTTTCAACATATTACACTTAATAACCAAAGACCTTCGAAAAGATACAATTTCGTTCAATATTACGGCGCGAGAGGATTTATCAGCCTTTGGCTGACTAAAAACCGAGCGCAACAAAGAGATTGGGCAAAATGAAGCTTTTTCAAGGATCTCGATGAGGACTGAAAATGGCTACAAATGACACAGCAACCCGTACTGATTTTATACGTAACATTATTTCAGAAGACCTGAAAAACAACAAAAATGAAGGCAGGGTTCATACAAGGTTCCCGCCTGAACCAAACGGATACCTCCATATAGGGCATGCCAAATCCATCTGCCTCAACTTCGGCATTGCGAACGAACACAATGATGGGCTCTGCAACCTTCGATTTGATGATACGAATCCGAGCAAAGAAGATATTGAGTATATTGAATCTATAAAAATCGATGTCAGATGGCTTGGCTTTGACTGGGAAGATCGAATGTATTATGCATCTGACTATTTCGAAAAGCTTTATGAATATGCAGTGCAGTTAATTAAGGATGGCAGGGCATACGTATGTGACCTGAGCGCTGAGGAAATCAGGGAATACCGTGGGACTCTGACAACTCCGGGAAAGGACAGCCCCTACCGTAACAGATCCGTAGAAGAAAACCTTGATCTGTTTAAAAGGATGAGGGCCGGCGAATTTGAAGACGGTTCACGCGTTCTCAGGGCAAAAATCGATATGAAGTCTCCCAACCTTAATATGCGTGATCCTGTAATTTACCGTATCCTGAGGGCGGAACACCACAGGACGGGCAACAAGTGGTGCATCTATCCGATGTATGATTTTACCCATTGCATTTCGGACGCTATTGAAGAAATCACCCATTCAATCTGCACCCTTGAATTTGAGGACCACCGTCCTTTATACGACTGGGTGCTCGATGAACTGCATACCCCCTGTCACCCTCAGCAGATAGAGTTTGCACGTCTTAACCTCAGCCATACGATCATGAGCAAGCGAAAGCTGCTGGAACTTGTGGAAGAGGGATTTGTCAGCGGATGGGATGATCCGCGACTCCCGACAATATCCGGCCTTCGGAGGCGGGGCTACACTCCCGAGGCGATCAGGAAGTTCTGTGATATTATAGGGGTTGCAAAGCGCGACAGCACCGTGGATATTGCACTGCTTGAACATACTCTCAGGGAGGATTTAAATAAAAGAGCCATGCGAGCAATGGCTGTGCTTAATCCCCTTCGGGTGGTAATTGAAAATTATCCTGAAGCGCAGGTTGAGGAGCTTGATGCCATAAATAACCCCGAGGACCCGGAAATGGGATTGCGCAAAGTCCCATTTTCGCGAGTGCTGTACATAGAAAAGGACGACTTTCGTGAAGACCCGCCAAAGAAATTCTACAGGCTTGCGCCCGGCCGTGAGGTGCGTCTCAGATATGCCTATTTTATTAAATGTACCGATGTGGTCAAGAATGAGCAGACAGGTGAGGTTATCGAACTGCACTGCACATATGACCCTGCAACAAGGGGCGGTGATGCCCCGGACGGCCGCAAGGTAAAGGCCACGCTTCACTGGGTTTCGGCAGATCAGGCACTTGAGGCCGAGGTGCGCCTGTATGATCATCTGCTGTTGAAACCGGAAACTGATGATGAAAAGGCCGATGACTTTAAGGCATATCTGAACCCTGATTCATTGAAGATACTGAAATCATGCCGACTCGAACCCGGACTGAAGGACGCCATCCCGGGCACCACATACCAGTTTGAGAGGCAGGGTTACTTCTGTGCTGATAGTCATGATTCATCTCCTGACGCCCTTGTGTTCAACCGGACAGTGGCTCTCCGTGATTCATGGGCCAAGATAGAGAAGAAGTCGGGAAAATAGAAAAAAAGGCAGGGATACAGGGAAGGGGTCATAAAAAACTTTAATTAAGGTTCTTCGGCACCGTAGCCTTATAAATGGTAGATTTGCCCTCGATCCGGTAGCGTGAGACGATCGAGGGTACAATAATGGAAGTGCCCTTTTTAATTTTAAGGGATTCAGCGCTCCCCAGGTCTGTGACATCAGCATCACCTTTAAGGCATATCAATATCTCCACGCTGCGTGATTCAGTGCTTGTAAAGTGTCTGCCCTCAGTTAATGAAATCTCAGACAGCTGGAATTCTTCAGCAGGTGATGGATAAGCCTTTTCATTCTCCCTGACAATAACCGGCTTTATTGGCACATTATCGTCTATCTCAAACCTGATAATCTTCAACAGCTCAGCCACATCTACCTTTTTCGGGGTCAGGCCGCCCCTTATAACATTGTCGGAACTTGCCATCAGTTCCATTCCTGCTCCATGCAAATAGGCATGGGGTTTCCCCGGCAAAAGATAAATCGCCTCTCCAGGCTCCAGCTCCACAAGGTTAAGGATAAGGGGTGATAATACGCCGATATCGCCAGGATAGTGCTCATTTAGCTTTACCACCCAGTGAAATGCCCGGTCTTCATCTGCCATTTTACGGGCAATGGCTGCCGCATTTTCTACTGCCTTTCGCTGCTGTTCCCCTTCCATCGTCATGAGAGATGTATAAAACTGTTCCAGCCCTGAGATACCGGGACTTTTAATGAAACGATCCAGTTCATCAGAAAGAAACGGCGACCTCACCTTTTCTGTAAGCATCAATATATCGTCTATCTTTCGAAAGCCTCTAAGGGCCTTGAAACGGGTCAGTGCACATAGTATTTCAGGTTTATGGTTTTCATCCCTGTAGTTGCGGTCAGGTGAGTCCAACGGAATTCCTGAGGAGGAATCTCGAGCAAATCCTTCCCTAGCCTGAATTAAATTCGGATGGACCTGTATGGATAGAGGGGTTTCCGCAGCAAGAACCTTAAACAGAAAGGGCAATTTATTGGAATATCTGCTGGAGACGTTCTTTCCGAGCACGAATTCGGGGTTTTCGTCAATGACTTCAGGAAGAGGTTCCCATTGCCCGTCTTTAAATACCCGCGAAGGACCGTTAGCATGTGCTCCCATCCAGAGTTCGGCCATTGGCTTTCCGGTAGATTTTGATAATCCGATAAGGTCCTGTATGAAGGTCTTAGAGCCCCAGGCGTATTCCTGAACAGGATTATCGAGAATGCTGATTTTGGTTAATGGCATTTTTCAAATCCAAATATGACGAATTCGTAAAAAATCCAATTCCTGCGTTGGGCTTCATTTCGTTGTCACTGCGACGTACTGTAAGTACGCCTCGTGACACGAAAATGTCTCCGCGCTTCGCTTGGACTCCCCACCCGTTGGGTGGGTCCCCGGATTAGCCCGCTCCCGCTAAGGACGGGATCTTCGACTTCGACTTCGACTTGGAGCTTTTTACAAATCCGTCCGAAATTTGACTTTTTACGAAGCCGTCATTATTTAAAAAGGCCACAGGCAACACCCACCCTTTTTGACAAACTCCCCTTCACACGAGGCAAGCTGGCTTTTATAGGTGTTTGCCTTTTTCTGAACCTTTGAGGCCACATTAAGCAGCCATCTTTTTTTCTGAAATGTCTTCCTGTTAAATCCCCCATGCCCCTCATGATAGGCCAGATAGAGATTGTATGCATCTCCTCTGGCTATGCGGCATTTTCTGTGGCTGATGTCACAATACCACCCAATAAAATCAATGGCATCCTCAAAATTATCCCTGTCCGCGCTGCTGTTACCCGTGGCCCTGCAGTATTGACTCCAGGTCTCATCCTTTGCCTGTGAATAGCCGTAAGCCGACGAGGGTCTGGGGCCGGGGAAAATACAGAGACAGGTTGTTCGGGGAGGTTTAATATCATCAACAAATCCTGATTCCTGATACATAATGGCCACTAATACCGGTATCGGAATTCCCCACTTGACATGTGATCTTTCAGCATACCTGTACCATTTGGAATTTTCGCGAAATATCTCGCAGATATTATTTTTCTGTTCAGGACGAAGGGATGGGCCCGAACAACCGGATAAAATTATACAAAAAAGGCATATAATAATTGCATTTACTGTTTCTGACAGCCTTAAAAATCCGCCCTCAGCCGGTCTTTTCATTATCTTCCGGTTCATCAGCCTTTTTTCCAAGGAGTTCTCTCAACATAACGGCAAGGCTTTCTTCCCACGGCGGAGGATTGATACCGAAATTCTTCCTGAGCAAAGAGCAATCCAGCACTGAATTATGAGGCCTTCTGGCCGGTGTGGGATATTCTGATGTGCTTATGGGGATTACTTCCTTCACATGAAAGCTCTCGTAACGCCCTGCGATCTTGAAAACCGCTTCGGCAAAACCATGCCACGTGGTTGCGCCCCCTCCGCAGAAGTGGTATGTGCCCCAGGCAGCCTCCATGCCTTTTCTGATATGATCCGCGATGGTCAATATGGCCTCTGCAAGGTCTGCCGCATATGTCGGACATCCGTTCTGGTCAGCCACAACACTTAATGACTGTCTCTCTTTCCCCAGATGGAGCATTGTCTTTACAAAATTGCTGCCGTGAACCCCGTAGAGCCATGCCGTGCGCAATATGATATGTTCCTTCAAACGGTTCCCTATTTCCTCTTCACCGGCTGCCTTGCTCCTGCCATAGACGCCCAGCGGGGATACAGGATCGGTTTCAAGGTACGGCCCTTTTTTGCTTCCGTCAAATACATAATCAGTGGAGACATGGATAAGGGGAATGCCTGCCTCTTTGCACTCCGAGGCCAGGTAAGCAGGGCCGTCTTTGTTTACGGCATATGCAAGGCCCTCTTCCGATTCTGCCCTGTCCACCGCCGTATAGGCAGCCGCATTTATAACAAGAGAAGCACGTGAATGAGCAATGTTCTTTTTGACTGAAAACGGGTCGGCAATATCTATTTCAGGCAGGTCCAGGGATAATATGTCAAGGCTGTTGTCCCTGCCCCTTCTGTTCAACTCCCATCCAAGCTGTCCATTGCCGCCTACTACAAGAATTTTCATATTTGATCCCGCCAGGCTTCTTTATTATACCCGCCGATTGTCATAATTCATTTCAATCCATTTACGGTAATCCCCGCTTCGCACCGACTCGACCCATTCCATATGTTCCAGGTACCAGTCCACTGTGGCTTCAAGCGCACCTTCAAAACGGTATTTTGGAAACCATTCCAATTTCTCCCTTATCTTGGTGGAATCAATGGCATAGCGCCTGTCATGTCCGGGCCGGTCCGGTACGAACTGAATCAGACGCCTGCTTGACTTATCGCCTGAACGATTAAGTCGCCTGTCAAGTATGTCGCAAAGGAGATGGACGATTTCAATATTCTGGCGTTCCGCACCGCCTCCTATATTATAGGTCTCGCCCTGTCTGCCTTTTTCAAGGACCCTTATAATTGCATCGCAGTGATCAATAACATAGAGCCAGTCACGTACATTCCTGCCGTCGCCGTAGACAGGCAGAGGTTTTTCTTCTTTGATGTTCAAGAGCATCAGGGGGATGAGTTTTTCCGGAAACTGGTAGGGCCCGTAATTGTTTGAGCAGTTTGTGATCAGAGTGGGAAGGCCGTATGTCCGGAAGTATGCCCTTGCAAAATGATCCGATCCAGCCTTTGATGCTGAATACGGGCTTGACGGGTCATAGGGGGTCCGTTCCGTAAAATATCCTTCAGGTCCGAGGCTTCCGTATACCTCGTCTGTGGATATGTGAAGGAAACGGAATTGCCCGGGTTTACCTTTTTCACGCCAGAATTTAAGTGCCGCATCAAGCATTCGGAATGTGCCTTCGATATTTGTCTTAACAAATGCCTCAGGCCCGAGGATGGATCTATCAACATGTGATTCAGCGGCAAAATGGATAACACCGCTGAAATCCTCTTCCGAAAACAGGCTGTTCAGCAGGGATGTGTTGAATATCTCTCCATGGACAAAGCGGTATCGGTCCGCCTGATCAGGCGCAAGGTCTTCAAGATTGGCAGGATTGCCCGCGTAGGTAAGGGCGTCAAGGTTTACTATCCGCCAGTCCGGCCTCACTGTAAGGGAATGTCGAATGAAGTTTGTTCCGATGAATCCGGCTCCGCCGGTAACAAGGTAGGTTTTCACATTGAATCCTTTTAAATTAGGTGCGTAAAATTATTTATATGCTGTAGGAAATTCCTGATTTTCAAGACCAAAAAAAGATACCCCACACTAACTGGCCATGTCAACATGGATTATTCCCCCTCATTCACCATCAGTGCATCATCTGCGGCGTTTACCAGCCAGTGTTTGTGGCTGGTTTATCCGCCAGGCGGATTAATATTTGAATGTCATCCGATTAGAAAACATACCAAATCGCTGTTGAATAATATGTCAATGCCTTTTCAAATGTAATGTTCGGCAGCAGCTATAATAACTTGTTATCTGAAGATGACTTGACAAGTATGCATAAACGATGCATACTGATGCATCATAATCATAAGAGGTAAAGCTATGAGAACAACTCTAAATATTGATGATAATTTGATAGATAAGGCATCCCGGATGACGGGAATAAAGGAAAAAACCGCCCTCGTCAAACTTGGGCTTGAGGCACTTATTGCCAGAGAAAGCGGCAAAAGGCTTGCAAAACTGGGCGGGACTCAAAAGCAGTTGAAAGCTATACCAAGAAGGAAAGGTGAATGACAAAAAATGGTTCTTGTGGATACATCGGTTTGGGTTTCACATTTTAGAGATGGAAATGCTGAGCTTGCTAAATTACTCAATGATGGGAAAGTGCTATGCCATCCATTGATTGTTGGAGAGCTTGCATGCGGGAATCTTAAAGACAGAGCACTTATCCTTTCGTTTCTGCAACAGTTGCCTATGAGTATTGAAGCCGAACATTATGAGGTCTTATCATTTATAGAGAATAATCTTTTAATGGGAAAAGGGATGGGCTATGTGGATGTCCATCTTCTTACTTCTGCTGTATTGACGGACATTCCTATATGGACATTTGATAAAAGACTGGCACAAACTGCAGATACCTTTCATCTAAAGTATTAAAAGACCAGATCATTTCACTGGTGCAGACGCAAAAAGACGCACCGCACAGTTCAACATTACGTGATCCCTCAACCTCTTTATGTTGATCACTTGTATATTTCACACCAAAGCGGATAACCCGCCATAGACACTGGGGGATAAATCCACGGCGAACCGGTCAAACAATAACAGATAATTGACACAGAATAGACATGATAATCTGTCATAATCCCCTAATAACTGCAATTATGACAACCAGTTGTAAACAGTAATAACCGTATTTTGACTGGCGTCAAGCAAAATAGCTTTTTTTGCACATTTTTCCACCAGATCAATTTTGTTTTTATAATATCTAATTATTTCATTCTTATGTCTTTTATTAATCTTGTATTCAATGGCATTACCTGGCTTTCGGGTGGGGGTACCATATTCCATTATCATTTCAATATAATCTTTAGGTATCCCTCTTTGTTGAGATCTAAAGATGGCATGTTTCGTTAAATGCATAGCATATCTCCTTCCTGATTACTTATCTTCTTCATCAGCATTGATGTCATAATTTTCATCCGGATCATAATCATAAGATTTGGTCTTCCAGTTTTTTGGGTTGAATTGGTCCTTTTTAATTTCATCGTTATTCTTGGCCATCATTGCTTTTCGACCTAATTTAGGTTTCACTTGCTCCCAAATATGATTAACTCCTTCAAGCCAGCCACTACAAAAGAAATCTTCTGGTTCAAGTTGCGTGGCTAGACCAAAAGTTTGTTCCATTCTTATATCCCTCTCATCTCCGCTCACATCCATCTTTTCCGTTAACTTCTTAAGATGATCTTTTGTTTCATCACTTGCCAAGTAAAACATTTCAAAATAGTTTTCCTCTTCAAACTGAGATAGCAGTGCTCCCTCTCGGAAAAATAGTATTTCAAGAAAAGCATCCAAACTCAGCTTGTAGGCATCCTTGATCCCACATTCAAAACCTTCTTCTATATATTCTTTCCCATATTGCATTTTTTCTTCCTTCAGACGATCAATTAAACATTCGATATCCGGAATTGCTTCCGCCTTAATCTCTTCGAGACGAACCGCATGTGCAATAGCTTCTTGGCAAATTTTTGACATATTTAGCCGATCTTTAAAATGAGAAAGCCGTTTATGAAGTTCCTCAGGAATACTTATATTAATTCTTTCTGCCATATTTCATCCCCCCCGTTAAATACACAATTTAATACGTAACCATGCCTGATGTGTAGTTAAGTATATAATGTATTTAATACACACTGTCAAGCATAAAATGTCAATATGTGTATATTATATTATTTAACGCTAAATACACACTCTGGCCCATATCAAAATCAAGCCAATATTTTCATTTATTCAAATCAGTTACGTCTATATAAGAAATAGTAAAAAATATTTTAAAAAATTAAAAACCGTCAGAAATTTATTTGACGATTTTATTATAATCCCTAATACCAGCAATTATGACAAACAGTTAAATAGGGTGTTATAACGTCCATAAGTTTAAAAGTTGCCATTAAGATGAATGTAGTTTAAGCTATTTTTATGCCTAGACAAGACAAAATTGATGCATCAAGAAACCTCCATCACATTGTGGTCGGTGGTATTTATTGAGCGTATGAAAATTTTCAGGGACGATAAAGTCTGTTTTGCCCAGATGTAATTCTGTTTGTTGAAATAGGGAAAAAGATTGTAAAAGAGATGGGACTTGACTGTGATATGTTTTAACTTTTGAATTTATAAACGCTCTAAAATTCCACACTTACGCTTGCGGTTGAACCGCGGCGATTAGGCTATAAAATTAATAATAAATAGGATTTGACATCATGAACAGCATTCATGGATTTAAACATCGAATTCGTCGTTATGAAACATGTACATATCGAGGAATTGTTATTGAATCAAGAGATGAGATTAGAGAAGCAAAGGAATTTTTTAAAGAATATCTAGATAAATCATTACAATTAAAATTTGGAAAATATACTAAAACAGTTCGCATCGCTTATTCCCCTAAGCATAATTTGGGTAGGATAACAATAAATGATGCAAATTTATTTGGCCCAACTGGTATTTTTAAGACAGATGATATTATCAACTTTTCCATATTAACAACCAGCAATCCACCAATACTTTTACTTGAGACAGAAGCCGAATTAGAAGAAGAAACATTTTCACGTTTACCAAATAAAAAGCAGGTTAATCCAGAACGTTTTGAAGAATTACAAAAACGAAGAAAAGAACTTGGCATTTTAGCTGAAAAATTTGTATTTGAATGTGAAAAAGAATATTTAACAAAAAAAGGTAAAAGTAATCTTATTGAAAAAATGAAGCATATTAGCCAGTATGATATTGGAGCTGGTTACGATATTTTATCTTTTAATGAATATGGTGACCCTAAATTTATTGAGGTCAAATCAAGAGCAGTAAATTTATTTGAATTCGAATGGACAATAAATGAATACGAAATAGCCAGAAAGAAAAAAGATGAATATTGGATTTACTTTGTAATAAATACTAATAACAATCTACAAATTATTAAGAAAATAAGAGATCCGATAAAGCAAATTGAAAATGGTGAAATAACCATTGAGCCTTCATCTTATTTAGTTAACATCAATTAACCTTATATAAGTGTGTATTCCATTGAATCCGGATGGTGATTCCATTTTAAAGCGGATGGCTATTCC
>DAINAR010000005.1:12937-103535 GCA_036733345.1 Deltaproteobacteria bacterium | reverse complement strand
TTTAACACAAATGAGGTTTCCCCTCATTAGGAGACCATCTTTCTCATTTTATCGGGCCAAGCCAACACATTGATATCAATTAAGATAACGTCAAAAAGGCCCTTTAAAAGATGCCTATATTGCCTTTTTTGGGGTTAAAAAAGCCGATATAAGAAATAGATCCAATGGCGAGAGCAAAGCGGCATTATATTCCCAACCAGATATGGCATATAACTCACAGATGCCATAAGAGAGAACTCTTACTTAAGTTTTCCAGGGACCGGAAAAGATGGCTTCAATGGCTGTATGAAGCAAAGAAACGTTACGGATTAGATATACTGAACTACAACGTCACTTCTAACCATATTCATCTTCTTGTTGCCGGAGACCATGAAAGGGATACGATTCCCAATTCCATTCGATTAATTGCGGGAAGAACAGGCCAGGAATTCAATCAGAGGAAAAACCGCAAGGGTGCATTCTGGGAAGACCGCTATCATGCAACAGCTGTTGAAAGTGGAGAACATCTCATTAAATGTATTGTATATATCGATCTCAACATGGTACGCGCAGGTGTTGTTAAACACCCCTCAGAATGGCCTTTCAGCGGTTATAATGAGATTCAGAATCCCAAGAGAAAGAATGTTTTAGTAAACTACCAAAAACTTATATATCTGCTTGGGTTCAACTCTTATGAGGACTTCAAGAGATACCATTCAACCTGGGTGGACTCATACCTTGAAGATGGAAGAAACATCCATGATGACCAATGGACGAAAAGCATAGCTGTCGGAAGCAACGGTTTTATTGATAGGATTAAATCATTAATGGATGGCCAGGGCCATAGGAAGAAAAATCATAGAAATGGGAGGTTCCTATCAATTAAGAGAGCCTGGTGCATCCTATATGGTCCATTTAGGGACTAAAAAGAACAATATAGGGCCTGAAAACAACTGTTTTTGGCATGATATCGATTAAATATCAACAGGTTGGCTTGGCCCGTCCCTAAGCGACTAAGCGAATCATATTGGCAAATGCAGCCAGGAAAAAATTCCTGTCATTTTTAATCCCATGTAAATCATTACAGCTATAAAAATATACTTTAGTTGCTTAGCCGGCAGCTTGTGGGCGGTTCTAGCCCCTGCCTGCGCCATAGGAACACTCGTCCCAGCCAATAAAATCCACTGCAGAAAATTGACATATCCAATGGAATATGGAGGCAATCCTGATACATTTATCCCATTTAACAGATAGGATAGAATTCCGCCTATTGAAGCAAAAATCATTAATGCCGTTGAGGTTCCTACTGCTTGGTGCATTTTAAACCTTAAGGTAAGTACCATTACGGGTATCATCAAAACGCCACCACCTATGCCAATGATGCCTGATATGATTCCCAAAGGGAAACCCCATAATATGTAAACCATGTTGTTGTCCACGGGTTCTTTTTCAATTTTAGGAGGCTTAGCCGTCAGCATCCGGATGGCACCAGCTAAAATAGCCAAACCAAATCCAATTTTAAGAATATTACCGGGAAGATGTGCAGCAAGAATTCCTCCTACAAAGGCGCCAGAAAGTCCAGATAATCCAAGAACAAAACCAGCCTTCCATAAAACGGCCTTATTGCGGTTATGTCCAATTGCACCACTAATCGCTGTGGGGAGCACTACAGCGAGGTTCGTGCCAAAAGCGATTCTAATCGAAATAGTTGGATCGACACCTATTGAAGTAAGTGCCCAAAATTGAACTGGTACCATAATGAAACATCCGCCTACGCCCAATAATCCAGATGCAAAACCAACACCAACACCCGTTATTAGGAGCGCAATTATTTGAATTGATCCTATTTCCATAATGTACTCTCCTTTCCTTCAATAAAATTGTCCGGATATTATATTCAATCATTGAAGGGAATAACTATGTACCCATGCACCAACAATGGCATGGTTTTCTTTTAATATATCCCGTGTTTTAAATCTTTAATATGATTTGTGGCGTATACGTTCGCCATAACCGGCTTGCAAAAGCAGAGAAAAACGGAATCGCCGGCCGGTGAAGCATCTTTTACATTTATATATATTGATAAGCGACCATGCCGGCTTTGATTGCCCCAATTATCGAACCATCAAGATAACTATTTCCAGGAAATAAACAAACATCCGAATCATAATTGTCTCTGCTATGTCTATAAACCGCAAACTCCCAATTTTCCATATCTCCAGTAAATTTAAGTCTGCATAAATGAGTCAACGAATCTTGAGCCTCCTGGATGTCAATATAAAGAAATATTCCTCTTAATTCTGATACGATTTGAAATTCAGAATTTTTCAGTTCATCCTTATTAAATAGTCCAATGATATCATTAATTTTCTGTTTTATTTCCTTTGGAATTATTGTCTTTGTCATTTGTTAATTTTAACATAAGTTTATTATATGGGGTAAGAGCCGAGATAGCTCCCTCATCGATGTTCGCATCTCTGGGGAATACAAAAACACAGGTCATTTATTTTGAAGTGGTTAAATTACGAAGAACGACCTTTGATTTTATGGTCATCACATCCGCTGATACATCCTGCGGCAACACGATTTCCGCTTGCTCCAGTCCTACTGACAACGACTCCAAAACATAGCTGTTATGATTTCCGATGTCCTCAGTGACCGAGATAAGTTCCTAAGGGCGCGATTTGTCGTTATCGACATATATCAATTTACTGATTTCAAAACCTGATGCTGCTGCTTTTTCTATTAGCACACTTTTTATACTTTCTTTCAAGATTGGGGTTCTAGCTAAAATCCATAAATATGATTTGTTAGGACCGCATACGAGTGAATATTGATAATTCTCACGGTCTAACTCAAAAACTATATAAGAGCCATAAAAGGGACCAAAGAATGAAACTTTTAGATACCCTTGATTAGATCCTTTCACAAAATATGCTTTACCTTCTGCTTCTTTCCATAAGTCTGATTTAGCAGAGTATCCACGATTCAATACTCTGACACCACCATCATCCATCAAACTGTATTCCGCTGTTACGTTGGTCAATCCGCGCTCAAATGAATGATCCAATCTTGCAATTTCGTACCACTTCCCTAAATATTTCTCTAACTTGAAATTATCAACTGGTTCTATGTTTTCAGGTATTCCAACACACCCCATTAAAATCAAACAAAACACTATTGACAGCGTCTTTATCTTTTTCATTTTGCCTGTTGAGCCTTACGTGGCGGTAATAATTAAAATACGAACGTCCGGTAAATATAAAAGTAATAATTATCTAGGAAAATTATCCTGGTGTCCATCCATAAATGAGGAAATTCATGCAAGGTCAAATCGAAGATCCCTGTTTTAAGCGAGGGAAGGCGAAAATATTAACTACAGGAACCCATGACAGTTGACCATAGGATCTGGCTGTTTTTGACTGGAAGTCTGATGGAACCGTAATCAGCTGTTTTGAAATGATATAGAGACTTAAAAGGTTTGTGCCCTCTAATTCAGCCGGATTTCGGTTGAAATATGAAAAACAATTTTCTATAGTTAATTTTTTAAAAGACATTGCCTGTCAGATTCGTACGAACGTTTCCCGAGCATGTTGACTTTTTTGAAAACCATTCATGGAGAAAATTCATATCCATATATATTTGGGGGATTAGATGATTAAGGAACAGATTCACCTATCATTTTTTAAAACACTGATAATACTGGCTGCCTCTGCACTCATAACTTTCACTGCTGTAAGCTTTTTATCTGCTTCCGATGAGGATGAGCAGGAGATGCCCGATGAGATTCAACTGGATCAGGAAATGTGCGGAAAAAACCGCCGTGGCCCTGTAGAATTTACTCATCTCAATCATGCTGAAGACTATGAATTGTCGTGCACTGACTGTCACCACGACTATATGGACGGTGAAAATATATGGGAGGAAGGAAACTGGGTTAATAAATGCGTTGAATGTCATGACCCATGCTTTAGCGACGGCGAGGTTAAAAAACTTAAAACTGCCTTCCACAGAAAATGTATCGAATGTCATCGACAATTAAAAATCGAATGGGGTTCTACAGGAGCTCCCTATGCTGCGTGTAAAGACTGCCACCAGCTGTGATATATCAGGTGCCAGGCCTATTTTTTGGAGGTGGTAAAATGCCGATAGTTCATATTTATTTCCTTGAAGGAAGAACGCAGGAAAAGAAAGAAAACCTGATGAAAAAAGTCACTGAGGCAATTTGCGATACCCTGGACGTTGAACCTGAGAGGGTACGGATTATCCTCAGTGAAAAGACCACGGATGACATCAGCGTGGGCGGCGTCACACTTACAAAACTGAGAAAATAACTCTTCAGAAAAGCTTAGACAGCAGAACCCCTGCTCTATAAAGGCAGGTTTATCGCAGCAGGACTTGATAAATACCTTCTAAAACATTCCTCAAGGCTGACAGGCAATCATCCAGTTATCCTTATTAAAGAATCATCATATTCCTCGGGCTTTTCATATCCCAGCAGATTAATAAGGGTAGCCGCAACGTTTGAAAGGCCTGGTTTAATAAGATTTGCCATTTCATATCTTCCTCTGTATCCGGGATCATAAATCGCAAAAGGCACAGGATTAAGGCTATGAGATGTCTTGATATTTTTGTTACCGCTTTTGTCAACTGTAAACATCACATCGGAGTTGCCATGGTCAGCGGTAACTACGGCAATTCCATCAAGTTCTTTTATAACCTTCAAGAGATCACCCACACACTGGTCCACTGTTTCCACGGCTATAATTGCCGCATCCATATTGCCGGTATGACCAACCATGTCACCATTTGCAAAATTCAGACGGCCAAAGCGGTATTCACCGCTTCTCAGCATTTCTCCGGCCTTTTCTTTTACTTCAAATGCCTTCATTTTCGGCGCCTTATCAAATTCAATCCGATCCGACTCAATCTCAATATACGTCTCCAATGACTCATCGATATACCCGGACCTGTTTCCGTTCCAGAAATAGGTTACATGCCCGAACTTCTGGGTCTCAGAGACAGCAAAGGTCCTGATTTTTTCGGCGCAGAGATATTCCCCGAGTGTACGGTCAATAACAGGAGGCTGAACAAGAAAGCAGGGCGGCAAATGAGTATCCCCGTCATATTCCATCATGCCGGCATAGAGGATTTCTGGTAACGGGCCCCGGTCGAACTCATGGAAATTCTCTTCCGTAAAGGCCCTTGAAATCTCAATAGCCCTATCTCCCCTGAAATTGAAACAGATAACAACATCTCCGTCAACAATCAGCCCGACAGGATGTGAATTCTGATCCACTACGACAAATGCATCAAGATACTGATCAGTAATCTTCGGATCCTCTTCATAGTATGTACGAACAGCCTCTTCTGCAGACAAAAATGCCCTGCCTTTTCCCAGGACATGTGCTTCCCACCCGCGCTTTACAATGTTCCAGTCTGCATTGTAACGATCCATTGTGACCTTCATCCTGCCGCCACCCGATGCGACACGATAATCCAGCCCTTTTTCTTCGGATATCTCCTTCAGTCTGCATTCAGCTGGTATGACATATTCCAGGGCTGATTTTTCTCCAACATCTCTGCCGTCGAGCAGTGCATGGACACGAACCCTGGCTAAGCCGGTTTCAGCACACCTGTCAATCAACCTGTAAAGCTGGTCAATATGGGAATGGACATTGCCGTCTGACAGCAGGCCAATGAAATGTACGGTCCCTCCTTCCTTTGCCTTTTTCACAATACTTGACCACAGGGGAGTCTCAAAGATCCGCCCCGTCTCAAGAGACCTGTTTACAAGAAGAGCTCCCTGGTCAAAAACCCTTCCTGCTCCCAGGGCATTATGACCCACCTCACTGTTCCCCATATCATCATCGGCAGGGAGGCCAACCGCTGTTCCGTGTGCCTTAAGCTGGCAGTAAAGGTCTGCTGAAAACAGCATGTCAAGATTGGGAGTTCTGGCCAGATAAACCGCATTCGACTGGTCTTTTGGTCCGATACCTATGCCGTCCATGATTATAAGTAATAAAGGCCCTTCAGGGCCTGAATATGATTTGAGTCTTTTCATTTTAAGCATAGGCCCAAAAGCATCCCCCTTTCGCTAGTTCTAACATTCTTTCAATAAACGGCATTGAAAAAAATCTCAGAGGAAAAGTACTTTCAACTGAAAGGAAAAACAATCTTCCCTTTAACCATAGTCATTTTATTTCTGCCTTTCAAAGTCTTGCCAATGAAAGGTGTATTGCTGCTCTTTGAAACTATATCCTCTTTCCTGAGTACATATTCATGTTGAGGGTCAACAATTGCCAGGTCAGCATAATCTCCTTTATTCAAACCGCCCCCACCTGTTCCCAGTATAAGCCCGGGATTCCATGACAGCTTGGCAATGGCTTCGGGCAAACCAAGCACACCCTCGCGCACAAGCTCCAGTGTCAGCGGCAGGGCAGTCTCGAGGCCGATCATTCCCGAGGCAGCCTGATCGAATTCCACCTCCTTTTCCAATGCATTGTGAGGAGCATGATCCGTGGCAATCACATCAATGACGCCCTCAGCCAGCCCTTTTCTTATTGCCTCAACATCCCTGGGAGTCCTCAAAGGAGGATTCACCCTGGCATTGGTATCATATTCAAGCACTGCACTATGATCGAGACTGAAATAATGTGGGGCAGTTTCTGCTGTAACCTTTATGCCCGCTTCCTTTGCTCTTCTGACAAGATCAACTGATTCTTCAGTGCTCACGTGTGCAATATGAACAGGACAACCTGTCAGCTTTGCAAGGGCTATTTCCCTGTAAACCATTATCTCCTCGCAGGCACTGGGAATTCCCGGCAGTCCTATTCTGGTCGAAATGACTCCTTCATGCATAACTCCGCCACTGGAGAGGCTCATATCTTCGCAATGGGATATGACTTTCAATCCGTGAAAATTCGCATATTCAAGAGCCCTCCTCATCAGCTCACTGTTTTTAACCGGAAGTCCATCATCAGAAACTGCCACTGCACCGGCGTCGCGGATATCTCCAAATTCGGTCAGGACTTCTCCTTTCTGACCTTTTGTAATCGCTGCGATCGGGTATATTCCTGCGAGGCCTGCCTTTTTCCCCTGGTCTATTATAAATTCGGTAACTGATTTGCAGTCATTGGGAGGCAATGTGTTCGGCATGCATGCCAAAGCAGTAAAACCTCCAGCTACAGCCGCTTTTGAACCGGAAGCAACAGTCTCTTTATATTCATATCCCGGCTCTCTCAGATGAACATGCATATCAATCAGTCCTGGAATTATCAGCATATTTGCGGCATCAATTATGTTTATCTGAGGAATTTTTTCTTTAAATGCTCCAGAGGGAAAAATACCTGTGATTTTTTCATCTTCAATTATTAAATCGCCCTTTTCCACAAGCCCGATTACCGGGTCAACGAGCGTTCCAAATTTAATCAATGTTATCACCCTTAGATCCTCCAATCAAAAGATACAATATGGCCATGCGGACAGCAACTCCGTTTGCCACCTGATCAAGAATAACTGAACAGGGACTATCCGCCACTTCTGAAGTTATCTCCACTCCCCGGTTTAATGGGCCGGGATGCATTATGATTGCATCCTCTCTTGCCTCTCTTACGAGCTTCATATTCAAACCAAAGAAGGATGAATACTCCCTTAAAGTCGGGAAAAGCATCTTGCTTTGTCTTTCCAGCTGGATCCTTAACATCATGATTACATCCTTATCTTTTACAGCTTCCAGAGGATCATAAACAACCCTGACGCCAAAATCCTCAATCTCAACAGGTATCATTGTGGGAGGACCTGAAACAGTTACTTCAGCGCCCATTTTTTTCAAAGCCAGGATATTTGATCTTGCAACCCGACTATGTGATATATCGCCTATAATGGCTACATCCAGCCCCTGTATCTTCCCTTTTTTCTCCCTTATTGTATAAAGATCCAGCAAAGCCTGTGTCGGATGCTCATTAATTCCATCCCCTGCATTAATAACCCCGCCACTAACTTCTTTTGACAGCAGATGAGGCGCACCGCTTGATGAATGTCTTAAAACAATAATATCAGGATTCATAGCCTGAAGATTGCGGGCCGTATCCTTAAGGGTTTCCCCCTTTACAATGCTGCTGCCGGAAGCTGAAATACTGACAGTATCGGCGCTAAGTCTTTTAGCGGCCATTTCAAATGATATACGTGTCCTGGTACTTGGCTCATAAAAAAAATTCACCACGCTTTTACCCCTCAAAGTCGGTACCTTCTTTATATCCCTTGTTGAAATCTCTTTGAGTGATTCAGCCGTATCTAAAATAAGTGATATATCTTCAACCGACAACTGCTCGATTCCCAGCAAATCCTTATGATCGAATTTTCTCACTTAAATCTCCTAAAAAAAGCCTCCTTACCGGTTTCCACCAGCAAGGAGGCTTCTGTTGTTGCTCCAATAAAATATCATAACCCAATTAAATTATGCACGAAATAAATATTCATTTTACTAATATCGAAAAATAATTTTTTACCATTCCATTATCAATACAGTTTAAATAAAATCAAGTCATTTATTTTAATTTATATCCTTTTCCTTATCCTTTTCTTCTGTCTGCGTCTCAGACTTTCCCTTTGCTTCTGCTTTTTTGACGGTTTTTTTCTTGTTTTCCTTTTTCTTATCTTCTTTTTTCTTTTCAGTTTTTTTCAAATCATCAAATGACTGCAGTTGAACAACAGAAACAGGCGCCCCATCTCCTTTTCTTATGCCTTTCTTTACAACCCTTACATATCCTCCCTGCCTGTCAAGAAAATTATCTTTCAGCTCATCAAAAAGACTGTGCACAACCGCCTTCTCCTGGAGAAAACCGAGGGCCTGCCGTCTTGCATGAAGATCGCTGCGTTTTGCGAGAGTAATCATCTTTTCAGCCAAAGGCTGTATTGCTTTTGCCTTTGCATGGGTTGTCTCGATCTGCCCGTATTTCATAAGAGATGTGACCATATTCCTCAACATGGCCTTTCGATGACTTGAATTCCGGCTCAACTCCTTGCCTGCATTTCTATGCCTCATTTATTTATACCCTCTTTATAATCTTTCTGACATCCAGTCATTAATCAGTTTCTTCTTCTGTATCTTCTTCCAAATCTTCTTCCGAATCTTCTTCAATATAATCTTCCTTATCTTCAAAAACATAATCATCAAAGTCATCTTCGAGATCGTCATCATCCATTTCTTCAGGATTCTCTTTGCCGCCCTTTTCACTATCCTTCTTCTTTATTGGAAAGTTCTCCAGCTCCATACCCAGATGAACTCCCATTTCTTCAAGTATAGATTTTATCTCGTTAAGGGATTTCCTTCCGAAATTTTTTGTCTTCAGCATTTCTGCTTCGGTCTTTTGGACCAGCTCACCAATAAGAGTAATATTAGCATTTTTCAAACAGTTGGCAGAACGTACAGACAATTCAAGATCCGAAACAGGTCTAAAAAGACATTCATTAAATTTATCTTCCTCTTCCTCGACTTCCTCTTCCTCAGGTTCCTCTTCCTCCTCAAAATTTATAAAGGCGTTCATTTGTTCTTTAAGAATTTTTGAAGCATAAGCAACAGCATCATCAGGAAGAACGGTACCGTCTGTCCATACCTCTAATGTCAATTTGTCATAATCAGTAATCTGGCCAACCCTTGCATTAGTAACTATATAATTTACTTTCTGAATTGGAGAGAAAACAGCGTCTATTGGTATAGATCCTATTGGCCTGTCTTTTTCTTCCCTTTTTTCAGTTGGTACATAACCCTTTCCCATCTTAACCAGCATTTCAATTGAAATATTGGCCTCGCTATTTAAGGTTGCAATATACTGATCTGGATTCATTACCGTAACCAGGCCATGCGTTTCAATATCACCAGCTCTGACTACACCCTCCTCGTTTTTGGACAGGTGGATGACGGCCTCCTCACCATCAATAATTTTCAGTTTAACTTCTTTCAAATTTAGTATTATATCCGTTACATCATCTCGTACCCCTGGAATTGTAGAAAATTCATGGGATACGCCGTCAAATTTAACGGAAACAATTGCTGCCCCCTGTAAGGAAGACAAAAGAATCCGCCTTAACGAATTTCCTATCGTAAGCCCAAAGCCTCTTTCCAAAGGCTCGCATGTAAAACTCCCGTAGAAATCAGAATAAGTCTCCTGATCAATTTCAACTCTTTTGGGCTTTATCAATTCCCGCCAGTTCCTGCTTTTTAAATCTGCCAAGAAAGCCTCCATCGCTATCTTGTTAATAATTTAAATAAGTTATATCTATATAGTCCGAAATAATAGGTATAAGAATAGAGAATATAAAAAAACTCTATTCCTATATAAGTTTCAATTGTTATCTTATTTTGAATATAATTCAACGATGAGTTGTTCATGGATTGGCATCGTCAGACCTTCTCTATTGGGTAACGAAGTCAAAACTCCCCGGAATTTATCCTTTTCAACGTTAATCCAATTCGGAATACCTCTCCGGACAACTGTCTCCATTGCTTCAAGAATCTGAGATAATTTTTGGCTTTTTTGTTTCACTTCAACGACATCGCCAACCTTTAACTGATAAGAAGGGATATTGACCTTCTTATTATTTACTAAAAAGTGATTATGCCTGACCATCTGCCTCGCCTGGTTCCGTGATGAGGCGAAACCCATTCTATACACAATATTATCCAGTCGGCATTCCAGTAAAAGCAGAAGATTAATGCCCGTAATACCCTTCTTTTTATCTGCCCGATAGTAGTAACTCCTGAATTGCTTTTCAAGTGTGCCGTAAATTCTCTTAACTTTTTGTTTCTCTCTTAGCTGAGCCTTGTAATCCGAGTATCTTCCACTCCTTTTCTGGCCATGCTGGCCAGGCGCATAGGCCCTTCTTTCAAAAGCACACTTGTCGCTGTAACAACGATCTCCCTTTAAAAACAACTTAAGGTTCTCTCGCCGGCATAACCTGCATGATGACCCAATATACCTCGCCAAACCAGCCTCCTTTCTTTCAAACCCTTCTTCTTTTGGGGGGACGACAACCATTATGGGGTATAGGCGTTACATCTCTTATAGCACTAACTGTGAAACCATCCATTTGAAGGGCTCTTAAAGCCGATTCTCTCCCAACTCCGGGGCCTTTCAGTCTCACCTCAGCCAACCTCATTCCCTGTTCCATGGCCTTTTTTACCGCATCTCGAGCGGCAATTTGAGCAGCAAAAGGAGTACTCTTTCTAGACCCCTTTATTCCCCCTCTCCCAGCGCTTGACTGAGAAATAACATTCCCGTAAATATCAGTAACTGTCACAATTGTGTTATTGAATGTGGACTGTATATGTACAATTCCATTTGGGACGTTCTTCTTTTCCTTTTTTACTTTGCCTCTCTTTACAGCAGTTTTGGCCATTACTTTTCCTCAACTTACTTACTATTTTTTTCTTTTTCCCATTACACTCCTGCGGGGGCCTTTTCTAGTCCTCGCATTAGTGCTAGTTCTCTGACCCCTGACAGGAAGACCTTTTCTATGCCTCAAGCCGCGATACAGGCCTAAATCCATTAACCTTTTTATGTTCATGGAAATTTCACGTCTGACATCACCTTCAACCTTGTAATTTTCATCGATAATCTCTCGGATTCTGGCAACTTCCTCACCGCTTATGTCATCCGACTTGGTATCCCAGTTTATCCCGGCTTCTGTCAGTATTTTTTGAGAAGTATTTCGCCCTATGCCATATATATAGGTTAGAGCAATCTCCATCCTTTTTCCTCTTGGTAAATCAACACCCGCGATTCTTGCCAATCTCTAGTTCCTCCGGTTGTGTTTACTGTGTCTGAACCGTAAAAACACCAATATATTTCTTTTGGTAAATAACAATTACAAAACAAATAGAATAAGTTAGCCCTGTCTCTGCTTATGACGGGGATTCACGCATATTACACGCGTAACCCCCCTTCTCCTGATAATTTTGCATTTGTTACACATCTTTTTTACTGACGGTCTTACCTTCATGATCCAAAGGGCCTCCGTTTATTATTCCTAAATTTTCGCTTCCGTTTATCCGGTCAAAATTTCCTGAATTTATACTACCTGTGCCTGCCGAGTCCTTTCTTCATAAAACCTTCATAATGCCGTGTCAACATATGCGATTCAATCTGATTTGTAGTATCCATTGCTACACCTACAACAATCAACAGTGCAGTCCCGCCGAAATAAAAAGGGACATTCAGTTGATAAATAAGTACAGTGGGCAAAATGCAGACTGCGGAGACATAAATTGCCCCCAGAAAGGTTATCCTTGTCAAAATCCAGTCTATATATTCAGCAGTATTTTTCCCCGGCCTTATTCCAGGAATAAAACCGCCCTGCCTTTTCATATTGTCAGCGACATCCACAGGATTGAAATGAACAGCAGTATAAAAATAACAAAAGAAAAAGATAAATCCGATATAAATCAAACTGTAGACAAAGTGTCCGGGGGATAATACATTAACGATGGATTGGAGCCACGGAAACTCTTCCTGGTTAAGAAAATTTGCTATGGTTGCGGGAAACATGATTATCGAAGAAGCAAAAATCGGTGGTATAACCCCGGCCGTATTTACTTTTAAAGGCAAATGGGTACTTTGCCCTCCATACATCTTACGTCCTACAATTCTCTTTGCATATTGAACAGTTATCCTTCTCTGACCTCTTTCAACAAAGACAATCAAACCGATAACTGCAACCATAAGAGCAAGCAGCAGGACCATAAAAAATATGGATATTTCACCCGTACCAATCAACCTGAAGGTATTTCCGACAGCCACAGGCAACCTTGCAACAATGCCTGCAAATATAATTAATGAAATACCGTTCCCGATGCCTCTCTCTGTAATCTGTTCACCCAGCCACATCAAAAAGGAAGTGCCCGCAGTAAGAGTAACAACTGTCAGCAACCTGAAACCCCAGCCTCCAACCGGTACAATCATAGCGCCGCCGGGACTTGACATGTTTTCAAGTCCAACAGCTATGCCAAAACCCTGAATAACACTTAAAATAACAGTACCATACCGGGTATATTGAGTAATCTTCTTCCGTCCCTGCTCACCTTCCTTTTTAAGTCTTTCAAGATAAGGGACAACGACAGTCATGAGTTCAAGAATGATAGAAGCACTTATGTATGGCATAATTCCAAGTGCCATAACGGACATCTGGCTCAGAGCTCCGCCTGAAAACATATCAAAAAGCCCAAAGAGAGTGCCCTGTTTTGCACTGAAAAATGCAGATAATGCTGCACTGTCTATCCCTGGTGTAGGGATATGGCATCCCAGCCTGTAAACTGCCAGCATAAAGAGAGTAAATAATATTCTCTTCTTAAGCTCCGGTATTTTAGGGATATTTTGAAAGCCACCTATCACTTCATATCACCTCAATCTTGCCGCCAGCGGCCTCAATCTTTTGTCTGGCTATCTGGCTCGCCTTACTTACCTTTATAACAAGAGCGTGAGATATCTCTCCGTCACCGAGAAGTTTTACGTCATCCCTCTTTCTTTTCACAAGACCGGCAGCAATCAGGGATTCCTTATCAAGAGAAGAATCAGGCTCAAATCTATTTAAGTCTCTCACATTAATTATATTATATTGTTTCTTGAAAATATTTGTAAAACCACGCTTAGGGACGCGCCTTTGCAAAGGCATCTGCCCACCTTCAAAGCCGGGAGGAGTTCCTCCACCGGAACGGGCATTCTGCCCTTTATGCCCCCTGCATGAAGTCTTACCATGACCGGAACCCGGCCCCCGTCCTACTCTTTTCCTTTTCTTTTTTGAACCCTCAGCGGGTGCAAGCTCATGAATTTTAATTACCATTTCTATTACAAACCTCAGCTCACCTTAACAAGAAAAGAGACTTTATTGATCATTCCTCTTATTGCTTGCGTATTTTCAAGTTCCACTGTCTTATTCAGCTTGGTAAGACCCAGCCCCTTTAGAGTCTGTTTTATTTTCTTATTCAAGCCTATTCCACTCTTTACAAGAGTTACCCTGATCATCTTTTCCATAATAAAAACTCATCCATACTAACTTACCATTTCATCAACAGTCTTGCCTCTGCGGCGTGCAATTTCTTCTGCACTTCTCAAGGAGCGCAGGCCTTTTATCGTTGCCCTTACAATATTGTTCGGGTTATGGGACCCAAGACATTTCGTAAGTATGTTTTGAATTCCTGCGGCCTCTAGAACCGCACGTACAGCACCTCCAGCAATTAAACCAGTGCCTGGCCCAGCCGGTTTTAAAAGAACACGACCAGCACCTGACTCGCCAATCACCCCGTGAGGAATGGAAATGTCATCAATAGGAATATTCCTCATATCCTTTTTGGCCTTGTCAATACCCTTTTTAATTGCCTCAGGGACCTCTTTTGCCTTTCCAAGTCCACTTCCGACATTACCCTTCCCGTCGCCAACAACAACGATTGCACTAAAGCTGAACCTTCTTCCGCCCTTGACAACCTTGGCCACCCGGTTAATATGAACAACTCTTTCTATTAACTGAACTTCATCATCGTCCTTGAACAATGTATCTCTCTCCATTAAAACTCCAGCCCATGTTCACGCGCTCCTTCTGACAGAGCCTTTACACGACCATGGTATAAAAATCCGTTTCGGTCAAAAACAACCTTCTTAATCCCCTTTTTTATCGCCTGATCGGCAATAGTTGCACCAATCAGGGCTGCACCCTCTCTATTTCCGCTGTTCTTTTCGCTCTTAGCACTGACATCCTTGGATAAAGAAGAAGCCGCCGCCAAAGTTATTCCTTTAGAATCATCAATTATCTGAGCATAGATATGTTTTGAGCTTCTGAAAACACATAAACGGGGCTTATCAGAAGTTCCCTTAACATTTTTCCGTACCCTTTTTTTCCTTCTTAATCTTCCGAGTGATCTACTAATGCCGCCCATATTGGCAACCTCTTTTATTAACTTTATTTCCTTTTATTTTTTTCAGTTAATTTCTTACCAAAAATCAACCTGAAACCCTTCTATTTCACACCTGATTTCCCGGCTTTTCTGCGGATCATTTCTTCAGAATACTTTATTCCTTTTCCCTTGTATGGCTCAGGCTTTCTAAAACTTCTAATCTTCGCGGCAGTCTTCCCTAAAAGTTCTTTGTCATTTCCGCTCAGTGATATTTTCATTTTGTCTATTCTTGCGTCTATTCCTTCAGGCAATTCATAATTTACAGGATGTGAATACCCAATATTGAAAACCACGGTTCTATCTTTTAATTCTGCCCTGTATCCAACGCCTACAATCTCAAGGGATCTTTCAAACCCACTTGAAACACCTGTAATCATATTTGAAATTAATACCCTGAAAAGACCATGGAGAGATTTTGACTCCTTTGTTGAGTCGTATACTGAAACCTCAATCTTCTCCCCATCGGTATTCACCTGAACCTTTGGATGTATCTTTCTGGTTAACTCGCCTCTAGGCCCATTTACTTTAAGGGAATCTCCTTCAAGCCTGATCTCAACCCCTTTTGGTATCGGAATAGGCACTTTGCCTATACGTGACATTAAAATCCTCCGCAGAATCCAGCTAATTATTAAAACAGATTGCGATCTGTAAAAACCCTGAACGCCTCACATTACCAAACTGAACACAGGATCTCTCCACCTACGGCAATTTTTCTTGCCTGGTTGTCCGTTAAGAGACCCTTTGATGTAGAAACAATATTTATACCAAATCCATCTAATACCTTTGGAATTTTGTCGTACTTAGTATAAACACGACAACTTGGTTTGCTTATTCTCTTAAGTCCACTAATAACAGGTACACCATGTTCATCATACTTTAAAAAAATCCTGATAAATCTGTGCCGACCATCTGATATAATTTTGAAGTTTTTCACATAACCTTCGGACTTTATAACCTTGGCTATATTTATCTTCATCTTAGAACTTGGAATATCTACCACTTCATGGGAGGCATTAAGACCATTCCTGATTCTTGTTAACATATCGGCAATTGGATCGGTCATACTCATCTATTCAGCTCCTAATTCTCATTAATTTATGATTAAGTACAAATTGATTTTACCAGCTTGACTTAATAACACCCGGGATTTCACCTTTCGAGGCCATGTTTCTAAAGCAAATACGACAGATTCCAAATTTCCTAATAAAAGCCCTGCTCCGTCCACAAACAGGACAACGGTTGTATCTCCGTGCCGAAAAATTCGGCCTCCTCGCGGCCTTGATAATAAGCGATTTTTTCGCCAAATCAACCTCCATGCTGCGTTACGTATTTCTTATTACTTTTCCAGAAGGAACACTAAATAACAAAAAAACCTTCCAATGCAATTTGACACGCGCAACGTCTTATTCTTATTTCCCCTGGTCCAAAACCTTATCCGGCAGTTTTGGTTATATATACATTATTAGTTCCTGAAAGGCATACCCAGATACTTCAGCAAAAAAACACATTCAGCATCGGTCTTTGCTGTCGTAACAATTGAGATGTTAAGCCCCTTCATCTTTTCGATCTTATCGTAATCAATCTCTGGAAAAATAATATGCTCTTTTATACCAATCGTACAATTTCCACGACCATCAAAGATCCTGTCTGATAATCCTCTGAAATCCCTTACCCTGGGGAAAGCAACATTAAAAAGCTTATCAAGAAAATCGTACATCCTGTCACGCCTGAGCGTTACCATACACCCTACAGGCATCCCCTGACGCAGTTTAAAACCGGCAATTGATTTTTTTGCCTTGGTAACAACAGCTCTCTGTCCCGCAATCTGTGTAAGCTCCTCAACACCGGAATCAAGTATCTTTATATTCTGAATGGCCTCTCCAAGCCCCATGTTCAAAACAGTGCTTTTTATACGTGGAACAGCCATAATACTTTTATAACCAAATTCCCTTATCATGGCCGGAACTACTTCTTCATGGTATTTTTCCTTCAATCGCGACAATCTGCCCTCCTAAAAGTTCTGAGTCCTACTGTCCTCGTTTAATACAGACTATTAACGGACAGCATGTCTCCAAACAATCAAAACTACCTCATTCATCTATCGATTCATTACACTTCCTGCAAACACGGACACTGGAACCATCTTCTAAAATGCGCTTTCCAATTCTAGCAGGCTCAGCACACTTGTTACAGATAATCATGACGTTGGAGAAATGTATTGAAGCCTCTTTTTCAATAATTCCGCCCTGGGCATTTTTCGCACTCGGCCTCGCGTGCTTCTTGACCATATTGATTTTTTCAGCTATCAGCCGCATTTTATCATAATCAACTTTTAGAACCGTACCAATTTTGCCCTTTTCTTTGCCGGCAATAACAATTATCTTGTCCTGCTTTTTTATCTTAGGATGTTTTTTACGCACTTTTTCTGTTTCTGATCCCATTTTATCTCTCCGCAAAACCTAAAGAACCTCAGGAGCCAGTGAAATTATTTTCATAAAATTCTTAGCCCTCAACTCCCTTGCCACAGGACCGAATATCCTTGTTCCTATTGGTTCGCCCTGTTGATTAATTAATACTGCCGAGTTATCGTCAAACTTAATGTAGGAGCCATCGGGCCTTGAAACACCTTTTGCAGTCCTGACAATCACTGCCCGAGCAACATCTCCCTTTTTAACCTTTGAATTTGGCATTGCTTCTTTGACTGCAACAATAATTATATCGCCTACGCTTGCATATCGCCTTTTGCTTCCACCCAGCACCTTTATACAGTAAAGCAGTTTTGCGCCTGAATTATCAGCAACCTTTAATCTTGTTTGAGTCTGAATCATTTCCTAACAGCTCCGATAAACAATCCTTATAATATTAAACTCAATACTAACTATTAACCCTGGGCTATATCCTTAGATATTATTTCAATTACCTGCCATCTCTTTTTCTTGCTGACTGGACGACTTTCAATAATCTTAACCTTATCACCGAGCTGGCATATACCTTTCGGGTCATGCACCATATATTTAGAATGCCTTCTAAAAAATTTGCCGTATGTTCGATGTTTAGTTAACCGTTCGACTAAAACCACAGCGGTCTTTTCCATCCTATTGCTAACAACGGTTCCTATCATTTTTTTTCGCAAACCACGTTCTATCATTATTCCCTCATACTACTATTATGTGGTATTTCATCCTGTATCTCAGCAAAATGTATCTAGCCCTTTTAACGATATCAAATCATAATAAAACTGATGCTTGCTTATTTCCTGAATCTTTAAAGTATTTCATGAGCCAGCACCCTCTTTGGTGATAATTTAATTTTCTATTTCCAATTCTCTTAGAATAGTTTTTACTCTTGCTAAATCCCTTTTTACTTTGGGAATAGCAGATGTATTACCAAGCTGTTGTGTGGCCTTCTGAAATCTTAAATTAAACAGCTCCTGGCCAAGATCATTCAGCTTTTCTCCAAGTTCTTCTTTAGATAAATCTCTCAGTTCCTTCGCCTTCATGACCCTAAGATCTCCTGCTTACAAATTTTGTGGCAAATGGAAGCTTATGACCAGCTAGACGGAATGCCTCAGCAGCTAAACTCTCTCCAACGCCCTCTAATTCATATAATATTCTTCCAGGCTTAATAACAGCAACCCAGCCTTCAGGCGAACCTTTTCCCTTTCCCATACGTGTTTCTGCAGGCTTTTTACAAATCGGCTTATCAGGAAAAACCCTGATCCACATCTTTCCGCCACGTTTAACATGTCTCGTAACAGCGATTCGGGCGGCTTCTATCTGCTGTGAACTCATAAAACCACATTCCAGTGCCTGTAAGCCGTAGTCACCAAATTCCAGAGCACTTCCCTTTATGGCCTTACCTTTTGTCCTGCCTTTTTGTTTTTTGCGGTATTTGACCTTCTTCGGACTCAGCATAAATGTTTCCTATACCCTTTTCTTTTTTTCCGGCAATATTTCACCTTTGAATATTATAACTTTAACACCTATTATTCCGTATGTTGTTCGCGCCTCAGCAAAACCGTAATCAATATCGGCCCTGATGGTATGTAAAGGGACTCTGCCCTCCCTGTACCATTCGCGCCGGGCCATTTCAGCTCCTCCCAGCCTTCCGCTACAGGCAATTTTAATACCCTGAGCTCCAAACCTTAAGGCTGAGCTAACACTTTTTTTCATTGCACGTCTGAAGGCCACTCTGCGCACTAATTGCAACGCAACGTTTTCTGCGACTAACTGTGCATCCACTTCAGCTTTTCTTACTTCTTGAATATCAATAATCACTTCACGCTTTATTTTATTTTCGAGGTCTTTCTTTACCTTTTCTATCTCAGCCCCTTTTTTACCTATTATAATCCCCGGTCTTGCAGTATGGATCCGAACTCTTACTTTATTGGCAGCTCTTTCGATTTCTATCTTTGAAACACCGGCCTGGGAAACCCTTTCTTTCAAAAACTTCCTTATATTGAAATCTTCGATAACAAAATCACTGTACTGCTTTCCAGCAAACCATCTTGAATCCCAAGTCCTGTTTATTCCCAATCTAAATCCGATTGGATGAACTTTTTGTCCCAATATTAACCTCCATTGCACTGCAAGATATTATAATATAATTCTTATACCATTGCTTAATAAATCAGCATCCTGAAATTGTAAAAAACTTTTTAAGTAGGAACAGCCTGACAGATCCTTGGGCTTTACTATTTTTTCTCATCAAGAACTACTGTCAAATGGCTGGTCCTTTTTCTTATTCTCGTGGAACGTCCCTGGGCTCTCGGCCTGAACCTCTTAAGAATGGGCCCTTCATCAGCATATATATTCTTTATATAGAGTGAATCAACATCAATGGCAGAATTCTGCTCTGCATTTGAAGCTGCTGAGTTAATAAGCTTCTTCAGCATTCCTGCACCTTTTTGAGGAGCAAAAGAAAGCATATTTACAGCATCTTCTACCTTTCGCCCTCGAAGTTCATTCATTATCAATCGAACCTTCCGCGGTGAAATCCTGATAAATCTTGTAACTGCCCTTGTTTCCATCTTAACTCTTTTTTAATGATCCTATTTTAGGCCAACAGCTATCAGCAAAATATTGGGTTACCATAAAATATGTTTTCTTTTATCAAAGACATAAAGCTGATTTTAAGGGCCTCGTTATTTTTTCTTACCTTTCAGTTTTGTTTTCCTATCACCAGCGTGCCCATAAAAAGTTCTCGTCGGAGCGAATTCGCCTAATTTGTGTCCAACCATGTCTTCAGTAACAAATACAGGTAAAAACTTTTTGCCGTTATGAACAGCAAAGGTTAAACCAACAAACTCCGGAAGTATGGTTGATCTGCGCGACCATGTTTTGATGATTTTTCTGCTCATTGTATCCACAGATACCTTAACTTTTTTTAACAAATGATCATCAACGAACGGTCCTTTTTTAAGCGATCTTGGCAAAATCTATCCTCCTCGTCTTTCTACATAAAACGCACAACTTATTATCTATAATACTTAATTATTTCTTACTTGTTTTTCTTCTTACAATAAGATTGTCACTCGCCTTTTTAACCCTTGTCTTATAGCCCTTTGTAGGAACACCCCAGGGAGTCACAGGGTGACGACCACCTGATGACTTACCTTCTCCTCCGCCATGCGGGTGATCCACAGGGTTCATAGCCACACCTCTAACATGTGGTCTTTTTCCCAGCCATCGGTTTCTGCCAGCCTTTCCGATTGATATTTTCTCATGGTCCAGGTTGCCTACCTGACCTATAGTAGCCTTACATCCCTGAAGAATCATTCGCACTTCACCAGAAGGAAGTTTCAGTTGAACATATTTTCCTTCCTTGGCCATTAACTGAGCATATGCTCCAGCACCCCTGGCTAACTGACCTCCATGACCGACATTAAGCTCTATATTATGAACATAAGTACCTAAAGGCATCTCTCTTAAAGGAATTGCATTGCCTACCCTAATTTCAGAGCCAGAACCAGCCACAACCTTATCCCCAACTGAAAGCTTTGTAGGGGCCAGAATATAACGCTTTTCTCCATCCGCATAATGAAGCAGTGCTATATTGGCCGAGCGATTAGGATCATATTCAATTGAAGCGACTTTTGCAGCAATCCCTTCCTTGTCCCTTTTAAAATCTATAACTCTGTACTTCCGCTTATGGCCTCCCCCTCTATGCCGGCTGGTCATTCGGCCTGCAACATTTCTGCCGCCCGTATTTTTTAAGGTTTTCAGCAGGCCTTTTTCAGGCTTTTTCTTAGTTATCTCATCAAATTCAGAACAAGTCTGGAATCTTCTTCCCGGTGATGTTGGTTTATTAGTCTTAATACCCATTTCCTGCTCCGCAGTATCTGGCTTATTTATTGTTTTTACTTATTGAGGGAATTTCAAAAGATCCCTTTTTCCAATGTTAATCCTGAAAAAATTGAATATTTTGAAATCTCCTCCTATTCATAAAACTTATTTACAACTTCAAATCACGAATATATAAAACTACTTATAATCTAAGCGACTTTAGCGTATTATAAAAGAACAGGTTATTCTTATAACCCATCAAAACCCTCAATGTTCTGTCCCTCTGCAAGCCTTACAATCGCCTTTTTCCAATCCGACTTTTTCCCGATATTTCTTCCCATTCTGCGCTTCTTTCCCAGAACATTCATTGTTCTAACATCAAGAACTTTAGCCTTTAACAAGCTCTCAACAGCTCGCCTTATTTCAATTTTATTTGCCCATCTATGAACCTTGAAGGAGACCTGATTCGATTCACCTTTAAGCAGGCTCGCTTTTTCAGTTATACATGGCTCCTGAATAACCTTATATATATCCACTACGAAATCAACGCCTCCTCAATCTTTGGGATAGCTGACTGTTCTAATATAAAATGATCATACTTTAATATATCGTAGACATTTATTCCCTCATGCCGCATTACTTTTACCCATGGCACGTTTTTTGATGATTTTTCCAGATTGACTGATTTATCCTCAGTCACAATCAGGGCCTTATCCACATCAAATCTTTTCATTACTTCCACAAAGTTCTTTGTCTTTATTTCAGAAAACTGAAAACTATCAACTACAATAAAATGATCACTAAGAACCTTATCAGTCAGAGCCATCCTTAAAGCAGCCTTTTTAACTTTCTTCGGCACCTTGTTAATATACTTACGAGGAGTAGGTCCAAATGCAACTCCGCCACCTTTCCTTGTCGGAGAAGAACCGGAGCCTACCCTTGCCCGGCCAGTGCCTTTCTGCCTCCAAAGTTTTGTCCCTGAACAGGAAACCTCTGAACGCGTCTTGGTATCAGCAGTCCCTGATCTGTAGATGGCAAGCTGGCTGACAACAACTTGATGCAGGATATGTTGTTTTATTGGAACATCAAAGACTTCACTTTTCAGCTCTACTTCAGATATTTTTTCTTTTTGAAGATTGAAAACATCCACAAAAGTCATTTCACGCCTCTTACTATTATAAAGTCAGCCGGGTCTCGAAAAAAACCAGACAGACTTTATTTCAAATAAAACTCAGAAAACCTTATATAGCCTTTTCTCAGTTCTGTCCTAAATTCAATAAATATCCTAAACCCTGCTTAACTCGACAAGACCGTTACGGCTTCCTGGCACAGCACCCTTAACTAAAACCAAATCAATTTCAGGCCTTATGTCTACTATTTCAAGGTTTTTTACTGTTACACGTTGATTTCCCATTCTTCCCGGAAGTTTTCTTCCCTTCTGAACTCTTCCGGGTGTAGCACTGCTGCCAATCGAGCCGGGGATTCTATGGGATCTGGAGCCGTGAGTCTTTCTTCCACCGGAGAATCCCCATCTCTTCATAACCCCACTAAAGCCTCTTCCTTTGCTCAGCCCGCTTACATTTACTAAATCACCGATATTAAATACCTCTGAAGTTATCTCCTGGCCGAGATCAAAATCCTCTGCATCTTCTATCAAAATTTCTTTGAGATGGGCGAAATACCTATCTCCAGCGACCTTAAAGTGCCCTGCCAGAGCCTTATTTACCCTACCTTTTTTCTGGGTAGAATAACCTACCTGGATTGCATTATAGCCATCTTTTAATAGAGTTTTTTTCTGTATTACGACGCAAGGGCCGACTTCCAGTACGGTTACAGGGATACTTTTCCCCTCTTCAATGAAAAACCTTGTCATTCCAATTTTTTTGCCAAACAACTTTTTGACCATTAGGATTAATCTCCAAATCTCCTGCAATCAATAACCAGCCCAGCTGCTCATAAAATTCTACAGTTTGATTTCAACATCTACCCCAGCAGCTAAATCAAGCTTCATAAGAGCATCCACAGTCTGCTGAGTCGGCTCTAAAATATCCAATAAACGTTTATGGGTTCTAACTTCGAACTGCTCTCTTGACTTTTTATTCACATGAGGCGATCTCAAGACACAGTATTTATTGATCACTGTTGGAAGAGGGATGGGACCTGCGACCTTTGCGCCTGTTTCTTTTGCGGTTTCCACTATTTCAATTGCAGATTGATCAAGCAGCTTGTGATCATATCCCTTCAACCTTATTCTGATCTTCTGGTTGGTAAGCATATTCATATCCCCTACTCAATGATCTCGCTTATAACGCCAGCGCCTACTGTTCTTCCACCTTCACGAATAGCAAAATTCAATTCCTTCTCCATTGCTATCGGCATGATCAGATTGATCTCAATCGAGACATTATCCCCAGGCATTACCATCTCAATCCCTTCAGGCAATGTGACCACACCCGTCACGTCCGTCGTCCTGAAATAAAACTGAGGACGGTAACCATTGAAAAACGGAGTATGACGACCACCCTCTTCCTTCGTCAATATGTACGCTTCAGCCTTGAATTTAGTGTGCGGCGTGATTGAACCAGGTTTCGCTACCACCTGGCCCCGCTGTACTTCGTCTCTCTTCGTACCTCTTAGCAATACACCTATGTTATCTCCTGCCTGACCCTGATCCAGTATCTTCCTGAACATCTCAACGCCAGTACACACCGTCTTCGCCGTGTCCGTAATCCCTACTATCTCAACTTCATCTCCTACATTGATCACTCCACGCTCCACTCGGCCTGTAACTACCGTCCCCCTTCCAGATATCGTAAATACATCCTCTATCGGCATCAAAAAAGGCTTGTCCTTATCCCTTACCGGCTCAGGTATGAATGAATCAATCGCATCCATTAATTCAAATATAGGCTTCACTTCCTCAGAATCTGAATCATCACTCTCCAGAGCCTTTAATGCACTACCTCTTATGATAGGCGTATCATCCCCTGGAAATTCATACTTCGTCAATAGCTCCCTTAACTCCAGCTCTACTAACTCTATCAATTCCTCATCATCTACCATGTCACACTTGTTTAAAAATACCACTATGCTAGGAACTCCAACCTGACGCGCAAGCAGTATATGCTCCCGTGTCTGCGGCATCGGTCCATCATCAGCTCCTACTACCAGTATCGCTCCGTCCATCTGCGCAGCACCGGTAATCATATTCTTTATGTAATCCGCATGACCAGGACAGTCTACATGCGCATAATGCCTCTTATCAGTCTGATACTCAACATGCGCCGTCGCTATCGTTATTCCACGTGCCTTCTCCTCAGGAGCCTTGTCTATCTCATCAAATGGCACATAATCCGCCATTCCCCTGTTCTGTAAATGCTTCGTAATCGCCGCAGTCAATGTCGTCTTGCCATGATCTATATGCCCTATCGTCCCTACGTTTACATGCGGCTTAGTCCTCTCAAATTTCTTCTTAGACATCTCTCATCCTCCCTAAAGACGTTTCCTTTAAAAAAGCGGCGTCCCTATTTCACATCCTTTTCCAAGCAACAAACCATTTGATTAATATTTATTATTAGATTGTCAATTATAAAAACTTTTATCAGAAATCAATACTACCAGCGATAATGAGCAAAAGCCTTGTTGGCCTCAGCCATTTTATGGGTATCTTCCTTCTTTTTTATTGAAGCTCCCCTCAAATTAGCTGCATCAATCAACTCAGCCGCCAGTTTGGCCGCCATCGTCTTTTCACTCCTCGCTTTAGCAAAACTTATAATCCATCGTATGCCAAGGGCCTGCCTTCTGGCTGGCCTCACTTCCGTAGGAACCTGGTAAGTAGAACCACCAACCCTTCGGGATTTTACCTCAACTACAGGTTTCACGTTTTCAAGAGCCTTCTGAAAAACTGCAAAAGGGTCTTCCTGTAATTTATCATTTATAATATCAAGCGCCTTATAAAGAATTTCCTGGGCTATACTTTTTTTGCCTTTCTTCATAAGGTTATTAATAAATTTTGCTACCAGCACGCTTTCATACTTTGTATCAGATAAAATTTCGCGTTTGGCAATCGCTCTTCTCCTGGGCATAAAAATCTCCAAAAAAAATCACTTGAATGCTATCAGGTTTACTCTATAGTGTTTTCGGTCTTTTGGCCCCATACCTTGATCGACCCTGCCGACGGTCATCAACACCCGTTGTATCCATGGTACCTCTAATAATATGATACCTTACCCCAGGTAAATCCTTCACTCGTCCTCCTCTGATCAGAACGACCGAATGCTCCTGAAGGTTATGCCCCATACCGGGGATATAAGATGTTACTTCAATTCCGTTAGTCAATCTAACCCTTGCCACTTTACGGAGAGCTGAATTTGGCTTTTTTGGTGTAGACGTATATACCCTTACACAAACGCCTCTCCTTTGAGGTGCACCCTGGAGTGCTGGTGTCTTAACCTTTTTGTTAGGCTTACTACGGCCCTTTCTAATCAACTGGTTAATAGTTGGCATAAAATCTCCTTAAATATCAAAGCCTTTTTCAAACACGATATCGAAATCCAAGTTGACAACTAATCGGCATGTAATTACCCAGCCAAAAACGTTCTTTATATTTTTTGTTGAAGAATTTGTCAAGGTCTTTTCATTAAATATCAAAACAATTTATTACCAAAAAACTTTACTAACTAAGACCTGAGCCTGCTCCTTATATTTTAACGGCAAAATCAGGAAAAATATTTTAACAAATCACTCTCAACCGTTAAGCCAGGATTTTTTCCACAGTTTTATGCTGTTACACCTATTCCGATATTTCTATATCTCTTAATGCCTGTACCTGCAGGAATCAAACGACCCATAATAACATTTTCCTTGAGGCCTTTCAGACAATCTATCTTACCTGCCACACTGGCATCTGATAAAACCTTGGTTGTCTCCTGAAAAGAAGCTGCCGATATGAAACTCTCCGTGCTGAGAGACGCCTTGGTAATACCAAGGAGTAATGGTTCAGCAGCAGCCGGTCTGCCTCCCTGCTCAACAATTGCTTTGTTTACCTCTTCAAAGCGCCATTTCTCAACATGCTCACCCAACAGTAAATTTGAATCGCCAACATCCGTGACCCTTACCTGCCGCAACATCTGTCGGACAATAACTTCTATGTGTTTATCGTTAATTCTTACCCCCTGCAGTCTGTAAACCTCCTGGACTTCATCTACCAGATATCTTGCCAGTTCCTTGAGACCTCTAATTCTAAGGATATCGTGTGGTTCTGCAGAACCATCCATTAATGCCTCACCAGCCCTTACATAATCGCCTTCAAGGACACTTACATGTCTCCCTCTTGCAATAAAATAATTTACGGGTTCACCGACTTCTGGAGTAATGGTCATCTTTCTTTTACCTTTAGTATATTTTCCAAAGGAAACTACACCATCAATGTCGCTGATTATTGCAACATCCTTCGGTTTTCTCACTTCAAAAAGCTCAGCAACCCGAGGCAAACCTCCGGTAATATCTTTGGTCTTTGTGGTCTCTCTGGGGATCTTAGCCAGAACACTTCCAGATCCAACCTCAGTTCCTTCATTTACCATAATAATTGCACCAACAGGCAGATAATACCTGGCACTTGCCTTTGCACTGCCTGGCAGGATTCCAGTTGTTCCGGCACTATCCTTTATGGAAATACGAGGTTTAATCTCCAGGTTGCGCGAGTCAACTATTACCCTGCTGATCTTGCCGGTAACATTATCCCTCTTTTCCTGCATTGTAACGCCTTCAATAACATCGCCAAATTTTATAGTACCAGGTATCTCTGTTAAAATTGGTATGGTAAAAGGATCCCATTCAGCTAATACCTGATCAGGCTGTACTTCCTGTCCATCGCGAATTTTTAAAGTGGCCCCGTATAAAAGAGGATAACGCTCTACTTCTCTCCCGCCTTTCCCTAAAATAGCGATTTCACCATTTCGGTTCATTACGACGAGATTACCTTCTTGATTTTCAACCGTTTTCAGGTTAATGAATTTTATCTGGCCCTGATTTCTTGGGTGTATTGTTGACTGCTCAACACGCTTACTTGCTGTACCGCCGATATGGAATGTCCTCATGGTAAGCTGAGTTCCCGGTTCACCTATTGACTGGGCCGCAACAATACCAACGGCTTCGCCGATATTTACTTCATGGCCGTGAGCCAGGTCCCTTCCGTAACATTTCTTGCATACACCACGTTTTGATTCGCACGTCAATACAGACCTGATATTGACCTTTTCTATACCTGCATTCTCTATCCTTGCCACCTTTTCTTCATTAATTTCTTCATTAGCACTAACAAGCAATTCGCCTGTAACCGGGTCAACTATATCCTGAAGTGCAACTCGGCCTAAAATACGTTCACCAACCCTCTGGAGAATTTCACCGGCTTCCACAAGAGTATCCACCCATATACCATCCATGGTGCCACAGTCTTCTTGAGTAATTATCGCATCTTGAGCCACATCGACAAGCCTTCGGGTTAAATAGCCTGAATTTGCTGTTTTTAATGCCGTATCAGCCAAACCTTTCCTTGCTCCATGAGTGGATATGAAATACTGCAGAACTGTCAGGCCTTCTCTGAAATTTGATGTAATAGGCGTTTCAATAATTTCTCCCGAAGGCTTTGCCATCAGTCCGCGCATACCTGCCAACTGTCTGGTTTGGTCTTTACTCCCCCTTGCACCGGAATCAGACATCATATAGATAGAATTAAAGCTGCCAACCTCTGTCTTCCCTTTTTCTGGATCTTCCACCACTTCAACTGCCATCTCTTTCATCATCTCAGCTGCAACATCTTCAGTTGACTGGGACCAGATATCAACGACCTTATTATATTTCTCTCCATCTGTAATCAATCCGCTTATATACTGATCCTCGATCTTTTTTGCTTCATTTTCGGCCTTTTCAATAATCTGGCTTTTTTTTGAGGGAATTACCATATCTTTCATTGAAATTGATATCCCGGAAAGAGTAGCATACTTGTAGCCCATATCTTTAAGTCTATCTGCCAGTATAACGGTAGTCTTGATGCCTGCCCTGCGATAGGACTCGTTTATCAGGTTCCGCAGTTCCTTTTTAGACATAACCTTATTTAAAAGTTCAAAAGGAAGGGATTCAGGCAGGATCTCATAAAGAAAAATCCGTCCTGTGGTCGTCTCATATATCTGTCCGTGAATTCTGACTTTAATTGAGGCATGCAAATCGAGCTCACCTGCGTCATAGGCGATTCTAACCTCTTTGGGATTGGAAAATATTTTGCCTTCCCCTTTGCAGAAAGGCTTCTCTCTTGTAAGATAATATATCCCCAGAACAATATCCTGGCTTGGAACAATAATGGGTTCTCCGTTAGCAGGGGATAGAATATTATTTGTGGACATCATCAAAACCCTTGCTTCAATCTGTGCCTCAATAGACAAAGGCACATGAACAGCCATCTGGTCACCGTCAAAGTCCGCATTAAATGCTGTACATACAAGGGGGTGAAGCTGAATGGCCTTACCCTCAATAAGTATGGGCTCAAAGGCCTGTATCCCCAACCTGTGCAAAGTCGGAGCCCTGTTCAGAAGGATACAGTATTCTCTTACCACTTCGTCTAATGCATCCCAGACCTCCGGTGTTTCTCTCTCTACCATTTTTTTCGCACTTTTAATGCTTGTAATAAGCCCCTTTTCATCCAGTTTGTTATAGATGAAAGGCTTAAAGATCTCCAATGCCATCTTTTTAGGAAGTCCACATTGATGCAAACGAAGATCAGGGCCAACAACAATTACAGAGCGACCTGAATAATCCACACGTTTTCCAAGCAAATTTTGTCTGAATCTTCCCTGTTTGCCTTTCAGCATGTCACTTAAAGATTTAAATGGCCTTTTATTTGCACCGGTAACAACCTTTCCTCTTCTCCCGTTATCAAACAGGACATCTACTGACTCCTGAAGCATTCTTTTTTCATTTCTGATAATTATGTCGGGGGCATTGAGTTCCAGCAGCCTTTTCAGCCTGTTATTCCTGTTTATCACCCTTCTGTAAAGATCATTCAAATCAGAAGTTGCAAAACGACCTCCGTCGAGAGGGACGAGCGGTCTGAGATCTGGAGGTAAAACCGGAATAACATCCATAATCAACCATTCAGGCCGGTTTTTTGATTCCCTGAATGCATCAATAATTTTGAGTCGTTTTGCAATCTTTTTGCGTTTTGCATCCGACTTACTGGTTGCCATCTCAACCCTGAGTGATTCATAAAGATCATCAAGGTTAACACTTCTGAGCATGGCCTGTATGGCTTCCGCTCCAATACCAGCTTCAAATCGGTCCCCATAGCTTTCTCTTGCCTGCTGAAGTTGTTCATCAGTCAAAAGAGAACCTTTCTCAAGAGGTGTATCTTTTGGATCAATAACAATATAAGCCTCAAAATAAAGAACTCTCTCGAGATCTTTTAAAGTCAAATCAAGGATATTGCCCACCTTAGAAGGAAGACATTTCAAAAACCAGATATGTGCAACAGGGGCGGCAAGTTCAATATGCCCCATACGTTCACGTCTGACCTTGCTCTGTATTACTTCAACACCGCACTTTTCGCATACAATTCCGCGATGTTTCATCCTCTTATATTTTCCGCAATTGCATTCATAGTCCTTTATCGGACCGAATATTTTGGAACAAAAAAGGCCATCCCTTTCCGGCTTGAAAGTCCTGTAATTAATTGTTTCAGGTTTTTTAACCTCACCATAAGACCACTCTCTGATCTTTTCCGGCGAGGCCAAAGAGATCTTTACAGCATTAAAACTTGACGGATCCTTTGGCTTGGCAAAGAAACTATATAATTCTTCCAATGTTTCTCTCCTTATCCTCTTTGCTGTTTACTTTCGCAGCTTAAACTTTGTTGCTAAATGGACAGTTATAAACCTTAACCTTGGCTATCCTCGAAAACCTGGATATCAAGGCCCAGGCTCTGTAATTCCTTCATAAGCACCTTGAATGACTCAGGAAGGCCTGCTTCAAGGACATTATTACCCTTTACGATTCTTTCATACATGCGGGTTCTGCCAGCTACATCATCCGACTTCACTGTTAAAAACTCCTGCAAAGTATATGCTGCACCATATGCCTCCATAGCCCACACTTCCATCTCACCCAGTCTCTGGCCGCCAAATTGTGCCTTTCCTCCCAGAGGCTGCTGAGTTACAAGCGAATAAGGCCCTATGGAACGAGCGTGCAGCTTATCATCAACCAGGTGATGCAGCTTCATTATATACATTATACCCACGGTTATCTTCTGATCAAATGGTTCACCTGTCCTACCGTCATAAAGTATCGTCTGTCCTGTTAAGGGCAGCCCGGCCTCCTCCAGGAACTTCTTGATTTCATCCTCTTCCGCACCATCAAATACAGGGGATGCCATCGGAATCCCATTTTTCAGCAACTCAGCATTCCTGAAAAGGTGTTCGTCACTGATATTATCGAAATAGTTTTCATACTGTTTTTTTGGGAACAAATCCTTGAGCTTCTGTTTCAACTCATCAACATTACCTATTTTATCCAGCAGCTCTCCGATTTTTCTGCCTAATTCAACAGAGGCCCAGCCCAGGTGAGTTTCCAAAACCTGACCAACATTCATTCTCGATGGCACACCTAAAGGGTTAAGAATAATATCCACTGCTGTTCCATCAGCAAAATATGGCATATCCTCAACAGGAAGAACTCTTGATAAAACACCTTTATTACCATGTCTTCCTGCCATTTTGTCTCCCACAGATAGTTTGCGTTTCACTGCAACATAGATTTTTACCATCTTGATAACGCCCGGTGCCAAATCGTCACCATAGCTGAGCCTTTCTATTTTTTCCTCTATTTGTTCAGTGATCTCTGAAACCTTTGTGGAATACTTTTCAATAATTGCCTCAAGTGCTTCAATAGTATCCATATCTGATTTCAAATCTGCGTCTGTCCAGTTCTCAATTGGAATCCTGTCTATATCTTCCGGTTGTATCGTTTTATTGGCACGCATAAGGACACTTTCTGTATCCTTATCACGCAACTCTGTCTTCAGTTTTGCTCCAACAAGATGATACTTAATCTTTTCCTTCGTAACAGCTGCAATAACGTCAATTTCATCCTGAAGATCTTTCCTGAGCCTCTGCGCCTCGTCGGCCTCAATAGCGATACTCCTCTGGTCTTTTTCAACACCTCTGCTGAAAAACACCTTAGCATCAATTGCTGTACCATATACTCCGGGCGGAACACGCAGAGATGTATCCTTTACGTCTCCAGCCTTATCTCCAAATATCGCTCTTAGCAGCTTCTCCTCCGGAGATAACTGGGTCTCACCTTTTGGTGTAACCTTACCGACTAAGATATCCCCTGCCTTTATTTCCGCGCCGATTCTTATTATCCCACTTTCATCCAGGTTTTTAAGTGCTTCCTCGCCTACATTTGGGATATCCCTTGTTATCTCTTCTTTTCCTAATTTTGTATCCCTGGATACAACCTCAAATTCTTCAATATGGATAGATGTATATATATCCTCTTTTACAACCCTTTCACTAATAAGAATGGAATCCTCAAAATTATACCCGCCCCATGACATAAATGCGACCATTACATTCTGTCCTAATGCAAGTTCACCAAATTCACATGCCGGGCCGTCGGCAATAATCTGGCCTTTTTTTACCACATCACCTTTTCTGACGATTGGTTTCTGCGTATAGCAACTATTCTGATTTGACCTCTTGAACTTTATTAATCTGTAAACTTCGACCTCAGGCTCATTTTTTTCCAAATCACCCGTGTATCTGATTACAATACGGGATGCATCAACGTCCTCAACCAGCCCATCCCTTCTGGCAATGACAGATACGCCTGAATCGCGCGCTACCACACTTTCAATTCCAGTTCCAACTAACGGGGCTTTCGCGCCCATAAGAGGAACAGCCTGCCTCTGCATATTTGAACCCATAAGAGCCCTGTTTGCATCGTCATGCTCCAGGAAAGGAATTAAAGAAGCTGAAACGCTTACAAGCTGGTCCGGAGATACGTCCATATATTTAACATCATGAATTGGTGTCTTTCCAGCCTCCCCTTCAATACGTACGGCAGCCTCCTCTCTCAGAAAACTGCCATCCTGATCCAGAGGAGCATTAGCCTGGGCAATCGGATATTCCTTTTCGTCAAGAGCAGACAAAAACTCAATTTCCCTTAATGCAACACCATCTTTAACCTTTCTGTAAGGTGTTTCAATAAAGCCAAACTCGTTAACTCTTGCGAAAGTACTTAGAGATACAATCAAGCCGATATTTGGACCTTCAGGAGTTTCAATCGGGCATATTCTTCCATAATGAGTAGGGTGAACATCTCGAACCTCAAAACCAGCTCTTTCTCTTGTCAAACCTCCTGGACCTAAAGCACTTAATCTTCGCTTATGGGTGACCTCAGATAACGGATTTGTCTGATCCATAAATTGTGATAGCTGGCTTGTACCAAAAAACTCCTTGACAACTGCCGATACAGGCTTCGAATTGACCAAATCGTGAGGCATTAATGTCTCAACTTCTTGAAGGCTCATCCTTTCCTTAATGGCTCTCTCCATTCTAACAAGTCCAATTCTATACTGATTCGCCAGCAATTCACCAACGGCCCTTACACGGCGATTGCCGAGGTTGTCAATATCATCAACCAGTGCCTGAGCATTTTTTAGTCGTATCAATTCCTCAACTGTATAGAAGATATCATCCTTTCTTAACGTGCGAACATCTAATGGGACGTCAACATTTAGACGGTAGTTCAACTTAAGCCTGCCTACCTTTGATAGATCATAAGTGTCATTATTAAAGAATAAATTGTTTAAAAAGTTATTTGCAACATCCTGAGTAGGAGGGCTGCTTGGTCTCATTTTTCTGTAAATATCGAGTATCGCTTCATCAGGAAGATCAATTTTATCCAGAAGCATGGTATCTCTGATTGTTGTGCTTACGCCATGTGCATCCAGAACAAGGCATTCAATTTCAGAAATACCATTATGCCTTGCTGTTTCAATAACTTCATTTTTAATAGGCCGATTTCCTTCTATTAAAACCTCACCTGTTTCAGGATTAACTATATCATTTGCAATCACTCTACCTTCAATATCTTCAAAATCGACCGGAATACTTAATATCCCGACTGATTTAAGAATTTGATGTAATCGTTTTGTGTATTTCTCACCTTTCTGGGCTAAAACTTCTCCTGTCCTGGTATCAATAATCGGCCTGGAAATTTTCTTCTGGTATAGATTGTCTATCTTGGCCTCGCGTGAAAAGCCGTCTTTTTCAATAGAGATTTTTTCCGTTTTATAAAAATAGTGTAGAATCTCATTACTCGTGTATCCGAGGGCCTTTAAAAGAATTGTGACCGGAAACTTTCTTCTTCTGTCAATACGAACATACAAGAGATCCTTAGGATCAAATTCAAAATCAAGCCAGGATCCCCGCAAAGGAATAATCCGTGCGGAATAAAGAAGTTTTCCGCTTGCATGTGTTTTCCCGCCGTCGTGATCAAAAAAAACACCAGGAGAACGATGTAACTGGCTGACAACCACCCTTTCCGTTCCATGAATGATAAAGGTTCCCCTGTCAGTCATCATTGGAAGAGTCCCAAAATAAATTTCCTGTTCCTTGATATCCCTGATGCTCTTTGCGCCTGTGGCGTCTTGAATATCAAACACAACCAGTCTAACTGTCAGTTTAACAGGAGCCTCATAATTTAAACCTTTGTTCAAGCAATCTTCTTCATCATATTTGATGTCTTCAAAAGTGTATTTAACAAACTCCAAAGAAGAAGTGCCTGTAAAATCATGGATTGGAAAAACACTCTTAAATGCAGCCTGGAGACCTATATCCTCACGGTCCTCAGGCAGTACATCCTTTTGCAAAAGCCTTTCATAAGAACCCTTTTGCATTTCTATCAAACTCGGGATATCCACAACTTTCTCGATCTTGCCAAAAGATCTTCTCGCCCTTTTAATAACACCATCTTTTTCTGGCATAAAAATTCCTCAGAATATATTATATTTAATTTGTCTGGGAAAATAACTTTGTTGCTTGGACACTGACATCTTTATAAAAAGTCAAGCAAAGGCCTTGCATTCCTTAAACAATCTGTTTGACATCCAGTTAAGTCGGCAACATTCCTGAATGTATACCGGCACATCGTTTTATGCCATCAATTTTATAAGGTTATCAGACCTGATTTACAATTCCATTTCAGCTTTTTACTGAACCGTCTCATTTGATGTTTCTTAACGACTTCATCAATGCTTACGTAGGCATTCCCAAAACAATAAAATTTATTTTGGAGGCATTACGCCATTATATTTTTACCAATACTGACGCAGCCTCCGAATTAAAACATATCTATTTAATCTCGACAGAAGCGCCTGCTTCTTCAAGTTGATTCTTTATATCTTCCGCTTCATCCTTTGGAACACCCTCTTTGACAGGGTTGGGAGCACCATCTACTACTTCCTTGGCTTCTTTTAGACCTAAGCCTGTGACAGCACGGACTACCTTAATAACCTGGATCTTTTTATCGCCAACTGAAGTCAAAATAACATTAAACTCCGTTTGTTCTGCGACCTCTTCTTCAGCCTGAGCAGTCGGAGCAAATCCACCGACGGCAACAGGGGCTGCTGCGGTCACGCCAAATTTTTCCTCAAGCTCTTTCACTAATTCCGAAAGTTCGAGAACTGTCATATTCGATATAAAATCAATCACATCTTCTTTACTTATGTTTGCTGCCATTTATCTTTAGACCTCCATAATAACTAAATGAAATAACATAACTAATGGTTAAAAAAGCTATTTATCCATCTGGTCTTCTATAGCTTTTAACACATTTAACAGATTTCTGATAACCGCCCCTAAAACATTAACAAAAGAACCAGGAACAGACTTCATTGCAGCCAAAACCTGTGCCAAAAGCACATCTCTTCCCGGCAATTCTGCCAGTCTTTTGATGGCATCCTTGTCTAAAACCCTGCCGGAAATCTGTCCACACTTAATTTTCAGTTGTTCATAACTTTTTGAGAAATCTACAAAAACCTTTGCAGGACTAATTACGTCATCATAGGCGAGCGCTATGGCTGAAGGACCTTTCATGTAATCCTGAATTAATTCGGTGTCGGTTTCTTTGCTTGCAAGTTTCAAAAGCCTGTTCTTTGCCACATGAAACTCCGAGCCCGTTTTTTTCAGTTCGTTCCTTAACCTGTTAATAGCATCAACATTCAGGCCTTGATAATTTACAAGAAAAACTCCTTCTGCTTCTTTAAGACGGCGGCTAAAATCGTTAACAAATTTATCCTTTTCTTGTTTATTCATGTTCACCTCCTCTCCAATGATAATTAACATTATGTTCAAAGACAGAGGAGAATAATATGTTGCTATAATAACAGATTCTCTATTCGGAAGCTCATTACTGCCGAAGCAGGATTAAAGCAGGATTTTCAGGTGATGTATTTCAGATTTGATCTGGCTTTAAACTCAATATATTGTATGTCCAAGCCTGAATAATTCTCTAAAAACTGTTTCCCGAATAACAAAATACAGCTACAATCAGTCTCGGTAGGCATTAATATTAAGCCCTGAAACCACCCAATCAGTACCAGCGTCTTCATATTTGCCAGATTTTAAATTACTGGCCTAAAGTATTTTCTAACTACTTTAATTCAATAGATAAACTGGACCTGGATGGTTTAGTCAACAAAGCACCTACTGTCTTTGACAAAAACCTGTAACCTCGTAATTTTACATTATTAGGTTACTGCCTATTTAAACTTTAACCTCCTCATTCAAATCTTAGGTATATAGTAAAATACCATATATCAGTTACTTACAGCCTTAATATGCTGAATTTTAAGATTTGACTAAAAATGTTGCTATCTGCTGAATTCCGAACCCAAAAACAAAAAGCAATAAAGTCTTACTGCCTGAAAAGTTCTTTAATGTATACAGGATCAACCTTAATACCGGGCCCCATACTTGTAGATATTGCTATACTCCTGAAATATGTCCCTTTACTGGTGGATGGTTTCATTTTTTGAATAGTCTCAAGAAACGCAGCAATATTCTCAGAAAGACTTTTAGTGCCAAATGAAACCTTTCCTACTGGAGCATGAACGATTCCCGCTTTTTCAACTTTAAAATCAATCTTTCCTGATTTTACCTCTTTCACCGCCCTTGCAACGTCAAAAGTTACAGTGCCAAGCTTCGCATTAGGCATCATGCCTCTAGGACCCAGAATACGTCCAAGTTTTCCTGCCGCTCCCATCATATCAGGGGTGGCAATTGCCTTATCAAATTCAAGCCATCCGCCCTGAATCTTCTCTACTAGATCTTCAGAGCCTACGTAATCAGCTCCAGCTTCAAGTGCTTCCTTTTCTTTTTCACCTTTGGCAAATACTGCAACGCGTACATCTTTCCCAATACCATTAGGTAAAACTACAGCACCCCGGATCATTTGATCTGCATGTCTTGGATCCACACCCAATTTTACGGCCACATCCACACTCTCATCGAATTTGGCATAGGAACAATCAAGAACTAATTGAATCGCCTCTTCAAAATTATATTTCTTAAGCTTATCAATATTCTGGATTTTCTCTGCGTATTTTTTTCCTCTTTTTCCCATTTACAATCTTCCTCTCGAACTAAGATTCAATCACCTTTACACCCATGCTTCTAGCCGTACCCTCAATGATCTTGACTGCACCATTTAAATCCCAGGCATTCAGATCTTCAAACTTAAGTTTAGCGATTTCCTCTATTTGTTGCCTTGTAACCTCTCCGACCTTCTCACGGTTCGGCTCGCTGGAACCTTTAGCTATCTGAGCCGCCTGTTTCAAAAGTACAGATGCAGGTGGTGTCTTAGTTATAAAAGAAAAGGACCTGTCAGCATAAATTGTAATAATAACAGGGATAATCGTCCCCGTCTGGTCCTGCGTTCTTGCGTTGAATGATTTACAGAATTCTGCAATATTGACACCATGTTGCCCTAACGCCGGGCCTACTGGCGGTGAAGGGTTAGCCTGCCCACCCTTAACCTGCAGTTTTACAATTCCTATAACTTTCTTTGCCATTACAACCCTCTTTTCCAGCTTTTAAAAGAATGATAATAAACTTAAATATTATAAAAATTTAATGAATGAACAGATTCATCTTGAATTTTTTAAAAACAACTTATAATTAATAGACGTTATATTTTTGTAACCTGTATAAAATCCAGTTCTACAGGTGTCTGCCGTCCAAAAATGGTAATAAGGACTCTTAATTTTTCCTTATCAGGTTTAACTTCTTCAACTACCCCTTGAAAGTTGTTGAATGGTCCATCAATAACCCTGACCTCATCACGTTCTTCAAATTGATATCTTGGTTTTGGTCTAACAACGCCTTCTTCCATCTGAGAAATAACTCTCTCTGCCTGTTCATCTGGAATGGGTGTGGGCCTGACTTCTCCTCCAACAAAACCGGTGACCTTGGCAGTATTTTTCACTGTATGCCAGGTCTCATCATTCACGTTCATTTGAACAAGGATGTATCCGGGAAAGAACTTCCTGGAGGAAGTCTTTTTCTGGCCTTTCTTCAATTCAACAACTTGTTCAGTTGGCACAAGTATCTTCCCAAAATACTCCTCTTGACCAAGTGATTTTATTCTCTCTTCCAGATTTTTTTTAACCTTGTTCTCAAAACCTGAATAGGTGTGAACAATATACCATTTCAAATCCACATTTACACCGGGCTTTTCATAGAAAATTTATTATCGATATTTTAAAACACTCAGTTATTATTAAGTACTATCCTACAATGGTTTTTATTATTTTTATAAGGCCAAAATCAACTATTCCCAGAAAAAATGCAACAAAAAGAGATAAAACAAGCACTACACCTGTCGATACGAGTAATTCCTTTCGTGTCGGCCATTTGACCTTCTTCAATTCCATCCTTGATTCTTTCAAAAATTGTCGTGCTTTTTTTATGTACTTAAAAACAGGGAATTCCGCTCCTGATTTCTTTTCAACTGTTTTTTTAGCAGTACTTCGGGAAAGTTTCTGTTTTGACTGTTTCTCTGGAGCCAACTTCCCATTCTTTTCTACAGAGTCCTTCTCTTGCGCTGTATAACTAACTTTCTTTGGGTTCTTTCCCTTTTTTTGCCTCTGACTATTTTTTTTCATCTTATTCTCAATTTATTTATTTCTGAGACTCATGGATTATTCCAAGTAAAATTCCAAGTATATGATAAAATAAGCCCTGTTAATCATAAAAAAAATGGCAGGCCAGGAGGGATTCGAACCCCCAACACCCGGATTTGGAGTCCGGTGCTCTAACCGTTAGAGCTACTGGCCTGCATTACCTGCTATATCTTATTTACAGTATCTGTTCCGGGCCCAGTTTATTTATATAAAAAAATATACACTAGGAAATTTTTAGAACTGTGAATAATTTTATATTTCACATAGAAAGCTTATAGAACAGTTGTAGGGCATTAACCTAATAAAATAACAAAATTAATCACCTGATATTACTTTGTTTCTTTATGGAGCGTATGACTTCTACAACATGGACAATACTTTTTAAAAGCCAATTTATCAGGCGTCTTTCGCTTATTTTTTGTTGTTGTATAGTTTCTATTCTTGCACTGTTCACAGGCCAAAGTTATAATATCACGCATTCCACACTCCCCTACTCAATGATCTCGCTTATAACGCCAGCGCCTACTGTTCTTCCACCTTCACGAATAGCAAAATTCAATTCCTTCTCCATTGCTATCGGCATGATCAGATTGATCTCAATCGAGACATTATCCCCAGGCATTACCATCTCAATCCCTTCAGGCAATGTGACCACACCCGTCACGTCCGTCGTCCTGAAATAAAACTGAGGACGGTAACCATTGAAAAACGGAGTATGACGACCACCCTCTTCCTTCGTCAATATGTACGCTTCAGCCTTGAATTTAGTGTGCGGCGTGATTGAACCAGGTTTCGCTACCACCTGGCCCCGCTGTACTTCGTCTCTCTTCGTACCTCTTAGCAATACACCTATGTTATCTCCTGCCTGACCCTGATCCAGTATCTTCCTGAACATCTCAACGCCAGTACACACCGTCTTCGCCGTGTCCGTAATCCCTACTATCTCAACTTCATCTCCTACATTGATCACTCCACGCTCCACTCGGCCTGTAACTACCGTCCCCCTTCCAGATATCGTAAATACATCCTCTATCGGCATCAAAAAAGGCTTGTCCTTATCCCTTACCGGCTCAGGTATGAATGAATCAATCGCATCCATTAATTCAAATATAGGCTTCACTTCCTCAGAATCTGAATCATCACTCTCCAGAGCCTTTAATGCACTACCTCTTATGATAGGCGTATCATCCCCTGGAAATTCATACTTCGTCAATAGCTCCCTTAACTCCAGCTCTACTAACTCTATCAATTCCTCATCATCTACCATGTCACACTTGTTTAAAAATACCACTATGCTAGGAACTCCAACCTGACGCGCAAGCAGTATATGCTCCCGTGTCTGCGGCATCGGTCCATCATCAGCTCCTACTACCAGTATCGCTCCGTCCATCTGCGCAGCACCGGTAATCATATTCTTTATGTAATCCGCATGACCAGGACAGTCTACATGCGCATAATGCCTCTTATCAGTCTGATACTCAACATGCGCCGTCGCTATCGTTATTCCACGTGCCTTCTCCTCAGGAGCCTTGTCTATCTCATCAAATGGCACATAATCCGCCATTCCCCTGTTCTGTAAATGCTTCGTAATCGCCGCAGTCAATGTCGTCTTGCCATGATCTATATGCCCTATCGTCCCTACGTTTACATGCGGCTTAGTCCTCTCAAATTTCTTCTTAGACATCTCTCATCCTCCCTCAGAAGACCTAAAAAAGCTTTTAACGTGTATTTTACGATTCACTCAAACTATAAATCATAAGATCTATAAATGCAGCAATTTATATTTTTTCTCAAAAAACCCTGGAGCCCACGACCGGGATCGAACCGGTGAACCTCATCCTTACCAAGGATGTGCTCTACCTACTGAGCTACGTGGGCCAGCCCAGTTAAATATCAGAATTTTCAGCGAAAAATTGTTCTAAAAGTCCAAATAGCAAAAAATAATGATTTACATTTTGAGGAATATATTATGCATAAATGCGTAATATCAAGATACTCTCTCATTAATTTGGAGCGGGAAACGGGATTCGAACCCGCGACCCTCAGCTTGGAAGGCTGACGCTCTAGCCAACTGAGCTATTCCCGCTTTTGGCCTTTAAATAAGGTCAGCAACCCGGATTGATTTTTAAATGGCTCCGTCTGGGAACTATAAACTTAGCATAATTTAGTGTGTATAGTATGTGGTGGAGAGGGGAGGATTTGAACCTCCGAAGGCTGAGCCGGCAGATTTACAGTCTGCTCCCTTTGGCCACTCGGGAACCTCTCCGAAATCCCAAAAAATCACCTTGGAGCCAGCGAAGGGAATCGAACCCCCGACCCACTGATTACAAATCAGTTGCTCTGCCGTCTGAGCTACGCTGGCCTTTGTATTAAAAGGCATAAATAAATAGATTATTTTTTTTAAGAATTAATTTCAAATCTAGAATTCGGTAAAAAACAACCGTATACTCTTATAAATATAAAATTAGGTGATAAAAACTTCTATTTTCTTTCTATTATAACTTATTACTCCGTTTTCCAAATTTAGATATTTTTATTTTTTATATCAATCCGCCATAAAAATCAACCAAAATAAAAAACTGTTTAATTTTAAATAATACATAGAGATAACAATTTCAAATGTCAACCAACATTTTTTCAATAATATGTCAATGCATTAATTATTTATCCTGATCAAATTTTTTTTTATTTGTCTAAAGTAATTTAACTGACTATTTAACCTTTAAAAACCTGAAACTTACATTCTTTTAAATTAGCGTTAGAAACAGAATCAGGATTTTCATAGAATATAATATATTTTAATTTGCAATTTAAATTAAATGTCCTTTTAAAGAAACCTGTTAAATTAAAATAATGATTTCGATTCGGAAATAAAAGATATACGCTTACAATGTTATTATGTTTTTTAAATCTTTCTATCTATTATATACTTGAATCCTCACATCCTTTATGGTAAAAAAAGCAAAACTCAAAAAAAAGTTTAACACGTATAATAAAATTTGAAACCTAAATTTCAGGAGGTAGTGAAATGGCAGCTTTGGCTGGAGGACTAGTAGCACTCATTTTGGGAATCATTGGAATTGTTTTCTGGTGGACATATTTCATTAAGGCACTTTTGGCTGCTGTTCCCGTCATGTTAATCCTGGGAGGAGCTTTAGCGGCCTATTTGGGGTTTGAGGATATCAGAGACAAAAAAAGGTCTCCAGAGGCCTTTGACAGTACCGAAAGCAACCTGAAGGAAGAGGTTGAAAGTTTAAAGGCAGAAATTAATGAACTGAAAAAGGAAAAGGAAGAACTTGAGAGCAACAAATAGGCCGGCAACCTGAAAAATAATTTCTTTTCGGTCTAGCCTCCTGACTTTGAAATATATTAAGTCAGGAGGCTTTTTTTATTAAATCAGCATAACATCATTCTATCTCTATTTTTTTGTGGGGCAAGATTTTATTATAAAAATAAGATTTGCTTGCCCCATAATTCAATCTTTACATCATTGTATACTTGGGTCCTCCTCCGCCTTCAGGTGGTACCCATGTAATATTTGCAAAAGGATCTTTCACATCACATGTCTTGCAGTGCAGACAATTGGAAAAATTTATCTTCATAGTCGGTTTTCCAGTCTCTTCATCTATTGTCATGTCATATACGTCTGCAGGACAAAACCTCTGACATGGTGCCTGGTATAGCGGAAGGCATTTATTATAGCAAATATCCAAATCCAGTATCTTAAGATGTGAAGGCTGTTGTTCCTCGTGCGTTGAGCCTGAATAATATACATCAGTCTCTTTATCAAAAGTCTTTTGGCCGTCGAACTTGATTAAGCCTCTCTGCTCATCTGTAGGTGTATCGCTACCGAATACTTCTTTAACTGACTTCTGATGTGTATAATCCGGCTTTGTACTAAGGCGGTTTTTAAGTATCCTACCGCCGAGTATAAATTGAAGGCCTGCTTTGAATAAAGCGACCCATAAACCTTTCTCAAAGGCCTGATGAAAATTTCTGACCTTATAAAGTTCTTTCCCTATCTGGCTGTCATATAATGCCTTTTCATAATTGCTAAGCTGGGCCTCTGAAAAGTCATTTTTCAGCAGGGCCTCAAAAATAGTCTCTGCTGCCAGCATACCCGATTTCATTGCAACATGAACGCCTTTAATTTTCTGGCTTATGAAAAGATTCGCTGAATCTCCGATGATAACCCCCCCTTCAAAAGCCAGTTTTGGTATTGAAAAATAACCTCCAACCGGAGCTGTTTTTGCTCCATATTGGACCATCTTTCCATCTTTGAATATTTTTGAAATATAAGGATGCATTTTAAATTTCTGGAACTCAAGATGTGGATCCAGATACGGGTCTGCAAAATCAAGCCCTGTAAGCAAACCAACAGCTACCTGAGTATCATTCATACCGTAAACAAACCCACCCCCATATGTATTGCTTTTGAGCGGATAGCCCATCGTATGGATCACATGTCCAGGCTTGAAAGATCCTTCTGGAACCTCCCATACTTCCTTTACGCCAACCACATAGGAATCCGGATTTTTTCCTTCATCCAGATTAAACTTTTTTATAAGAGTTTTTGCAAGGCTCCCTCTAGTTCCCTCTCCAAAAACAGTGACCTTTCCCTGCAGATCGATTCCGGGCTCAAAGTTTCCCTTCTTATTCCCTTCAGCATCTATACCCTTATCACCTGTACGAACACCAACAACTCGATCCCCGTCGTAAAGCACCTCGGTCCCTGCAAAACCGGGAAATATGTTAACGCCGCTCTCCTCAACAATTCCCGCCAGCCATTCAGTCAATTTAGATAGAGAAACAATATAGTTTCCGTGGTTGTTGAGCGGAGGAGGAGTAATTGGGGACTTAATCATGCCATTCTTGGTTAGAAGGCAAACATCCTCACTCGTTACCTCGGCGTCGAGTGGAGCTCCCTTTTCTTTAAAATCCGGGATCAGCTCTTTGAGCGGAGAAGGATCCATAACGGCTCCAGAAAGGGCATGCGCTCCAAGATAAGAAGATTTTTCCAGAACTGCAATCATGAGCTCATCAATTTTTTCGCCCTGACCTCCCTTCTCCACCTTTTCATTATGCGCGTTTATCAGGTTCGTTAAATGAAGAGCCCCACTAAGAGAGGCTACCCCTCCACCAACAAAAAGAACATCCACTTCCATGATATCTCTTTCTTCCATCAATAATTCCTCCTAATATAAACTTATAGATTTGCCTTCTTTGCCAGTTGTGATTATTGGTTGATGTTCCTTATTTGACCGCCCCAGATGTCCAAATTCTTCTTAGTAAAAATATCTGAGAGGGTAAAGACTACAATTTTTTTAGTGCAACGTCAAAATACAAAAAAAGATATTTGAATTATATAGAATTTTTTCAGATTTTCTGCAAGTTTTTTGGATCATTTAGTTTTAAAAGCCTCTTTCATATAAACACTCTCTTAATATTTAGCCCAAATTTATTAAGCTATCGACAATATTTTTCCTCATAAAAAAATTCAACATGTTTTTCATGATAAGGTTTTTATCTGTAAATTGCAGAATGGCTATTTTCAACCCTAAGACAGTATACTTAAATTCCATAACTCAAATCAGCACGTTGCCTGTGCTTAAGTCCGTCTGCCAGTTGAATGACATATAATGACCTGATGGTGAATCAGAGAAAACTCTATTATGTTGAAAATAATGCCAGAAAATAATATAAAAAAAGATAAAATCATAGGAATGCAAACAGTTGTACAGGAGGAGCCTGAATGAAAAAGCAAAACATCATATTAACGCAAGTCGCATTTTTTCTTTTCTTTATACCCATATTGTCTTCCTTAGTTTATGCTCAGCAGATAATAAGGCCGATGCCACCGGAGGCAAGGTCAGCCTACGAGGCATTAAGCCCCTTTGAATTCAAAAACGTGCTTATTGATACCGCACAAAAATCATGCAATATGCAGATCAGGGCCGGTAAAGCATGCCGAGTCCTGAATGCCGGCCGCGGGAATCCAAATTTTCTAAATACTACCGTAAGAGAGGCTTTCTCAAAGCTACACACCTTCTCCAGTGAACTGGCAGGAAAACTGGGCCCGACAAAAAATCTCGGTCTTAGACCTTCAAAAAATAGAATTTCAGAACAGCTTGACGAATATATAGAGACCAGATGCACAGAAAAGGAAAAAATATTCCTGAAAAATGCAGTGACTTTTGCAGAAAAGGAACTTGGACTGAATCCTGACGACCTTGTTTTTGAGCTTGTAGATGCGGCTCTTGGAGATTTTTATCCCAGCCCTCCGAGAATACTTACAAATATTGAAAATATTATTTCAGCTTACCTTAACCACATTCATTTTAGACCTGGACATATTCCTGAAGGGAAATTCGACCTCTTTGCAACAGAGGGAGCAACTGCTGCCATGATATACATATTTCAGTCACTTAAGGAGAATAAAATCCTGGCGCAAGGAGACCATATTGCGATTATAACTCCGATCTTTTCACCATACCTTGAGATTCCACTGCTCAATGACTTCAACCTTAAACCAATACATATAGAGAGTGACGAGGATAAAGGGTGGGAGGTCTCTGACAAGGAAATTGCCAAGCTTGAGGACAAAAGAATAAAGGCCTTATTCATGGTCAACCCCATGAATCCCGGTTCGGTGAGTATGAGTTCGAATGCTGTTAAAAATATAGCCAGAATTATTAAAACTAAAAGGCGTGACCTTATCGTACTTACAGACACTGTATATGCTCCGTTTGTAAATGAATTTCATGACCTTCTTGAGGAGATTCCTGGTAATACTATTGGTGTTTATTCATATTCAAAATACTTTGGAGTAACCGGCTGGCGCCTAGGTGTCATAATGCTCCACGAGAATAATGTTATTGACAGGATGATCGGAAATTTGCCCGAAAAGGATAAAACAGACCTTAATATGAGATACGGAATTGACTCAACAACACCTGATAAAATAAAGTTTATAGATCGTATTGTTATGGACAGCCGCGATGTGGCACTTGCTCATACGGGTGGACTTTCTACACCTCAGCAATGTATTATGGCTTTATTCTCTCTTTATGAACTTCTTGATAAGGAAAAAGCGTATAAAAAATCCATTCAGGCAATTCTTACTGCGCGCATAAGAAATCTTTATGATCAGCTTAATCTTAAGGCACCGGAAGGACCCGATAAGACACATTACTACGCACTTATTGACATCGCTGAAATGGCAAACACAAGATACGGATCTCAATTTACCGACTATCTGCGGAAGACTTACTCACCGCTTGACTTTCTTCTTCGTCTAGCTGCTGAAAAATATACTGTACTTTTACCTGGATATGGATTTGCCGGTCCCAAATGGTCTATTCGTGTCTCCCTGGCTAATCTGAACGATGAAGATTACATAACAATCGGAAAGAATATCAGTGATGTGATGAATGAATTTCATTCAAGCTGGTCTGCGGAGAAAAACATTTAGAATATATAGTATAATTAACAAGAAAAATTGTAATTTCTACGAAAAAGACGAATCAATTACTTTATATACGGATGGATTGATGCGCTGTTTGCTTACTGAAATAAAAAACATTTTTAATTGACAAATAATTCATTCCTGTATTAATTAGGATAACTTCAAGCATGATATGAGTAGTTATTTTTTCGAAAAATTATAAATTTAACGAAAATTTAGTTTTTCAAATTTACCCTTGTCCGGATAGAATTGACAGTCTTGGAGAAATTAAACCTCTCACTTAAGGCTTTAATAGTTATTGGCCTGACAAATCATGAAAGATATTGCAATGACTAATAAAAAGACATTATTATGTTTTTTCGCTATAACTATTGGCATGCTTATGATTCTTGCTGCTCATGGCCTTGCCCAGGAACTTAAGCACAAGGTTGTCTTGAGTATTGAAGCATATGATATGCTAAATACGGTGCCTGATACTTATCTAATTGATGTGCGTACAAGGGCTGAATATCAGTTTGTTGGTCATCCAATTAATGCATTTCTATTCCCATATCATTTTATGACCAGCGAATTCGGCAAAAATGACGATGTATATTGTTACCGATACAGTGTTAAAAATAAGGCTTTTATCCAGGAAATACTTAAACTCTTTAAAAAAACCGATAATCTGCTTATAATCAGCCGCGACGGTACACGCAGTGCACTTGCAGCCGTTGAACTTGTTCAGGCAGGATTTAAAAACATATATAATGTTGAAGATGGTTTTGAGGGGCCCGAATTTCCTTCCTTTAATATCAGCCTTATCCTGCAAGACAGCGACAAACATAAATTCTACAGGCAGCTGGCCAAAAGAAATAAAATCCAGGGGTTTGATAAAAGGCGTCACTACGGTTGGCAATGGTGGGGCCTGCCATGGACTTATGAAATAGATCCGAAATATATTTATCCTCCAGACCTTAATCCTCCCAAAAAATAGGATACCTTGTCTTATTCATTCTCATCCTGCAGATAGATCCAAGACAGGCAGATTCAATATATTTCATGTCATTAGAACAATTCTTCTTAAGCGAAAATACATGTTCTTGAACGGAAAAAGTCAAAGGGGGTGTCACAGCAGTATGATCTTCCGATGGTCATTATATGTTGTCCTTTCAGTTGACAAACTTATTTGCGGATATTAATTTAATTTAAAATATTTACACAAAGGAGAAAAATTATGGCGGATATACTACAGATAACAGACAATAACTTTGATGATGAGATCATTAATTCTAACATACCGGCTATGGTCGATTTCTGGGCAGAATGGTGCGGTCCCTGCAAAATGGTAGGACCTGCAGTGAAAGAACTTGCAGAGAAGTATAAAGGAAAAATAAAAATTGCACAGATGGATGTTGATCAGAGCCGCCAGACTCCAGCAAAATTTGGTATAAGGAGTATACCTACTCTCCTGTTTTTTAAGGGAGGAGAACTAACCAATTCGATTGTGGGGGCCCACCCAAAAGACTATATTGATGAAGAACTAAAAAAGCTTCTGTAATAAAAGGTAACCTTCAAAAAAATCAATCCTTCTTTTAAGATTCAAGTTGCAAGGATTTTCATATAAAAATGAGAACAGACAAACTTTTATTTTCTTTATTTGATGGCTTTTTAAAAAACTCCATGTTAAAGGCAGAAGAATTATTTATACTGAGCAGATACGAGACCTTTATTAAATGCAAAGTAACGCCCTGCAAAGAAAACATATGGCGAAACTGTCAGGTATAGATAAATATACTTTATTATAGTTTTTAAGGGAACATAACATAATGAAAGACTTAATCATTATTGGAGCAGGGCCTGCCGGTTTAACAGCAGGTCTTTATGCTGCAAGGGCCCGCCTTAATATAATTCTGCTCGAAAAATTCTCTCCCGGTGGTCAAATTCTCAATACGGACTGGGTCGAGAATTACCCTGGTTTTCCGGAAGGGATATCAGGCTTTGAACTTGTAGACAGGATGAAGCGCCAGGCCGAAAAATTTAATCTCCTTATCCGGGCTCAGGAGGCCACAGGCTTAGAAGTCAGTAAAGGGAAGATAATTGTCTTGACTGAAAAAGAGAACCTTGAGACAAAAGCGCTAATTCTGGCCTCTGGTGCCACACCGCAAAAACTGTTAATTGAAGGCGAAAACCTTTTGACCGGAAAAGGAGTTTCATACTGCGCAACATGTGATGGGCCTTTTTTCAGGGACCAGGAAGTGGCAGTGATTGGAGGTGGCGATACCGCGGTAGAGGAGGCCCTATTTTTGACTCGTTTTGCGAGCAGGGTATATCTGATACATCGGAGGGACAAATTGAGGGCTACAAAAGTGCTTCAGGAAAGGGCTTTTGCTAATAATAAAATTGTCCCTATATGGGATACAGTGCCAAAAAGAATTGCGGGTAAAAACAGTGTCGAAGGACTGGACATAAAAAATGTAAAAACCAACGAATCCACCTTTCTCCCTGTCCAGGGTGTTTTTGTTTTTATTGGAAATAATGCGAACAATGACCTTGCTGAAGGGCTTCTGGATCTCGACCGGAATGGTTTTGTTATTACAGATAATAACATGGAAACATCATGTCCCGGCATTTTCGCTGCAGGAGATATTAGATCCAAACTTTTAAGACAGGTATCCACATCGGTTGGTGAAGGTGCTGCTGCTGCTTTTTCGGCAGAAAAATACCTGGAAAGTTTAAAATAGATCCCTTTTTGATCAGCTAAGAATCGATTTATGGCGGCCACAGTTGCAAATCAGACATTAAATGCCGGTGAAAAAGCCTGAGCCTGATTGCCTTATTCTGGAATTTGGCTATGTTAGTGTGTGGACCCATCTTATCGATCTGTTGCTGGTCCTGGACTAAAAATTAAAAATTATCAAAGGTTTTTATGTCTAAATATTCTACTATTCTCAGGTTGTCATTTTTATTCATCCTAATGATATTTTTTTTCTGCGGTTGTGCCATGTGGGACCGTTTTTTTTCAGAAGAAGAAATGACTCCGGCTGAACTTATGAAGGAAGGTATTGAAAATTATGAAAAAGGTTATTTTGAGTCAGCTACCAAAGCCTTTCAGAAGGTTAAGGACAGGTACCCATACAGCAAGTACGCTCTGGAAGCTGAATTAAAGATGGCTGATTCACTTTATATGAGAGACTTGTATAATGAGGCATATGATGCCTACAGCGAGTTTGAAAAATTACACCCAAAAAATCCAAAGATCCCCTATGTTATTTACCAGAGAGGTATGAGCCAATACAGCCAGGTCAAATCTATCGACAGGGATCAATCTCATACCATAGAAGCTAAGGAAGAATTTGAACGTCTTGTAAAAAACTTTCCAAAATCCGAATATACAAAAAAAGCAGCCTTAAAAATAAGGCAATGTTACATTTATCTGGCAAAATATGAATTGTATGTTGGCCATTTTTACTATAAAATGGAGAAATACAGGACAGCTGTTGACAGGTACCGCAGCTTGCTCAAAAATTATCCTGACTTTGGGCAATACCACGAAGCGCTTGAATATATATATAAAAGCAGGGAAAAGCTTGCTGAGGAAAGCAGAAAAAACGATGAATCATGGTGGAAAAGCCTAACAAGCCCCCTTTTCGATTAAGACTTCGAATTCTTTGAGAGCCTTCTTCAAATCCTCTGGCCTGTTTCCACCGCCTTGAGCCATATCCGGCCTTCCACCGCCTTTTCCTCCCACGATAGCAGACAATTGTCTGATTATATCTCCGGCATTAAAACGACCAACAAGGTCCTTGGTAACCATGCATATCAGCATTGCCCTGTCCTCTTTAACAGCTCCCAGTAATATAACACCTGATTTCAGATTATCCCTTATGCGATCGGCTGATTCGCGCAATTCCTTGGCAGAATCGACATCAATTTCCAATGCCACGACCTTTATACCGTCGATTTCCATGGCTCCAGCAAGCAGGTCTTTTGACTTGTTTGAAATAAGCATCGCCTTAAGGGCCTGAACTTCTTTTTCTTTCTCTTTGTAATCATTCATCAACCGCTCAAGACGTTCTACGACTCCATCTGCAGTTGTTTTAATCAGGGATGCAGTTAAACGGAGATCAGCATCCTGTTTCTGAGTGTAATTAACAGCTGTCTCCCCGGTTATTGCCTCTATCCTGCGGACATTGGCTGCAACCGCACTTTCTGATACAACCCGAAAAAGACCGATATTTCCCGTGCGATCAGTATGCGTCCCGCCGCATAATTCCATGCTAACACCATCACCAATGCTTACAAGTCTTACAACATCACCGTATTTTTCTTCAAAAATGGCCATTGCACCTGTTTTCATGGCATCTTCCTTGGACATCTCAGTTACGCTGACAGGCAGATTATCCCTGATATGCATGTTCACTATCCTCTCCACATCTCTCAAATGGTCCTGTGAAACCTGCGTAAAATGGCTGAAATCAAAGCGGAGTCTATCCGGTGATACCATAGAACCAGCCTGCTTTACATGATCCCCAAGCACCTCCCTGAGTGCCTTATGAAGAAGGTGTGTGGCGGAATGATTAAGGGCAATTGAATTTCTCTTGACCTCGTCGACCTTTGCTTCAACCTCCTTTCCAACGGAAATAGTCCCGGACTCAACAATACCCTGATGTATAATAAGCTTCTGACTCAGCTTTACAGTATCCAGCACACGGAATCTGAGGCCTTCTTGCAATAACAAACCCGTATCGCCGACCTGCCCCCCTGCCCTTCCGTAAAAAGGGGTTTCATCCAGAACCACTTCAGCCTTACTGCCTGCTTCTGCTGAAGAGACTTCTTTACCTTCTGCGACTATTGCAACAACCTTTGATCTTGAGCTAATGGTTTCATAGCCTAAAAAACGCCTTGTGAGGTCTCGAGCCAGGATTCCCTTGAATACCTCAGGGACATCTTCTTCACCGCTTCCTTTCCAGGATTCCTGGGACATGGCCTTTTGCCTTGACATTGCCTTTTCATAGCCGTCCATATCCACAACGAGGTTTTCATCCCTGGCCACGTCCTCTATTATGTCAGGAGATAAACCATAGGTATCGTAAAGTCTGAATACTGCCTCACCAGGAATAACACTGTAGCCGTTTGCCTTAACCCGTTCAATCTCTTCATCAAGCACCCTCATGCTGTAGTGGAGGGTATCAGAAAATCTTTTTTCTTCATTGCCTGCGACTCCTTCTATGAAGCTGCTGGATTTGACAAGTTCATCATAGAACGGCCCCATGATTTCAATTACCCTGCTGATAATGGGACACAGAAAGCCTTCTTTAAGGCCGAGTACCTGGCCGTAACGAATTGCCCTGCGAATAATACGTCTCAAAACATAGCCTCTGCCTTCATTTGAAGGCATAATTCCATCACCGATTAGAAATGTAATCGCACGTGCATGGTCCGATATGACCCTGAAGGCAACATCCTGCTTGTTGTCACTTCCGTACTTTTTATTTGATAATTCCTGAATCAAGCCTATAATCGGTTGAAAAAGATCAGTGTCATAGTTTGAGGAAACACCCTGAATCACGGCAGCAAGTCTTTCCAGTCCCATACCTGTATCAATATTCGGTCTTGGAAGCGGAGTCAATTCTCCTTCAGCGTCACGATCAAACTGAGTAAAAACCAGATTCCAGATTTCCAGATATCTGTCGCAATCGCATCCCGGACCGCAATCAGGTTTTCCGCATCCCAGTGATGGTCCCTGATCGAACAGGATTTCAGAGCATGGCCCGCACGGGCCAGTATCTCCCATGGCCCAAAAGTTATCTTTTTCACCCAAGCGCACTATCCTTTCAGCCGGGACGCCAATTTTTTTCTCCCATATCCTGAAGGCCTCGTCATCATCATTATATACTGAAACATATAATCGGTCCTTCGTAAGTCCGTATCCCTCAGTCAACAGTTCCCACGCCCACAGAATTGCCTCCTCCTTGAAATAATCTCCAAAAGAGAAATTCCCAAGCATCTCAAAGAAAGTATGGTGCCTCAATGTATAACCCACATTGTCCAGATCATTGTGCTTTCCGCCTGCCCTGACACATTTCTGGGAAGTGGCCGCCCTTGTATAGCCTCTGTTCTCCTGACCAAGGAAACTCCTCTTGAATTGCACCATCCCTGAATTTGTAAAAAGCAAAGTTGGATCATCCTTGGGAATCAAGGAGGAACTTTCCACAATTTCATGGCCATTTGACTTGAAATAAGCCAAAAATTTATCTCTAATCTCTTTTGAATTCATTTTATTACCTATGTATTAAACCCTGAGCTAATTATCGACAAATCGTAAAAAATTTTACCCCATGAAACAATCATGCCATAGCTCCAAAAAAAACGGCAGACTATAACAGGCCGATTTCAATTTTTTTTATTCCCGGAAGATCATTTAAATGTCCCCGGATTTTGAGCCTTATATATCAAAGTGCGACATAAAAGGCAGGCAGTTATTAGACAAAAAAAGCATTCTATTAATCCGCCTCTCTATTTTTCAGGCTCTTCTACGGAATCTGTCTTGCCTTCTTCACTTTCTTTTTCAGGGCTGAGTTTCTGGATAACAAGTTCAGCTATTCTGTCTCTGATATCAGTATTTTCAGCAAGAAATTCCTTCACATTTTCTCTTCCCTGGCCAATCCTCTGATCTTGAAAGGAATACCATGCACCGCTTTTATCAACGATGTCCAAGTCAACACCTAAATCAAGGATATCCCCTTCCTTTGAAATCCCATGGCCAAAAATGATATCGAATTCAGCCTGTTTAAAAGGGGGGGCGATTTTATTTTTGACAACTTTAACCCTTGTTCTGTTTCCAACAGTCTGGTCACCCTGCTTTATGGATGAAATCTTTCGGATATCCAGTCTCTGGCTTGCATAAAATTTAAGTGCATTGCCGCCTGTGGTAGTCTCGGGATTGCCGAACATTACGCCGATTTTCATGCGGATCTGGTTAATAAAAATTACACAGGTCCTTGATTTGCTGATGGCTGCGGTAACCTTTCTTAAGGCCTGAGACATAAGTCTGGCCTGAAGCCCAACGTGATGATCCCCCATATCTCCTTCGATCTCCGCCCGTGGAACAAGGGCAGCCACTGAATCAATAACCACCACATCAATTGCACCGCTTCTTACAAGGATCTCGGCAATATCCAGGGCCTGTTCACCTGTATCCGGCTGTGAAATAAGCAGATCGTCAACATTTACTCCCAACCTTTTGGCATAAGTCATGTCAAGGGCATGCTCTGCATCTATAAAGGCTACCATCCCTCCCTTAGCCTGTGCCTCCGCAGAGATATGAAGGGCAAGGGTTGTTTTTCCGGAAGATTCCGGACCGTATATCTCAATAACCCTTCCTCGAGGGACACCTCCAACACCGAGAGCAAAGTCTAATGCGATTGAGCCTGTAGATATTGCCGGAACATCAATTACCTTCTGCTCGCCCATTTTCATAATAGATCCCCGGCCAAACTGCTTTTCTATCTGAGAAATTGCCTGTTCTACCGCTCTTCCCCTCTCTTTATCCATAGTCTCTCCTCCCCGGATTTTTGGACCACTGTCAAAAGTTTTTTGCATACTTACTCCAATATAATCATCTTGTCATTTCGTCAGCCCTCCAAAGGCCAGGCGTTTAATTTTGTATAAATTGCACCACCCGGATTCAAATCACTCCTGAACATAACCAGCTCACTTACCCGGCAAATGGGACTGCTTAAGCTGTGATGCTTTTTCAGGAACTCGTCAAACTTTTCACTTGGGCGGAAATTCTTCCGAAATCTTGCAAGGGTCAAGTGGGGTTTAAATCCCCTGGTTTCTTCCTTGATACCAAAAGGAGCAAGCTTATGCTGAAGTGAATCCCTTAAATCAGCCATCCCCTGGATGTCGCCATCCAAACCAATCCATAGAACCCTTGGATTACCTCTGCCGCCAAAAATACCGCACCCCTTTAGAGATATTTCAAAGCTGCCATATCTTTTGCAGACAGTTTCCACTTCTTTGCCTATCGGGCCAGCATAATCCCGTGAAATGCTACCCATAAAAACAACTGTCAGATGTATATTGTCGGGCTTTACGTATCTGATATCCAGGCCTGATCTCCTTAAGTCCTCGGAGATTCGGACGATAATTTCCTTTATTTTGTCAGGCAACTCAAATGCCAGGAAGGAACGTATCCCCATTTAAACGCCTTCTAATCCAGTCCAATGCCATCATTGATGTATTGATTTTAATCTGCTCCCTGTTTCCCCAGAATCGATACTTATTCGAAAGGACATTTCTATCCGAAGCCAGTCCTATATGGACAGTTCCAACAGGTTTCTCCTTTGTGCCTCCGTCAGGTCCTGCAATCCCTGTTACTGCCAGCCCCATATCCGTCTTAAAATTCCTTCTTACTCCCTCGGCCATTTCCCGAACGGTCTCATCACTCACTGCTCCATATTTATTAATCGTATCCTCCCTGACCTGAAGAAACTCAATCTTGGATTGATTGCTATAGACAATGACTCCGCCCGCAAAATAGTATGAACTCCCTGGCAGATTTGTCAGCCTGTTCCCTATCAATCCTCCGGTACATGATTCGGCAACAGCGATAGTTATAGCCCTCTCTTTAAGCATTGCGCCGACTGTATCCTCAATATTCTTATTTCCTGAGGCAAATATATATGCCCCTAAAAACTTTCTTATATCATTTTCAATTCTATCAAGTTCCCGTACAACCTTTGCCTTGTCCTTATCCTGGAGGCTGAGAGTAATATGATTTTCAGGAAAATGGGGATAAAAGCCAAAGACGACATCTCCTGTTTTGCCTTTAAGCCCTTTAAAGACCTCTGAAATTTCCGGTTCAGTGATCCCGTAGAGTTTCAAAATCCGCTGTTCAACATATGGCAATGACTTGAAATTGCGCAGAATATCGGGCAGCACAACGCTGTCCATAAGATAACGCATCTGCTCGTGAACGCCGGGAAGGAAATATAAATATACCTTATCTTGCTTTAACGAAAAACCGCAGGCTGCACCGTCTGGACTCAGCACTGTTGAGCCTTCGGGCATCCATGCCATCTTCTCAATTGAGGGTGTCAGTTTGTTCCCTCTCTCCTCAACCAGGCTCTTAATCTTTTTAAACATCTGCTCGTTAATACAGAGCGGCCTGTTCAGAGAATTGGCCACAATTTCGCAGGTCATATCATCTTCGGTCGATCCCAGTCCGCCTGTAATAATTGCGAATCTTGATTCCTTCAAGGTCTCTTTCAATGCCTCAGAAACCATTTTATAATCATCCCCGACCGACTTAATGCGGTTCACACGCAGTCCCGCTGCAGTGAGTCTGCCAGCTGCATACCATGAATTCAGGTCGAGGGTTTTTCCGGAAACAAGTTCGTTTCCTATTGTAATAATCTCTCCGTACATCCTATCTACACCTTTGAGCAGCCATATCTCCTTGCAGTATTCAATGTCCTCTGTTAGCGTTATAAATTCAGCTTTTTTAAAAGCCGTCAAGTTTATCTCTAAATAAAATAGAGAACTATTTTTACTGCAACAAAAGCATATAAACCTGCAAACAGGTCATCCATAATTATTCCAAAACCGCCCCTCAGCTTTTCTATCCTTTTGATGGGATAGGGTTTCAGAATGTCGAAAATCCTGAAAAAGATAAATCCCAGAGAAAGACTGATCCATGAAAACTGCAAAAGGCACATAGTCAAAAAGATACCGGCGACTTCATCAACCACCACTTCCCCCGGATCGTGGCGTCCCAGCAAATCCTGAGAACGACCTGCAGCCCATATGCCTAATGCTGTAATAAATATCAGGAAAAGGATACTATAAAACTTTCCCGCATAATCCAGTATAATAATAAAAGGGATCGCAGCAATTGTCCCATATGTGCCTGGAGCATCAGGAAAAAACCCGATTCCAAACCAGGTGGATATTATCAATGCTGTCTTTCCGGAAGTATCGGCCTTCCTGAATATCTGGCGAAAAAACAGCTTATCAGATTGATATTTCAACATCAAGCAGGGATGCTCCCATTGCTGTAAGTATTATATATGTTATGAGCTTTTATTCAACGCCATAACCCAGTAAATGATTTCCTTGAGAGGCATGTTATTCATTAAAGCAATCTTCCTGCATTCCTCATATTCAGGCATGAAAAACCATCTGTTATCACTGTTCATAATTTTTTTGACTTTTATCCTGCCCCATGGACTGTCGATCTCTGATTCTGACCGCCTTAACACCACTCTCTGGCTGAACCTGAATCGAACACCAAGAGTACTGCTTTCACTGAAAATAATTTCCGTCAGCCTTTCACGATTTTCAGGACTGCCCACAACCTGTATCTGAATGCCGGGACGATTCTTTTTCATTTGAACAGGGCAGAAAACAACATCAAGCGCGCCTGACTCAAACAGCCGCTCCATAAGAAATCCCAAAACTTCCGGGCTCATGTCGTCCAGATTAGTTTCCAGGACTACAACAGTCTCCGTTTCCCGCTCTGCATGCTCATCCCCGATCAAGATCCTCAACAGATTAGGCCTGTCTTTAAGGACCCTCCGGCCGACCCCGTATCCTATATCGCTTACTGTCATCCTGGGCATTGCTCCGAAAGACACGGCAAAAGCCTTGACAAGAGCTGCTCCGGTAGGCGTTACCATTTCAAATCGAACGCCAGAATCAAAAACCGGGACATCTTTCAAAAGGGCAATAGTAGCCGGCGCCGGGAGTGGCATTTCACCATGCGCTGTCTTTACAAAACCCGAACCTAAGGGTAGTGCTGATACATAAAGATTTTTTATGCCGAGGCTTTCAATTCCATATACTGTGCTGACAATATCGATGATCGAATCTATACCTCCCACTTCGTGAAAATGGATTTCATCAGGAGACTGATTATGAATGTTGCCTTCAACCTTTGCAAGGCCCTCGAATATTTCCAGGCTTTTATCCTTGACATCCCTGCTGAAATCACCCTGCTCGATTATTTCTCTAATGTCCTTCAGTTTCCTGTGGACTGAGTTTTCACTATCTAATTTTACAATGAAACGCGTTCCGTAGATGTGGCTCCTTGCCTCACGATCCGCCTGAAGCGAATAACCATCAATAGCAAGGGTTTTAAGTCGGGAATTCAGTTCATTAAAGGAAAGACCGGCATCCAGCAGGGCACCAACGAACATGTCACCGCTGACTCCGGAAAAACAATCCAGATAAGCTGTTTTCATCTTAAAAAGCTCCTTGCCGAAATTTCCAATAGCTTAAAGTTCTTAAGTATCAAATGATATATCCTTAAAAAGTCCGTCATTTCTCCTAATAATCGTGTCTTTCATGGCAGTCACGTAAGCAGGCCTAACTTCCTTTTCCCAGCGGGGATATCCGCCTCTCCATACATATTTAATCAATTCATGAAAAGACATCCTGTCAAATCTATAGTCTCCAATTGAAACATTCATATTCTCCCTTTCAATTTTAAAATCTATCCTGCTGAGTTCTGTATATTTTGAAATCAAGGCCACCATTATGTCACGATTTCTGGAACCATAAGGCTTCTGTTTGAACCCCTCCTGATTTTCAGGAAAAGGAAACTTTCGATATACATCTCCTATGAATCCGGTATAATGAATATCATGAATAGCAGCCATCAGGTCTCCTGTATCCTCAGGATCTGAAATCTGATAACCCTCACAGTAAGCTTCATATGTATAATCCGCACTATTTTCTGCGATGCTGGAAATGGTTTCACAGAAATCATCAGCGAAAATAAAATAATGGCCAAGAAGCAGCATGTCTGATTCAATATTAAAAAAACCAAACGCTATTGTTCCATGGCTGATTGAATTAAAGGCTAAAGGCATAGTCTTTCACTTACTTTACTCCAGTTAATATTATATTTTTGGTTAAAATATTCCTTACGGACAGGAATGAAAACAGAAAAAAGGAACAATATAAAATGGAATACTATCGTTCATGCATGTTTTGTCAACAAATAACTTAAAAAGAGGCATATGATTTCTTTATTACTTGGTTCATCAGGTTAATAAGTGCTATTTGACCTCCGAAGGGCTTTAAAAATGGTGATAAATGCAGCTATTATTTCTATTGATTCCGGCTTGCAAAGTTGTGTCATAATTCTTTTTTTCCAGCCAGAGGCAGGTAACCCTTTAAAGCTAAGCGAGAGATTTTGATTTCAATAAATTCAGTCCCGCTTTCGGCGGGATTAAGATTCCTCATCACGCCACAGCGTGATTCGGAATGACGGGATGGTGTACTTTTTGCGAGACCATCAATCTTCAAACAATCAACACATTAAATAAAGCTTAAATTTGACATAATCTTTTTCATAAGCTATGTTGACCCTGCAGAAAAAATGATTAGAGTTTATTACTAAATAAAAAAATTGAAACCCATCCTGTTTTAAGTGTTAGGCATCAAGAAACATCTGCCTTATTTTGACCCTTATTTTAAATACTTAAAGCACAGGCATTAAAAAATAGCACATACCGCATAAGGCCTGAAGCCTTTGCGAAATGTTCAATCCGCCAGAGGCGGACGAGGGTTTGATTCTCCGCCCCTTGGGGCGTTCAATGATTTTTATGATACCCCGCTGCTTGCGGCGTGGCAGTTCATTTATGAAGGTTTTATAAAAACTGAAATGTTCATGTTTGACATTGTACGTCAAAAATTTCCTATTTTATCAAGGAGTAAAAATATGTCCCAGGAAACTTCAAACAGTTTATTTAGCGGTGCATCTCAGTACGTACTGGATGAAGAATTGGCCAAGATAGTTAATATTTCAATGGCCCTTGAAATGCCATTATTACTCAAAGGAGAGCCTGGCACAGGCAAAACCATGCTTGCGCATGCAATTTCTGAGGCCCTTAACATGAAACTTATAGTTTTAAATGTTAAGTCCAGCATGAAACTTGTGGAGGCCCTTTACCAGTATGATACTCTTACCAGGTTGAATGACAGCCGTTTTGGTGACTCATCAAGGAATGTCAGCAATATCGAGGAATATATTAAGATGGGCAAAATAGGCCAGTCTTTTGTTGCAGATGAAAAGGTAGTGCTGCTTATCGATGAAATCGATAAGGCAGATACCGATTTTCAGGATGATATGCTTGATGTGCTCGATCAGATGGAATTCGATATCATTGAAATTGATAAGACTATAAAGGCAAAAAACAGGCCTGTTATTATAATTACTTCCAATGCAAAAAAGAGTCTTTCAGATCCATTTTTAGGACGATGCAACTTTCACCATATTGCCTTTCCGGAACCTGATATGATGAATGAGATTGTAAAAGTCCACTTTCCGGATATTGACAGAGAACTGCTGGAACATTCTGTAAGGGCCTTTTACAAGATGCGAGAGTTGAGGAATGTCGAAAAAAAACCCGCAACAAGAGAATTAATTAACTGGATCAGGGCTCTCAAGGCAGACCCTGATTTCAGGATCAAAGACCTTGTAAAAGGCAACCTGCCATATCTGGGCGTCCTCTTTAAAAAGAGCCCGGATTATGCCGTTGCTATGAATTCAGTTTCAAGGATGAGCAGGTTTTAATCTATACCCATAAAATCTTTTATTCACATATTCCAAAGAACTTGAAAGACATTGTCATATTAATATCAATTGCGCAACAACTGATTAATCATGTTTACCAATTTTTTCTATTTACTGAAACAGGTGGGCATTCCCGTTACCCCCACATCCTTTTTGAGGTTACAAAAAGCACTCAGTATGGGGCTTATTACCTCTGTTGATGATTTTTATACTGCCGCACGCACAATCCTTGTCAAAAATGAGAGATATTTTGATCTTTATGACCAGGTATTTGCACACCATTTTAAAGGTGCTGAACTGAAGGAGCCGGAAGAATACGAATTATCTGAAATAGCCAGGGCCATGCTGGATCAATGGCTGAAAGATCCCAAAGGGCTTGCAAAGGCCATGGGCATCGATGAAGACAAGCTGAATAAAATGACGCCGGAGGAGCTGATCAAGTATTTTCTTGATCGGCTGAAAGAACAGACCGAGGAACATCATGGCGGTGGAAAATGGATAGGAACCGGAGGCACATCACCTGTCGGCCATTCCGGTTATCATCCCGGCGGAATGAGGGTTGGAGGAATTTCCAGAAACAAATCGGCAACGAAAGTAGCCATGGACAGGAGATACAGGGATTACTCCCAGGATGGCCCGCTTACTCAGTCTCAGATGGGAGAAGCCCTGAAAAGGCTCAGGAATCTTGTGCCGGTAGGTCCAAAGGATGTACTCGATATAGATAACACGATATATCAGACAATGAAGAATGCCGGGGAAATAGAAATCGTCTTTGAGAGGAGCTTGAAAGATCGTCTCAAGGTCATTCTGGCCATTGACAACGGCGGATGGTCCATGGAACCATACATAGGTGTACTCCAAACCCTTTTTAACTATGCCCGGGCTCAGTTCAAGGACCTCAAGACTTTTTTCTTTCACAACACCATCTACGAGAAACTCTGGGAAGATCCACCAAGAGTGAGAAAGCCGTTCAAGGTTACGGAACTTGTAAGGCTGGATCCTGAAACCAGGTTTATTATAGTAGGCGATGCAAGCATGGCGCCTTACGAGCTTATGGCAAAAAACGGATCAATACACTGGGAAGAACAATCAGGTGAGCCCAGCTATAACAGACTTCAGTTTATTGCCCAGACATTTCCCTACTCTGTGTGGCTGAATCCAACACCTGTCAATGAGTGGCAATATACACGCACTATCAGTATTATCCGCGAAGTATTTCCCATGTTTGAACTGACAATAGACGGACTTGAGCAGGCAGTGAATTATTTGATTCGCAAGAATTAGCAAGGTGGGTTTAAATTTAATGCCTCTAAATAACTCACCTATAACAAAAGAGAACATGGAAATATATCTTGAACCTACATTCACTATTGATTCTGATAACCCGAAAATAATTGAAACCGCGAAAAGCCTGACACAAGGATGTTCGGATGACAGGGAAAAGGCGGTAAAACTATTTTATTTTGTCAGGGATTCGATCCCTTATAATATTTACATGATATCCGTCTTCATCGAGGACTTTAAGGCTTCCAGGGTGCTTGAATGGGGAAAGGGATACTGTGTTCAGAAGGCGGTTCTCCTTACCGCACTTGGCAGGGCGGCGGGAATACCGTGCCGTCTTGAATTTGCCAGGATTAAAAATCACAAAGTACCTAAACACCTTTTTGAAATGATAGGGACTAATATCTTTCCCAGGCACGGCTATAACCAGTTTTTTCTGGACGGCAAATGGGTCAGTGCCGTAACTGCATTCGACAAGGATTTGTGCGAAAGGATCGGCCTTAAAACAGTGGAGTTCGATGGGAAAACAGATGCTATCCTTCACGAAAAAGACCTCAATGGTGAGCCCCACATTGAATATCTTGAAAAATTCCCCCCGCAACAGGACATTCCCTTTGAATGGCTTGCAGAAGCCGTCTCCAAATTAGTAGGCACTGACAAAAGGCCCTGGCTGACAAAAGAGTACTAGGATATCATCTCACCCCTTTTTCAACTGATTCTCCATCTCTGACCCATAACCCATAACATATTACCTGTTTCTTATCAATTTCCTGTTGATCTCTCCTTATATATTCATGTATTTCATATCCATGGAACTAAAGTCTTATCTGAAAAATCTTGCTCATTTTATTCCTCTCAAGAAATACTTTATCCGGAACCGCTGGGCAATTTTAGCAGGGCTGTTGAGCCTCCTGATTGTGGACTTTCTTCAACTGATTATCCCTCTTGTTATCAAGAAGGCAATTGACCTATTAACTACACAAATAGCAACATCCCTGATACTTTTAAAATATGGCCTCATTATCCTTTCAATTGCATCAGTGATAGGTCTATTTCGCTTTATCTGGAGATATCTCATACTCGGCAATGCCAGAAGGATTGAACAAAGCCTTAGAAACGAAATGTATGCCAATCTTCAGACCCTGCCGCTTTCATTTTATCAAAAGACAAATATCGGAGACCTTATGGCCAGGGCAATTAATGATGTTATGGCGATTCGCATATCCTGCGGGATGGGTCTCGTTGCATTGATCGACGGCATAGTCCTTGGTATTGCTGCCGTAGGATTCATGGTTTCCATCAACTGGAAGCTGACTCTTATTTCCCTGATTCCCGCCCCCATAATCATCACCGTAACCAGGATTCTTACAAAGCGGATGTCGTCGGGCTTTGAATCTGTCCAGAAGACCTTTGCCGACCTGACGGAACGCGTCAGGGAGGCATTTGCAGGAATCAGGGTAACCAAGGCATATAACCGGGAACAATGGGAATATCAGAAGATAAAACAGGAAGGAAACAGATATATCTCTGTCAACCTGAAGCTGTCAAAGTCTCTTGCGCTTTTTTTCCCTCTTATGGCGATTCTGACAAATATCAGCCTTGTTGTTGTGATAGGACTTGGAGGACGGTATACGATCTCAGGAAATATCACTACAGGAGACTTTGTAGCCTTTATCACATATCTCAACCTCCTGACCTGGCCAATGATGGCAATGGGATGGGTATCAAACCTTGTACAGAGAGGCTCAGCCTCAATGCGAAGGATTAACAGGATACTTGAAGAAGTATCCGAAATCAGGGATCCGGCTCAATCACTCGAGGTTTCCGGCATACGCGGGAATATCTTAATCAAAGGCCTCTGGCTCAGATATTCTGAACAGAAGGAGTGGGCATTAAGAGATATCAACATGGAATTGAAGGCCGGGGATACGGCAGCAATAGTGGGCAGGGTGGGATCGGGAAAGACAACACTCCTGCAGGCACTGCCGCGGCTTTTGAACATACCGGCCGGGACTGTATTCGTAGGCGGCAATGATATATATCAGATGCCTTTAAAAATACTCAGACAGAATATCGGATTTGCAACACAGGAGGCCTTCATCTTTTCCGATACTGTACGGAATAATGTAATATTCGGCAGGGAAGGCATTTCGGAAAAACACCTTGAAATGGTACTACATGCCGCCGGTATACTCGAAGACATTCAGGGTTTTGAAAACGGGCTGGACACAATGCTTGGCGAGAGGGGTATAACCCTTTCCGGGGGCCAGAGGCAGCGATTGACCATAGCACGTGCTGTCCTTGCTGACCCCCTGATCCTAATACTGGACGATGCACTTTCCATGGTGGACACAGACACTGAAGAACATATTCTCAACCAGATCCTCGAATTGAGACACGACAGGACCAACCTGATAGTCTCTCACAGGGTTTCAACCATCAGCCGGGCAAGCCGGATTTTTGTATTTGAAATGGGACAGGTTATTGAGCAGGGCACACATGAAGAGCTCCTCAAACTCGGAGGGATATATTCCGAACTCTATGAAGAACAACTGCTTGACCGTGAACTGGAGATCGGAGTCAGTTAGCAATGTACGGTGACTATGGATATATGGAAGAAGGTAAACTTGGCAAGCCTTATGACTTCAGGCTTCTTAAAAGGCTGTCATGCTATGCTCTTCCTTATAAAAAGACCTTTGCTACCGCCCTTCTCCTCACTATCCTGATTACTCTTTTTGACCTGGCAGTCCCCTATGTAACCAAGATAGCCATTGATCGCTATATACTTGCATCCTGGTACCGCATCCGCACAGAAAACCTTACTGACTCAAAGGTAAAAGATACCCTGAACCGGTATAATCATCTGCTTAAAAAAACCCGGGAAGGAGATTCATATTTTATCTCAAACCTGAACATGAAAAAACTGGACCCGGCTGATCTGCATATCCTTAAAAGCCGACGCATCGTATCCACAGACCGATTCTACAGGACAGATGCGGTTCATTATAAATCTGAAATTCCTTTAAAAAAGGAAATAAGTCCTTATGTGCTGGCCGACGGGTCCCTGCTTGTTCCCCACAGCCAGATGACGGGCATAAGTAAATCAGACCTTCTTAAACTGAGGGCCGGGGATATAAGGGGAGTGACACTTGTTGCCGTCATATTTTTTGTGCTTATACTCCTTTCCTTTGCATTGAGCTATTTCGAATTCTATCTCCTTGAATTCACAGGACAGCATATCATGCAGGACATTCGGATGACACTCTTCCAGAAGATGCAGTCACATGCCGTGCGGTTTTTTAATCATAATCCTGTAGGACGGTTAGTCACAAGGATAACAAATGACATTGAAAACCTGAATGAAATGTTCAAGTCGGTCTTTGTCACTGTATTCAAAGACATCTTTATACTGACAGGCATCCTGATAATACTGCTGGTGATGAACTGGCGCCTTGCCCTGGTCTGCTTTACACTCATACCTGTTATATTCGGCCTTACCTTCCTGTTCAGCACCATCGCAAGAGAAGCATTCAGACAGCTCAGGGCAACTGTTTCAAAAATCAACTCCTTTCTTCAGGAGAGGATTTCCGGTATGCGCATTATTCAGCTCTTTGTCAGAGAAGCCTGCCAGATGGAGATGTTTACGGAAATCAATCACGAAAATTTCCTTGCAGGCATGAAACAAATACGAGTTTTTGCCATTTTTATGCCGTTAATGGAGCTGATGTCATCTCTCGGCATAGGACTGGTCATCTGGTATGGAGGGGGTAAAGTTATACAGAACCAGTTGACCCTTGGAGCGCTGGTTGCCTTCATAGGATATATACAGATGTTTTTTAAACCCATCAGGGACATTTCCGAAAAGTACAACATCATGCAGTCGGCCATGGCCTCTACTGAACGCATATTCGAATTCATGGATCTCAAAGATGAGATACCTGAACCCGAAATTCCTTCAATTGCGGGCGAAGTTAAAGGCCACCTCGAATTCAGAAATGTATCATTTTCCTATGAAGAGAATAATCCGGTGCTCCACGATATTTCATTTGAGGTAAAGCCGGGTGAAACGATTGCCATTGTGGGATCCACAGGATCAGGCAAAACCACACTGGTCAACCTTATAGAGCGGTTCTATGACCCTGACAGCGGATCAGTGTATCTGGACGGTATTGATATCAGGAGATGGCCGAAAAAAAAGCTGAGGAACAGCATAGGCCTGTGCATGCAGGATGTATTTATTTATGCAGGCAGCATTACGGATAATATTTCCCTGGGAATGGAAGTAATAGACGAGAAACAGGTTGAAAAGGCTGCATATCAGGCAAACGCCCTGCAATTTATCCAAAGGCTTCCTGACGGATTCAGGCATGAAATAGGTGAAGGAGGTTCCACCATTTCAGCAGGAGAGCGACAGCTTCTATCTTTTGCCCGGGCACTGGTCAAAAATCCGCGCATACTGATACTTGATGAAGCCACTTCCAGCATTGACCCTGAAACAGAACGCCTCATCAGGGAGGCCGTTATACGTATAACAGCAAAAAGAACCACTATTATTATTGCCCACAGGCTTTCCACCATAAGGCATGCTGACCGTATACTGGTCATGCATCACGGAAGGATCATAGAGCAGGGAAACCATAAACAGCTCATGAATATCAGGGGGGTGTATTATAAGCTTAACAAAACAGGAACAGGAAAGGATTGATGCAGTGCAGTCAATAAGTTGCTGGCAATAACAGGCTGGAGTTCTCCCGAACTTGATTCGGGGCCCGAAATTTTACCAGCCTGTGTTTTTGGCTGGTTTACCAGCCTGTGTTTTTGGCTGGTTTACCAGCCTCCAGCCGGGATATTTTTTAATTTTGACACAGTCTCGAAAGCCAGAATCTGAGAAACATGCTTGACGGAAAAGCCATGTGATGTCATCGTTGCAAATACTCATAGTATTCTATAGAATTAACGTTGAGAGGTTATAGATATGAACAAAAAAGCGCTCTTGTTAATACTGATTATCTGTGTAGCTCTCGGAGCGGCTTATTTCACCTGGCAGCGGCATAATGACGAAACAGGAACAGCCGGAGAGGAACAGGCTCTCACCACTTTTGGTAATGTAGATATACGGAAAGTTGATCTCGGTTTCCGGGTGGAAGGTCGGCTTGAGCAGGTGTATTTTGAGGAAGGAGATACAGTCAATACAGGCGATTTGGTGGCAATTCTGGATGGAAAGCCTTTCGAGGAAGAAATTGCATTGCGAAAAGCCGAACTTCACTCGTCCCAGTCTGACCTGGAACGGCTTCAGGCAGGCTTCAGAACTCAGGAGATCAAAGTTGCGCGTGCAGTTGTGGTAGAAAGGCAGGTCACATTGAATAACCTCCAAACAGAACTTACGAGACGGCAGGCTCTTGTCAATGAAGGAGCTGTTTCCCGCCAGTCATTCGACGATATCAAGGCACAAAGAGACGAGGCCCTGGCCAGGCTGGAGAGCGCCCGTGAAGAACTCGCCCTGCTGGAGGAAGGATACAGAAAAGAGGATATATCCAGGGCACAGGCACAGGTTGAGTCCAGAGAGGCTCAGCTGCAGATCGCCAGAATAAAACTGGATGATGCGCGCTTGGTTGCTCCCTCCCCGGGAACCGTACTTATACGTGTTTTGGAACCTGGTTCAATAGTACGTGTAGGGCAGACCGTAATGACTCTTTCAATATCCGATCCGGCCTGGGTTCGCGCTTATGTTGCCGAGCCTGATCTTGGGAAAATATATCCCGGGATGAAAGCGAAGATTTACACTGACAGCCGTCCTGACCAGCCGTATCAGGGACACATCGGGTTTATCTCTCCGGAAGCGGAATTTACTCCTAAAAACGTTGAAACTCCGGAACTTCGTACACGGCTTGTTTACCGCTTCCGTGTCATAGTTGATAATCCTGATCAGGGCCTGCGACAGGGCATGCCGGTGACCGTGAAGCTTTTGCGGGAAAATGCTGACAGGGAACACCATTCAATCAATGTGGAAAAAACAGAATGACTCCGGCCTCAATTTCAGTCGTACATCTAAATTACATGTTCGAACGTTCAAAAACATTGGCATTGAGTGACATTAACGCAGAAATCTACCCGGGCAGAATTACAGGTCTTGTGGGACCTGACGGAGCCGGGAAGACAACTCTCATGCGCCTTATGGCAAGCCTGCTCGTACCCGGCCAGGGACAGATCACAACGTGCGGATACGATACACGAAGCGAACCCGTCCCTATCCGGGAGTGCATCGGCTACATGCCCCAGCGATTCGGCCTCTACGAGGACCTCTCAGTTATCGAAAACCTGCGTCTTTACGCCGACCTGCGGGCTGTCTTCGGGAACGAGCGCGAAGAAGCCTTTGAACGACTCCTCACCTTCACCGATTTGAAGGGGTTCACAAACAGACTCGCCGGTCGTCTCTCTGGCGGCATGAAACAAAAGCTCGGCCTTGCATGCGCCCTGATCCGTAAACCTCTGGTACTGCTCCTCGACGAACCCAGCGTGGGCGTTGATCCCATCAGCCGCCGCGAGCTCTGGGGCATGGTGCGCGAACTTGCCGATGAAAAAATGGCGGTGGTATGGAGCACAGCGTACCTGGACGAGGCAAATCAGTGCGACGAGGTAATGCTGCTTAACAAAGGCAAGATGCTCTTCAGCGGCACCCCGGAGAACCTGACTCATCGTGTGGGGGGACGCGTGGTACAGGTGCGCGGTGTGTCAGTGGAAGCAAAACGCCCGACGCTGGCACGCCTTCTCGATCACCCGGACGTGCTCGATGGAATCGTACAGGGTGCGGCTCTCCGGCTGCTCCTGCGAGAAGAGTCGGGTATCGAAGCATCTCAGATGGACCTGCCCCACGGAGCAGAGTTGAGCCATGTTCCACCGAACTTCGAGGACGCCTTCATGGACATTCTCGGTGGCGGCCCCGGCGGCAGGTCAGCACTGGCTGAGAGATACGATACACTTACCGATGACGGGGAGCCGGTCGTGGTAGCGGAAGGACTCACCAAACGTTTCGGCGACTTTACCGCTGTCCGTGACAACAGCTTTTCGATCCGGCGCGGAGAAATTTTCGGTCTCCTCGGCCCCAACGGAGCGGGGAAAAGCACGACATTCAAGATGATGTGCGGGCTCCTTAAGCCGACAGAGGGCATCGGCAAGGTGGCAGGTATTGACCTTCGCCACTCTGCGGGCAAGGCTCGCAACCGCCTCGGCTACATGGCCCAGAAATTCAGTCTTTACGGCGACCTCTCGGTCAGTGAGAATCTACGTTTCTTCTCCGGCGTGTATGGATTACGCGGCGGCGAGCAACGGAAGGCCATCGATCAAATGATCGATGTATTTGAACTGAGCGCATACGTGGCGACGCGGGCGGGTGACCTGCCGCTCGGCTTCAAGCAGCGCCTATCCCTGTCATGCGCCATGATGCACAGGCCGGATCTGCTATTCCTTGATGAGCCCACAAGCGGTGTTGACCCGATAACGCGCCGTGAGTTCTGGAACCACATCAACGGCCTTGTACAGAAAGGCGTCACGGTCCTGGTTACAACCCACTATATGGATGAGGCCGAGTACTGCGATCGCATCGGGTTGATTTACAGAGGCGAGAAGATCGCCGAGGGCACCCCGGAGGAACTGAAGCAGAAAGTTGCCAGTGATGAGAATCCTGATCCAACGCTTGAAGATGCCTTTATCAGTCTGGTTCACTCATCTGACGCGGAAAGGAGCAGGGTTGAATGAAATCCCACGCTTTAATTCGCATTAAGGCCCTGATCCTGAAAGAATCGCGCCAGATGCTGCGTGATCCCAGCAGCATACTGATTGCCTTTGTGCTGCCCGCGATCCTGCTGGTACTGTTCGGCTATGGCGTAAACATGGACGCACAGAATATCTCACTTGGTGTCGCTATGGAGAGCAACGACCCGGCCTCACAGCGTCTCGTACAGACCTTTCAGTCCACATCTTACTTCGACGTCGAAGTGGCCCGGGACCGGCGGGAACTGCTCGGCAAAATAACAAGCGGCAACTTGCGCGGCCTCGTCATTATTCCACAGGACTTCGCAAGCAGGCTGGCTTCAAAGGATGCAAGCCCTATTCTGGTCATCACTGATGCAAGTGAGACAAATACAGCCAACTTCGTGCGGAACTATTCCGCCGGAGTGCTGAGAGTCTGGCAAATGGCGGAAGCCCGTGAACAGGGGAATGAAACCAGTGCCAGAATTAGTCTGGAACCGCGCTTCTGGTACAATGCCGAGCTCGAGACCCGTAATGCGCTCATACCGGGCAGCCTCGCTATCGTCATGGCGATCATAGGTACACTGCTAACATCACTTGTGGTGGCACGGGAGTGGGAGCGTGGCACCATGGAAGCGCTTCTCTCAACACCCGTCAGCCCGATCGAAATGCTCATCGCCAAGACCGTCCCCTACCTCGCATTGGGGTTCCTTTCACTGATCGGAACGGTGGCTGTCGTCATCTTCCTCTTTGAAGTGCCGTTTCGCGGCGGTTTCCCGGCACTCATGCTGGCCGGGGGAGCATTCCTTCTCAGTGCTCTCGGACAGGGTCTGCTTATCTCAACAATCACAAAGAACCAGTTCGTAGCCAGCCAGGGTGCCTTAATTACGGCGTTTCTTCCCGCGTTCCTGCTATCCGGCTTCATTTTCGAGATTGCCTCGATGCCCTGGCTTGTCCGCCAGATTACGCGCATTATACCGGCCCGCTACCTGGTAACAAACTTAAAGACGCTCTTCCTTGTGGGCGACGTGTGGGCGGTGCTGATCCCTAACGTCCTGTTCCTGCTTATTATCGGCGCGCTCTTTTTCATAATCACTTTACGCAAGTCACCTCGTAGATTGGAGTCTGACTGATGCTATCCCGTCTGCGCTCTTTAATTATCAAGGAACTCCTGGCCGCACTTAAAGACCCTAAGGCCCGCGTTGTGCTCATCGTGCCGCCGCTCCTTCAGGCTCTCCTTTTCTCCTTTGCCATTACGCTGGAAGCTAACAACCTGACACTGGCCGTCCATAATCTTGATGGTGGTAAATGGGGCTCGGAACTGGTTCAGCGCCTCAGTGCCTCGCGAACCTTTACAGAAGTCTTTGCCGTTGAGAGTGAGAAGCAGATCACCCGCGCACTGGACGAGCAACAGGCCATTGCAGTGCTTTCGATCCCACAGGATTTCTCCAGGGCCATAGAGAATGAGACACCAGTCAGCGTTCAACTTCTCCTGGACGGGCGAAAGACCAACACAGCGCAGATTGTCGCGGGATACACGTTACAGATAGTTGCCTCGCTCCAGGAAGAACTGGCAGGCGGGCAGCAAGGCAACGTTATCCTGATCGAGCGTAATTGGTTCAACCCGAACCTGGACTACAAGTGGTTCACTGTGCCGTCTCTGGTGGTGATCCTCTCAACGCTCATCGCGTTGCTGGTTACGGCGATGTCCGTAGCGCGTGAGCGGGAAGTCGGCACCTTCGAACAGCTCCTGGTTTCTCCGCTGCGCCCTGCGGAAATCCTCCTCGGAAAAGCCGGAGCTGCACTCCTTATTGCGATGGTGGAGGCCACAGGCATCATTCTTATCGGCGTTTATGGTTTCAAAATCCCCTTTCAGGGTTCGCTTCTGCTGTTATACGGCTCAATGGCCATCTTCCTGCTATCGATCATCGGTGTCGGGCTTTTCATCAGTTCCCTTTCCACGACCCAGCAGCAGGGAATACTCGGTGCATTCACTTTTATGGTTCCAGCGGTTGTTCTCTCCGGCTTTGCGACGCCCATCGAGAATATGCCGCACTGGCTCCAGGTTATCTCGCTGGGTAACCCCTTACGGTGGTTCATGTTGATTGTGCGTGGAATATTCCTTAAGGGAATGCCTGCCACCGACGTTATCTCGAACACCTGGCCTATGGCTGTCATTGCGGTCGTGACCCTAAGTGCCGCTGCTGTCCTTTTTCGAAAACGAATGGAGTGAAATAAAAAGGCAAAGTCTCCTGATGACTGTTAGTTTATATTTTTTTATCTCTTCAGCTCCGCTTTTAAATTGGGCATGGCAGGCTATTTCATCTATTAGCTCAGGATTTGATCCGGATTTCTCTCGTTAGATTTTCTGCAAAATCACATCCTGAACCCAAAGAACAGCCAGACGTGAGTAGTCTTAAAAAACGCCGGCTTTTAAAAATTCATCTCAATGCCATTGTTCGGTAATCTGTCAATCATACGATAAAGATCCAGAAAAGCAATATGAGCAGCGAAATTAACGTCACCGGGATTCCAACTATTGCGTGCTGGGAAAATGATATTTTTATATCAAAATTCGCTGCCTGTTCCACGACTATCAGATTTGCTATGCTGCCCAGCAAAAACAGGTTCCCTGCAAAAGTACTCGACACTGCCAGAGTATACCACTGGGCATGTTCAAGAGGATCAAGAAAACTGATGAGCAACATTGTAGCAGGCACATTGCTGAAAAGGTTGCTTGTTATCGCTGATATTCCGGTCAATATGGGCAGGTTATGCAGATTCATCCCCATATTGGAGAGTTGTTTCATCACAATGTCCAGATAACCGCTCTGGGAAATGCCATGGATGATTATAAAAAGGGCACAGAATAATGTGATCAGGTGCCAGTCCACCAGCCCCATAATATCTCTGGTCTTCATCTTTCGACTGCATAATAATATTCCGGCAATGCCGATGGCTGAGAATTCTCTTGGTATTGAAGAAAAAAACAACGATATGAGTATCAGAATCGCAAAGATTCCTTTTGAGGTCTGCCATTTGTTAAAGGGCTGACGGGGCTGTTCCTGTTCAACGGTCTCTTTCTTCCGGCTATAGAATTTTTGCCGGTATATCCACAAGATGATCAGATAGCCGGAGATAAGGGCGAGAAGCGATGGCGGACTGCACCAGAAAAAGAATTTTGAAAAACTCAGATGTCCGGTTTGACCAATCAGCATATTCTGCGGGTTTCCGATGATTGTCGCCGCTGAGCCGATATTGCTTGAAACTGCGAGTCCGATAAGAAACGGCAAAGGATTCAGACCTGCTTCTATCAAAGAGAGGGCCAGTATGGGAGTAAATGCAAAACACACAATGTCATTTGCCAGCAGTGCGGACAACAAAGCGCTGACAAGCATGGTAATCAGTAAAAAAAGACGAGGATGGGTATAATAAGGGACAATTTTCAGTGCAACCCAGGTATAAAAGCCGCCAAGTCGGAGCTGCGCGGAAATAATCATTAAAGAGTAAAGCAGAAGAATTGTCGGCAGATTTATCGATCCTACGGCACCTTCTATCGTAACAACGCCGAAAACCATCATGGCAATTGCTCCAAGAAGTGCAACACCTACCCGATCAATAATAAGCCCCGGGATTTTCCCAAGGGCTATGCCAAAATAGGCAATACAAAAAATGGTTATCGCCAGCATACAGATATCAGATGATTTTCCTTTTTACAGTGTCATATTATCCGATAGTTTGAACAGGCTTTGGACTGTTCAGGATTTGAAACCGTATCATGTTTGAAGACATTAAAGAGAAAATTATTAACAGTCAACAACAGACATGATCCCTTCACAACCATTCTGATCGCCAATTAAATTTTTAAAGAATGCCCCACTTTACACTTCAACCTTAACGGCCTTTTTTGATATTAAAAACATTGGTTTAAGCCAAAAAAGCAATGCAATTTTTTATAATATTGGCATCATATTAAACACTTGCCGCAATCCGACCCCATTCCACATTCCAGCATAGAAATCTGTTCAAAAACTCTTTCCATTGATCTCATGTATAGAAAGCAGGCGATTTCGCAAGGCCGGTCCGCACTGATTTTCTGCTGCAATTTATTGATGGGCCTTTTATGAGTTTACATGCTCCGCTTCCGCATGTAATTTCAATCCAAGTGCGCCAACAACCTTAAGTATTGTGTCAAAACCTGGTGTTCGTTCTCCAGAAAGGGCTTTATAAAGGCTTTCGCGTGACAAACCTGCATCACGCGCTACTTGTGTCATGCCTTTGGCCCGGGCAATATCCCCTAAGGCTTTAGCAATAAATGCAGCATCACCATTAGCTTCCTCAAGACAGGCTTCAAGATAAGCGGCCATTTCCTCTGGAGTGCGAAGGTGTTCAGCGACGTCATAACGGGTTGTTCTGGTTTTTGCCATGTTTTTACTCCTATAAATCTCGGGAAAGAAGTAAGGCGGTTTTGATGTCCTTGGACTGGCTTTTTTTATCGCCACCAGCTAAAAGGACGATCACCTTTTGTCCCATTTTTTTGAAATAAACCCGGTAGCCGGGTCCGTAATCAATCCGCATTTCCGACACACCTTCCCCAACTGGCTTGATGTCTCCCGGGTTTCCAACCGCTAATCTTTCGATCCGGACAAGGATACGAGAACGAGCACGAATATCTTGTAACCCATCGATCCATTTACTAAAAATATCGGTTTTGCGAATTTCAATCATGGCAACATTGTAGCCTATAGGCTACATTTGTCAAGAAAAATATAGGTTCTTGGTAAATCTCAATACCCTGGCTAACAGGTGTGAGGGCGCGTTTTCCGCCTAAAAATGGGTAAAGTCTACTGTTGACAGTAAATTGCTATTTTCCTTTACCTTATTTAGCACTACTCTTGAGTCTGACCTTTCAAGAAATTTTCTCTATTAATTTTTCAGGATTTAAGACCGTATCCTGTATTAAAGTACATTGAAAAGAAAATGATTAAGAGTCAACAGCAGACGTGACCCCTTGACAAGGACAATAATGTTCGGTGCGATAATAAGAAAGTTTCTTGCAAGATCGGAGTCCTCTTCATAGGTCTTGTTAAAGTAAGCCCAGGCGAGGATAAGGCTCATAACCTTTGTTTTACCGCTGCCTGTTGCCATCTTGACTACCAGTCTGCGCCATTCTTCATCAAACATCCCGGCAGAAACGGCCTGTGATGAATCGTAGCGGAGAAGGTCGTATTTATCCTTGATCTTAACAACATCATAAAGATAGACGACTGTTTCAACCGCCTCTCTCTGGGCGTAGTAATACTTAAAGGGGGCCACTGAACCGTCGGCCTGCGGGATAAGATGCTCGGTTTTAAACCACCAGTTCAGAAGAGAAACACTCGTGTTACTCGCCCCCTCATAACCTTTTTCACGCCATGAATGAACTTCCCTGCGGAGGATATGGACAAGCGGAGGAAGAAGCTTTTCATAACTGGATTCCCGCAGCGCTTCGTCAGCCGGAAACCAGCGGATATCAGGATTAAGAATTTCGTAGGGAGAAGAGGGAAAATCAGGATGTATGGCCATTACTTACCACCTTCTAACTTTTTTATCGAATTGTCAGAAATCAGGAGTTTCATCTGCTGTATGGCAATCCGGTTCAATTTGCCAAGCCGATCGTTCTGGTGAAACCCCTCTTTTATAAAATGCGCATTCAGGTTTTCCAGATTGGCAAGGCATACCAGTTGAGAAACATTGGCATAATCGCGGATGTTGCCTTTCAAATCAGGGTTTATATCTCTCCATTCTTTGGCAGTCGTTCCAAACAGTGCCATATTCAGGACATCCGCTTCAGATGCATAGACAAGATTAATCTGATCTTTGGTCAGTTCAGGCGGTATGAGATGTTCTTTAATGGCGTCAGTATGGATGCGGTAGTTTATTTTTGTCAGGTTTCGTCGAATATCCCAGCCAAGTTTTTCCCGTTCCTGGTCTTTAAGCCGTTGGAACTCCTTGATAAGGTATAGTTTAAATTCCACCGATATCCAGGAGGCAAATTCAAAGGCAATATCCTTGTGGGCATAGGTTCCTCCATATCTGCCCGGTTTGGAAACAATACCGATTGCGCCTGTTGTCTCAATCCACTGTTTTGGTGTCAATGTAAAACTGTTCAGGCCCGACTGCTTTCTAAACCCGTCGAATTCGACGGGTTTAAAACCCGGATTGTTAAGCTGCTCCCATATCCCTAAAAATTCAATAGTATTGCGGTTTCTTAGCCAGTTGCGAATCAGATCGTCGCTGCGGTCTTCATTTTTATATTTTGCGATATCGGTAATACAGATATAGTCTTCTTCATTTTGGCTAAAAATAGTAATTTCAGTTCCCTTGACCTCTAATTTTGCCATTATTTCTTCCCCCCGACAGTCACTTCTGCGATCTTCATCGTGTCGTTTCCGAAAATATCCACCACCTTGACGGCAATTTTATATCTTCCCGGCGGAGATTCATGAAAAACACTTTTCAAATCAAGAGAGCGGTCTTTTTTGGTCCGGAAGGACTGCCACTCGTTCTCAAAGATAAAATCTCCAGTCCAGCGCTCTTCCATCTCTCCTGTATCTTCATTGGGTACACGAATAATCTCGCGCTTGCTTTCAAAGTCAAAATCAACCGACCAGTAATCGATCCAGTCAGTCCATTTTCCGGTGAGGATTGTAGGGCACAACTGGAGCATTATTTTTAAGTTCATGGGCTGCTTTTCCTTTAGATGTTTACATTCATAAGTAAGGCTTTGCCGGATATTCTCTATTTACTGTTCAGGATTTGAGACTGTATCCTTTATAAAAGAGATTGAAATGAAAATGGTTAAAAGTCAACAGCAGTCCTGCCCCTTCACAAACATTCAGATCGCCAATCAAATTTTTAAAGAATGTTCCTTTTAGAATTAGACCTCGAATCTTCACTATTTTTTTGTACGTAGGCATTTTATATATACATGGCCGGTCGCATAGCTGTCTGCTAAAGCTCTATGTTTACCATATGTTTTAATGTCAAAATGCCGCACAAGGGTTTGAAGCTTGTGATTAGCAAGATGGGGCATTTTTTTTCTGCTTAGATGAAGAGTATCAATTAATTCGTTATCAATCCGATAGCCCAACTCATTCGCATATTTTTTTAAGAATCCCATATCGAATGAAGAATTATGGCAAACAAGTTTTGCCTCTCCTATAAATTCAATAAATTCATTAAAGATTTCATTAATAGTTGGAGCATTAAAAACCATACGATCATCTATTCCGGTAATTTTAGTTATATTATACGGAATTGGAACTTTTGGATTAACCAATGTTGAAAAATTGTCCACCACTTTAGCATCCTTAAATTTCACAGCAGCCATTTCTATTATATGATCATTATTGGCACTAAACCCTGTTGTCTCAATATCAATAGATACAAATTCGCCACCGGTTCTTTCCCTTCTTATTGTCAAATTCCTGCTTACTTGAAATCCAGGATGCTGTTTATTATGGCATGAATGGCAAAGAGTAATCAAATTATTCGGATGATTGCTACCATACTTATCTATTGGGATTATATGATGAACATGGAGCTCAACATTTTTTCCATATTTAGAACAAATTTTACATCTGTAGCCATCCTGTCTTTTAATATTATCTCTTAATTTAAGCATAAATTTCTCATCAGGGCGTGAATATTTTGTCTTTCCTGCCAGCAAATTGTGATTGTAGGCCCTAATGTATTTCAAATATTTTTTGTCAGTTGAATCTAGGCTATCTTTATAAGCTGACCTCGTTGGAGAACTCCAACGGCTTGAAAAAATATTTCTTTTGACAAAAAACGACGTTAATTCCCGCGGCATATATTCACCAGAAAGTAATTTATTATAATTATCTTTTATTTCATGTTTAATTTCAGACTGATATTTTGCTAACTTAGACTCATATGACGCATTTTCAAGTAGTAACATACTATTGAAAACTTCCTGTATTTTTCTCTCACGCTTTTCTTTGCTAAATAGCGAGGTAACTATAGATCCTAAAAACGATTCTTGTGCGGTTACATATGAATAAGCCTTCCCCCTGATATTTTCTTTATTAGGCCTTTCAGGGGGCTTCCTAGAATACCTTTTTATGATGTCCATCAAGTGCTCTTCAATTTCTTGAGGATCTATTGGTGTATCTTGCAATAAAGTTACACACCATTGGCAGATATTTATTCGGTCAGACCTGAATTTAATCGGCCGTCCAGTATTTAGACATATATCACAACATTCATTTAACATAATATTCGGTCATCAATATGTTGAACTAGACTGACAAAAAATTAATAAAGTGAATACTTTCACATCTTCGCATTCAACTGAATTAGTTAACCGACCCTGAAAAACAAATATATCACCTTTGAATCTTTTACCTGATCTATTCTTCAAAACCATCCTGAAGCTATCAACCTTTGCCCCTATAGCTCGCGGCTTCAGGGATAATTGCAAGGATAATTGAGGGATAATTGGCACGTCCATAAATAGTAAAATAACTATTTTATTACGTAGATATTTGATTTTTTAAGGACGTGCCCTCTCTATATACATCCAACGTTGCGCATAACCTGAACCCAAAGCTTTGAGGGCTTCCGAAAAAGCTGCGTTTAATGCAGAAAAGGGAAATAGCTGAAAACGCCCCGCTTTGGGTTTCAGAGTTTATGCGTTTGTTAGCCGATTATTGCACTAATAACCAGACTCCTTCGGAGGTTGAACATTCCAGTTGAGTCTCTTCTGAAGCAACTCACCCTGGGGTCTTCGCAAGCAGACAAATCGGGACACAACACGAGATAGAGATAGATGCTTTTCATCGATGTAATTGTCTTCAACAAGCGAAAATGGGTCATCTGCCCGATGGTGCCCCGTGCGATAAAATGCTACAAAATCCTCCAGTTCGTCTTGGTGCCAATGGAACCCTTCTCCACAAAAAGCTAACACCGAAACATTTCCGTTTATCGCCAGTTGAGCCTGAGCAATCTTTTGCTCCAATTCAAGGGTGTACTCAAGCATTCGCGCACGCGCCGCAAATGCATCGTGCCATAGCTTTCCCCCAAGCCATTCCCTTTCAACCATTAAAGCAACATTCTTCGGGAACCAGCCTTCCTTAATGGCCCTTTCATATTGGTCCCACCGATCCTTGGGAAGGGGTTTGATTGTCTTTACATCCACATAGACATTCTGCCCGCCCTGGATTTCAGCGCAAAAATCAATGGTTCTATCGGTGTTGGGAAGAGGGGGCTCGTAAAGGACTCTCACAAATCGCGGCCCTACATTTTTTAAAAGGGCGACCGCAATACAAAGCTCGTTATGTGCTTCATCAACGGCACGGAAGAATCCGCGTCCTCTTTTTCGAACTTCCTCAACCGAGGCGACAAAGCGGTTAAGGAGTCGATTACCTTCCGTAAACCGATCTGCGTCTTCTTTGAACTCCGATGAAAACAATGCCACAACCGCTGACTCGTACTCACTCAACCAAGCGCGGTCAATATCGTCAAGAGGATGGTTCATAGAGGCATTCTCCTTCATCGGCTAATGTGATTATATAGTTTTCTGTTTATTATTCACTAAAAAATATTATTTACACTAATCCTTGGCTTGTTTATCAATCCATTAACCGTATAGCATACGAATATGCATAATAAACAGAATGGTGTTTAATCTCGCATGAAACAAATTTCGTCATGCACATTTGAAGAATAAAGCAATCCCAAGGCATGCCCTTTTTCATTATCAAAAATGGCTAAGGTATTATTTGGACTTTTGTGAAAAGTCATCAAACTTTCTTTTGACTGTTATTTATCCAGAGATCAGCAGATCATACCAATCTTTAATAATAATGCTGTTTAGAAATCTGTTAATAGAAAAGCAAAAAATATGAAAACAGAATGACCGGCACTGAAACCGGGCATTTCATGTTATATTCCCGTATTATGAATTGTGCGGAATTGATTCAGAAAAAGTTGGCTTATTAAAAGATAAAAAGAAAGATTTTTCAATATAAAATGAAAGATTTATGTGACAGGAGGTAGAAAGGTTACAATTTATGACCGTTTAAAGCTTAAAATATCGTCAGGCCACTATTCCCCCGGAAATGTTTGGATCATATTTATGTGTTGATAAGGCGCCTGTAATAAAGGGGCAAGGTATCCTTTTGACTGTTGTTCAACCCGATAGCAGCCAAAAGCGGACCGGTCTTTTTACAAGAAACCATTAATATATTTGACATCACATGAAAGGACAACGAAGAACTTTCTGGACGAAAAACCATTCTCATTTTTGCCATAGCTATAGCAAATTATACCTGCAGGGGCACAAGTCAGTAAAATAAATATGGTGTCCCCGGTTTTATGGAGTCTCCAGACTTTCAGATTTTACAGTACCCCTGACGCATTCCCGTTCTTCTGCGAAATCGAAGCCAGTCCAGATGCCGATTGATTTCAGAATACTTTCCTGGGGATGAAACCGTTTGAAGATTTTAAAGTAATAGGCAGCCTCCTTGCTGTTTAAAACAGCTTGAGGATTTTCGTATTTTATTCGTTCGTATTCCTGGTCACTCATTACCGCTTCAGAAAGTTGCTCTCCAAGACTTTCACATCCGGCGCCCTGGGTATATTGAACTTTATACCGCCATAAGATTTCGTCGGGAAGATAATCAGTTCCTTCAAAGGCCTTACGGAGAATCCACTTCTCGATCTTTTCGCCATCGTGCTCACGTATTTTAAACTCAGGAGGTATCTTCATGGCAAGGTCAACCATGGCAACGTCCAGAAAGGGAACCCTTAGTTCGAGGCTGAACAGCATCCCCATCCGGTCCGCCCTCTGGAGGTTGATATTATGAAGATCGGAGAGCAATCGACGAGCCTCCACGTTCACTGCATCGGCAGGAAAATTTTTCATATAATGATACCCGGCAAACAATTCATCAGCACCCTCGCCGGTTAGAACAACTGTCACATGCTCGGCCGCCAGTTTGCAGGTGAAATAGCAGGGAACTGCACACCGCACGAGAGACGGATCATAACTTTCCAGCTTTTTAATCACCACAGGCAGGGCCTCGTAATATTCTTCTTCGGTAAAAATCAGTTCATGATGGGTAGATTTAATATGATCGGAGGCGATCCGGGCCGCCTTGATGTCGTCACTCACATCTCCATCAGGGTCCTTCATGCCCACGGCAAAAGTATGGAGGTGAGGAATTTCATCTGCGGCTATAGCGGCGATAATACTGCTGTCAAGGCCGCCACTGCAAAAAGATCCGACCGGAATCTTCGGATCGGCGAGTAACCGTTTTTTGACCGCCTTAATAAACGTCTCCCGAATCAGGCGACAGGCCTCCTCGCAATCCGTAATCAATGAATCCCGGATTTCAGGAACGCTGTAATATTCGACGAATCCATCTTCAGGCGTGTAATAGTGTCCCGCCGGGAATTCATGGACTTCGCTCACGCCGGCAAGGCTCATGGCACCAAGTTCGGAGCTGAAATAGAGATTATCCCGGTGATAACCGTAATACAGAGGCTTGATGCCGATGGGGTCGCGGGCCAGCATGAAATTGTCATCATCAAAAACGGCAAAGGAGAACATACCGTCCAGTTCGGCGACACACTCGGGACCCTTTTTCTGGAACAGATGGAGGATAACTTCCGTATCGGAATTGGTTTGAAAAGAGTACCTGGGTGATAAGGATTCTCGCAGTTTTTGAAAGTTGTAAATCTCGCCGTTACAGATGATCCCCTTATTTCCGTCCTGCGTCAGAATGGGCTGATGTCCACCGGCAACATCGACAATAGATAACCGGGTGTGCCCCAATACCATTTGCCCACGGCTATGAATGCCCCTGTCATTCGGTCCTCGATGGCCGAGTGCATCCAACATTTTTGAAATTTTTGTTTCATCCCTGACACCAAAACATCCTGCCAAACCGCACATGTTTTTCTCCTTTTTCTGATCAATAAATATGCAATGAGGTGTATATACATCGAAATCAATAGTTATTGTTTATTGCAACAAGCATACCATCTCGAATAAATATGCTAACATTATAATATCCATGATTATTTGTGCTAAAATCTATTGACAGATAAACTTGAAAATCTAACATTTTAGTAGAATCGGATATGCGATCTTAAATATTTGTAGGGAGCAATATTCGCTGAACAGCTTGGATTGAGGCCTGGCATGTGAAAGGGGTCAAGAGTTATGTTGACTGTCAGTTAATTATTATCGTTATCTCTTCGACGCTGCTCTTAACTTTGGTCCTGCCGGATATTATCTCTATTAACTGTTAAAGGTTTTACTACGAATTGCGACAGCACCTTATCCGTCCTAAGTGTTTGTGCGAGTCTTAATCCGCCAGCCAGCCATCCATCCAAAGGCTGGTAAAAGGCAGGCAAGCCCGCCATAAATACGGCGGACAAGTCCTCGCCGCTTGGGGCGTTCAATGCTTTTCAATATATCCTGCTTCTCGCGGCGGGGTAGTTCATTCCAGCAAGAGCAAAAAGATGCTGGTGATTGAGCCTTTGGGTATATACTCATCCGCGCCAATATCTACCGTGGCCGTGCCGTTATGATTTCCATCGATTATCCTCTGGTCTCCCTCAAAATCAGTGGATGGGAGTCCCCCCGGAGGATCGTTCTTCCCCGTATCAATGCAGGGGGAGCCGGGCCTTAGATGGTAGCTTACAGTAAAGCGGGGATTGGCACTGATATTTGAGCCGGAGACGTCCCAGCTCCCGAAAATAGTTTCATAGTCATTATTGCAGCCCTGGGCTGTGACAATGCTGGGATTCAGATAGATATCCGCACCCATGTAATCGGTATTCGCCCAGACGATGTTGTTGTAGCAATTGACGGTTTGACCGGACATGAAAAGCCCATAACATATGCCCGAATCGCAGTTTTCGGTGATGGTGTTATTGGTGAGTGTGACAGTGCCGGCTGTTCCGGAAGATACATGCGAAATAACTGCCACCCCTTCGCCAAACCGGCCAGCGGAATTGCTATAAACGAGGTTATTTGTCATAGTAATATTGCCTGCCGTACCAGACGATGAATACGAATCCGCCATAACACCTCCGCCGTCATAACCAGAAACACCAACTGAATTTCCATGGATGATGTTATTGTTAACAATAATATTGCCTGCCGCACCGACGTTTGACTGTGATGAGGCATAAACCCCGCCTCCGTTAGAGACTGCTGCGTTTCCAGTAACAATGTTGTTGGTTATGGTGATATTCCCCGAATTTATATCGCCTGTTGTTGCATCGTTTTCGGATGCCGCCTTCACGCCGCCGCCGTAGTACGCAGTAGCGCCACTTCCGTTCCGCAGGGTAAATCCGTCCACGCAGATATCGCCTCCGCTGTTATCCGTGACAATAAGGGCATTGCCTGAAAAATTTCCGTCCAGTATGGTGTTTGCCGGATCGAGCTCACGGGTGGCACAGCCTGTACACTGTTCGTAGCCGCCATAGATAGTGATGCTGTAACCCTGGGATGATTCGTATTCGAAGTTGCCTGTATAGGTACCCTGGGCGACCTTGATGAGGACAGAGTTGGAATTGGACTCGGCAGCCTCCAGGGCAGACTGAAGGTCCGTGTAATCTCCACCCCCGCAGGGATCAACACAGTATACTGTCCACGGAGGAGCGCTTAGTGACACACGGGGTAAAAAAACCACAGCGGCCACAAAAAGAACAGCCAGGAACAATACCTTTTTCATCGTTCTTCCCTCCTTGTGCCAAAAGGGTGAAATAAAAACGTCTTATAAAAAACCTGATATGTTGTTTGGAAGAATTATACTCCTGAAAAATGCGGCACCGTCAATTTAGACGGAATTCAGATTGCTATATGCTGCAGGTGGATCAGGCGGAGGTAATAGAAGCAGGATGGGGCAGAGAGATACTAACGTAAAAGTTGTTGGAAATGCCGGGGCAACACAATTAATTTAATTTTAATAAGCAAATACATAAAAAACAAGTGAAAAAGAATGAAACAGGGAATCAGATACGGGAAGGGCAAAATGAGGAAACGGGGAAATGGAATGTACCGGAAAGGTAACCCCTCTTTGACTTTATGTTTAGGTAGAATGAATAGCGGCAGGACAGGGTTGATGGCACATTGCTACCAATCAGCCAGCCAGAGGCTGGTAAACCATCCAGAAGCTGGTAAAAGGTGGACAAGATCTGACAGCTAAAGCTACTGTCCCTGCTCCTTAACAGGACTTACGCACCAGTGTCTTTGAATACGTTCAAACATGTTGTCCAGTTGCTTTTGCTGATCGGGGGTCAGCACCTCCTTCAGTCTGGTATTTTTACGCTCCATGATCTTAATGAATTCCGAGTGAGAATTTTTAAACAACTTGCGCATTTCTTCCGCGGATTGAGCAACGATCTCTCTGACCTCTGGTATCTGCTCATCTGTCAGTTTCAGTTCGCGGGACAGCCTTCTCATCATGAGGTATTGAAAGGAATGTTCCCCTGATGTGAACTGCCGTATCTTATGCCGAATAAAAATGCCTGTGCCCAGCGCCCCGATGATTGTGCCAAGGAAAAATACGATAATTACTCCTGCAATTGCCTTAATTTTTATCTTATTCATACCCGCTATTCTCCAATCAAATGGGCGACACTTAATTCCACCGGAGCTGAAAAGTACATGTCGGCAATCTGCTCTATAGGGTCAATCCCGATAAACCCTGCATAGATCAAGAGCAAAACGGCAACAGAACATGCAACCGTTGAAAATCGCCAGACAAACTTACTGAGAAAGAGAAAAGCACTGCCGCCGTTAACAGGACCCAGACGCCTGATATCCCTCATTACGCCCGTTTCCCATTTACTGTCAAGTTCGACTTCGATGTCTTCCTTCCGGGCGTATGCCTCTTTAAGGCCATCTTCCAGTTTCTTAAGGTCTTTGTCCAAAAATTTCATAACTTGCCTCTGCTCATCTAATTTTTCTTTCCCAATGCTTTTGAAAGCAGGTTCCGGAGTTTATTCCGTGAACGAAATGAGCGCACCTTGACATTTGCCACGCTCCAGCCAAGAAGTTCGGCAGCCTCCCTGCCGGATAATCCCTCCAGAAAGACCAGTTCCACAACCATCCTGTCCTCGGCTGAAAGTTTCCCCAGTGCCCAGTCCAGGGTCTCTTTTGCCTCCTGCTTAATCTCTCTTTCTTTATATGACTGGCCTGATCGATCCGAAACCATGTTTTCCAGCCAGTTCTGCTGGCCTTCACTGAGGGAAGACATGGGTACCTCCCTTGTCCTGTACCGGTTTCGCCAGAAGTCGTAACACGTCCTTACTGCAATGGACGACAGCCAGTATTTGAAACTGTCCGAATTCCTGAACGACCGCAAAGACTGATAGGCCCTGACAAATGAATCATGAACCGTTTCCTCAATTCTTTCCTCGGGAATATGCTTTTTAACAATACTTAATACATGTCCCTGATATCTTTTCAAAATCAGCTCAAAGGCGTTCACATCGCCCGCAATAATCCTGCGGATAATCTCTGCATCACTGGCCGTGTTCGAATTGGTCGGCATCTTTTACATTTCAGCGGAAAAAAGGCATCACCATTTTATTGGATTTCACAGTTAACTGACAACATCAACCCTGAGACTTTATTGTAATAACTCTTTGTCATTTCGAGCCCATTTATCTGAAGGTGTTTGTGGCGGATTTGCCCTTTTTTGTATAAGGGCGAGAAATCTTTTCATCCCCCTGGAAATTGAACATATCAATGATTTAAGATTCCTCACCCCGCGAAACGCGGGGTTCGGAATGACACTTTCAGCTATTACGACACAGTATCACAGCAAGGATATTATGATCCTCCTCACAGGGTTTTCTGCCCGGTATTACCGGCAGGGCAATGAATCGAACATCGTGCGTCTGGCTTGAATGTTTTCCTGCAATTCAGCCATGAGTGCAGGGATCTTTTCCTGGAGGAGTCCGAGCTGTTCGGGATTTAGTACCGCTTTCATTTCCGCAAGCATTTCCGCTTTCTCAACAACAAAATCCTCAAACCTTGCAGTTGCCTCGCGATACGTCTGACGGACTTTCTCTTTGTTGAATTCTTCGTTCAGCATCATATCAATTATCTGCTTTTTAGTCTCTACAAATTCGTCCACAGCTTCCCAGCGAGTGTCGCGATACTTCCTGAAAATCGTTATGATGCTTTCAATCTGTTCACCCGAAAGATCCAGGTCTTCGAATATCTGATGAAGTTCGCCGCCGGTCTTAAACATCATGCGTGCAAAAGAATGACGCACATTTACGTACTCCTCGTGGATTTCCCGCGCTTTCTGCATCTGATCCTCGGTCAGGACAGTTGAAAGCTGCTGTTCCAGTTCCTGCCACAATGCCTCGCGCTCGGTTCTCATCTCCTGCAGGCCATTGAGGACCATTTCCTTACGCTTTTCAAACATTGCCATCCGCTTTTCCCTGTGGCTGTCAATGATCGGTCGAAGCTGCTTTTCCTGTTCCCCGGTCAGATTCAGGCATTCTTTCAAACGCGGAATGATCCGCTCCGCAGTGAAGACCTTATGAGCTATGGCTTTAAACCGGCACAGGCTATGAACCCCGTTATAAACGCCTCCGACCGCAACCACTGCTGCGCCGACACAAAATGAAACAATCAGAACGATACTCAAAACCTTTGTAGACCTTTTCATAAATCTTCTCCTTTTTAATAAAGATTTCCTGTCAGAACGGGGACACCCCACCATTTGCTTACCCTTGATGAAGATAACTTCATTTCTTACTTCACCCTTTATCTATAAAGTCGGAGAATGTATCTGAAAGGTTACAGATATTTTTAACGGAAAGATAAATTTATTGAGAAGGGCTTGATTTTCCTGTTCAAATAGCCCAAGATAATTCAACGTATCACTGATAAAACAGAAATTGACCATAACTTTATTCAGATTATTTTCTGATGATCAAACCTTAAAGCCTAATCAGCGAAAGGATTTAAAAATGACTTTTTTAATTATCGGAGGAGATGCTGCAGGAATGAGTGCGGCCAGCAGGGCCAAGAGAAATATGCCTGATCTTGATATCATAGTACTGGAGCAGACTTCGGACGTATCTTACAGTGCATGCGGCATGCCCTATAATATAGCCGATCCTGAGCGTAAAATTGATGACCTTGTAGTACGTCATGCTCATGTCTTCAGGGAACAGCAGAAGATAGATCTTAGAACCGGACATCGCGTAGAGTCAATTGATCGTATAAATAAAACAGTCACAGGCAGTGACCTGGAGGGCACCAAATTTTCTATACCTTATGACAAGCTTTTAATTGCAACAGGGGCATCCCCCATAATCCCTGATATTGAAGGCATTGATTTACCCGGCGTAATGGCCCTTAAATACCTTACCGACGGAAGAAAAATTAAGGATTTCATCAACTCAAATAATGTTAAAAAGGTTGTGATCATAGGGATGGGTTATATCGCCCTTGAAATGTGTGAGGCCCTTCGTGAAAGGGATATTGAGGTACATATGGTGAAGCCCAGGAAGATCTTTATACCATGGATGGCTGAAGAGCTTTCAACTGTTGTCCGGAAAGAGATTGAAGCACATGATGTCGGGATCCACATGGGTCACCAGATTGAGAGGATCGAAGCCTCAGGAAGCAATTCACTGAATATTGTATGCAGTGATCTGAACATCGAGTGTCAAATGGTTCTTGCAGCAATGGGAGTCAAGCCCAACAGCGAGCTGGCCGATGATGCCGGCCTTGAGCTGGGGCCTTCTAACTCAATTTCAGTGGACAAAATGCTCAGAACCACCGACGAAAATATATACTCTGCCGGTGACTGCGCAGATGCCTATAATGTTATTACAGGACAAAAGACATGGGTACCTCTGGCACTCAGGGCCAACCGGGCTGGATGGGCCGTCGGTGACAATGTAACAGGAAAAAACGTGGAACTGGAAGGGATAGTCGGATCAGCAGTCTTCAAGGTCTTTGACCTGGAAGTGGCCAGGACAGGCCTCAGCACGGTAGAGGCTGAAAAAGCCGGATTTGAGCCAGTCGAAGCAGTTGTAAAAACCCGGTCCCGTGCTCATGCCCATCCGGGCTCCAAGACTATTTTCCTGCAGGTTGTCGGCGACAGGAAATCCGGAAGGCTATTAGGGATGCAGATAGTGGGAAAGGAAGGCGCCGTTCACAGGATAAAAGCGGCAGCCGTTGCCCTGCACCAGAAAATGACGGTTGAAGCTTTCAGCCAGTGCGATTTTCCATATGCACCGCCTTTCAGCCCCACATGGGACCCGATGCTTACAGCGTCTATTCAGCTTTTGAAAAAGATGTGAACACTCCCTATCCCTTGCCGCACTTCGCTTGCACGGAATTTTACTCGCCAGTATTTATGGCGGGTTTACCTGCCTATGTCTGTGGCAGGTTTACCTGCCACTTGTGGCGGGGACAAAAATGGAATTTGGACACACCCTCCAAGTTCGGCATAACAATTGATGTTTTTAGTGAACAGATTAATAATATCAACTTGTCATTTCGAGACAATACGAGAGATTTTGATTTCACTAATGTAAGTCCTGCCTGCGGCGGGATTAAGATTCCTCATCACGCCACAGCGTGATTCGGAATGACAGAAGCTAAGGCCGTGTAATTTCATGATACCGGTACCTGTTTGGGCAAAATAAAAAGAAAGCATAAGTGGATATCCATAATGTCAAACACCGGGATATTGGTCATCATAGCGATCATATGCCTGTCCGCCTTATTCTGTGTCTTTTACCGGCAGATTGAAAACTTCATGGTCTTTTATCCTGAAAAACCGTTTCTCAGCAATCCCGGGAAATGGGGTCTGACCGGTGAAGATGTCTATTTTAATACAGAAGACAATGCCAGGATTCATGGATGGTTTTTTCCATTGAAAGGAAACCGCCCTGTCATACTCTTCTGCCATGGTAATGCAGGAAACATATCCCACCGTCTTGATAACGTCAGGATGCTGCTTGATCAAAATTTACAGGTCTTGATCTTTGACTACAGGGGATATGGAAACAGCACTGGAAGCCCTTCTGAAAAGGGAATTTACCGCGACGGACTGGCGGCCTGTGACTTTCTTGTAAAACAAAAGGGTGTTTCTCCTGAAAGAATAGTCCTGTTCGGACGATCTCTTGGGGCAGCGGTCGCCGTTGAAATCGCCCTGAATAGACCGGTAAGGTCAATCATAATAGAGGGGGCATTCACATCCACAAGGGACATGGCAAAAAGGATGCCCCTTTTCTGCCCTGTTTCATTTCTGTTTCCTGCCCACTACAACAATATAGAAAAAGTGGCCCGTATCAGCGTTCCCATACTGATTATTCATGGTGAAGAGGATGATATTATTCCGTTTTCAATGGGACAGGATCTGTTTAGTGCTGCCCACGCGCCCAGGTTTTTCCTGCCCATAAAGAAGGCCGGACATAATGACACATATCTTTCTGGAGGAAAAAGATACTTTGAGGCTCTGTCTGAATTTGTCACTAAAGGCAGGACAAATGGGTCTTCTGATTAGATATTTGAATAAACCCCTGGAATTGTCTCATTTGGAACGCTTTGGAGTGGACTTTATAGTTTTAGATCTTATCTTGTGTCCCTTCTTCTTGTGGGGCGGCAGTCTCCATCCTTCAATCTCGCCATCGCTGCCGAATATTCTGCGCGGATGAAGCCTCTTTCCGCACTTTGAGCAGCGATAAATCCGGTTTCCATCAGAAACATCATCCTGTTGATCACACCAGTCGTCCATATTTTTTTCTCCGCAAGTCTGTCTTATTTATAAAAGCATATGAAGTTGCCTTAAAATGATCTTTCAGGACCTCTCATTCTCTATCCGCCCTGATAGAGGCGCTAAGGAGGATATCATGTCCTGACATTTCTCATAAGGTCTTTAACTGACTGTATCAAAGTATCTCCAAGCTTGCATGATGCCCGGCAACGTTCCTTATCTTTTACTCATGCAATTGTTTTGACACACAATTTTTTCCTTGCTATATTTGTGATTATAACTTCTTCACACCCAAACGCAAGGATAATGCGACAGCGGCAGACTGGGCTTCTGAGATTCACAATGGAACAGCGACTACTCACCGAGGACGAATACTGACTTTTCATCCTGTTGCAGGTATAAACAATCCAGTTGTTTAAAATTTCAAATGAAAGCCGGTTTGCGTTAAAACCATATTTTCTTTGTAATATCAGCATTAATAGACCGATCAGGGGGAAAAGAGATGAAAACAAGAAAAACAGCATCCTGCGTTTTCCGGCTTTTTTATATTCTTATTCTTTTTTCAGCTTTTATTTTCTTTGCCTCAGTTTCCAGTGCCGCTACCTATGCCGTGTATGGGGGAACAAAAGCTTACTGGCCTGACGGGTTCTGGATACCTGTCCCGAGCCTTGGTGATCCCGATGACGGCGTTACTGAAAGACTTGATTTTGTCGGCGATACATTAACTTCAGGCGGCGATGGAATAAATTATGCTTTCTACAAGTATGCCGACAGTCTGTATATATATTTCAGAATGCGTGTTGATGCAGGGACATGGGGCGGTATCAAGAATCTGGATCCCGGCGGCGAATGGACTGACAATATATGGATTATGCTAGACGCTAATGCCGACAATGATCCAGATTATGCAATTGCCTGGGATTCAAATTCCTGGGATCCAGGAGTTAGCGAACCTCACGGCCTCGAATTTCAAGTAATAGACAAAAGCTCGTCAACCTGGAGCGGTACCAGATTTGATGATATCGACAGACTTGATTCTAAAAAACTGGTGGAAGCAGGAACCGGTCCGGGGAAATGCAACTGCGAATGCGGCGGTGGCAATAACTGCTGGCACACCGACATCCCATATTCAGGCGGAACAGGTTATGTACGCATTGTAGATGAACAGCCTACAACTACATGGGGCACCACCATGTTTATCGATATAGCAGTAACGTGGTCATACCTTGTATCTGCCAGTTCAAAAGCGAATGAATGCAATCCCAATTTACCTGTCTTAAGTGCTTACGGCACATGGAAACTGCAGATGGGAAGCCGCAATAATGCCAACGATCATGCTGCGATTTCTACAGATGTGGGAGCAAATTCGAATCCCACAGATGCTCTGGTATGGAGCGATGAAACGAAACCTTTACCTCCCGACCCTGTCCTGACCATATCCAAGTCGGCCCCGCTTGATGTCACAGTTGACCCCGCTGGTACCGATACCATAATACAATATACTGGTGTTCTTACGAATACAACGCAGGCTTACGCCTATGACGTGGTCCTGGTGGATACCCTGCCCGGCGGAGTAACCTTTGTCGCTTCGAGCCATAATGCCGTCTATGATTCGATACTTAATACGGTTACATGGCAGCTGGGAACCATGGGCCCGGGTACTTTTATCCCGGGCTGGCTTGCCGTGAAAGTTGACGCTTCCATTCCAAACGAAACAGTGCTTACCAATCAATTCAGTGTCACATGGAAAGATTTCGAGAGCACTGACTTCGGACCGGCCACGGCAACAGCCGACACGACCGTCTATTCCCATCCACAACTTTCCGTTAAAAAGAGCGGTCCTCTTTCTGCCATTCACAATGAGCAGTTCAGCTATAATATCACCATCCGGAATGTAGGTGATTCTCCCGCTTTCCATATCGCCCTGGAGGATGCCCTCCCTCCCGGCCTCGCATACGTGGGTTCAAGCCCTTCGGGTACTTACAACAGCGGCCCGCCGGCAATGGTAATATGGAACGATCTCGGCGGGCTTGAGGCTAACAGCTTTAAAATAGTAACAGTCACGGTTAAAGTAAATGATACTGTTCCTAACGCTACAGTACTTATGGATACCGTGAACCTGATATGGGAGGACTCTCTTGAAAACTCATACGGTCCTCTAATTTCCTCGGCAGATACAACCATATATGCTCTTCCACATCTGGAGATCACAAAGTCCGGGCCACTTGAGGCCGAAGCAGGAAGCATGATCACCTATACAGGTGAGCTGACAAACACCGGAGGAACCGCGGCAGGCAATGTCGTGCTGGTTG